>CAVZJZ010000050.1:0-350989 GCA_963775665.1 uncultured Alphaproteobacteria bacterium | reverse complement strand
GCCGCCGCGCCGGACCGGTTCGCCGACGTCCGCGTCTGGGCGATCTCGTGGATCTTGAGGCGCACGTCGCGGTTGTCGCGCATGAAGCGGTCGAAATCGGCCTTGCGCAGAACCAGGAGCCGGCAATAGGTCATGGCTCTCACGTCGGCCTGGCGCGGGGCGCCGCTGAGGAGCGCCATCTCGCCGAAGACGTCGCCGCTGCCGAGCGGGATGCGGCGGTCCGGCATCACGACCTCGGCCGCGCCCGAGGCGATGAAGAACACGGCGTCCCCGGGCTCGCCCTTGCGCACGATGAGCTCGTTCGGCACGCAGAAGCGAGCCCGCAAGAGCTTCTGCACGCGTTCGAGGTGTCCCGCGTCGAGGCCGGCGAACAGGTCGAGGCGCGCGACGAGCTGGCCGGTGTCGAGGCCGATGTCGAAGCGCGGCGGCGCTTCGGCGCTCTGCGCGCGCTCGACGCTGTTGGTGAGGTCGCGGTAGACCTCCGCGGGGATCAGTCCCCCTTCGTACAGCGACTCGTAGCCCCCGCGCTCGCGGCGTAGCGCCGACTGGCGCAGGAATCTCGCTTCGAGCGCGGCCGCATAGTCCTGGTATTGGCGGCGGAAGGCGTCGAGCGCCGACTTCGTCCGCTCGAGGCGGGCCTCGAGCATCGCGTCGATGAGCTTGCCGATGCGATCGCCGAAGATCGAGCGCGAGCGCTGGGCGCCGCCGCGGGCAAGTTCCTGGATGAGCAGACGCGTCACCAGCAGCGTCTCGAAACGGTCGCCGAGCCGGTCGGCGAGAAAGCGGCGGACGCCGAAGCGGCGATAGACGAAATAGGCGGCCCGGAACGCCAGGGGGAAGGCGAGCGCGGCCTCCGCGGCGCGCTTGTAGCCGAGCCGCCCGCCGCTTCTTGCGCCCTCGACGAGGGCGTCGGCGTTGCGCATCAGCATCTGCAGCGCGGCAGGAGACGCCGCCCGGCGCGACAGCGTCTCGAGGACCAGCATGCGCTCCTGGTTTCCGAGCGCGATCGAGCGCGACCGTCAGCCGCTCGTGCTCGGTGAGCCCCGTCTCCTCGGCGGCGTCGCGGGCGCCGGCGGCTTTCGTCCAAGCCTGATAGGGCGCGAGCGCGCTCGCCAGGGCCCTCGGATGCAGATCGTGCGCCTCGGCGGTCTTGACCATCATCTCGCTGGTCTCGGCATAGGAGAGCTCCAGCACCCGGTCCCGCAAAAGGCGGTCGATCGGCGACAGGCGGTCGAGCCCGAGCAGGCGGATGAGAGGCCGCAAGGTCGTGCCGTTGACCAGAAGGGTGAAGAGGACGAGGCCGGTCGCCAGCACCGCGACGAAGTGGCGGGTCTCGCCCGGCAGCAGGGGATTTTCGGTCACGGAGAGCGCCAGGACCAGGGTGAGCGCCCCCCTCAAGCCGCCCCAGGCGATGGCGAGCTTGTAGACGGTGCTGACCGGCTGGGTGAGCCGCGTGAGGCTCAGGAGTGGCACGAGGAGGAAGAGCACCGCAAGCCGCGCGGCGAAGGCCGCGGCGATCAGGATCGCAATCAGTTCGAGCTCGCGCCAGTCCATGTCGAACAGCAGCTTCGGCACCAGGATCGAGGCCAGGAGAAAGACGAGCGAATGGGCCCAGAAGGCGATCTGCTCCCAGAGATCGGTGAGGAACGACCAGTTGTAAGGCGCGATCCGGGTCCGACCGAAGGCGCTGATCGTCAGGCCGGCCGCGAGCACCGCCACCACCCCCGAGACATCGAACAGCCGCTGCGCCGCGATGAAGACGAGATAGGCGAGCGCGACCGTCAGCGTTCCCTCGGCCAGCCGGTCGTCGCCCGTCCAGGGAATGACCGAGAGAAGCGCCCGGCCAGCCAGCGCGCCCAGCACCGCGCCGCCGACGAAAGCGCGGACGAATTCGATCGCGCCCTCGCCGAGCGCGGGCGTGCGGCCCGAGAGGATGATCCCGAGCAGCACCGTATAGAGCACGATCGCCGCCGCATCGTTGAGCAGCGCTTCGCCCGCGACCAGCCGCGTCAGGCGCGCCGGCGCCCCGACGTCGCGGAAAACCGCGATGACCGCGGCGGGGTCGGTGGTCGAGACGACCGCGCCGAGCAGGAGGCAGACGGTCAGCGGCACGCCCGCGAACGGCCAGAGCGCAAGCCCGACGATCGCGGCGGTGACCAGCGTCGCGATCACCGCAAGCATGAGGATCGGGGCGGCGTCCTCGAGGATGCGCCGCACGTCGCTGGTGAAGGCCGCCTCGAACACCAAGAGCGGCAGGAAGACGTAGATGAAGGTCTCGGAGCCCAGCGGCAGATCGGCGAACAGCCTGACGAACTCGCCGAAATGGCTCGACAGGGGCCCATGCAACAGGAAGCCGGAGACCGCGCCCATCGCCGCGCCGATCACGGCGAGGAGCACGACCGGCGCGAGCTTCAGCCGTTCCGCGAGCGGCTGGCTCAGCGCCACGACGACCAGGAGCGCCCCGAACACGGCCAGGACGAGGACGATATCGAGCATGGCTCATCCGCGGGCCGCTCCCGGCGGGGAACGGCTCAATCAGCGGGCAGTGTCGGGGGCGCCCGTTCGGCTTGTCAACCGGCGGGGCGATCCGGCGGGGCGAAATGCGCAAGTCCCGGCGTCGTCAAGGGCGCGGCGCTAAAGCCTTCGCCGCCTCGGCGACGAGCCGCTCGCGCTCCTTGACGATCGGCGCCAGCCGCGAGCGGACCCTGTCCACCACGGCCGCCGGCGCGGTCGACGGGTGTCCGCCGGCAAACGGCGGCGCGGGGGCGTATTCGAGATTGAGCTGAATGGCCTCGGCGACCTCGCGGCCCGCCAGTTCCGCAATCAGCGTCAGGGCGAAATCGATGCCCGCGGTCACTCCTCCGCCGGTCATCAGATTGCCGTCGCCGACGACGCGCTCATGAACCGGAATGGCGCCGAGCGTCTCGAGGAGATGGTGCGAGGCCCAATGGGTCGTCGCGCGCTTCTCCTTCAGGAGGCCCGCGGCGCCCAGCACCAGCGCTCCGGTGCAGACCGAGGTGACGAAACGCGCGCCCTCGGCCTGGCGGCGGACGAAGCGGAGCGTCTCCTCGTCGGTCATCAGCGCATTGATCCCGGCGCCGCCGGGAATGCAGAGCACGTCGAGTTGCGGGCAGGCTTCGAAGGCGATGTCGGGGATCAGCGCCAGCCTTGTCGAGGAAAGGACCGGATCGAGGGTCTTCCACACGAGACGGACCCGCGCCCCGGGCCAGGAGGCGAACGCCTCGTAGGGCCCGGTCAGGTCGAGCTGCTGCACGTTCGGAAAGACGAGGAAGCCGATCTCGATCGGCGGCGGGCTTCCGGTCATGGCGATGCGTCTCCAGTTCCAGCCGAACGGCGGCCCGGCGCTTGCGCGGGGCCGTCCGTCACCACGATTTCGCTGCGCTTGACGCCGATGGCGCTGGCGAGCAGGCGAAGGCGGTCGAGGACCACTTCGCTGTCGGGCGCGCGCGCGGCCGACCCGACTTCGAGCCGGACGCTGGCGGCGTCGAGGCGAAGGCGCGCGCTCGCGAGCAGGGCGGGCACGCCGCCGGAAAACCGGTAGGCGAGCAGGATCGCCCGCCCGAGGATGAAGGCTCGCCGCCTGGCCGCGGTGGAGAGAAGGCCGATCGCCGGCTCGAGCCACGACGCATCGACGCGGCCCGCATAGCGGGCGTGGATCGCGGCGGCGACGAAGACCCTCTCCACGTGATCGATCCCGATGAAGGGGAATTCGAGCAGGCGGCGAAAGCTCTCCTCCGCCCGCAGATCGGGCGCGTCTCTCCAGGCGATATCCGAGAGCGCGCAAACCGCCACCCTCAGGCGCGCTTCGGCCGGCGTCTCGCCGGGAAAGAGCCCGGCCGTCCATGAGGCCAGCGCCGGGGCGAAATCGGGCACCCGCGCCAGCGGAAGGCCGATCAGCTGCGCGCCTTCGACCAGCGGATCGAGATATTGCTCCGCCTTGGTCAGCTGCGAATAGAGAAGGCCCTCGCGCAGGCCCAGGGCGGAGAAGACGACGCGCTCCGGCGCGAGGCGTTTGAGCAGCCGGTCCATGACCAGCGCCGCCGCCGGAAGCGTGCGCGCCCGCCGCGCCGCGACGCCCGGCAGCGCGGCGAGCCTGGCCGGCGATTCCCGCGTGAGAGACTTGGCGAACTCGCGCACGACTGACGCGGCGAGCGTATAGCCGTGAACGGCCTTGACCGGCGCGCCGACCGACTCGATGTGGGCCTTGGCCAGCGATCGCCAGCCGCCGCCGACCGGATAGAAGACCGCCCGGCTCGGCGCGGACTTGAGGCCGTCGCGCAGGATGTCGTCGATGCGGCGTCTGGCGAAGGCGTAACCCTCGGCAAGCAGCGCCTCGACCGGCAGCGCGCCGAGCGGCAGGCTGACCCAATGGTCTCCGACATGGTCGTCCACCGCCTCCGCGACCTCGAGGCTGCCGCCGCCCATGTCGCCGACCAGCCCGACGGGGCGGAAAAATCCCGAGATCACGCCAAGCGCCGCGTAACCCGCCTCTTCTTCCCCCGTGAGGATGCGAACCTCGAGCCCGCTCTCGGCGGCGATCGCCGCCGCAAGCGCCGGCCCGTTGGAGGCGCGGCGCATCGCCTCGGTCGCGGTCGCGTCGATCCTTTCGACGCCCATCGCGTCGGCGATGGCGCGGAACCGGCGCACCGCCTCGACGGTTCGCCGGAAGCCCTCGGGCGCGATGGCGCCCGTCTGAGCCAGCCCCTCGCCGAGCCGGAGAAGCGACTTTTCGTTGAAGCGCGGCATCGGCGCACGGCTGAGCTGGTCATAGACCAGGAGCCGAACCGAGTTCGATCCGATGTCGACGATGGCGTAATGCGGGCGCGCGCGCATGACGCGCTCGGGATCGAGCTCGAGCCGCCGCGTTGCGGCGTTATCGGATCGGGGTGTCTTGGTCATTGCGCTCTTCCGGCCCGCGCCGATCATGCATGAACGATGGTGGCTTTGACCAGCCGTCTCGTCCTTCCGAAACCGGGCGCCCCGCCGCTCCCCGATTTTCGCGGCGCCGCCGGTTGACAGGCCCGGCCCGCTTCGTGAAGCAGTCTCATGACCGCTTCCCTGCCCGCTCTTCTGGCGACCGGCTTTGTTCTCGGCTGGTCGGTCGCCTGGCCGCCCGGCCCGATCAATGCGGAGATTGCGAGACGTTGCGCGGCGGGCGACTTCCGGGCGGGCGTCGCGGTTCTCGCCGGCGCGTCCAGCGCGGACGCGCTATGGGCGGTCGCGGTCGCGCTCGGCGTCGGCTTGCTGTTTGCGGCGCCGCTCGCGCGCACGGTCATGGGCGTCGTCAGCATCGCGCTCCTCCTGGCGCTGGCCTTCCTCTTTCTGCGCGGCGCCTGGCGGGCGTTTGCGCGCGACGCTGCGCCCGAGGCGACGCCGGAGCCGAAGGCGCAGCTCGCATCCGCCCGCGGCGGCTTCGGCCTCGGCGCGGCGATGGCGCTGACGAGCCCCTGGAACGTCGCCTTCTGGCTCGCCGCGATGGGCCGGCCGGAGCTGGCGGGAGCGCGGGCCGGCTCGCTCCTCATCATGGCCGCCGCAGTGATCGCGGGCGCCCTGGCCTGGGGCGTTATCTGGGCCTCGTCCAATGCGCTCCTCCACCGCACCCTCGAAGGCCCGGCCAAGCGCTGGTGGACGATCCTGGTCGATCTTGCGACCGGGGTGCTGATGCTCTGGTTCGCCGTTTCGTCGGCGCAAAGGCTGTTGGCGGGGTGATGCAAGACCGCGCGTTTTCAGGAAGCCGCGGGGCGGTCATCCCGCCGCATCATCCTCTGTGGACCCAGCGCTGGAGGCGCCCGCCCGAGATGCAGAGACGGCGCATGCATGCTATGAGAGATCTGAATCGGAGCAGGTTCGGAACCAATGCCAATCAATCTTTCGATCAAGAACGCCCCCGACGATGTCGTTCGGCGCCTTCGAGAGCGGGCCAAGCGGAGCCATCGATCGCTCCAGGGCGAGTTGCTTGCCATCATCGAGGCGGCGGCCCGCTCCGAACAGGAGCTGAGCCCCGCTGAGTTGGTTGCTGAGGTGCGCCGGCTCGGCGTGAACACACGGGCCGACTCGGCCGCCATCATCCGGGCTGACCGTGACAGTCGTTAAGGTTGTGGACGCTTCCGCGCTCGCCGCCTTGGTGTTCGCCGAGCCCGAGGCGGAGGCGATCGCCGGTCGGCTTGAGGGCGCACGATTGGCTGCACCCTCACTCATGGACTTCGAACTGGCCAATGTCTGCCTGACGAAGATCCGGCGTCAGCCAGGCCAGCGGGACGCCCTGCGCGCCGCCTTTCGGCTCGCACACAGGCTGAGAGTAGAAACGGTCGCGGTGGATCACGCGGCGATAGTGGACCTCGCCGAGACAACAGGTCTCACCGCCTATGACGCGAGCTACCTGTGGCTCACCCGGGCGCTGGACGCGGAGTTGGTCACGCTCGACCGGAAATTGGCGGCAGCCTCAGTGTGAACTCCACCACATCCTGGTCGATTGCGGCGCGCTGACGCCTTGGTTCGCCTTGTCGCCGGAGCAAAGGCTGATGGCCGGATGATCTGAGACCCGCAAACGCCGAGTATCCACGGCGCAAGTCTGCTCACAGTGTCAGCGTGACAGGAGCATCCGCCTGCCGCATGATCCGCGAGCGCGGGCCGTCACGCGCAAATCAAGGGTGGAATCGCGAAGCATGGGCGAACGGCTCAAGTTTTACGGCTGGGGCTACGAGAACACCGGCCTTAGCGAGGCGGAGCGCGAGCATCTCTTCCGCTTCGTCGCTGACAAGCTCGGCGTCGAGCCTCGCCTCGCGCCGCCGCCGCAAGAGGCCGAGATTGCGCTCCGCGCGCCCCGCGTCGCCCCGCCCGCCGCCCTCGAAAGCGTCCTGACGTCAGAGCCGTACGAGCGGCTGCTGCATACCTACGGCAAGTCCTATCCGGAAACGGTCCGCGCCTTCGCGCGCGACTTCGCCAACGCGCCGGACCTCGTCGCCCTGCCGGAGAACGAAGCCGATGTCGCCGCCGTGCTCGACTGGGCGAGCGGGGCGAAGGTCGCCGTCATTCCGTTCGGCGCCGGCTCCTCGGTCGTCGGCGGCGTCGAGCCGGCGGTCGGCGGCGCCTATTCCGGCGCGGTGAGCCTCGATATGCGCCGCCTGGACCGGGTGCTCGAAATCGACGAGACGAGCCGGGCCGCGAGAATCCAGAGCGGCATTCGGGGACCTGCGATCGAGGCGGCGCTGAAACCCCATGGCCTCGCCATCCGGCACTACCCGCAGAGTTTTGAGTTCTCGACGCTGGGCGGCTGGATCGCGACGCGCTCCGGAGGCCATTTCGCCACGCTCTACACCCATATCGACGATTTCGTCGAAAGCCTGCGCACGATCACCCCCTCGGGCGCGATGGAGTCCCGCCGCCTGCCCGGCTCGGGCGCAGGCCCCAGCCCCGACCGCTTGATGATCGGCTCGGAAGGCGCGCTCGGCGTGATCACCGAGGCCTGGATGCGGCTGCAGGGTCGGCCGCGCTTCCGCGGCGACGCCGTGTTCGGCTTTCCGGATATCTTCGCCGCAGCGAGGGCCGTGCGCGCGGTCGCGCAAGCCGGGCTCTATCCATCGAACCTGCGCGTCATCGACAACGACGAGGCCGGCGCCTATGGCGTCAACGCCTACGACGAGAGCCTGCTGGTGCTGGCCTTCGAGTCCGCCGACCATGCCGTGGACGCCTGGATGGCGCGGGCCGTCGAACTGCTTCAGGACCACGGCGGCCGCCGCCATGACGACGAGGGCGCTGGCCTCCGTTGGCGCACGGCCTTCATCCGCATGCCCTACGCCCGCGAGCTGACCGTGCCGATGGGGCTGATCAACGACACCTTCGAGAGCGCGATCACCTGGGACCGGTTCGAGGCCTTTCACGCCGCCGTCAGCGCCGCGACGCTCGAGGCGATGAAGGAGGCGACCGGAAACGCCGGAACCGTCTCGACCCGCTTCACCCATGTCTATCCCGACGGGCCCGCGGTCTATTACACGTTCAACGTCCGCGGCGCTGAAGGCCGGCTGCTCGAGCAATGGCGCCAGATCAAGGCGCGCGCCTCCGATGCGCTGATCGCAGCCGGCGGCACCATCACCCACCACCACGCCGTCGGGCGCGACCACATGCCCTGGTACCGCGCCCAGCGCCCGGCCCTGTTCGGCAAGGCGCTCGCGGCGGCGAAGGGCGCGCTCGATCCGGCGGGGATCATGAACCCGGGCGTGCTGACGGCTTAAAGGGAAGCGCGGCGGCGCCTGGAAAGCAAATGGACATAGCGAAACACGCGGCGCTTCCACTGTTGCTTCTTGTCGCAACCCCAGTATTTGCCAATCCTGACTGTCGGACAATAGCAGATGACGTGGCAATCCAAGACCAGGTCTTGAAAACACAGTCACAGGAATTTACCGATCTCTATGGCGAGAATAAGAATCCGGGTATAGAGGTGAGACAGGATTATCTACGTCGTCTTGACGCTCTAATCAATGCTTTACGTCGCGACATTGATGGATTGCGCTGGCTTGTTGACCATCATTGCGGACCGGCCAAAGAGGAGCCAAACGCGATCAGGAGCATTCATGACATGGAATCAATCCTGCTTGCTCTTCTCGTGCAAAGAATGGATGCGCGCGCATTGCGTTGAGACCCTGCCGGGGCCGGCGCGCTGGTGTAGGCACGGCCTTCCCCCGCAAGGGGGTCGCAAGGGGGGAGAAGGGATCGCATCTGCCGGCCGGAGTCGAACCCTTCAGCCGGAAAGCGTATGCTCCCTGATCGCCAGCGAAAGCCCCGCAATCAGCAGCGCGGACAGCCCGACCAGCGCCAGCACGCCCCGGAAGCCGGCGAGGCCGAACGCAATCCCGCCGCCGGTCACGCCGACCGTGCGCCGTGAAGGCCCGGCGAAGTCGAGACTCTGAACCATATCCTTGTCTCGCCTCGCGCCCGTCCGATAGACTTCGACCCGCCTCGATGGGAGACAGCCGTGGAACCGTTTGACCGTATCACGCAAGACCCAGAGGTGATGGGCGGGAAAGCCTGCGTTCGCGGCTTGCGCGTCACCGTCGGGATGATCGTCGGCCAGATCGGCGCGGGGCGTCCGATTGACGATCTTCTTTCTGACTACCCCTACCTCGAACGCGAAGATGTCCTGCAAGCGCTTCGCTACGCCGCGTGGAGGGCGGAAGAGCGCGAAGTCACGCTCACGAGCGGATGAAACTGCTCATAGACATGAATTTGTCGCCGCGCTGGGTTCGGACGCTGGCCGACGCGGGAATCGAAGCGGAGCACTGGTCGAGCCTGGGCGACGCGAGCGCCACGGACGCCGCCATCATGACGTTCGCGCGCACAAAAGGCTATGTCGTCCTCACCCATGATCTCGACTTCAGCACGATTCTTGCGGCGACGAAGGGCGAGAAGCCAAGCGTGGTTCAAATTCGATCCGAGAACGTGAGCCCTGAGGGAATTGGCGAGTCGGTGATCGGGGCGTTGCGACAGATGTCCGATCTGCTGGAGCAAGGCGCTTTGCTGACCGTCGACCCAGCACGGGCGAGACTGCGCGTGCTGCCCTTGCAGCGCAAATAACGCGCCCCTACCCTCTCGGCGCCATTGCGCGATGCTGTATTCAGGCGCGGCCCTGCGACCCGAGCTCAACCCCTCCCCGGCTCCCGATCCCCGATCGCCAGCGAAAGCCCCGCAATCAGCAGCGCGGATAGCCCGACCAGCGCCAGCACGCCCTGGAGCCCGGCGAGGCCGAAGGCGATCCCGCCGCCGGTCACGCCGACCGTCCCGCCGAGAAAGCTGCACGAATTGAGGACGCCGGAACCCCTGCCCGTCTCGGTCGGCGTCAGCGCCGCGAGGCCGATCCTCGGCGCCGACGCATAGGGGAGCGCGATGCCGGCGCCGACAGCGCAGAGGCCGATGAGCAGCGCCGCGAAGCCCGCGTCCGTCGCTGACGCCCAGGCGACGGCTGAGCCGAGCGCGATGAGGAGCGCCCCGCCCGCCATCATCTGCCTGAGGCCGATTTTTCCCGCGAGCCACGGGGCCGCCCGGGCAAAGGCGAAGAGCGCCGCCGACATCGGCATGAGCGAAAGGCCGGCTTCGATCGGCGTCCTGCCGAGCCCCTCCGGCGACTGCGCAAAAAGGTTGTAGTAGAGCAGGACGGCCATGATGTCGGACATGAGCAGGAACGCCAGCGCGCAGGCGAGGGCGAAGTTCCGGCTCCGAAACAGGGCGAAGTCGACCAGCGGATGTTCGCGGCGGGTCTCGACCCGAAAGAGCGCTGCGAAGGCGATTGCCGCCAGCCCGAGCGGCGCGAGCGCGGCGAGCGGATTGCGAAGCGGCGGAGGCCGTGGCGCGCAATCCGTGAACGAGCGCCACCATGAAAAGCGCGAGCAGGCCGAGCCCGAGCCAGTCGTTGCTGCGCGCAGGCTTGCCTTCGCCGCCGGCATTGAGCCAGAGCGTGAGCGCAGCCGGGAGCATGACCGCCAGATTGAGCCAGAAGTTCACCCGCCAGCCGGCGTAATGGGTCACCGCGCCGCCGACCAGCGGCCCGATGCTGAAGCCCAGCATCAGGAACCCCGTCCAGGCGCCGATCATGCGCCCGCGGTCCGAGTCGGAAGCCGCCTCCGAGACCGCCGCCAGCGTGCCGGCGACCGCGAACGCCGCGCCGACGCCCTGCAGCGCGCGGGCGCCGACCACCATGGCGCCGTCGGCGGCGAGCGCGATCACCAGCGAGGCCAGCGCGAACAGCGCTATGCCGGCGGCCGAGGAGCGGAGCGCGCCGAACCGGTCCGCCGCGTCCCCGCCCAAAACGATGAAGACGGCGGAGGCGAGCAGGTAGGCGTTGACGATCCATTCGACCGTCGCCGGACCCAGGCCGAGGCCGCTCGTCATGGCCGGCAGCGCCGCCATGATCGCCGTGCTGTTCTCGCCGACCGACAGAATGGCCAGATAGCACGCGGCCAGCACGAGCATGCGATCGCGCGACATTCCTGCTCCGGTTCGGGAATCAGAATCCAGTGATCGGAGCAGTATCAGCGATCGGGGCGGAAAACATTGCTGATTGCGTTCCTGCCGGATCCGGGATCGGAACCCTTCTTCCACGCATTGCCACCGCATTGCGGTGACAGCTTACTCAATCCCTATTTGCCCTCCCCCATTCGTCCGGCTTTCGCCGGCGCCTTCTCGCGGAGGGAGGAGCCGAAACGCCATCCTTCGGCGCGCGACTCGCGCCAATCTGGCGTAGCTGCTCGTTCTCGGCGGCCGTCCTCATGCAACGCTTTAAGATATCATTGCAAGCTATTGTAAACTAATCATATTATTGGAATCAGATCGAGTGAGATTCGCCTCATCCCGCTGCTTTTCCCTGTTCCAGGGCGGCCTCGGGAGCGTCCCGATCCTCTCCTGTTACGCCGCATATCAGGGATACCAACCTCCCTGTTATCCTGCTCATCCAACGCATGAACATCCTTGCGTAATAGACTGAAATACAAAGACTTTCCCGCGAACAGCGGGCGAACGATGTGGGCGATTCTCCCTGTTAGCAGGGAGTAACAGGGAAAAATGCTCCGACCCCGAACTACAAGACTGCGATCGGGTTTCCGGGCGAGCCTGTGGCGCCGACGATAGGCAAGGGTGCGAAAACATAGGCGAACACCCAGGCCTCGCGCTCGACCAGCCCTTCGAAGGTCATGCCCTCGTGGAGATGAATGCCGTTTTCCATGATGAGATGCTGGTGGCAGGGGTGAAAGACCTCCGGGTCGACCGGCGGAACGACCTCGACGGCGAAATTGTCCGCCCCCACGACGCAGACTTCGAGACTGGAAAACCACCGCGCGCATTCGAGGCCGATGCCCGGCGCCCCGTCGTAGAAGGTCCGCGTCTCCGAATACCATCTCGATCCGTGGCCGGTGCGCACGAAGACCGCGTCGCCTGGTCGAATCGTCGCTTCGGCGACCGCCTGGCGCTCAAGGCACGCCTTGAGGTCCGCGAGCCTGATTTCCTCGCCGACGTCGAGGACGCGCCCCTTGAGACCCTGCACGTCGAAGAGGACGCCGCGCGTGAAAAAGGGCGGCGCGTTTTCCATTCCAAGCTTCTTCAGCCCGTACGGCGACCACATGTCCGAGAGCCGGTTGCCGTTGTAGAAAAGCATATTGGTCTTGTCGCCGCGCGCGCCGCACATGCAGCCGAGATGGCCAAGAGCATCCATCTGCGTGCCGATCTGGCCGATTTCGGTGGCGATGAATTCGTCGTTCCAGATCGTCCTGCTCCTGGACCCGTAGGGTCCGCCGGTCGGACCGCCGGGCATGCGCAGGGCGTAGGCGCGGCCGGGGGCGATCGGCATTCGCGAATCGTATGGCATTCCGAGGCTGACGATCTCGCCCGTCCTGATCAGGCTGACCGCTTCGAGCACCTTTTGCGCGGTCATCAGATTGCCGTTCCCGCGCTGATCTTCGGGGCCCCAGCGCGAGTTGAACCAATCCGCGGCGAGCACGGGGCTGACGCTGTTTGGCTCGGTCGTCTTGTCGGTCATCGACGCTCCCGCTGAACTATTCCACGACCGGCGCGGCGGCTCCCGCGACCGCCCTGTCGTCGGCCTGAGTCCCCCGGCGCTGCCGGCGCTGCGCCGCCTGCACCGCAAGACCGACCGCGAGGATCAGCATCGAACCATTGAAGAGGGGCTCGACGAAAAAGGGCGCGCCGAGCTGGTTGAGGCCGGCGACGGTCACGGCGAGCACCGCGACCGCCAGCACCGTTCCCCACACGTTCACACGGCCCGGACGGATCGAGGTCGCGCCGAGCAGCGCGGCGGTGAAGGCCGGCAGGAGGTACTCCTGGCCGACCGAGCTCTGGCCGACCTGAAGCTGCGATTGAAGCACGACGCCCGCGAAAGACGCGAGCGTTCCGGCGGCGACAAACGCCAGCGTTATGTATCGCTTCGCGGAAATGCCGTTGAGCTCGGCCGCGCGCGGACTGGCCCCGAGCACATAGAGGTATCGGCCGAGGGGCAGGTATTCGAACACGACCCAAAGCGTCAGGCTGACGACGAGAGCGTAGATCGCCGGCGCCGGCACGATCCAGACGCGGCCGGAAATCGCCAGGAACTCGGGCGGCAGCGTCGCGAGCACCTGCTGGCCGCCCGTGTACCAGGCGTTCAGCCCATAGAGGATCGTGCCCGTTCCGAGCGTGGCGATGAAGGAATCGATCTTCACCCGCGTGATCAGGAGCCCGTTCGCCAGCCCGACCGCAGCGCCCATCAGCAGGACGGCGCAAATGGCCGCCCACCAGGGCCAACCCTGCCCCTGGAGCCCGATCGCGAGGACCTGAGAGATGCCGACGTTGAACCCGGCCGAGAGATCGAACTGATTGGCCACCATCGGAACGAACACCGAGAGCGCCACCAGCAGCTGCACCGATTTGTTGCTGAGAATCGAGCGAATGTTGAAATAGGTGAGAAATGTCTCCGGCCTCAACAGCGAAAAGACAACGACAAGGAGAATGAACAGGACCAGCAGGCCCCACACCGAAATCGCCCGAGTGAGGACGGCGCTGAAGGAACGGGCGCCGCTGGAGCTCATTGCGTCGCTCCGTGGAGGGCGGTCGACATCCCGCCCGACGCGGTCGCGGTCAAGCGTGCCGACGCTCAAGTCTTCGTGGGGGATTTCCGCCGCCAGCCGCCCGCGGCTGAAGACCAGCGCGCGATGGCAGATGCGCTCGACCTCCTCGAAATCCGATGAAATCAGCAGAACCGCGAGCCCCTTGCTCAGCGAGAGCTGAAGCAGGTGGTAGATGTCCGCCTTCGCCCCGACGTCGACGCCGATGGTCGGCTCCTCAAGAATGAGCAGCCTGACATGGGCCTCCATCCAGCGAGCGACCACCACCTTCTGCTGATTTCCGCCGGAAAGCGTCGCCACCGGCTCCTCGACGCTCGCCGCCTTGATGGAAAAGCGCCTCGCCGCTGCGTTGGCTTCGCTCAGCTCGTTCGCGCGGGGGATGAATTCGAGCACGCGTTTTCCGCTCGCCGCCTGGTTCATATAGATGTTCTCGCGCACGGCCATATTCGCGGCTACGCCCTCTTCCGCACGGCGGCTCGACACGAAGCCGATGCCGTTCGCCATGGCTTCCGCCGGACTCCTCGGCGCGATGGGCTCGCCGTCGAGCAGCAGCCGGCCCGAAGCGATCCGGGTCTCGCCGAAAATCGCTCGACCGATCGTGTGATGGCCTGCGCCGCGCAAGCCGACCAGGCCGAGGGTCTCGCCGGCCGCGACGGAAAACGAGACCGGCCCCACCTGTTCAGCCGCAAGATTCTGAACCGAGAGCACGCAGCGCTCGGCCGGCGGAGCGGGCTTTACGAATGCGTCCGTCATCGAGCGGCCGACGATCATCTGCACCAGCTCCGCCGCGTTCGTCTCCTGCGCGGGGAGCGTCGCGAGCCGGCGTCCGTCGCGAAGAACCGTTACCCGGTCGGCGATGCGAAACACCTCGTCCAGACGGTGGGTGACAAAGACGACGCCGATGTCCTTGGCGCGAAGGCGCCTCAGCGTTTCGAGCAGCCGCTCGACGTCGGCCTCCGGCAGCGCCGCGGTCGGCTCATCGAGAACGACAATATCGGATTTGATCGCCAGCGCTCGGCCGATCGCGACCAGAGAGCGCTCGGCGGCCGGCAGCGAAGAAATCGGCGCGTCAGGGTCGAGATCGCTGCCCATGATGGCCAGCGCCTCCGCCGCGGCCTCGCGGACGCGTCGCCAGGATATGAGGCCAAGCCCGGAGCGCGGATAGCCGGTCTGAATGGCGACGTTTTCGGCGACCGTCATCCATTCGACGAGGCCGAGATCCTGATGAATGAACGCGACCGGCAGCGGCTGCGTCGTGGGGCGCGCCGGCTTGCCGTCGAATTCGATCGCGCCGGCATCGGCCTCGTAGACACCCGCCAGGATTTTGATCAGCGTGGATTTGCCGGCGCCGTTTTGTCCGAGCAGCGCGTGAACCTCGCCGCGACGGACGTCAAAGTCGACATGATCGAGAGCAAGCGTCGCAGTGAAGCGCTTGACGAGGCCGCTCATGACGAGGAGCGGCGCGGAGCCGCCGTCCCGGCCGGGTCGTTCGACTCGCTTCATCACCGATCACCCGTATGCGGTTCGATCAGACGGATAGCCGATTGCGAAATCGGAAGGCCCCGGCGGGTCAGCCCCGCCGGGGCGACGCAAGGCTACTTGACGGCCCAGATCTCGAGATAGTGCTGCTTGTAATTGTTGCTCGGGATGAAGGTGTTCTGATCGCCGCCCTCGGAGTGAATGTTCTCCTTGGTGACGAGGAATGGCGGCTGCACGAATCCGCTCGGCGCCTCATTGTGGAACGCACGGTTCAGTTCGTCGACCGCCTGCCACGCCTGCAATTCGATCGGCTCCGACACCGTCACTGTCTGATACTGATCGCCCTTGCGGATGCGATCATAGGCCGACCGGTTTCCGTCGGCGGCGATCAGCTTCGCCTGGGCAGGATCGACGCCGCCCGAGCGCAGGACAGGGACGGCGAAGTCCCAATCGTTGTCGCCGACCGAAGTCGCATAGATGGGCAAGCCCGAAGCGCTGGACCCAGCTCGTGGTGAGCTGCGGCTGACGCTGGGCTGCTTCCGAAGCCGGAGAGTTGACGTAATCGAGCACTTTGCAACCGGGGCATTTCTCGACCTCGTCCTTGGTCGCCATCGATTTGACCTTGGCGATCGCATATTCGTTGTGGCTGAGGACGACGACATGCGCCTTGCCGTCGGAGTCTGCGATCGCCCAGTCCGCCTCCGCCTTGCCGATTTCGCGCGGATCCTCCTGAATGTTGACGAACAGGTTGAGGTCCGGCTGCGGCCCCGGCAGTCCCGCGGCGTGAAGGCCGACGAATTTGATGCCCTGCGCCACTCCGGCCTTGATCGGGTCTTGCAGGCTGGCGGCGTCGGCGAAGAGCGCGATGCCGTCCGGCTTCAGGGCTATCGCCTGGTTCATGCCGGCGAGCCAGGACGTGGGGCTCCCTTTCCCGTCGATGACGGTGACGTTCCAGCCGAGCTTCTCGCCGGCTTCCTTGATGTAGACGCCATAGAGATGCGAAATGTCATTCTGCTCGTCGCCCGACAGGAAGACGATCTTCTTGCCGGGTTCCGGCTTCGGGGCCTTGGTGGGCCCTTCCCACGTCGTCTGCGGGCCGGCGTATTTGGCGACCGCGGCCTTGGCGTCGGCGACTGCGTCGGCGAAGGCCGCCGGCGCCGCCAAAATTCCGACAAGAGCGAAGGCTGCGCCCGCAATCAGGGCTCGCTGGCTGGCGTAAGCTTTCATGACGCTTTCCTCCCTTTCTGATTTGAAACTGACGACGCCTATTGAAGGGCCGTTCCTGCGCCGCAACTCGAACGAACGATCAGCTGCGGCGGCAAGATGATGCTTTCGGGCGAGCCTTCCGGCGACTTGATCCGGCGGAGCAGAAGGCGGGCGGCCTCCTCTCCGAGCTGCCGAGCGCCGATGGCGACTGTGGTCAGCGCCGGCCGATGCATGGCGCCCTCCGAGATGTTGTCAAACCCGATCACCGCGACGTCGCGGCCGGGCGTCAGGCCGAGGTCGACGAGGCCCAGCATGACGCCCAAGGCGCAGAGGTCGTTGTGGCAGAGCACTGCTGTCGGCGCGTTCGATTTTTCCCTGAACAGCTGGCCGACTGCGGCGGCGCCGTCTTCCCGCGTCGGCAGGCAGTCGATGATCGGGCCGACCGGCAATCCGAACCGCCGAAGGATCTCGCGAAAGGCCTCGGTGCGATCCCTTGCCGGCGACACGCGGCGCGCGCCCCCAACGAAGGCGATGCGTTGATGGCCGAGGCGGATGAGGCGTTCGGCGGCCAGAGTCATGCCGAGCCGAAAGTCGGCGCTGACGTAATCCGTGCTTTGCCCACCGACGCGCCGAAGCATTTGAACGACAGGAACGCCCTGCCGCCTCAGCCCCTCGACGACTTCGGGAGAGGTTCCTTCGGCGGGCGTGAGCAGGATGCCGTCGACCCTGTGTTCGCGCATGCGGGCGATGAACCGGCTCTGGCGAGCGGGCAACTCCGCAGTATTGGCGACGAAGGCCACCCAGCCCGCCTGATCGAGGGCGTCGTCAATTCCGGCCGCCAGTTCCGCGTAAAAGGGATTGGTGATCTCGCAGATGATCAATCCGACCGTGTGCGTCAGCCGCGTCCGCAGATTCGCCGCGGCGCGGTGGTAGACGTATCCAAGCGAGTCGATTGACGATCGAACGCCCGCCCGCGTGGCGTCGGCGACCAGCGGGCTGTCGCGCAGCACCAACGACACCGTTGCGGGCGACACGCCGGCGTGCCGTGCGATGTCTTTCACAGTCGGCCGCAACCGCTCCCTCCCAGGAGGTTTTAGATCGTTCTAAATGACTATCCCGCAAACCTGGGAAGGCGTCAATCTCTGCGGCGCCCCTCGGAAACGACCCACTCGAGGGCTTGCGCCTATGACTTGATGCCCCTGCGCCGGAGGCGTAGACGTCCGCCGCCCCGGCGCCGGGCGGCCGGCGCCTTACGACGCACCGCGGGTCGTCGCGACGGGCGAGAGGAACGATGGCGCAGCGCAGGCTATCCCACGCGGTCACGGCAATCGACATCGCGCTGGAGCCCGACGCGACGATGGTTCGGCGGGCCGAGGCCGACAACGCCCGCCTGCTCAAAGCCTATCCGCAGGGCTTTGCTCTGGACGCAACACACCATCCGCACATCACCATGCTCCAGCAGTTCGTCCGCACCGCCGACCTCGAGAATGTGTACTCCGCCGCCAACGCGATCCTCGCCAGGGAAGGAGCGGCGATCCGGAGGCTCAAGGCGATCAAGTACTACTATATTCCCACTCCCCCGCTCGGCATCGCCGGCATCGTCGTCGAACCGACGGAAGACTTGCTCCGCCTGCAAGGCGAGCTGCTGGACGCTGTTGCGCCTTTCACGGAGAAGACCGGCGCCGCCGCCGCCTTCGTCAGCACCGACGGTGGACGAGACATTCAACCCGGACTTATCGACTACGTCGCCAATTTCACCACGGTGGCGGCCGGCGAGAAGTTCAATCCGCACGTCACGATTGGGGTCGCTCCCGAGACCTACCTCAACGAGATGCTCGCGGAGCCGTTCAAGGCGTTCACGTTTTCACCTTTGGGCGCGGCTGTCTACCAACTCGGCACTTTTGGCGCCGCCCGCAAGGAACTCCGGGCCTTGTCGCTGACGCCCTGAGCGCGCCGCCGACGTACGCGGTCCCAAAACGCGCGCCAATTCTTCTTGCCCGATCGCCGAAGGCCGGCAGGCGATCCTCACTCGCTCCTCCGCGCGATGCGCGACAACGCGGGCGGCATGTCTCTCCAGCATGAGACGATTCCGTCGAAACAGGTCATGCTCTTGCCCGTCGAACAACGGGCGTCTGTCGACGCCCTATGGCTCCTCGCGATGACGGCTGCATAACGTGGATTAGCCTGGCGATCCAGTTCCTCCCAACGCTGCAAGACTATCTCGTATCATCTTGGTTGTGGGATGCTCGGGACCGAGCGCCTTCTCGCAGATTGCCACCGCGCGCTCGTAGAGCGGCCGCGCCCCCGCAAGGTCGCCCTGGGCCTGAAGCAGGAGGCCGAGGTTGTGGAATCCCCCTGACCCTCGTCGAGGGCGCGATCGACGGCGAGAGCGAGCGCATGGCGGCGCTTGCCCGCAACTGTCGCTCGTCAAGCACGACCCGTTCGAGGACGGCGCGCCGGCGGTGACGGTGCATCGCCTCGTTCTGGCGGTCGCCCGAGCGAGGTCTGAGGCGAACGGCGTCGCGCACAGGGCCGTCGAATGCCTGATCGCGCGGCTTGCAACGATTTATCCGGTCGCCGTATCGGGATGCTCAGGGCCGAGCGCCTTCTCCCGGATCGCCAGCGCGCGCTCGTAGAGCGGCCGCGCCCCCGCAAAGTCGCCCTGGTCCTGAAGCAGGAGGGCGAGATTGTTGAGGCTCTTCGCCGTATCGGGATGCTCGGGGCCGAGCGCCTTCTCGCGGATTGCCAGCGCGCGCTCGAAGAGCGGCCGCGCCCCGGCAAGGTCGCCCTGGTCCGGAAGCAGGCCGGCGAGGTCGTTGAGGCTCGTCGCCGTATCGGGATGCTCGGGGCCGAGCGCCTTCTCGCGGATCGCCAGCGCGCGCTCGAAGAGCGGCCGCGCCTCCGAATAGACGGCGCGGCCATGAAATACCGCCTGCCCTATTCAGAAGGTCGGCGCATTCCGCGTTCGCAGCGGCGTCAGCTATCCGTTTCGCAGCCGCGAGACATGTGGCGTGAGCTGCGCGCAGAGCGGCCATGAGGCGGGTTGCTGTAGCCGTCGTCCGGATAGACCGCCGCAAGCCGCGCGATCAGCCGCTCGACGCGCCCTGCGCCGTGCCTTTCGCCCGACCTCGCGCGGGCGACGGCCTGAACGAGGCGATGCACCGTCACCGCCGGCGCGCCGTCCTCGAACGGGTCATGCTTGACGAGCGACAGTTCGGCGAGCGCGGCGAGCGCCTCCATGCGCTCGACTCGTCGTCGATCGCGCCCTCGACGAGGGTCACGGGATGCGCTCCGGCGCACAGAGCAAGAAACGCCATCAAGCGCTTCGGCCGCCGGACATTGCGCGACCGCGTCGTCAATCGCGAGATCGAAGGTCGCGGCGACGCTGCGCGGATAGGGCGCGCCGCGCGGCGCTGCGGCAATGAGGTTCGACGCCTTCGCCGCATAGGCGGCGAAGCTCATTTGCGTCCGCTTGCAAGTCGGCGGCCGCATGGTCGAGCGCCAGCGGCAACCGGCCCAACGCCTCCGCAAGCGTCCGCGCGCCCGTTTCGTCGCTGCGCGCCGGCGCGATCCATGAGAAACGCAATGGCTTCGGCGATCGGCAGCACGTCGAGCGAGACCTCGTCCGCCCACCCGCTCCAGTCCGAGAAGCGCGACGTGATCAGCACCCGCGCGCCGGCGGCGGGCAGAAGATCGGCAATCTCCTCGGGCGACGCGACGTTGTCGTAGACGAGGAGCCAGATGTCGCCCTGCCCGGCGAGCCGGCTCAGCGCCGCCTTGGCGGCCTTCTCGATGTCGGCCTCGTCGGGCGAGGCGGCTTCGAGCTCTGTCGCCAGCGCCGCGAGGCTGGTCATGAGGCCGGCGCGTGTTTCCGCAGAACACCACCAGACCCCGTCATAGAGGTTGCGGAAGCGGTTGGAATATTCGACGGCGAGCGCCGTCTTGCCGACCCCGCCCATGCCCTGCACCGCCGCCCGGCCGACCTGGGTGACGGCGGCGGGCCTCTTCTGGGTGAGAATGGCGTCGAGCCGGTCGAGTTCGTCGGCGCGGCCGGTGAAACCGGCGATGCGCGGCGGCACGCCGACGAACGTCCTGCCCCGTCGGCGCTGCGGTCGCTCGGCCGACGAACGGCGCTCCGCCGCCGCAAGGATGCGGCGTCTGCGCTCATGCGGTTCGGCGACGCCGACGAGGTCCTGATAGACCGTGTCGGCCAGAAGGCCCCGGAGCGGCGCATCCTCGCAACGCAGGACGACGATGTGCCGCTCCCGCTCGTCGCGCAGCCGCTCGGCCTCGAAGCTGGTGAACTCCTTGCGGGTGTAGGGCGAGGCTTCGTAGTCGCCGGTGAACAGGATGACGAGGCCGCGCGCGTTCTTGACCGCCTCGTGCATCGCTTCGATGAAGCTCGCGCCGAGCGGGATGTCGTAATCCTGGACGATGACCTTGTAGCCCGCGGCGGTCAGAACGTCCGCGACCTCCTGCGCCACGGCCGCCACGGAGCCGCGCCGGCTGAGGAAGAAATCGACCCTTTCGCCCACCTCGCCCGGCATCGGTCCCTCCCGCTCGGGCAGACTGCGTCCGCGCCTCACTATGCGAATGACTGAACATCGCGCGCAAGCGCGATTGCTGAGCCCTCTTCCCCTTTGGGCTCTCGAGCCCCATCGCCTGGTAATGCTCCAGCCCGGCAATACCACGGCAATTCGGAATTGTGGTCTGCCGAGGCGCCGGGAACATTTCCGGCCGCATGCCGTTCAGACAGGTCGACAACTGAGGAGCCCCCCATGACAGACTACAGCCGGTCCGCCGCCACATACGCCGATCCCGCAATCGAGATGCGCCGGCGTCCCCTTGCACCGGCCACGACTGGCCCGGCATTCGACGGCCGTGACGTCGCCGCTCTCATCGCCGCAGCGATAATGACCCTTGCGCCTCTGGCGATGGCCGCCTTCTGGGCGCCGTACCACTGAGCAAGAAGGAACCAAGCGCGGAACCCGTCGTTGGCCCCGCGAGTCTCGGCGAGACGCGCCCCGATCCGCGCTCCCGCCCAGATAACTTTCTAACCCATATCGCGCAGTTCCATCCCCTTGGAGATGAACATGGCTCTAACGAAATTGCTGATCTGCTTATGGATTTTAAGTGGGTCCACGGTTGCTCAAGCCGAATGCCTCAGAACGGTCAGTGAGATTAAAGCAAATAACGTGAAAGCCCGATGGCAAGAGACGACCCAGAACGATGGAAAGCCATTGACGATTTCCATCGCTGACGGCGCCAACGGTCTTGTTTACTCAGCCCAAAAGGCCGGTGTGCTCTGGCTGACCGGAGGCGTATCCGTCTGTCATTCTGGAGGCGCCACAGAGATTACCTTGAAAAACACCCAAGCCACGAGCCATGTCCCGATGGTTGCAAGGCTGGCGTTGCCTTCCACGCAGTCGGCCCACATTGGTAATGACCAGATCAAACTTGGAGGCGGAGGATGGGGCGGAACCTTCATTGGCCAATAAGTCTCGCCCGTGAAGATCACATTTCATGACGGACATTGCGGTGATGCGACCGCAATTTCTTTTTTCAGGCCGCTCGGCCGATCAGTTCGCTCCGCCGCAGCGGCCCGAAATCGTCCGGGTCGGCCTCGAACTCGAGTACGCTCGCCTTGGTTGCCTGGCTTGGTCACATTATGCGGCAGACCAGGCACGACGATGCGGACATGCAGCGACGGGCAACAGACTATCAAATTGGTAAAGACGTGCGTGTCACCGACTCAGTCTTAATCGGCTGGGCGGGAGACGCGGCTTGGCCAAGTCGCGCGAGATCACGCCGACGGCCATTTTCCCAAGAGGCGTGGGCCAGACCCAGCGCGCAGCTTCGACCTCGGCTTCCGCGCGTGTCTCGCCAATGTCTGCAAGCAAATGGTCATTGAGACCGATCCAGCCTGGATCAGGCCCCTGAGTTCCGAGACCAAGTGCAACACCCCCCGCCGATTTGATATCGGCAAGGTTGTCCAAGACCTTAAGGAGTGTTGCCATGCGATGCTATCGGCATCTGTCGGAGGACGAAAGAGACCAGATCGGTATTTGGCGCGCCGCTGGGCGGTCGGTGGGCGCGATCGCCCGGGCGCTCGGTCGGGCGAAAGCCACCATCTCCAGGGAGCTGCAGCGGAACGCACTCCCCTCGGGTGGGTATTCGCCGCTTCACGCCGCCGGAGCCTATCAACTGCGCAGGCGGCGTGAAGCGATCCTCGAACGAGAGGCGGCCCTGCGCGGCTTTGTTCGTGATCGCCTCGCCGAAGGATGGACGCCCGAGCAAATCTCCGGTTGGTTGAAGGCCGGCAACGAACCACGGCTGCGGGCCATCGGCTGCGAGACAATCTACGCCTTCATTACTATCGGGCTGCCCAGAAGGCCGAGACCTTATGGCGATATCTGACGCGTCGGCACAAACGCCGTCGCCCACGTCGCGCCAGAACTCTCGCGCGACACCATCAAGGATCGCGCTTCGATCCATGATCGGCCGAAAACCATCGAAACCCGCGGCGAGGCTGGCCATTGGGAGGGCGACCTCATCATCTGCAAACGCCTGCGGCCCGTACTCGTCCTGCATGAGCGCAAGTCACGGGTCACGCTCGCCGCGCGGCTCATGGGCAAAACCGCCGCCGAGACCATATCGGCCATGCTCACCGTATTCGGTCGGATCGACCCCCGCTTGCGCAAGTCCATCACTTTCGACAACGACACCGCATTCGCCCAGCATGGGCTGCTCAGGACCATGCGCGACATGACGACCTGGTTCTGCGACGCTTATGCCTCATGGCAAAAAGGCGGCGTCGAAAACGCCAATGGACGCTTACGTCGATGGCTGCCGCGTCACCTGGATATCGACCGACTGACCGAAAAGGAAATCCAGGAGATCGTCCTCTCCGCAAACCTCACCCCGCGCAAATGCCTCGGCTTCAAGACGCCATTCCAGGCCTTGCTCGCCGAGCTTGGCAAGGACGTTCAAATCCGCTTCTCTTAGCCCCGTTGCACTTGGCTCCGGAATCCAGGGGCTGCGTCACGATTTTCCGACTCGTTTTGTCGAGCCTCGTTCCGGCAAGAATCTAGAATGATCCGCCTAGAACTTTAGGCGGCGAATTCTATTTATCTATGCTCTTATGGCGATTGGAAAGAGGCGGGTTAGCCCGCCGAGATGAAACGAGGATGGTCATGACAAAGAGACTCAAAGAACTGACCACTGAGGCCACGGAAAACCAGCTGGCTGTGCAAGTCAGGCAAGTCAGAGAATCCGCGACCCAGATCTGGCTCGCCGGCCTTGGAGCGTTCTCCAAAGCCGAGCAGGAAGGCGCCAAGATGTTCGAGGCTCTCGTCGCTGAGGGCGAGAAATTCCAGGAGCGGACCGACGAGCGGCTGGCCGAAATGAGAGAGAAGGCGACCGGGGCCTGGAACAAAGTCGAGAAGGTGTTCGACGACCGGGTGGGGCGCGCGCTGCACGTCTTCAACGTTCCGACCCGCAAGGATATCGACGTCTTGTCAAAGCGCGTCCACGAGCTGACGGTGAAGCTGTCGGAAGAGGAAGAGACCCACGGCCGCGGGCGAGCGCACAGTTCGCATAGGGCGAAGGCCGCGTAACAACGCCCAACGCGCTCCGGCGACGCCTGCAATGGCGCAACCAAATGGGCGGGACCCCTCCCGCCCATTTGCTGCGTTGGTTGTCCCTAAAGCGTCTGCCGCCGGCTTCACGCCGGCCGGGGCGGCTGCCGCCAGGCCTTCAGCGAAAACAGCAGCAGCGAGGCTGCGATGAGCGCCAGGCCGATAAAGAACAGGGGGTCGGCGGCGAAATGCAGATCGACGATCCACCACGACAGGATCAGCGATATCAGGGCGGTCAGGGCCGGGACCAGATTGAGGAACATCGTGACAAAGCCGTTGTCGTTGCCGGTGACTGTGAGGGCGATCTGGTAGAACACGCGCCCGACGGAGGCCGCGATGATGGTTCCAACGATCATCAGGACGATCGCGGCGACCTGACCGTCGAACCGCAGCTCGGAGCGCTCATACAAAATGAAGACGGTCGAGGGGATCAGGAGGAGATTCGCAACAAAGAACTGAACGGCGACCGCGGCGGATTCCTCGTATTTCGCGAACCACTTGCCGATCAGGGTTCCGCCCAGCGCGGAGGCCAAGGGTATGGGGATGGCGTAGACCCAGCTCCCATGCAGGAAGGTCTGCGCCAACTGGCCCATCGCCGGCCTGCTGGCCTCGTCGAGCTGGCTCCAGGCGACCGCCATCGCGCCTGCGAAGGCGCCGGCGAAACAGCCGAAAAAGACCGCTGGCGACACCGGGATCGGAACCCTGGTCAGGATCAGCGCCACCCCGGCCGCCCAAAAGGGCGACAGGTTCAGGATCGCCGAGATGATGATCGGATGGGCGTTGGCGAGGCCGAAGTTATACAGCAATAGGCCGCTCATCCCGATGGCGAAGATGACCGCCAGTTTTCCATAGTTCGAGGGGTCCCGGACCAGGGCGATGAAATCGCGGCGGCTCGCCGGGCGCCAGGTCACCAGGGGAATGGAAATGAGCAGCGCGATCTGCGTCAGGCAGACGAATTGCAGCGTGCTGAGGCGCCTGGCGGCGAGAAAGGAGAACGGCTCCTGCGTCGCATAGAGGAACGCGGTGATGACGCCATAGAGGCTGCCAAGCCTGTAATTCGTCGGAGTCGCGGAATTGGGCATTGGTGCGCCCCTGAATCGGTCGGCTTGAACGTCGAACCCAATACGGCGCCGATTGTTGCGCGGATTGGTCGGGCTGGCGAGGCCTTCCGACGTCCCGCGCTTCACGGTCGCCGTCCGCAAAAGAAAGACCGCCTCGCGGCGGTCTCAAGCGACAATCACCCGGCGGAAAGCGTCATCAGGTAGACTTCGCCTTGCGATAGCCGGCGGTGGGCCGGAGGTCTGCGTGGAAAATGGTCGGAGTGGCGGGATTCGAACCCACGACCCCTTGTCCCCCAGACAAGTGCGCTAACCGGGCTGCGCTACACTCCGACGGGCGTCCTTATAGGCAGAGGCGCCGGCGCTGGCAATGCGCTGCGGGCGAGTTTGCCGCTCAGGCCTGCGAGCGCGCCTGGGTGAGGATCCGCTCGGCCTGCCGGATGTGCTCGAGACTGTCGTGCAAAGCCGCGAGGTCCTCCGGCGTCAGCGCCGGGCCCTTGGCTCCGCCACGACCCGGGCCGGGCGGCGACTCGCGGGATTCCACGATTGGGGCCGCGTCGCGGAGGCCGCGTCGCGCTCAGCCGAAAGCAGGAGCTCGCTGTCCGCATCGACGGCGGGCCGCGTATCGGACGCCCCGTCCATCAGCGCCTGGGCGCCCTGTTCCTTGAAGAGCTTCTGCACGCCCTTGATCGTGAAGCCCTCATCATAGAGGAGGCGCTTGATCACGCGCAGCCGCTCGAGGTCGGCGCGCCGGTAGTATCGCCGTCCCCCGGCCCGCTTTATCGGCCGGATCTGGGGAAAACGGCTCTCCCAGAAGCGCACCACATGCTGCGGCAATTCCATGACCTCCGCCACTTCGCGGATCGTTCGAAAGGCCTCGGGGCTCTTGTCCATCTCGCAAGCTCGCCACGCGTAGACCGGAAGGAGAGAATCATCAATCCCCTCGCCGGCTCAAACACAGTATCGACCGATCCGCGAGAACGCCAGTCCGGACGTCTTCGCCGCGGCCAGAGAAAAACCGTCATCGCGATGGGATGGGTGGTCCACGGACGGGAAACATGAGCGCAATGCTTGCGCGCCAATGGAACCCGCATGGCGCGGGTCGGCGGCCCGTCGACCTTGCTTTCGCGGGACCCTAGTCCTTCGCGTCGCTCGCGTCGCGGCCGTTGATCTTGGCCTTCAGCACGTTGGACGGTTTGAAAACCATCACGCGGCGCGGGAGGATCGGCACCTCGACGCCGGTCTTGGGGTTGCGGCCGATCCGCTCTCCCTTCGAGCGCACGACGAAGGAGCCGAATCCGGAAAGCTTCACCGTCTCCCCGCGCGCGGCGGCGTCGCAGATCTCGTCGAGGACGGACTGGACCAGTTCGGCCAATTCGGTGCGCGACAGACCGACGCGCTGGTAGACGATTTCCGACAAGTCGGCGCGAGTGACGGTCTTTCCTTGTTCGCGGCCAGCATTTGCGTTTGCCATGTCGACCCTCAAAACGATGGCGCCTTCCCAGGGACGCCAGCCCTCAACCCAGCGCGCGGCCCCGACCGGCGGCGCCACGCGTTTCTCTCCGTGGTTTTGGACTTTATTTTCAACTCCGGCAAGCCCATAAAACCGTGCAAAACGTTCGCGCTATCCGCGGCGCAGGCGCCTTTCCGCAATCCCCTTCCGACGATCGCCGCAATCGGCGCTTGCGCTCATTCGCTATCGCCCGGCATCGATCCTGGCAAGCAGCAAAAGGAATGTCGATTTGTCCGCGCCCGCCCTCGACCCGCCGGCCCGCGTCGCGCTCGTCACCGGCGCCTCGCGCGGAATCGGCCGGGCGGTCGCGCTCGCCTTCGCGCGCTCCGGCGCGCATGTGGTTGCGCTCGCCCGAACGCAAGGCGCGCTCGAGGAGCTCGACGACGAGATCCGCGCCCTCCGCCCCGACGTCGAAGCGCCCGCAACGCTCGCGCCGATGGATCTGCGGGACTTCGCCGCGATCGACCGGCTCGGCGAAGCGCTTTATCGCCGCTGGGGCAGGCTCGACGCCTTTGTCGGCAACGCCGGCGTTCTCGGCGTCCTCTCCCCGCTGCACCATGTCGACCCAAAGGAATGGGACCACGTCATGGCGGTCAACGTGACCGCGAACTGGCGCCTCATCCGCTCGCTCGACCCTTTGCTGCGCCGCTCGCCGGCGGGACGGGTCGCCTTCATCACCTCGGGGGTGGCGAGCCAGACCGAGCTGCGCGCCTATTGGGGCCCCTATGCGACGTCGAAGGCCGCGCTCGACGCCATCGCCCGCACCTATGCGGCCGAGACGGTGAACACATCGAACGTCCGCGTGACCCTCGTCAACCCCGGGCGGCTGCGCACGCTGATGCGCGCCAAGGCGATGCCCGGCGAAGATCCGATGACGCTTCGCGTCCCCGAAGAGCTTGCGCCCAAGATCATCGAGATCTGCTCCCCCGGCTGGACCGAGACGGGCAAATTGTACGACTTTCCGACAGACCGGATCCTGGGCTTCCGCGCGCCGGCCTGAGGCCGCTTCGCCGCGCGGCCAGGAGGACTCGGCGCTGGCCGGGGACGTTTGATCAAGAAAGCAAGAGCGGCCAGTTGGCCGCCCTGCTCGTCTTCGAAGCCTCGTCGCTGGCTTCCTTAAGCCGCCCGGCGGTTGACGCCGCTCTCCGCGATCGAAGTCAGCTTGTCGTCCGCGGCCTTTTCCTCGGCCAGCGTCTCCTGAAGAACCTTCGCGCAGTCGTCGCGGCCGAGCGCTTTCGCCCAGGCGATCAGGGTCCCGTAGCGGCTCATCTCGTAGTGCTCGACCGCCTGGCCCGACGCGATCAACGCCGCGTCCAGCACCGTCTTGTCGGTGACCTCGCCCGCCACATCGTCGGCCTCTTCGATGATGCCGTCGATCGCGGGGCAAGTGACCGACTGCGGCCGGGCGCCAAGCATCTGGAACACCTGCTCGAGCCGGCGCACGTGGTTGCGCGTCTCTTCAAGGTGCGCCTCGAAAGCCGAGCGCAACTTGGGCGTTGTCGCTTTCGCGATCATCTGCGGCAGCGCGCCGACGATCCGCTTCTCGGCGTAGTAGATGTCCTGCAGCTGGTGCGTGAACAAATCGTCCATCGTCTGGATGTCCTTCGAAAAAAGGCCCATGAGTTCGTTCTCCGTGTGGGTGGAATGGCGTGTCAGCCGCAGAGCCAACGCGGAGGCGCAGTCTTCGTTCCGGTCAGTCTTGCGGCAAGAGCCGGCCGGATTGGGCTTGCGGCGGGCGCGATGTCTCTGTATGAGAGCCGCTTCGTCACGTCCCGCCGGGGGCTGAACGGAAGGCCGCCGCTCCTTGGGAGTCGCGGCAGGGCCCTGAGGGTCCGGCTTCCCGTGTTCCCGCCTTCGAACGATCCGATTCGAGCCTTTCTCGGGGCTCGGAGGGCTCCGCGCGGGACGCGAAAGCAAGAGGAAAGGCAAGACATGGCTCTTTACGAGCACATCTTCCTGGTGCGCCAGGACGTCACGCGCGCAGCAGGTCGAAGCGCTGACGGAACAGATCAAAACCAAGATCGCCGCGCTCGGCGGCGCCATCACCAAGGTCGAGCCCTGGGGGCTGAAGTCGCTCGCGTTCCGCATCAAGAAGAACCGCAAGGCGCATTTCACGCTGCTCAACATCGCCGCGCCTTCCGAGGCGGTCGTCGAGCTCGAGCGCACATTGAGCCTCAACGAGGACGTCCTCCGCTTTCTCACGATTCGGGTCGACGAGCACGAGGCCGGTCCGTCGGCCATGCTGCGCAAGCGCGACGACGCCGACCGCGACGATCGCGGACCGCGCGGCCCTCGCGGCGACCGTCCCGATCGTGGCGACCGCGGCGACCGCGGCGATCGTCCCCCCGCGCCGACCGCGCGATGACATGACCGCTGGAGCGATCTGATGGCCGCCGCGCCCCGCCGCCCCTTCTTCCGCCGCCGCAAGTCCTGCCCGTTCTCCGGCGCCAATGCGCCGAAGATCGACTACAAGGACACGCGCCTGCTGTCGCGCTACATCTCCGAGCGCGGCAAGATCGTGCCCTCGCGGATCACCGCGGTCAGCGCCGGAAAGCAGCGCGAACTGGCCCAGGCGATCAAGCGCGCCCGCTTCCTCGGCCTGCTGCCCTACGTGATTCGCTGACGAAGATCGGGCGGCCGCGTCCGCCCCCAAGTTTAGACCGCCGCGCCCGGTCATGTGACCGTCCGCGGCGTCAGTTGGAGCCGGCCGTCCCCGCCTCCTAACCGCAAGTCCAAGCGGGACAGCGCCATGGTTTTTCGATTTGCCGTCGCGGTCGGCGCCGGATGCGCCGCAGCCCTTCTGTTCGCGGTGAGCGCCGAGACGAGCCCGCTTGCGATGGCGCTCGCCTATCTCGCGCCGCTGCCGATCATGATCGCGACGCTGGGCTGGGGCCTCGACGCCGGGGCGGTTGCGGGCGCGGTGTCGGTCGTCGCGCTCGGTCTGCTCGCCGAGCCCTTGTCAGGACTGCTGTTCGCGGCTTCCGTCGCCGCGCCCGCCTGGGCGCTGGCGGCCTTCGCCGTGGCGCCGATCGGGCGCTTCCTGCCGCGAGGATCCGACCCGGCCGGGCGGCGCCACGGTCGGCGCGATCGTCATGTTCGCCGCGGCGATTGGAATGCTCGGCGCCGCCGCGGTGCTGACCTCGGTCATCGTCGTCTACGGCGGCTATGCGGAGGGGGCGAAGAAGGCGGCGGTCGCGATCGCCGCGCTGATTGGCGACGCCTTCGAGGGCGGCCCGGAAGGCGTCCCTGCACGCGCGCTTCGCCGAGGCGCTGGTGCGCTTCGGCCCGGCGGCGATCGCCGCGTCGACCCTGCTGATGCTGTGCGTCAACCTCTACGCCGCCGCGCGCTCGACGCAACTGTCGCACGGCCTGCAAAGGGCGTGGCCGGACCTGCCGACATCCCTCAGTCTGCCGTGGCCGCTCGGCGTCCTTCGGCGGCTTGCGCCGCTGGCGCCTACGCGCTGCCGGCGCCTGCGTCACAATATCTCTCGATCGGCGCCGGCGGCCTCGGCGGCGCATTCATTCTGCAGGGCCTCGCGGTCGCGCATGCGCTGTCGCGCGGCCTCAGGCTGCGGCCGGTGATGCTGGTCGCCTTGTACGCCTGCTGCCTGCTGCGCGCGCAATACATCCTGCCCGTCGTCGCGGTGCTCGGCCTCGTCGACGCCTTCGCCGGCTTGCGCGCCCGCGCCGCTTTCCTTCCCACCCCAAAACCAACGCTACACAAATAGGAGAAGACCAATGGAAGTCATTTTGCTGGAACGCGTCGGCAAGCTCGGCCACATGGGCGACACGGTGCGCGTCAAGGACGGCTACGCCCGCAACTTCCTGCTGCCGCGCGGCAAGGCGCTGCGCGCGACCGAAGCCAACAAGAAGAAGTTCGAGGCCCAGCGCGTCGATCTCGAAGCGCGCAACCTCGAGCTCAAGCGAAGCGCCAACGAGCAGTCGGCGAAGGTCGACGGGGCGACGGTCGTCATCATCCGCCAGGCCGGCGAGACGGGACAGCTCTACGGGTCGGTCTCGGCCCGCGACATCGCCGAGGCGCTGACGGCCGCCGGACACCCTGTGCAGCGCAACCATGTCGCCATCCTGCACCCGATCAAGACGCTCGGCCTGCACGCCGTTCCGGTCCATCTGCATCCGGAAGTCGAGGCGAAGGTGACCGTCAACGTCGCCCGCTCGCCCGAACAGGCCGAGCGGCAGGCGAAGGGCGAGGACCTCTCGGTCCGCGAGCAGACCTCGATGGACGATCTCGGCCTCGAAGTCGGCCAGGCGCTGGCGGAAGCCGGCCCCGGCGAGAGCCTCGGGCGGGAGTAGAGGCGAAACCGCGACTGGCAGAAGCGGGTCCGCCGGCGCTCGCGCCGCCTACCCGAACCGGAATTCGCTGACGTGGCGGTATTCCCCGCCCGGCCGCAGCACGCAGTCGGTGAAGTGACGCCGGTTCGGCGAATCCGGGAACGCCTGCGGCTCGAGGCAGAGGCCGGCGTGCGCGCCGTAATGCCGCCCGTCCAGTCCGGGCGCCGGGCAGTTGAGCTTGGCGGCGTCATAGAACTGCACGCCGGGCTCGGTGCTGAAGAGCGCCATGCTCAATCCGTTGCGCGGCGAACGCAAGAGCGCGACCGGCGCAAGCCCGTCCGGGCCGAGCGGCCGGGAAGCGAAGAAATTGGTGTCGTAGGCGATCCCGCTCGGATTGCGCACCGGGCGCGCCGAGCGGAAATCGTACGGCGTCCCTGCGACAGCGCGAATCTCGCCGGTCGGGATCAGGTCCTCGTCGGCGGGCGTATAGAAATCGGCGAACAGCGTCAGCTCGTGATCGAGAATGTCCGGCGAGCCGTCGAGATTGAAATAGGAGTGCTGGGTGAGGTTGACGACAGTCGGCTTGTCCGCGACCGCGGAGAGCTCGACCCGCGAGCGTCGCGGGTTCGAGCATGCGGTAGACGCAGGTCGCCGTCAGAGCGCCGGGAAAGCCAGCGTCGCCGTCGGGCGACTGGAGCGACAATGAAACCGATGAGGCGTCGTAGGCGCCGAGCTTCCAGGACCGCTGGCCAAAGCCGTTGGGTCCGCCATGCAGCGTGTGCTTCTCGCCCGGCTTGCGGTCGAGCTGATGCTCGACGCCGTCGAGGGTGAAGCGGCCGTTGGCGATGCGGTTGGCGAAGCGTCCCGGCACGGCGCCGAAATGCGGCGAATGGGCCACGTAGTCCTCGATCGTGTTCAACCCGAGAACGACATGCTGCGGGCCCTGCGCGGTCGGGACTGACGAGATCGCGCAGGACTGCGCCCCAGGTCAGAATTTTCGCGCTCGCCCCTGCCCTGGTCGCGATTGCGATCTCGAACACCGGAGCGCCATCGATTTGGCCGAAGATCTCTGCGCCCACGTCGTTCTCCCCTCCGCGGCCGCCATTCGGCCTCGCGCCTCTTAAGAGCGATCAAGCTCGGCGCGGATCGCGGCGAAAACGTCGCCGAACATCGCCTCGGTCAAGACGCCCGTATTCGTGTTGTAGCGCGAGCAATGGTAGCTGTCGAAGAGGCTCGGGCCGTCCGGCTTTGAGCGCGTGTCGCGCCCCATGCGCGAACGGGAAAGCCGCCGCGCGGGCCCCGAAAGCGCGCAGGACCGTATCATGCGCCACCCGACCGAGCGCGAGCACGACGCGCAGGCGGGCCAGCGCTCGGACCGACTGCGCCAGATAGGCGCGGCAGTTCGCGATCTCCTGCGGAGTCGGCTTGTTTTGCGGCGGCGACGCAGCGCACCGCATTGACGATCGCGCAGTCGACGAGTTCGAGGCCGTCGTCCGGGCGGCGATCGTAGACGCCCGACGCGAAGCCGAATCGAAGCAGCGTCGCATAGAGCAGGTCGCCCGCGTAGTCGCCGGTGAACGGGCGTCCGGTGCGGTTGGCGCCGCGGAGACCCGGCGCGAGGCCGACGATCAGCAGCCGCGCGCTCGCCTCGCCGAATGAACTGACCGGGGCGTTCGACCAATCCGGAAAGGCCGCGCGGTTGGCCTCGCGGTACTCGGCGAGCCGCGAACACGCCGCGCAGTCGCGCGGCGGGCTGACGTCGAAGGCCATCGCGCCAGGTCCGGAAAGCGCCTATTCGCGCACCGGTTCTTCGGCCGGCTGCAGCGGAGCCGGCGCAAATTGCGGACGCCGGTGGTTTTCCGACCGGACGGGGCGGTCGCCCGGATCGCGCCCGATTCGCTGAATCAGCTGGGCCAGGTCGATGAATTCGTCCGCCTGCCGGCGCAATTCGTCAGCGACCATCGGCGGCTGGGTCGAGATCGTCGATACGACCGCGACGCGGACGCCCTTGCGCTGAATCGCCTCGACAAGAGAGCGGAAGTCGCCGTCGCCGGAAAACAGCACCAGAAGGTCGACGTGCTCGGCCATCTCCATCGCGTCGACCGCGAGTTCGATATCCATGTTGCCTTTGACTTTTCGGCGCCCGGTCGAGTCGACGAATTCCTTGGTCGGCTTGGTCACGACCGCGTAGCCGTTATAGTCGAGCCAATCGACCAGCGGACGGATCGAAGAATACTCCTGATCGTCCACAAGAGCGGTGTAGTAGAATGCCCGAATCAGGCGGCCCTTGGCCTGAAACTCCTTAAGAAGACGCTTGTAGTCGATGTCGAAGCCGAGAGCCTTGGCGCTGGCGTAGAGGTTGGCTCCGTCGATAAAGAGTGCGATGCGTTCCACAGTTGACATTGTTCATTTCTTTTCATTATTCGATGATTGACGACAGCCGAGTGTACAAATTCGGACTCGATGCGGATTCTTATGTCGGATTGAACATCAACACAAAATCCCGTTCAAGCCTGATTTTGAGGCAAAGGCGTTCACGCACAAGAGAATTTTGGCATGACGCGCCTGCGTCGGCTCGCGCGCAAAGGCGTCCAAACGGCGCGAATGCGAACGAAAAGGCAATTAGGCGCCCTTCGGCAAAAATCCATAACCCTCGCAAATCAAATTTCTGTGCGGGTGCTCGAGCAGGATGCGCAGATTGACGTTTTGCCGCGCCTGGCCTCTGGTAATCGTTCATTCCGATTCTCGATCCCGGCAGGCGCGGAAGCTGCGTGCGGTCGGCCGTCTGGAAGCGCTGGAGGTCTTATGAAACTGGTTCGATACGGCAAATCGGGGAAGGAGAAGCCGGGGCTGATCGATGGCGCAGGAAAGCTGCGCGATCTCAGCGAAGTCGTGGCCGATATCGACGCCGCGACGCTGGGCCCGCGCGCCCTGGCGCGGCTCGCCAAGATCAAGCCGGACTCGCTTCCAGCCGTTCGCGGCGCGCCGCGGATTGGCCCTTGCGTCGCAGGCGTCGGCCACTTCATCGCCGTCGGGCTCAACTATGCCGACCACGCCGCCGAGTCCGGCATGCCGGTCCCCAAGGAGCCGGTCCTGTTCATCAAGGCGCCGTCCTGCATCGTCGGCCCCAACGACGACGTGATCATCCCGAAGGGCTCGAAGAAGACGGACTGGGAAGTCGAGCTTGCGGTCGTGATCGGAACGCGGGCGAGCTATGTCAGCGAAGCGCAGGCGCTTTCCCATGTTGCGGGCTATTGCGTCTGCAACGACGTGTCCGAGCGCGAGTTTCAGCTCGAGCGCTCGGGCCAGTGGGTGAAGGGCAAGAGCGCCCCGACCTTCGGTCCGCTCGGTCCGTGGCTGGTGACGCCCGACGAGATCGAGGACGTGCAGAAGCTCGACATGTGGCTCGACGTCAACGGCGAGCGCATGCAGACCGGCTCGACCGCGACAATGGTCTTCAGCGTCAGGCAGCTCGTCTCCTATATCTCGCAGTTCATGATCCTCGAGCCCGGAGACGTCATCACGACCGGGACGCCGCCCGGGGTCGGCCAGGGCAAGAAGCCGCCGCATTTTCTCAAGGCCGGCGACACGGTGTCGCTCGGCATCGACGGGCTCGGGCGTCAGGCGCAGCGCGTCGTCGCGTGGACCGCCCTCGGCCTGAGCGCAAGGAGCCTGCGCTCCTGGACGGGTCTCGTCTTCGCGGCCCTCTATGCGCTGGTCTTCGTTGCGCTCTATGTCGGCTACCTGCGGAGAGCGGGGACCTGGTTCGCCGACCTGCCGCTCGTGCTGGCCGCCCTGCCCTTCACACTCGTCATGCGCGCGCTCAACGGCGGGACCTACGACTTCGCCGGCGACATGACGCTCAGGGTCATTGCCGCCGCCCTGTTTTGCTGCGCGCTGGCCTATCTCGCGGGATTGGTCGTCGAGGCGGCGATCCGCGCGCTCGTCCGGATTGCGCGGGCGCCTGCGAAATGAGGGATCGCGACGCCTGCAGCTCTGCGCGCCGGGCGCCTGTCGAAGGCGCTTAGCCACCCAAGCCGCAATCCTGCTATCATGCTCCGGAGGCCCCGAAGAGGGAGGATCGTCGACATGCGCATCGAACCCGTTTTCCTGTTCGACCTCGACGGCACGCTCGTCGACAGCGTCTATCAGCACGTGCTGGCCTGGAAGGAGGCGCTCGACGGCGAAGGCATCGAGCTTTCGGTCTGGCGCATCCACCGCAAGATCGGCATGAGCGGCGGCCTGTTCACCAATCAGCTGATCCGCGAGACCGGCGTTCCGATCGACGAGGAACGCGGCGAGCGCCTGCGCCAGGGCCATGCGCGCGCCTACCGGCGGATGGCGGACCATATCCGCCCGCTGCCGGGCGCCCGCGATCTCCTCATGTGGCTGACCAGCGTCGGAATCCGCTGGGCGATCGCGACGAGCGGACGGATGGAGACGGCGGCGGTCAACCTGAAGGCGCTCGGCGTCGACCCGGAGCGGACGCCGGTGGTGACGCGCGACCTGGTCAAATACGCCAAGCCCGATCCCGATCTCTTCCTCGCGGCGGCCGAGCGGCTGAACGCCCCGATCGAGACGGCCGTGGTCGTCGGCGACAGCATCTGGGACATGCTGGCGGCGGCGCGCTGCCGGGCGCTCGGCGTCGGCCTGCTCTGCGGCGGATACGGCGCCGAAGAGCTGCAGAAGGCGACCGCGTTCCGGGTCTACGAGGACCCGGCGGACCTGCTCGCCCATATCGACGAGCTCGGCGGGCGGCGGTAGGTCTCCCTGCCAGAGCCTTCAGGCGTTTTTTTGCTCATGTAACGCATGAAGATTCTTGCGTAAGACATTGTAAAGTCCGGATTTCATCCCGCAATAGCGGACCGAAATGCAGCCATTCCGCCCGGTTCCGGACGGCTTCGGGCGGCGGAGTTTAGAATTTCTATACTTTGGCGCCCTCGGGCGGGCCCCGAAAGCCGGTCTCCGGCTTCGGCTTTCCCGATTGTCTGCTGCCTGTTATGGGGCTGAACAGGGAGACGGCCTCCCTGTTATCTCGCTCAACCGTTACATGAGCAATTCATCGCAAACGACTGATATTCATCGTTTTCATGCCTGAAACCAAAGCGCGGCGCCGCCTCGCGTTCCCTGTTAGCAGGGCATAACAGGGAGAATTCCGGTTCTGGCGAAATTGCCAGCGTCGCCCCGCGCGAAGTCAAGAGTATAGATTTTCTAGCGCCCCAGCATCAGCATCAGGTTCTGCACCGCGGCGCCCGAGGCGCCCTTGCCGAGGTTGTCGAACTTGGCGACCAGCAGCGCCTGGCGGCGCGCCTCGTTGGCGAAGACGTGGATCTCGAGGTCGTTCGTGCCGTTGAGCGACTCCGGCTCGATCCTGCCCGGATGCGTCGACTCGCGCGACGCGGACATATGCTCTCGGCCGCGATAGTGCTGTTCGAACGCGGCGCGAAGGTCCGCCCCCTTCGGCCGGCCGGGCAGCGCGTCGAGATGCAGGGGCACGCTGACCAGCATGCCCTGGCGGAAATTGCCGACCGAGGGGACGAAGATCGGCCGTGCGGTCAGGCCCGAATAGAGCTGGATCTCGGGCATGTGCTTGTGTTCGAGCGCCGAGCGCATAGAGCTCGAAGGCCGGCGCCCGGCCGCTCTCGTAGGCCTCGATCATCGACTTGCCGCCGCCCGAATAGCCGCTGACCGAGCCGATCGAGACGGCCATGTCTCTTGCGCATGAGCCCGGCGTCGGTCGAGCGGCCGCAGGAGCGCGATCGCCCCGGTCGCGTGGCAGCCGGGATTGGTGACCTTGCGCGCCCTGGCGACCGCCTCGCCCTGCCCCGCGATCAGCTCGGGAAAGCCGTAAGTCCAGCCCGGCGCGACCCGGTGGGCGGACGAGGCGTCGATGACGCGGGGGCCATGTTCGCCCATCGACCTCGATCGACCTCGGCCGCCTCCCTGGCCGCCTCGTCCGGCAGGCAGAGGATGACGACGTCGACGTCGCCGTAGAGCTTCCGCTTGGCGGCCGGGTCCTTGCGCGCCTCGGCCGGCAGGCTCGCGAGCTTGACGCCCGGGACGCCCGCGAGCTTGTCGCGGATCTGCAGGCCCGTCGTGCCCGCCTCGCCGTCGATGAAGAGTGTCGCCATGATCGCCTCGTGAAGTCCCAAACCCGAAAACAGTCGCGCTCGCGCGCGTCAAGCCCGCAAAGTCAGCGTCGGCGCGGTCGGGGGGGCGAGAGGTCGATCATGCGAGGTGTTTCGTCCAAACCTTTGTCTTCGTCAAGGCGATCTCGTCGCCGCGCCTGTAGCCGCGCTCGTTGAGCGCGGCGGACGCGGCGCCCTCAGAAAAAACGTCCGCTCAGCGCTTCGAGAACTGGAAGCTGGCGCGGGCTTTCCTGTGACCGTATTTCTTGCGCTCGACCACGCGGGAGTCGCGGGTGAGGAACCCTCCCTTTTTCAGGGCGGCGCGGAGATCGGGCTCGTAGTAGGTCAGCGCCTTGGCGAGGCCGTGGCGCACCGCGCCGGCCTGGCCGGAGAGGCCGCCGCCGGTCACCGTCACGGTGAGGTCGTACTGGGTGATGCGGTTCACGACGACGAGCGGCTGGCTGAGGATCATGCGCAAAACGGGCCGGGCGAAATACTGGTCGAGCGGCTTGCCGTTGACGGTGGCGAGGCCCCTGCCCGGCTTGATCCAGACGCGCGCGACCGCGTTCTTGCGTTTTCCGGTCGCATAGGCCCGGCCGTAACGGTCAAGCTTCTGGACATGGACGGGGGCCTCGGCGACCGCCGGAGCAGCGGCGGAGGTCTTCAGGTCGGCGAGCGAAGAAAGGGTCTCGGCCATGGATCAGGCGCTCCGGCTGTTCTTGGAATTGAGTTTAGCGACGTCGAGCAGGGTCGGCGACTGGGCGGCGTGCGGATGGTCCGGCCCTTTATAGACGCGAAGGTTGCCGAGTTGCTTGCGGCCCAGCGGGCCGCGCGGCAGCATGCGCTCGACCGCCTTCTCGACGATGCGCTCGGGGAACTTGCCCTCGAGGATCGCGTGGGCGGAGCGCTCCTTGATGCCGCCGATATAGCCCGTGTAGTGATAATAGACCTTGTTCTCGCGCTTGCGGCCGGTGAACACGACCTTCTCCGCATTGACGATGATCACGTTGTCGCCGTCGTCCATGTGGGGCGTGAAGCTGGGCTTGTGCTTGCCGCGCAGACGCTGGGCGACGATGGTCGCGAGGCGCCCGACGACGAGGCCCTTGGCGTCGATGAGAAGCCATTTCTTCTCGATGTCGGCCGTCTTGGTCGAATGGGTTTTGCCGAACATGATGGTTCCGTTGGGGTTCAGGAGGCTGCGCTTCTAGCGGGGCGCCGTGCAGAATGTCAACGACGAATCGCCGGAACTCATCAATAAATCCGCCGCCGTGGCGTGTGCGGTACCATGATACCGTGACTTCACGCTCGCGCAAGCAAGCGTCCGCCGTCGAGCCGCGGACGCCCACTTGATGCGGATCAATCGAGCCCCGACCGCTCAGATTAATCTGATGTGCAGCGTCGCGCGTGTTCGTCCCAAACGCTTCGTTCGCGTCGGACGGATCGAACCGGAAATGGGGTTCTCCTTATGTCAATTGTGTCGGTCATGGAGAGGCTGCCTGTGGCAGTATTTCCTTTACGCACCTGGGCAACGCCGGTGACCATTGGAGCCTTCCTTTTGATGTCGGCGACCGGAGTCATGATGTTCTTCGGCTGGGATCGAGGTCTGACGAGAGAAGCGCATGAATGGTTTTCTTGGATTTTTCTGGCGGGCGTTGGCGCTCACATCGCAGCAAATATGCGCCCGTTCATGAACCATCTCAAATCCCGCTGGGGCAAAGCCAGCGTCGGGGTGTTCAGCGTCGTCCTGGTCGCAGCCTTCTTTGCAGGAATTGGAGCGGGCGGTCAGTTGCTGAGAGCCGTAGAGCAGGCCTTGGTCGAGGCCCCCCTATCGACATTGGCTAGCCTTACCCACACGGCTCCGGACGCGCTCGAGCGCAAGCTGAGCGCGCATGGGATCACAGCGAACAGTCAGCAATCCGTTCGCGAACTCGCCGGCGAGAACCACCTCAGGGAGATGCGCCTGCTCGAGGTCGTTTTCATGAACGAGTGAAAGGTCCCCGGCTTCGACGCTAGCGATGAAGCTATCTCTGACCACCTTGCCCGGCGCTGCTGATTCCACGCGTTCCACGCGAGCGAGATGACATGACAGGCGCATCTCGCAGAGAATATCCCGCGGGCGCGCGGGTCGGTTTCATGTCGCCCCTTCATCCCCGCGCGCCGGAATCGAATAAGTTCCCGTGGCATGGGCGACCATCTCACTTTCACCGGGCGAATAGAGCGCGACCGCCCCGACCGCGAGGCGCTTGCCGAGCTTCATCAGCCTCGCCCGGCCGATCAGGTCCTTCGGCTCGGGCCTGCGCAAGAAGTTGATCGAGACATTGGTGGTGACCGCAAGCTTCACTCGGCCAATCTCGTGCAGGATCGCGACATAAAGCGCGAGGTCGCAAAGCGCGAACATCGAAGGCCCCGATATCGTGCCGCCGGGCCTAAGTGTCCGGATGGTAATTGAGGCGCACGACCGCGGTCATCGGCCCGACCTCCTCGATGGCGTAGTCGCCCCTCGCCCAGACCTGCGGGAAGATCTCGACGAGATAGGCGCGCAACTCTTCGAGCGTGAACGGGCGGGCTTTCAGATGGCGGGTCATGAAGGGGTCCGGCGACGGTCGGACGAAGCTAGCGGGCGGATGCGGGACGGGTAAAGGGGCGATGCGAAGCCGAGCCGGTCAGTCGGGCCCCTTCAGATCGACGGCAGGCTGCTATAGTGATCGTCACGCATTATGAGCTTCGAAACGGCCGGACGACTTCAGGATGTTCCCACCCGACCTCATAGCCCGCGCCGCCGCGATCCTCGAGCGATGCCGCGTCTCAGGGCTCAAAATCGCGACCGCGAAATCGTGCACCGGCGGACTGGTCGCGGGGCTGCTCACGGAGATTCCGGGATCCTCCGCGGTCGTCGAGCGCGGCTTCGTGGTCTATTCCAACGAGGCCAAAGAGGACCTGCTCGACGTTCCCGCGGCGACGATCCGGACCCATGGCGCCGTCAGCGAGGCGACGGCCAGGGCCATGGCCGAGGGGGCGCTCCGGGCCTCGCTCGCCAATATCGCGGTCAGCGTCACCGGCGTCGCGGGACCGGATGGCGGAACGGCCGAAAAGCCGGTCGGCCTCGTCTGGTTCGGCTGCGCAAGGGCCGGCGCGGCGACGGCGGCGCGCGAGGAGCGGTTCGGCGACATCGGCCGCCGGGAAGTGCGGCTGGCTTCAGTCAGGGTCGCGCTCGAGCTTCTGGAGGCTGCGGCGGCCCTGTAGAGGCGAGCGTCGCGCAGCCTGCGCGAACCGAGCGCCTCTCTCCGCAATATCCTCACGAGCGGATTTGCGTTACGAAAGCTGCGACTGCGCCATGCGACGGCAGGCGAGAGCACGAGGGGCGCAACCGATGAAAGCTGCGATCACCGCCGAGAAGGCGGCCGCGCTCATTCCCGACGGCGCAAGCCTGCTGATCGGCGGGTTCATGGGCGTCGGCTCCCCTCACCGCCTGATCGACGCGCTGGTCAGGCGCGGCGCCAGGAATCTCACGGTCATCGCCAACGACACCGCCATGCCCGGCAAGGGCATCGGCAAGCTCATCACCGCCGGCGCGGTCGCCAAATTGATCGTCTCCCACATCGGCCTCAATCCGGAGACGCAGGCGAAGATGATGGCCGGCGAGATCGAGGTCGAGCTCGCGCCCCAGGGCACGCTGATCGAGCGGATCCGCGCCGGCGGCGTGGGCCTTGGCGGCGTCCTGACCGCGACCGGCCTCGGCACGCTGGTCGAGAAAGGCAAGCCGATCGTCGAAGTCGACGGCAAGCGCTATCTTCTCGAGAAGCCGATCCGCGCCGACTTCGCCCTCATCGGCGCGAAGCAGGCCGACTACTACGGCAATCTCGAATATTCGCTCACCGCCCATAATTTCAATCCGATCATCGCGCTCGCCGGCGACGTCGTCATCGCCGAGCCGCAGACCATCGTCCCGGTCGGCGTCATTTCGCCCGACAACGTCAAGACGCCGGGCGTGCTCGTCACCCATCTCCTGGAGAGGGCCTACTGATGGAAGCCAAGGACATCATCGCCCGCCGCGTCGCCCGGGAGGTCAAGCCGGAGATGCTGGTCAATCTCGGCATCGGACTGCCGAGCCTTGTCGCCAACTTCCTGCCGAAGGACGTCCACGTGTTCTTCCAGGCGGAGAACGGCGTGATCGGCCTAGGCCCTCGCCCGCCCGAGGGCATGGAGGACCCGGACCTCACCGACGCCGGCGGCGGCTTCGTCACCGCCATGCCCGGCGCCGCCTCGATCGACAGCGCCATGAGCTTCGGCATCATTCGCGGCGGCCATCTCGACATGACCGTGCTCGGCGGCCTCGAGGTCGATGAGCGCGGCTATCTCGCCAACTGGATGGTCCCCGGCAAGATGGTGCCCGGCATGGGCGGCGCGATGGACCTCGTCGCGGGCGCGCGCCGTGTCGTCGTCGCCATGGTCCATACCGCCAAGGGCGCGCACAAGATCGTGCCGCGCTGCACCCTGCCGCTCACCGCGACGCGGCGGGTCAGCCTCATCGTCACCGAAATGGCGGTGATCGAGCCGACCGAAAGAGGCCTGGCGCTCCGCGAGCGCGGCCCTGGCGTATCCGTGCAGGACGTCCAGAACGCGACCGGCGCTTATCTCCTCGTCGAAGGCGACGTGCCGGAGATGACGCTGAACTGAGGGCGCGGCCGCCCCCGACGGGATAGAAAATCTATACAATCCCCTTCGCGCCGCGCGCCGCCTAGTATTTCGCCAAAACCGGAATTCTCCCTGTTATCCCCTGCTAACAGGGAAACGCGGGCCCCGCGGCGCTCGGCTGCGACGCATGAAAGCACGGAATATCAATCGCCTGCGATGAGTTGCTTATGTAACGGTTGAGCGAGATAACAGGGAGGTCATCTCCCTGTTCGGCCGCATAACAGGGAGCAGACAATCGGGGAAGCCGAAGCCGGAGACCGGCTTTTGCCGCCCGCCAAGGAGCGCGAAAGTATAGAATTTCTAAACTCTGGCGCCCCAAACCGGCCGGAACCGGGCGGAATGGCTGCATTTCGGCTCGCTGTTTGGGTATGAAAGTCCTGACTTTACAGTAAATTACGCAAGGATCTTCATGTGTTACATGAGCACACGACGCGTTTCGACTGAACCGTCACCGGGAGGGGCGGCACCGTGGTGTGAAAGGCCTTATTTTCCAATCGATTATGAGCTCTTTCTCATGTGTTACATGAGCTCGCAAGACCGATTTGTCTCCATCTCTGCGCCGTTCGGCGGATGGCTCGCGTCAACGACGCCCGGGTGGCGTCTTCGCCAGACAAAAACCCCGCCGCTGGATGGCGACGGGGCTTCGTGTTATCGGCGGGACGGCCTGTCACGCCGCGACAGAAAGCGCCCTCCAGATTACGCTGCAAGCAGCGGGGCGCGCTTGGCCCCGCGATACCCGGCGAAGCCCAGGCCTGCGAAGCCGAAGAGCATCATCGCCCAGGTCGAGGCCTCGGGGACGGCGCTGTAGGAGAGGCCGGTCATTCCGCCGTCCTGCCAGGCAACCGATCCGCCGCCATCGGGCACCGTATTCTGCAAGACCAGTTCAAGCTGGTAGCCCCCGCCGACTGGCGCGATACCGGCGAAATCGACAGTTCCCGTCACCGTTTGAGTGTCGCCGCAGTAGCTGCAATCCGGCAATGTTGTCTGAGCGACGGCCACACCGTTGAGATAGACGTACCAGTTCTCGTTGTTTCCGTCGCCGCCAAGGAAATTCTGCAAAGAACCAGTCCGGCGCTGAGGTCGGTGACGGAGGTCGTCGGCACAGTGAGGATTGACGACAGCACGTAGTCGCCAGCCGTCCACTGAAATTCGGTCTGTCCGCCCGACGGAATGGTCCCGCAGCCGTCTGTCGCACTGCAATATGAGTTCCCTGCCGTGGGGAACGAAACCCAGGAGATCGGGTCGTTTGGCGGCGCGGAGGCGGATTGTATCGGCGTCAACTGAGCCGCCGACGCGCCGCCCGCGGCGGTCACGCACGCCAGCAGCGCAATCGCAGCCGGCGAAAGGCGATAATTGGAAACAGACATGGCAGAGCCCCCAAATGTCACACGCACTCCCCATTGAGGCGGTGTCGGCGAACAATGTTACGAAACGTTAACAAAGTCAACTGACGAAAAGGGCCGACCTCGGCCAGCGGCGGAGGCGACTCATTTTGATTTCGTTAACGGCCGGCGTCCCAGACGCCGCGTTTTTCCACCGAGGCCCGCCCGCGCAGATTCCGCTTGCCGAACACAGCATGAACGGCTAGCTTTCGTTCGCGGTTTGTTTACGGCTTGCGGCGATTCTACCGCCGCGCTGACCGAAACCATCCGAGTTCGCGGCGGGCTGCCCGGAGAACAAGATGCTGACGAAGAAACAAAGCGAATTGTTACGATTCATCCACGAGCGCCTGCAGGAGTCCGGGGTGCCCCCCTCCTTCGACGAAATGAAGGATGCGCTGGAGTTGCGCTCGAAGTCCGGAATTCACCGCCTCATCATGGCGCTCGAGGAACGCGGCTTCATTCGCCGCCTCGCCAACCGGGCGCGCGCGATCGAAGTCCTGAGGCTGCCCGAATCCGCCACCGTCTCGACCCCGCGGGCGCAGAAATTCTCGCCGAGCGTGATCGCCGGAAATCTGGGGCGGCTCAGAGCGCCGCAGCCTGCGCGCGGCGGCGAGGGTCCGCATCCCGTTATGGTGCCCCTAATGGGCCGCATCGCCGCCGGCACGCCGATTTCGGCGATCCAGACCCGGACACAGACCCTGGCCATGCCGCCGGAGTTCCTCGGCAGCGGCGAACACTTCGCCCTCGAGGTGCGCGGCGACTCGATGATCGAGGCCGGCATTCTCGAAAACGACACGGTCGTGATCCGCAAGCAGGACACCGCCGAGACCGGCGACATCGTCGTCGCCCTGATCGACGAGGAAGAAGCGACACTCAAGCGGTTTCGCAGACGCGGCGCGTCGATTGCGCTTGAGGCGGCCAATCCGGCATACGAGACGAGAATCTTCGGTCCGGATCGCGTTCGGGTTCAGGGCAAGATGGTCAGTCTGCTTCGCCGTTACTGATTGGGACGGCGGAAGCCTCGAGACCGGCGGGAGGCGGGCCCGGGAGGCCACCTGGGACCGCGCTCCCGCCGGCCCGCTCCGCCGGGAGCCGGGAGATGCGGCGGAACCAAGCGCCCGGCGGAGCGTTTTGCCGGCCACGAATGACCGACGAATTGGACGATAACTCAGCGAATTCTTGTTGCAACAGTTGTTCTGCGTATTCATTTGAGTTCTCTGAGTTTACCTCAATGAACAGAGTTAAGTCCAAGCTTGGCTAATACCGGCGCGCCAGTCATTTTCCAAATTGACACGCTAGCGGTCAAGAATTGACAATTGAGTCCGGCGGGGGATTACCACGGTCATCCCGTGACAAGGACGGTTGGACGCTAGGTTTGCGAGATTTCGCATCCTGAGGGAAAGACCGCCCACGTCATCCGCTGTGCGTAGCGGATGACGTGAGTGGGAGCGGGCAACGTCGGATCGTTGAAGCAACCGCCCGCAAAGCCCGTCGTGTCCGGCATCAGCGTCGGCGCCTTCCAGAACAGCGTCGAGCCGCATTTTGAGCAGAAGCACCTCGTATGCGGAACAGACCGACCAGTCTCGACCCGACGGATGGTCAGCGGTCCCTCAATTTTTCGGATTTGGTCGTCGAGAAAGTAAGTGGACCAGCTGAATGGCGCGCCCGTCCGCCGCCGGCAATCTTCGCAATTACATAGTAAGTTGCGAACAGGATTTCCCTCGACCTCGACCGAGCATTCACCGCAAGAGCACCTTGACGTTCGTATCATGTTCCCCCCCGAAACCATGGTCGGGCACGCCCGTGGCGCTTGACAAGCCTAGAGCCGCTGAGGTGTGAACGGCAAGGAAAGTCGCCGTTCCGCGAACCGGACATACGTCCAGGTCGGGCGCCAGGCGTCAAATTCTATCCTACGAGCGCCCAGCAAATTGACGTTCATTTCATCACGTTAAGTTCCCCGGCCGGCCCGGTTTCGCTCGCCTGTTGACGTCGTCCGGCCGCCTCTTGCCCTCTCCGCAAGGCTGCGCGAGACAAGACCCATGTTCCAGGAAGGGTGATTCGTGTCCGGAGCCGGTGAGCGTCTCGACGATGAACGGGGGGTCGACGATCCCGCGTTCACTGTCGATGTCGACGGTTTTGAAGGCCCGCTCGACCTCCTTCTCGAGCTCGCCCGTCGTCAAAAGGTCGACCTGTCGAGAATCTCGGTCCTGGCGCTCGCCGAGCAATATCTCCTTTTCATCGAGGCTGCCCGCAAGCTGAGGCTGGAGCTTGCGGCCGACTATCTCGTCATGGCGGCGTGGCTGGCGTTTCTGAAGTCGCGCCTCCTCCTGCCCGCCCCTCCGCGGGCGGCGGAGCCGGACGCGGCCGAGCTTGCCGAGGCGCTCGCCAATCGCTTGCGCAACCTCGAGGCCATTCGCAAAGCCGCCGAATTGCTGATGCGCCGCTCCCGGCTCGGACGCGACGTGTTCGCGAGGGGCGCGCCAGAGGCCGTCGTGGTCGCCCGGCGCGCCGCGTACGAAGCCAGCCTTTACGACATCCTGTCGGCCTATGCTCGCCAGGCGCAGAAGCACGCCCGCGCGACGGTGCGTCTGAAAACACGCAGCGTCTGGTCGCTCGCCGAGGCGCGGAGACGCTGGCGCGGCTCATCGGCCAGGCTTGCGACTGGACCGCTTTCGACGAATGGCTGATCGAGGCCTGCGCCGATCCCAAGATGCGGCGAAGCGCGCGCGCCTCCTCCTTCTCGGCGTCGCTCGAACTCGTTCGGGAAGGCAGGATCGAGCTCCGACAGGAAAAGGCCTTTGCGCCGATCTGGATTCGCGCGGCCGCAGCCGGCGCCGTCGAAGGGGCCGCGGCGTGACCGTTCTTCTCTCAAGCGGCAGACGAGGTGAGCCATGGGCCGGATGAACGCAACCAGCGACGTCGCTCGCCTGTTCGACACGATCGCTCCGCGCGCGACGCCCGAGGACGTGCGCATCGCCGAGGCGATGGTGTTCGCCTCCGCCGAGCCGCTCGACGAATCGGCGATCGCCGCCCGCCTTTCGGCCGGCGCCGACGTTCGCGCGGTCATGGAGGACCTGGCGCAGCTTTACGCCGGACGGGGCGTCAATCTCGTTCGCGTCGCCCGGCGCTGGACGTTCCGCACCGCGGAAGACCTCTCCTGGCTGCTCGCCGGCGAAGGCGAGGAGAAACGCAAGCTTTCGCGCGCCGCAATCGAGACGCTCGCCATCGTCGCCTATCACCAGCCCGTCACGCGCGCCGACATCGAGGAGATTCGCGGCGTTGCGGTGTCGAAGGGCGCCCTCGACGTCCTGATGGAGGCGGGCTGGGTGCGCATGCGAGGCCGCCGCAAGGCGCCCGGCCGGCCGATCACCTACGGCACGACGGCGGAATTCCTGATCCAGTTCGGCCTCGACGCAATCGCGGACTTGCCCGGGCTCGACGAGCTTCAGGCGGCCGGGCTTTTCGACGGCAAGCTGCCCGCCGGCTATGGCGTACCGGACCCGAACGACGAGCCTGCGTTGCGGGCGGACGAAGAGCCGCTGGGCGAGCCGGCGGCGCTCGACCAGGTTTGGGGGCCGTCTCTCCCGACGAGAACGCTTGACTGACGCCGGATCGCGGATGTCACGAAAGCGCCCGAAACGCAGGGGACCCTGAGGCGCCTTGCATCCGGGAGAGACCATGGCCTTGCGACTCGCCGTCGGCGCATTTGCCCTTCTTTTGGCTCCGTCCATCATGCCCGCGAACGCGGCGGCGGTCCTGCCGCTCGCTTCGCATCGCGCCGCCTATGACCTCTCGCTCGTCGATTCGGCGTCGCCGCCTCGCGGCTTCGGCTCAGACCCCGATCGCGGCCAGGGGGCTGATCGCCTACGAATTCCGCGGCTCGCCATGCGAGGGCTACACGTCCAACTTCCGTCAGCTGACCGAGATGGAGCGCAGCGAGGGCGAGCCTTTCTCGACTTCAGGTCAACGCCATGTCGTTCGAAGACGCCGACGGCAAATCCATGCGCTTCCGGGTCGATTCGGACGGCGTTCCGGCGACCCCTCCCGTCGTCGGGACAGCGACGCGCGGACCCGGCGACGACCTGCGCGTCGAGTTGACCAAACCGGCCACGAAGTCGATCGATTTCGGCCAAGACGTGCTGTTCCCGACGCAGCACATCGAACGCCTGATCGAGGCGGCCAAGAACGGCGGCGGAGCGATCGAGGCCCGCGTCTACGACGGCTCCGACACCGGCGCGAAGATCTACGCGACGATGGCTGTGGTCGGCAAAGAAGCCATGAAGCCGAGCGACGACGCAGGAGACCGCCGCCGAGTTGAAGGGAATCCGCCGCTGGCCGGTCGTCGTCTCCTATTTCGACGAAGCCACGAAGGACTCGCCGCCCGAATACACGCTGTCCTTCGACCTCTACGAGAACGGCGTATCGGGCACCCTCAAGCTCGATTACGGGCTGTTCGCCTTGCGCGCCCGCCTTCGGAAGCTCGAAATCCTGCCGACGTCGGCCTGCGCGAAATAGCGCCGTCAGGTCTTGCGGGAGTCCTGCCGAAATGCGAGGCCCCGCTGAACCGAGCGCGCGCCGAATTTGTCGCGCAGCGTCGCGATTGCCGCTTCCCGCGACTTCTCCCGCGCTGCGTCGCGGTCGACGAGGTCGCCCTCGTCGGCGCCCTCTGCCGGCGCGAGTTCGGTCGCAGCGACGCCAAGAAGACGATACGCCGCGCGGTCGGGCTGGGCGTCGAGCAGGGCTCGCGCGGCGGCGAACAGGCGCGGGGCGAGCTGTGTCGGCCTCATCCCGGTTCGGCTCCGCGTCCGCAGGCTGAAGTCGGGCAGCCGCAGCTTGAGGGTCACCCCCGTGGCCGAGAGGCCCTCCTTGCGCAGCCGCGCGGCGACCCGGTCGCAATGGCCAAGGAGGACGCGGGTCAGCTCCCCTTTGTCCGCCACGTCCGCGTCGAACGTCGTCTCGCTCGAAACGCTTTTCGTCTTGCGATCGGGGCTGACCCGGCGATCGTCGATCCCCTGGGCGAGGCGCCAAAGGCGCCGGCCGTCCTCGCCGAGGCTCGAAGCCGCCGCCCATTCGTCGATCCGCTGCAGATCGCCGATCAGCCGAAAGCCCTGTCGTTCCAGCCGCTCCTGCCCGGCCTTGCCGACGCCCCACAGTCGCCCGACGCTTTGCGGCGCGAGCCAGGCCTTCGCCTCTTCCCGCCTGAGCAGCGCAAAGCCCCGCGGCTTGTCGAGATCGGAGGCGAGTTTCGCCAGAAACTTGCAGTCGCTGAGGCCTACCGAAATCGTCACGCCGATCTCGGTCTCCACGCGGCGAGCAAGCCGCACGAGCATTTCGGCCGCTCCCATTCCGTTCGCCCCCTCGCATCCGGTGAGGTCGAGATAGGCCTCGTCGATCGACAGGGGCTCGACCAGCGGGGTCAGTTGCTGCATCAGCGCGCGAATGTCCCGACCGGCGCGCGCATATTTCGCCATGTCCGGCGCCAGGACGATGGCCCCGGGGCAGAGCGCCAGCGCCCGACCCATCGGCATCGCCGAGCGGACGCCGAAGGTTCGCGCGATGTAGCAGCAGGTCGAAACGACGCCCCGCGACCCGAGGCCGCCGACGATCACCGGCTTGTCGCGCAGGTTCGGCTGGTCGCGCTTTTCCACCGAGGCGTAGAAGGCGTCGCAATCGACATGCGCGATCTGAAGGCCAGCCGAGGCATCGAGATCGACCGATCTCGGCGACCCGCAGGAGGGGCAGCGCGAGGCGTCGTCCGAATGCCTCGTCAGGCAGTCCCGACAGAGCCGAGGCGCCGGCCGATCGGTCATGACCCGTCGGGAGCCCGAGGCCCGCTTAGCGTCTGACGCGCCCGCGCGATGTCCTCCGGCTTGAGCCCCGCCTCGGCGGCAAAGGCGAGCAGAAGCGGTTCGTCGGCAAGAAGATAGTCGAGCACGCTTCCGTAGAAGCCAGGGTCGGCGGCGGCGCCTCTCAGGTTATGCGGGCCAAGCCCGGTGACGGACAAAAACCTGCTCCAGACGCGCATGATCCGCCGCGAGGAAGCTCAAAGCCGCGACCGCCATCGATCGAGCGGAGTCGGGGCTTGTGGATAACCGCGCTATTGTCGGATCACGCATACAGCGATTCTCCTTTCATCAATGTCTGCCGGTTACTGTCGTCCTGCAAGCTGGCCAGAAAGCGCTCCGATGGAAAGCCTCAATCGCAAGACCGTGCTCATCGTCGAGGACAACGAACTCAACATGAAGCTTTTCAACGATCTGGTCGAGACCCGGGGGCACCGCATCGTGCAGACGCGAAGCGGGATCGAAGCCGTCGATCTCGCCCGAAAGCACCGGCCGGATCTCATTCTGATGGACATTCAGCTGCCGGAAGTCTCCGGGCTCGAGGTGACGCAATGGCTCAAGGATGACGAAGAGCTGCGCGAAATCCCGGTCATCGCCATCACCGCCTTCGCGATGAAGGGCGACGAAGAGAAAATTCTGCAGGGCGGCTGCGAGGCTTATTTGTCCAAGCCGATCTCGGTCGCCAGATTTTTCGAGACGATCGATCAATTCCTGGTCAGCCCCTGATATGCCGCGTCGCGACCCGTCAAGGTTGAGTTCAGGCGAGGCCGAGCGTCGTCCTGATCGCCGCGAATTTCGCTTCCGCCTCTTCGACGTCGAAGGGCTTCGGACGAGCGCGCGCGGCAAGCGCGGCATTGGCGCGGCGGAGCGAGTGGCCAGAGAGTTCCGGCGTTGCAGAGGCGACCGCTCGGGCCTCTTCGAGTTCGCCGTTACAGTGGAGAACGACATCGAGTTCCGGCCTCGAAGATCGCCCTCGCACGCTCTTCGAAGGGACCGCGCAGCGCCTTCATCGACACGTCGTCGCTCATGATCAGCCCGTCGAAACCGATCTGCCCGCGCATGATCTCCCGAACAACGAAAGGCGAGGCGGTCGCGGGCCGGAGCGGATCGAGCGCGCTGAAAACGACATGCGCGCTCATCGCCATCGGCAGATCCCTCAGTTCCGCAAAGGGGAGAAAATCGCGTTCGCAGCTCCCTACGCGTCGCGTCGACGACGGGCAGCTCGTGATGACTATCCGCTCGCGCGCGCCCGTGTCCCGGCAAATGCTTGATCACCGGGACGACGCCGCCTGCGAGCAGCCCCTCCGCGAAAGCCCTGCCCATCGCCGCGACCCGCTGAGGCCGCTGGGAAAAAGCCCGCGCGCCAATGACGGCGTGGGTCATCGGTTCGGCGACGTCGAGCACCGGCGCGCAATCGACCGTTATCCCGACTTCGCTGAGATCATGCGCGATGAGCCGGGCGATCAGCCGGGCCGCCGTCTCGGCCTCTGACGGCTCAAGACCCGCCTCGATCACGCCTGCGGCGGGATAGGCGCGCCATTGGGGCGGCGCCATGCGCTGTACGCGGCCCCCTTCCTGATCGACCAGGACAGGCGCGTCGGCGCGGCCGACGCATTCGTGAAACGAGCGGATCAGCGCGCGCAGCTGATTGCGATCGTCGACATTGCGCTTGAAGAGGATGAGGCCCCACGGATCGTTTTCGCGAAGGAATTCGCGCTCATCCGGGCCGAGCGCAAAGCCTCTGCAGCCGCAGATGAAGGCCTTGGGCATGGACCTCTCCCCAGCGGGACTTAGCGAACCCTGGCTACTTGGCGATGAAGCAGTCGCCGCCGTCACCCTTCAAGCGAGCGCAAAGCGCAGCGGCGTCCGCCTTCGAGAGGCCGCCAACGCGCAGACGATAGATCGTCTCGCCGTTGACGACGGCCTTGTGCACGCCAATCGAGGACCCGTTCAGCGCCGAATCATATTTGGCGCTGAGTTTGGCGGCGGTGCTCTTGGCTTCCGCCTCGGATCTTGGGGCGGCAAGTTGAACGGCCCAGCCCCCCGACGTTGTCGCGGCGGTCGCATCGACGGCGGCAGTCGGCGGCTGGAGGGCTCGCGGCTTCAGCGGCGGCTTGCTGAGTCTTCGGCGTTTTTGCCGATTTCTCGGACTTCGAGGGCGCTCCGGGCTGAACCGGTTCGTTCGCCGCGGCCTCTGCAGCCGCGCCGGGCGCGGTCGTCTCGGTTTTCGCGACCGCCACCCGGGCGGACGATTTTCCGGATAAGCTTGGTCGGCAATTCAAGTTTCGGAGTCGACGGCTGGGCTGTCCCGACGGCGACGTCGGGCGCGGGCTTCGCCTGAGGTTTCGCGGGCGGCTTCGGCGCTTCGCTGACCGGCGCGGCGCCGCCCGCGTCGCTCGCGGCCAGCGTCGAGGCCGGAATTGGCGTCCCGTCGGGTCGCAACGAAACGGTCCGCACCGGCTTGGGATCGGGGAACTGCTGCGCAACCGGCGGCGGCGCAACGGTCGTGGCCACGACGACCGGCGCGTCGGCGATTCCCGTCACCGGGTTTGCGTTGGCGGCGCTTGCGCTCGCAGGCGCGCCCGAGGCGCTCGCGGGCGCCGAACCCTGGGCGTTCAGATCGACCGGCTGCTCCTCGGAGGCGACGACCTTGACGTGGCCGGCCTGCGTGCTGTCCTTCAAGAGATTGGCGCCGGCGTCGTTTGGCGCCGCCACCGTTTCTTCGCTCGGCGGCTGAACCTTTGTCGGTCCCTGGGCCGCGGCGATGAACGGAGGCGGCTTCGGAAGGCCAGGCACCCCGCCCCTGAGCGCGAGCACCGCGCCGATCATCCCAATTCCGACGACCGCAAGCGCGGCGACCCTCAGCGTCCAGTTTGCCGGCCGCCTGTCACGCGCGGGCCCGGGCGCGTCGACATTGCGAACGTCGTCCAGCGCCGGCGTCTCTGTCGCCTCCGGCGAGCCGAGGCGCGCGTCGTCAGGCTCCGGCAGGTCTTCTTCGTGCAAGCCTTCTTCGTGCACGCCTTCGAATTCGGGCCTCAACGCTCCCGCTTCGAGCCGCGGAGCCGATTCGACCTCAATCCTTGAAGTGGGAGGAGCTTCCCTTGAAACGGCAGGAGCTTCCGAAGGCGGAGGCCATGACCCCTCGACCAATCGCGCCAGCTCGGACAAAGGGTCTTCCGCACCCGCGGGCTGCGTGCCGGCGGCGCGAAGCCGGCGCTCAAATTCATCGAGGTTGATCCCCGCCGACCGTGACCCGGAAATGCTCATCTCGTCCTCGTCAACGCGTACGCGCCTCAGCGGGCCTCATGCCCGCCGTTCGGCCACAATGCGCTACCGCATCTCCTCGGGGGCGCTAACCCCCAAGATTGACAGGGCGGAGGCCAAAACGAGGCCGACCGCAGCAACCAGACACAATCGCGCATACGATAATTTTCGATTGTTTTCATTAACGAAGCGCAAATCCCGCAAATCTTTGCCCCGATTCCAGTGGGCATGGAAACGGGTTGCGAGCTCGTGGGCGAAAAACGCGACCCGGTGCGGTTCGTGCGCCTCCGCCGCCTGCAGGATGGTCCGCGGATACTGGGCCAGTGTTCGCGTCAGGTCCCGCTCGCCCTCATCCGTCAGCAGCGAAAGCTCGGCTTGAGCCAGCGCCGCGGGACTGAGGTCCAGGTCGGGAAACGCGACCTGGCCCTGTCTCAGGACGCTGCGGACGCGCGCATGGGCATATTGAACATAGAAAACCGGATTATCCTGGCTCTGCTCGATCACCTTCGCCAGGTCGAAGTCGAGCGTGGCGTCGTTCTTGCGCATCAGCATGATGAAGCGGACGGCGTCCGCGCCGACCTCGTCGACGACTTCACGAAGCGTGACGAAGTCCCCGGAACGCTTCGACATTTTGACCGGCTCTCCGGCGCGCATGAGACGCACCAGCTGGCAAAGGCGGACCTCGAGCCTGGCCTTGTTGTCCGAGAGCGCCGCGACCGCGGCCTGCATGCGCTTGACATAGCCGCCGTGGTCGGCGCCCCAGACGTCGACCAGGGTCAGAAAGCCGCGGTCGATCTTTGTCTTGTGATAGGCGATGTCGCTCGCGAAATACGTGTAGCCGCCGTCCGACTTGATCAGCGGCCGATCGACGTCGTCCCCGAATTCGGTCGAGCGAAACAGCGTCTGCTCGCGGTCCTCCCAATCGTCCGAGGGGGCGCCCTTCGGCGGCGGCAGGCGTCCTTCGTAGATCAGTCCCTTGGCGCGCAGCGCCTCGATCGCCTCGCGCACGAGGTCCGGGCCGCCGTCGGCGCCCGTCAGCGCCCGTTCCGAGGCGAAAACCTCATGCCGGATGTGAAGCGCGGCGAGATCGTCGCGAATCATCGCCATCATCGCGCCAATCGCCCGTTCGCGGGCCATCGGCAGCCATTCCGGCTCCGGCTTCGTCCCTGAGGGCTGGTCCGAACTCCAGCGCCATCGCCTCGCCGACCGGCTTGAGATAGTCGCCCGGATAGAGGCCATCGGGAATGGACCCGATCTCTTCGCCCAGGGCCTCGCGGTAGCGCAGGAAGGCGGATCGGGCGAGCACGTCGACCTGTGCTCCCGCGTCGTTGATGTAGTATTCGCGGGCAGCCGACCTGCCCGAGAACTCAATCAGGCTCGCCAGGGCGTCGCCGAAAACGGCGCCGCGGGCATGGCCAACATGCATCGGCCCGGTCGGATTGGCGCTGACATATTCCACGTTGACAGGCCCGTCCTGGCGAGGCGCGCCCGCGCCGTATCGATCGCCCTCGCCAAGAACGCCTCTCAGCACCCGCTCATAAACCTCTGGCTTCAGAAGGATATTGATGAAGCCGGGCCCCGCGACGTCGGCCTTCAGCACGTCCGGCTCGCGCGCGAGCTCGGCGGCGAGGGTTTCGGCGAGGGCGCGCGGACTCGAGCCCGCCGCCTTCGCCTCGCGCGCATAGACCATGGCCGCATTGGTCGACAGATCGCCATGCGCGGAGTCGCGCGGCGGCTCGACGACAAATCGGGCGAGATCGAGGTCGCGCGGAAGCTCGCCCGCCGCGACGCGCTTTTCGAGCAGCGCCGCGACACGCGCCTGGAAATCCGCAAAGACGTTCATTCTTTGGATAGGCTCGGTCAAGTTGCGCGCGTCTAACGCAACTCCGGCGACCCGTCAAAAAGACGGGCATGCTCGTGGATCGCAAAGCGGTCGGTCATTCCGGCGATGTAGTCGGCGACGGCGCGGGCGCGTTCGCCCTGCCCCGCCTTCGCCGCCCAGGTCCGGGGCATCTCGGAGGGATCGGTCAGATAGGCCTCGAACAGCCGCCGCACGACAGCGTCCGCCCTGTCGCGGACCCGCTGGACGGACGGGTGCCTGTACATGCGGGCGAACAGAAAGGCCTTGATCTCCCGGTCGGCCGCCGCCACGGCCGGCGAAAGGCCGACGAGAGGCCCAACCGCCGCTGCAACCGCCTCGGGACTGTCGACCTTCGCCCCGGCGATGCGCCGCCGGCTCTCGCCGATCGCGTCCTCGATGAATCGGGTGATCACGCGGCGCGTCAGTTCGTGGATGACCCGGGGCTCCTCGAGGTCTGGATAGCGGTCGTCGAGCTCGCGCAGGAGGCCTTCGACAAAGGGGACGCCGGCGCGAATATCGGCAAGGGTGAAAAGGCCTGCGCGCAAGCCGTCGTCGATATCGTGCGCGTCATAGGCGATATCGTCGGCGATAGCGGCGGCTTGCGCCTCCAGGCTCGGCTGGCGGGCGAGGTCGAGCGGCTGCAGGCGATCGTAAGCGAGGATGGGCGCTGGAACTCCGCGCTTGCGATAGCGCTCGGCCGGGGCCCCGGAGGCGTCGATCAGCGCGCCGTTGTGCTTGACGAGGCCCGACACGGTCGGCTGGGTCAGGTTGAGGCCGTCGAATTCCGCGTAGCGGCGCTCGATCTCGGTGACGATGCGGAGCGCGTGGCTGTTGTGATCGAAGCCGCCGTGGCCGGCCATACACGCATCCAGGGCGTCCTCGCCGGTGTGGCCGAAGGGCGTGTGTCCGAGGTCGTGGCCGAGCGCGATCGCCTCGGCGAGGTCGTCGTCGATCCTGAGCGCCCGGGCGAGCGCGCGGGCGATCTGCGCCACCTCGATCGTATGGGTGAGGCGGGTGCGGGAATGGTCCCCCTCGTGATCGACGAACACCTGGGTCTTGTGGGCGAGGCGGCGGAAGGCGGTCGAGTGGACGATGCGGTCCCGGTCGCGCTGGAATTCGCTTCGCGTCGGCGAAGGCGGCTCAGCGACGAGGCGGCCGGGCGAACGCCTTGCGTCGGCCGCATAGGGAGCGAGGTCGGCTCGCCGGGAATCCTGCTCCATCGCCCCTCTAATGATTGCGCCAAAGATTGCGCCTGCGTGCGCCGGCTGCATATCTTAGCGCAGAGAAAACTTGAAGACGCCCGATTCAGGGCGTCGGCAGTGAAAGGCCGTCGCGATGAGCGAAATCCCGGTTTCGGTGCAGGACGCCCTCTCGATCAGCGCCAACGCGGCGAAGCGGCTCAATGCGATCCTCAAGGGCGAAGAGGGCGCGGCGCTGCGCATTTCCGTCAAGGGCGGCGGCTGCTCGGGCTTCCAGTACGCCTTCGACATCGACCGGGCCCGCGCCGAGGACGACTTCGTCGCCACCCGCGACGGGGCGACGGTGCTCGTCGATCCGGTCTCGCTCGAAATGATGAAGGGCGCCGAGCTCGACTTCGTCGACGACCTCATGGGCCAGTCGTTCCAGGTCAGGAACCCCCAGGCGGTGGCGTCCTGCGGCTGCGGGGTCAGCTTCGCGGTCTGAGGGCCGGGGGCGTCGCGCGATTGTTCGTCGCCTTTTCGACCCGTCATTGCGAGTAAGCCCCCGGCTCGAAGCGCGCGGGTGAAGCATCAGGTAAAATCTTCGCCGCAAGTATCTGATCTTAGAATGATTATTGCGATCAGGAGCTGCCTTCTTATCGACCCGTCCAGGAGCGAACCCTGGTCGAAGAGCCCCGGGTTGAGAAATCAGTTGAACGTACGGATATAAGCCTTTGTATTAATTCGCAAAGTGCGATTCGTAGGGCGACGGACGCTCCCGCGCCCCCCGCTACGTGCGGACGGGCTGTCCATCATAACTGTTTCACGGTTGGCGGCAGGAGCGTCAGGTCCTCCCGGAAGGCGTCCTTCTGGTAGCGCAGGAAGAGATCGGGCGGCAGGATGGTCTTGCGTTCCCGCGCTTCGACCGAGCGGGCGAGGTCGTGCAGGCGGGGCGTGCCGAGTCTCATGTCGAATTCGATCATGTCGTAGCAAGGCTCGATACGGCGCGGATCGTGTTGGGTGCAAAGTCCTCGCCGATAAATCAGCAGATGGCCGCGAGCGCCGGCCAGTGACCGACGCTTTAACGCGACACCGCGATTCATCTTCGCCTCTGTCCCAGGGCGACGCGCCGCCAATGGTCGCCCCATCTTTGTATGACTTTTGTCCAATCTCCCCACCGTCAAGAACGATGTCGAGCGTGGCTCACATCTACGAGAGCGCCGGCTCGCCGCCTCATTCTTGCGACATTCTCCGCCCGACAATATTGGCCCGGACTTGATCGCCAGGGCATGCGCATGGAACGGAAAAAGGCGTCAGACTTTCCGCAGGAGCTCCTCGATCTCTTCGACCACTATGTCCACGGTCGGCATGAGCCGCCGCGCCTTCCTGAAACGGGCGCGGGCGTTCGCGGCGGCCGGCGCCACCGCCGCGTCGCTCTTTCAGATGCTCAAGCCCAACTACGCCTGGGCGATCCAGGTTCAGCCGGACGACAAGCGCATCCGAACGGAGACCGTCTCCGTGCCGTCGCCGAAGAGGAAACGGAAGCATCAGCGGGTATCTCGCGCGGCCGGCCAATGACGACAGGCTCCCGGCCGTCCTCGTCATCCACGAGAACCGCGGCCTCAATCCCTATATCGAGGACATCGCGCGCCGGCTCGCCGTCGCCGATTTTCTCGCCTTCGCGCCGGACGGGCTGACATCGGTCGGCGGCTATCCCGGGCGACGACGAAAAGGCTGCGGCGCTGTTCCAGACGGTCGACCCAGGCAAGATGAAGGAGGATTTCCTCGCCGCGGCGGCCTGGCTGAAGTCGCGTCCCGACAGCACCGGCAAGCTCGGCGCGATCGGCTTCTGCTTCGGCGGCGGCATCGTCAATGCGCTCGCGGTCGAGATGGGCGGCGATCTCGCCGCCGCCGTTCCCTTCTACGGCCTCCAGCCCAGCGCCGACGGACGCCGCCAGGATCAAGGCGCCGATCAACGCCCAGTACGGCGAACTCGACGGCCGCATCACCCCCGGCTGGCCGGCCTTCGACGCGGCGCTGACCGCGGCGGGCGTGCCGCACGAAGGCCACATCTACAAAGGCGCCAACCACGGCTTCCACAACGACACGACGCCGCGCTACGACGAAGCGGCGGCGAAGGAGGCCTGGGGACGGGCGATCGACTGGCTCAACAGGTATCTGAGAGGCTGAGGCAGCTTCGCAGCTGTTGCCGCGTTCGGGACGCGGGCGCGAACCGGGAACAATGCGGGCGGTTCGCGCGTCTCAGTTGAAGGCTGCTCGACGCCGCGCTGGCGCGACCGACGAGCCCTGTCCGAGACACTGGGAGATTCCCGATGCAAACGACCTGGACGCCGCACGAGAAACATGGCCAGCTCACCGCGCAAGGCGACTTGCCGGACACCGTCTATGCCTTTCCGAAGCAGCGCAAGGAGCCGCTGACCGACGCTGAGCACGTTCGCAACGCGGTGGCGCGGTTCGATCAGGTCACCGGCGTCTCCGACGCCGACCGGGCCTTGGCCTTCGCCAATATCGAAAAGGCGGCGAAACACTATGACGTCGACCTTTCCGAGACGTCATGGCGCGATCTCGGCGCCCACCCGCAGGCCCATCGGAAAGAAACCGCCGCCAAGGCCGTCGCGACCAAGCGGGAGCGTGGCCAACTCAAGAAGGCAGCCGCCAAGGGCGCTGCGACGCGCAAGAGACAGGCATAAGGGATACCCCCCCACGACCACCATGCTTGGCATGGTCCCCCTCCCCGCTGCGCGATCGCTGCGTGAGGGAGGAGGGGCGGCGCTTGCCAAGAAACGGCGCGATCCCGCCGCGCTATGCGCGAGAAGCGGGGCCTGAGAGCGGCTCAGATAGGTCCTTCTCGGGCCTCCTCCTCCAGAATACCTCTTCGCCTCCGCAATCGAGCAGCCGAAATCCAGCCGCTCCGGGCGGCCATGCTCCATGGTCGGCGGCGCGAAACGCCGCGAACACGTTGGGCGCGCGCACGGCAGCCTCCTTCAAGATCTCCGGTCCCTGGCCGGTCGGCCCGCCAAGATACTGAATTCGGAATTGCTCGCGATCAGGCGCCTCAATGACTGCGCGCCTGGGTTCGTTTTGGTTGCAATGCTGCGGGCGCGGCTCGCGTGGCTCCGAAGCGACAGCTTGGCGAGCGGGAGAGACGTCGGCGTCCGCCGCCGTCCGCAGCGCCGCGTCGAGTTCAACGCTTCCGCAAGCAATGTCGGCAATCCGCGGAACGCGGCCTGGTCTTCTCGCCGTCGCGTCGGAGCCAGCACTCCGGCCCGCTCGAAGCGCGTTGGAGCGATCCGCTCGAGGCCGGTCAAAGAGAGGATCCGAGGGCGCGGGCGACGACGGTAAGCGTGACGATCAAGCGCGGCTCCCAGGACGCCGACCCGAAACCAGCCGTTGCGCGCCATGGGCGCTCACGCGCCCGCACGCTCGCCCCAACGGTCGAAGGAACTGCAAGCGTTGTTTACTCATGGAAGCAACCGAAACTGTCTCTCGCCGCAGCGCACAGACGAAGTTACGTACAACAACTTCTTTTACGTTGCGTTAACTTGCGCTCTGGTCAGTAACGTCGATGTTTCGCTTCGCGGCCGCCTCATCGGGTCTGGCCCATGACTGGAACTGGCGTTCACCGGCGGGCGCGGCCACGGCTGCAGATGACGAATGCCGCAGCTCAGCTTTCAAGGACCCCGATGCTCCCAACGGCTGGGACAACGTCTTCGTCATGGCCGGACGGCGGGCGCCGCTCTGATCGGGTTGCTGTTGGTCGGCATCACGCTTGCGGCGATTCCGGAAGGCGGCCGCTGCGTGGCCAAGCCTTACAACGCGGACGGCGGACATGCGGAGGTGAACGATGTGACGGGCAAAACCTAGTCTGGGCCCTCGCCGCCCTGATCGATGGGCGGGTGCCTGACAATGACCCGCGTCCGATCCCACACCTCGAAACCATCAAAAAGGTGGCTGCGCTCTGAAAACAGGATGCGCGCTTTTGTGACGGCCTCATCGTCCGAGAGGCCAGGAAGTTCCTCGACGGCCTCGATATGGCCGGCTTTGAGAAAATAACACCGCATGCTGGAGCTTTTAACGCACTTTTCGGCGCTAGCGTCCAGCTTCTTGCCGTCTGGCGTAGAGTCGACCCCTACTCGCCTGATGCATTGACCGGGTGAACTCACCGAATCGGCGGGGCGTATTGGATGCCGCCGGCGTTCCACAATTGATTGAGCCCGCGCGGAATGGCGAGCGGCGATTTCGCGCCGAGATTGCGGTCGAACACCTCGCCGTAATTGCCGACCGTCCGGATGATGTTCGCCGCCCAGGCGTTGGTGAGGCCGATCTCCTCGCCGAAGTCGCCGGTCGTGCCGACGAGGCGCATGACCTCGGGCTTCTGCGATTGCAGGGCCTGACCGATGGTGCGCGAGCTGACGCCGAGCTCCTCGCCGTTGATCATGGCGAAATGGACCCATCGCACGATCTCGATCCATTGCAGATCGCTCTGCCGCACCACCGGCCCGAGCGGCTCCTTCGAGATCACGTCGGGCAGGATGACATGGTCGCGCGGCTTGGCGAGGCGCAGGCGCAGGGCGTAGAGCTGGGAGAGATCGCTGGTGAGGACGGAGCAAAGGCCGGCGCCGTAATTCTTGATCGAGTCGTCGGTCGAAGAGGACACGACTTCCTGCAGGCTCATCCGGTTGCTGGCGAAGAAGTCGGCGAGATTGTCGATGGTCGTGGTCCCGCTCTGCACGCAGACCTTTGCGCCGTCGAGCTCGAGCGCCGAACTGACGTGCATCGCGCGGGGAAGCATGAAGCCCTGCCCGTCGTAATAGGTCACGCCGACGAAGGTGAGCCCGAACTCGGTCTCGCGCCCCATGGTCCAGGTCGAATTGCGGGAGAGAACGTCGATCTTCCCGTCCTTGAGCGCCTGGAAGCGGGCGTCGGCGGACAGCGGAACGAGCCGCACCTTGTTCGGATCGCCGAAAATGGCGGCCGCGAGCGCGCGGCAGAAGTCGACGTCGAACCCGGACCAGTTCCCGCGTTCGTCGACCGACGAGAACCCGGGCAATCCCTCGTTGACCCCGCAAACGAGAGCGCCCCGCGCCTTGACCGCGTCCAGGGTCTGCGAAGATCCGGACGCAGGCGCGGCAACGACAAAGACGAACATGACCGTCGCCGCAATCCATCGGAGAGCGGCTCGAAAGGACGTGGCTCGGTATCGGTCCATCGATGCTCACGGGCGCTTGCCTTGGGGCGGAGACAACCTAGCGGGAAGTCCAAGAGCTTGTCAGCGGAAATTTGAGCCGCCGGCGCGCATGCCCAATTGTGGTCTAAACCCACGGACCTCGTCCTGAGGCGCTCTTGCGAAGCAAGAGCCTCGAAGGACGATTCAGCAAGCCTGACGCCGGCTGCACGTTCACGCGAAGGCCCGTGAAACTGGTCTTCTCGGAACACGACGACCGAATCGTCGAGGCGATTTCAAATGCGCGCTTGTGAATTTTGGCTGCCGAACCGCCGGCGCAAGCTGGAGCGTCCTTCGAGGCCGCTTCGCGGCGCCTCAGGACGAGGTCAGTGGGGTCGCGCCCTTCCCTACCCCGCCGGCTCGGTCGACAGCGCCCAGCCGTCGCCGCTGAGCCAGTCGGAGGCGCTCGGCCCCCCGCCGAACCTCAGCGAGCGGACTTCGCCCGAGCCGCCGCGGCGGAACGCGTCGTCGAGCTTCCGCGCGATACGAACATCCTGGGCGCCCTCGCAGGCGATGAACACGACGCCCGAGAAAATGCGCGCAGGCCAGGCGTCGCCATGGTCTGGCCGTGTGACGAGGAGCATGGCGCCGCTCGAACGCTCCGCCTGCAGCGGAAAGAGAAGCCGCCCGCCGACATTCAGCGCCTCGAGCCAGACGCGAACCGGATGGGAGGCGGCGGCGTTGACATAGATGCAGTCGGCCCTGGGCAGCGCCTCCCCGACGCCGGAATGGGCGCGGACCTCGACCTGAGGATAGCCCGCGAGATTGAGCGCGGGCGCGCTCGGCGATGTCCGGCTCGATCTCGTAGGCGATCACCCGGCCCGTCGGCCCGACGAGGCGGGCGAGGATTGCGGTGTAATAGCCCGCGCCCGCGCCGATCTGCACGACCGTCTCGCCCTCCTTCGGGCGCGAGCGCGTCGATGCAGAGCGCGTGCAGCGACGGCTGGCCGTTGTTGATGCCCCGCTTCGGCGTCGATCGCCACCAGCACGTCGTCGTAGAGGCGGGCGAGATCATCTTCGCGTCTGCGAAAAGAAGCCGCCGCCGGAGATATGCCAGGGCGGCGGACCGGAAAAATCCTCGCGCGGCACGGCGGCGAAAGCCTCCTCGATCCGTCGGTCGCGCACGCCGGCGCGGCGGGCGATGTCGGCGGCGTAGCGCCGGCGAAGCTTGGCGGATCGGTCTGACGCAGTCGTTTGCACGGGCCTCCCCTTGCAGGTTTGTCATGTTTTGCGCCAGACTTCCATGTCCCGCATCGCGCCGCAATTGACAGCCAGGCTTGGAGCCGCGACGAAATTCGGCCGGCAGCCGCAAACCGGGAGGAGCAAGCCCCATGAACCCTGGACTGGAGGGCGGCTGCGCCTGCGGCGCCCTGCGCTATCGGCTCGCCTCGAAGCCGATGTTCGTCCATTGCTGCCACTGCCGCGACTGCCAGAGGCAGACCGGCAGCGCCTTCGTGCTCAACGCCCTCATCGAGACCGACCGGGTCGAGATTCTGTCGGGCGAGACCGAAGCCGTGCCCGTCCCGACCGACAGCGGCCGCCCGCACGTCATCCATCGCTGTCCGACGTGCGAGACCGCGGTCTGGAGCCATTACGGCGGCAATCAGCCGCTGGCCTTCGTGCGGGTCGGCACGCTCGACGAGCCGTCGGCGCTTCCGCCCGACGTCCATATCTACACCCGCTCCAGGCTGCCCTGGATCGTGCTGCCCGCGGGCGTCCCCGCCTTCGAGGCCTATTACGATTCGAAGACGCTTTGGCCGCCGGAGAGTCTGGCGCGTCGCAAGGCGATCTTCGGGTGAGGCGGTGACGCCGCGCAGACGCCAGGGCCACGGCGGCGGTCGCCGCGCTCTTCGCCCTCGCGGCCGCGCCCGCAGGGGCGCAGGAAGCGGCGCCCGCCAACACCCTGCACGATCTGGGCGCCCGCCTCGAAGCCTGCCTCAAGACAGGCCACAGCCGCGACGACCTCGCCAACGGCTCCGAGGTCACCGTTCTCTTCGCGCTGAAGCGAGACGGCAGCCTGATGGGGCGTCCGCGCATCACCCATTCCAGCCTGATCGGCGGCGTCGACGACCAGAAGCTCTTTCTCGCGGCGGTGATCTCGGCGATCGACGGCTGTCTGCCGCTCGCTATCACGCCCGGCCTCGGCGGGGCGATCGCGGGCCGGCCGATCGCCTTGCGCGTCGTCAGGGGGCTGTGGCGCGTTGGGATTTGAGACGCGCGGCTCCCGACGGGGCCGGACGTTCAGTCTATGTCCTCGCCCTCCGTGCGCCGAGCTCGATGATCTCGTTGGTGATCTCCTCCTGCCGCAACTGGCGCGAGCGGCCGATGAGATCCTCGAGCATCGTCGTGACGTTGGACTTGGCCGCGGTCATCGCGCGCAGGCGCGCTTCGTTCTCGGCGGCGAGCGAGAGCGTCAGGGCTTCGCAGAGCTCGGCGAACACATATTCCTGCGCGAGCTCGGCGAGCAGGATCTGCGGCGGCATGCGAAATGATCGGCGGCGACGGATTTTTCACCGCGCGGGAAGCGGGCGAAATCGAACGGGGCGAGCGTGCGCTCGACGACATGGATCTCGGCGAACGCCGGCGCGGCGTGGACGACGCTGACCCGGGTCGCGCGTCCCGACTTCGAGCCGGGCGTAGAGCTGCTTCCGTCACCCGGTCGGCGAGCGCGCCGACCTCGTCGACATGGGCGACCATCGCCGCGCTCCAGCCGACCGCGAGCCCGCGCTCCTCCGCCGCCGCGAGCCCCCGCCCGCCGAGCAGCATGAGCTCCCGGTCGTGTGATCCGTCCGCCTTGAGGAGCGGCTCGGCGACGTCGAGCACGCGCCGGTTGAACATGCCGGCAAACCCCTGCTCGGCGCAGAGCGCGATGACGAGATGGCCGTCGCGGCCGTCTCGCGACCCGGACGGAACGCCGCCGTCCTCGGCGAGCGCCAGCGCCTGGCCGATCGCCGCGCCGACGGTCGCCGCATAGGCGCGCACGCCCTCGACCCGCTCGCGCGCCTCGCGGGCGCGCGCCGCCGCGATGCCGCGCATCGCCCCGATCACCGACGAGAGCTGGCGCACCGAGCCGATGCGCGCGACGACGTCGCTGAGGCGCTCGGTCATGGCGGCCCGGATGCGCCGACAAGCGCGCGCACCGCCTCGACGAGGCTCGCGCGCTGCGCCTCGTCGCAGGCCCCGGTCGTCATGACGGCGGCGACCGCCTCCGGCGCCAGCGCGTCGAGCTGCGCTGCGATGCGGGCGCGCGCTTCTCCGACTTTTGCGACCGGCGCGCTTGTCGAACACGCCTTCCGACAGCGCCGACAGGAGCGCCACCTGATCGACGAGCCTCAGCGTGGCGAAGCGCGGCTGGGCGAGCGCCGCGCGGATGCGCTCGCCGCGCGCGATCGTCGCGCGCACGCGGGTGTCGGCGATGCCGCCGAAGCGGGTGAACATCTCGAGCTCGAGAAACTGCGAATAGTCGAGGCGCAGCCGCCCGCGCGGCCGCGCGCAACGCCGGCGCCTGCGCCTTGCCGCCGACGCGGCTGACGCTCAGGCCCACATCGACCGCGGGCCGCTGGTTGGCGGCGAAGAGGCGCGAATCGAGCACGATCTGGCCGTCGGTGATCGAGATGAGGTTGGTCGGAATGAAGGCCGAGAGATTGCCGGCGTCGGTCTCGGCGATCGGCAGCGCGGTCAGCGATCCGCCGCCGAGCTCGGGCGAGAGCTTGGCCGCGCGCTCGAGCAGCCGCGCGTGGACATAGAAAATGTCGCCCGGGAAGGCCTCGCGTCCGGGCGGCTCGCGGGTGAGCAGCGCGAGCTCGCGATGGGTCGCGGCGTGCTTGGTGAGGTCGTCGACGATGACGAGCGCGTGGCCGCCGCGATCGCGGAAATATTCGGCGATGGTGAAGCCGGCGAAAGGCGCGATCCATTGCAGCGCGGCGGAGGCGGCGGCGGAGGCGACGACGAACACGCAGCGCTCCGGCGCGCCGAACTGCCGCGCCGCCTCGACCACGCGCTCGACCGCGGTCGCGCGCTGGCCGACCGCGACGTAGACGCAGATCATGTCCGTGCGCTTCTGGTTGATGATCGTGTCGACCGCGATCGCCGTCTTGCCGGTGGCGCGGTCGCCGATGATGAGCTCGCGCTGGCCGCGCCCGAGCGCAAAGAGCGCGTCCACCACGAGAACGCCGGTCGCGACCGGCTCGGAGACGAGATCGCGATCGATGATCGCCGGCGCCGGCCGCTCGATCGGATGGAACGCCTCGGCCGCGATCGGCTCGTCGCGGTCGAGCGGGCGCCCGAGCGGATCGACGACGCGGCCGAGCAGTCCCGGGCCGACCGGCACGCGCGCGACTTCGCCGGTCGCCGAGACGAGCGAGCCGACGCCGATCTTCTCGCCCTCGTCGAAGATCGCCGCGTTGATCGCGTCGGGCTCGAGCGACAGGGCGTAGCCCATCCGGCCGCCCTCGAAGCGCAGGAGCTCGCCGAGCCGCGCCTCCGGCAGGCCCGACACCTGCGCGACCCCGTCGGCGATCGCCTCCACCCGTCCGACCGACTGCGCCTCGGCCTTGAGATCGACGCGGCTCAGCGCTTCGCGCTCGGCCGCGAGCCAGTCGGGACCGTCAATGCTGGACGCGGTCATGACGGGTCAGTTCCTCGACGATGCGGTTGAGGTCGGAGCGGATGCTGTTGCGGACGACGGCATGCGGCGTTTCGAGCTCGAGCCCGGCGATGAGGCCAGGGTCGGTCGCGACCACGAAATCGAGCGGCCGGCCGAGCGCCCGGGCGAAGGCGTCGCGGCAGGATTGCGCCTCCTGCGGGGTGAGCGCGCGCGGCGCCGTCAGCCGCGCCCTCCCCGACACGCCGATCCCGTCCCGGCTCGCGTCCGGGAGCGACGCGAGCGCTTCGGCGAGACCGTCGATGAAGCCGTCGACGCGGGCGGAGTCGGGCAGGCGCGCGATCAGCTTGCCGGCGATGTCGACCGCGAGTTCGATGGCCCGGGCGGACGCGGCCGCGGCCCCGGCGGCGCGCGCGCGCGCATGTCCGCCTCCGTGCCGGCGCGCAGCTGTTCGGCGTCGGCGCGGGCGGAGGCGAGGGCCGCGGCGCGCTGGGTCTCCGCGTCCGCCGCCGCCTGGCGCAGGACCTCGTCCCGCGCCGCGGCGATTCTCGCGGCTTCCGCCTCTGCGGCCTCGCGCGCAGCAATCGCCTTGCGTCTTCTCGGCCTCCGCATCCGACAGGAGCTTCGCGGCCGCGGCGCGCCGCTCCTCGATGATCGCGACGACCGGCTTGAACAGGAAGCGGCTCAAGATCCAGATGAGGATGAGGACGTTGACCGTCTGCAGGCCCAGCGTCCACCAGTCGATCCGCATCTTGGGCGGCCTATTTGATGAACGGGTTGGCGAACAGCACGAGGAGCGCAATGACCAGGCAGTAGATCGCCATGGTCTCGATCATCGCGAGGCCGACGAAGAGGGTGCGCGAGATCGTGCCGGCCGCCTCCGGCTGGCGCGCGATCGCCTCCATCGCGGAGGCGACCGCCCTGCCCTCGCCGAGGCCCGGACCGATCGCGCCGAGGCCGACGGCGAGCGCGGCGGAAAAGATGCTGACGGCTTGAATGAGGTCGTTCACTTGTCAGGCTCCTTGAGGCGGCGGTTCGGCGGCGGGCTTCCGCCGTTCGCCGACCGCCGCGCCGATGAAGACGGTCGCCAGCACGGCGAAGATATAGGCCTGCACCGTGCCGGTCAGCAGGTCGAGCGCCATCAGCGGGATCGGCACGAGAAGGCCCGCCAGCGTCAGGACGATGCCGATGACGAAGACGCCGCTCATCACGTTGCCGAACAGACGCACGATCAGCGAGAAGGTGCGGGTGAACTGCTCGACGATGTTGAGCGGGATCATCACCCAGCTCGGCTCGGCGAAGGTCTTGAGATAGCCGCCGAGGCCCCGGCTCCTGACGCCCCAGGCGACGGTCGCGACGAAGATGATCAGCGCCATTGCGGCGTCGGTCTCGATATGCGCGGTCGCGGGCTCGACGCCGGGAATGAGCGACGACCAGTTCGACACGAGGACGAACAGGAAGATCGAGCCGATGAGCGCGCGGAACGGCGCCGGATCGCCCTGCATCGTGTCGCGGATCTGGCTGTCGATGGTCGAGACGAGGAGTTCGAGCGTCGCCTGGGTCTTCGAGGGCATGAGGCTGAGACGCCGCGTCGCCAGCGCCGAGACGCCGGCAAGGACGGCGATGACCGCCCAGGAGACGACGACCGGCTCGGTGATCGCCACGGAGCCGATCTGAAACAGCGGCTCGAGGGTCAAAGGCGACTTCACGCGAGCCTCCGATAGCGCCGCATGAGAAGCGCGCGGGCCGCGAGCAGCCCGAACGCCGCGGCGAGCAAAGGCGCGGCGCCCTCGCGCGCAACCAGCGCCAGCGCGACCGCGAGCGCGGCGAAGCGCAGGGCCTGGACGGCGACGCCGAGAGCCGTCCGCCCATCGCGCATCAGGACGACGCTGAACCAGAGCGAGCCGAAATGCGCCGCCCCGAGAATGGCGCCGGCGACGAAGGCTGCGATGAGAGCCAGCGTCATTGCCGGTGCATCCATCGCCATGCGGTCCATAGGCCCGCCGCGGCCCCGAGCATGATGAGCGGTGCGGTGAAGAAGATGCCGGTCTTGAAGGCCCAGTCGAGCCAGCGGCCGATGACGACGCCGATCAGGATCGGCGCGACGATCGCCCATCCGAGCACGCCGATCTGGCCGAGGCGCGAGGCGAACGACGGTTCGGGATCGTCGCGGAGCCGGCGCACGCGCTCGGCCGCCAGTCGCGCCGCGTCCTCCATTTTCCCGTCCGGCCTTCCCCCGGGCGCGGTCATGGCGCGGCCTCGCCGGTGAAGGGCGTGTCGCCGTCGCCGAGCGGCCCCGCGCCCGCCCCGGCACGCAGGAAGCGCATGAGCTGGCGAAGCGCGCGCGCATGGAGCCGCGTCTGCTCGACCCGCGCGCGCCTGTCCGCGTCGAGCTCCGCCGAGCGCTGGGCCGCGACCGCGGCCTCGAGCGCCGCGAGGTCGTCGCCGACCGTCCCGCGGCGGCAGGCGATCGACACGCGATCGCCGCCGGAAACCGTCAGCACGCCGCCGCTGACCGCGCAAAAGCGCTGAGCCTCGCCGCGCTTGGTCCAGCGCACGACGGAGGGAGGCAGCACGGTGAGGAGATCGGCATGGCCGGGCAGAACGCCGAAGGACCCGCTCAGGTCCTCGGCGCGCAGCGAGCCGACATCGCCGGCGTCGACCAGGAGCGAAGCGGGCGTCGCGATCGTCAGATGCAGACCTTCGCTCATGCCGGGCGCCTCCGCCGGGGTTCGTTCGGCGTAGCGCGCCCCGTCCTCCTTCTCGCGCGCCTCGTCGAGCGTCCCGACCATATAGAGCGAACTCTCGCGCCAGTCGTCGCATTGGCCGGCGAGGATCGCCCTGCAGCCGGCGACCGTGTCGGCGACCTTGACCGAGCGGCCGGCGACGCCGGTGAAGGCTTCGGTCACCGCGAAGGGCTGGGTCAGGAACCGCTGCAGGCGTCGCGCGCGCTCGACGATCCGGCGGTCCTCGGCGCCGAGCTCCTCCATGCCGAGGAGCGCGATGACGTCCTGCAGCTCGCGATAGTGCTCGATCGCGCGGCGCGTCTCGGTCGCGACCGCCACATGCTCCTCGCCGACGACCAGCGGATCGAGCAGGATCGAGGAGGAGGCGATCGGGTCGACCGCGGGATACATGCCCTCGGCCGACATCGCCCGCGACAGGACCACCATGCTGTCGACATGCGCGGCGATGGTCGTCACCGCCGGATCGGTGAAGTCGTCGGCCGGCACATAGACCGCCTCGATCGCGGTGACGGAGGCGTCGCCGACGGAGGCGATCCGCTCGTGCAGCGCCGCGACCTCGTCGGCCAGCGTCGGCTGGTAGCCGACGCGCGAGGGCGCGCGGCCGAGAAGGCCCGAGACTTCCGATCCCGCCTGGACGAAGCGGAACACGTTGTCCATCAGGAGCAGCACGTTGCGATGGCGCTCGTCGCGGAAAAACTCGGCGATCGTCAGCGCCGTCATCGGCACGCGCCAGCGCGCGCCGGGCGGCTCGTTCATCTGACCGTAGACGAGCGCGGTGCGCGCGAGAACGCCCGATTGCGTCATGTCGAGCAGCATCTCGTGGCCTTCGCGCGAGCGTTCGCCGACGCCGGCGAACACCGAAATGCCCTGATAGCTCTCGACCATCGCGTGGATGAGCTCCATCACCAGGACGGTCTTGCCGACGCCCGCGCCGCCGAACATCGCGGCTTTGCCGCCTTGCGCGAGCGGCGCGAGCAGGTCGATCACCTTGATGCCGGTCGCGAACAGTTTCGTCGCGCCGGTCTGCGCCGAGAACGGCGGCGGCTTGCGGTGAATGGGCCAGCGCGGCGCGTCGGCCGGCAGCGGCGGCCCGCGGTCGCCGACGCGGCCGAGCACGTCGAGAAGGCGCCCGAGCGTCGCCTCCCCGACGGCGATCGTGACCGGTCCTCCGGCGGAGCGCGCGCCGTCGCCGCGCCTTAAGTTCGTCGTCGGCTCGAGCGCGATGGCGCGCGCCCGATGCGCGTCGAGATGGGCCTGGATTTCCGCGACAATGACGCGGCCGTCGGCGTCGACGATCTCGACCGCGTCCTCGATCGGCGGCAATTTGCCGTCGAAGGCGAGGTCGATCACCGCGCCGCGAATCGCGACAACTCGCCCCTCGAACTGGGCCGCCGGCATCGAACCCTCCCGCTTAGGGGCGCACAGGCACGTTTCTCGCACGCCTCGCGGCAACCGCAAAACGCGTATCCCCTCGCGAGCATCAAAGCCTATCCGCTCGGCCCGGGCGCGGCGTCGCGCGGGCGCGCCCTTCAGGCCGCGCCTCGGTTACACATTATTAATCCTGCGTTTGTTGACTTTTCCGCGATATGATCTATGTCAAGCGCGCCGAGAGCGAAGGAAGGCTCCGGCGCTGCGTTGGCGACGCGCTTCGCGCCACCGCTTGGCGCGACAGACAATAACGCCATGGCCCGCGCGCATTTGACGCGGCCCTCGAAGCTTTCACACCCTTAATCGCGGATGGTGCTCATTCGCGACAGCGAGAACACATGAAGTTTAGCGAACTCGGCCTGAGCGAAAAGGTGCTCAACGCCGTCGAAGCGTCGGGCTACGACACGCCGACGCCCATCCAGGCGCAAGCCATTCCTCACGCCCTGCAAGGCCGCGACATACTCGGCATCGCCCAGACGGGCACCGGCAAGACCGCCGCGTTCACCCTGCCGATGCTCTGCATGCTCGAGCGCGGCCGCGCCAAGGCCCGCATGCCGCGGACGCTCATTCTGGAGCCGACGCGCGAGCTCGCCGCCCAGGTCGAGGAAGCGTTCGGCAAATACGGCGTCAATCACAAGCTCAACCTCGCGCTGCTGATCGGCGGCGTCTCCTTCGGCGATCAGGAAGGCAAGATCGACCGCGGCGCCGACGTCGTGATCGCGACGCCCGGCCGCCTGCTCGACTTCACCGAGCGCGGCGGCCTCCTGCTCACCGGCATCGAGATCCTGGTCATCGACGAAGCCGACCGGATGCTCGACATGGGCTTCATTCCCGACATCGAGCGCATCTGCAAGCTGGTGCCCTTCACCCGCCAGACGCTGTTCTTCTCGGCGACGATGCCGCCGGAAATCACCCGCCTGACCGAGACGTTTCTGCACAATCCGGTGCGCATCGAAGTCTCGCGCGCGGCGACGACGGCCGAGAACATCACGCAGACGCTCGTGCCGTCGGGCTCCACGCCGGAAGAGAAGCGCTCGACGCTGCGGCGCCTCATCCGCGGCGCAGACAATTTCAAGAACGCGATCATCTTCTGCAACCGCAAGCGCGACGTGCAGGTCGTCTACCGCTCGCTGGAGAAGCATGGCTTTTCGGTCGGGGCTCTGCACGGCGATCTCGACCAGCGCGCGCGCATGGCCGCGCTCGACGCGTTCCGCAACGATCAGGTGCAACTCCTGGTCTGCTCCGACGTCGCGGCGCGCGGGCTCGACATTCCCGACGTCAGCCACATCATCAACTACGACGCCCCCCATCACTCGGAGGACTATGTCCACCGCATCGGCCGCACCGGACGCGCCGGCAAGACCGGCGTCGCGCTGACCATCGTCACCCGCGCCGACCAGAAGTCGGTCGCCGAGATCGAGAAGCTGATCGCGCGCAAGATCGAATGGCAGGAGGGGGCGGAAATGCCGTCCGAGGACGAGGCGGCGCCGCCGGCGCGAGAAGGCCGCGGCGGGCGCGGCGGACGCCGTCGCAGCGAACCGGGCGAGGAGCGCCCCCGGCCCGACCGTCATCCGGAGCGCGGCGCGGATTCGCGCCGCCACCACGCCGAACGGCCGGCGCAGGAGCGGATCGCTGCGGAAAAGGAGCGAAGCGCCGACGGCCGCCGCCGCCAGGCCGCCACACGCCCGGCCAGGGAGCCCGTCGCCGCTCAACCGGAACGTGCGGCAGCGTCCCCGCCGCCCCGTGCCGCCCGCTTCAGCGACCCTTCCCCGCGCCGGGACGCCGCTCGACCGCGCGGACGACGACGAGCCCGTCATCGGGCTCGGCGACCATGTGCCGGGTTTTCTCCTGCGGCCGGTGCCGAAACGACTGCGCCATCCGCACGAGCCCGAGCGCATCGAGGCGGAAGAGTGATTTGTAGCCGCGATCGCTGATCGCGGCTGACGCGGTCCACAGGGCGTCCTGAAGGACGCCCGTCTCTCGACGGGCTAAGGACCGCGTCTACAACGTCGCTGGCTTGGCCGGCTGTAGTTAGACCTCCGCCCCAGGCCTGTGATGGGCAAGATCGGAATCATATCGATTGCGGCGATCACGCTGTTCGGGCTGATCATCCCGTCCGCGCTCTATCGCCTCAGCCGCCGGATCGGGCTGACGCTTCTGCTTGCATCGGCGCTTGCGGTCGGTCTCGGTTACGGCGCGTTGAAATCCGAACAGCCTTGGGCCGGCCACGGAATTCGTTGAAAATCTCGGGCTCATGCTGGCAAGCGCGCTTGTCGTGGTCGCTTACGTTGGTTTGAGCGTCGGCGCGGCGGGTCTCGTGGCGAGAGCGCGGGCGCGGGGTCCCGCAGACGCCGGCAAAGATTAGGAGACCCCTCGCGTCCTATTTCGCCTTCGCGCGCTTCCCCTTCGCGGGCTTCGCCTTGGCCGCCGCGGCTCGCCGCGCCGCCTCAAGCCCAAGCCCCGCCCAGCGGCGCAGCTCGTCGGGCTCGTCATAGGCGGCGGAGGGAAGGCGCCAGAAGGACGTGGGCATCGCCTTGCCCTTGGCGTTGTAAATGAAGGGCGAGGAGCCCGCGGCGGAAAAGCCTGCTTGCGATTGCGCGTCGACTTTGAGGAACACTTCGCCCCCCAATTCGATCGCGAAGCAGAGGCCCTCGGCATAGATCCCCGCGCCGCCGAACATGCGCTTGACGGCGACTGCGCCGAAGGGTTCGAACAGCGCCTTGAGGTCGTCGGCGTTCACGCCGTCGCGTTGAGCGCTTCGGGGCTTACGGGCGTGATGGCGACGCTCTCGCCGCAGCCGCAGGCCGAGGTCTCGTTGGGGTTGGAGAAGGAGAAGGTTGCCGCCAGACGGTCGACCTTGAAGTCCATCTGCGTCCCGAGCAGGAACAGCACCGCCTTCGGATCGACGAGCAGCCGCACGCCCTTGTCTTCGACGATTTCGTCGCGCGGGTCGGCGGCTTCCGCCAGCTCCATCGTATAGGACATGCCGGCGCAGCCGCCGTTCTTGATGCCCACCCGCAAGCCTGCGACCGGCTTGCCTGCGGCCTCGGTCAGCTCCCGCACGCGGGCCGCCGCCGCGTCGGTCAACGTCATCACCTGTCGCCGTAGGAGTCGGGACGCCATCGTCAATCTCCGCCGACCGGGGTCAAGGCCCGGCGCCGTTCGACGCCTATATAGCATCGGGCGGCGCGGTTTGACAGGGCGGCCCAGATCTGCGGCGCAACATGCACGCAGCCGAGAGGCGGATGGGTCGCTATTTCGCCGCCGCCAGAATCCAAAACAGGAGCATGGCGACCACGCCCGCTACGACGAGGACGGAACTGGGTCCGACGACGAAATAGACGTAACCGCTTCGGTTGGCCGCCATCATGAGTCCGAGCGCAATGAGAATGCAGCCGAGGGCCATTGCGGCGACGTTCATGGGTTCGTCCTATGAGCGATGCGCAACAGAACGCCATCGAGAGCGAAAGGCAAGCCCGAGGACGTAAAATTCCGCTCGGCATGGAGATAATAACAGAATTATATTGTTAGTTATAATACTACCGTCTTGTCTGCAGCGCCGCCTCGAAAAGTTGCAGATTTTGGCGCCTAACACCTTGAAAAGTCACGCTCGGCGACGGATTCGAATCGGCCGCGGTCTGACGACGACGTCGACGGGCCGCAGCGGCGGCGTTTGCGAGCCGCGGCGTTCGTGCTAGGCGGAAGCATGGCTTCCCGGCGCCCCGACAAGACTCGAAAATCCGTCCTCACCATGCACGACTGGGAGGCGAAGCATTATGTCATCGCCGCCGTCATCATCCTCGTCGTCATGGGAATGTTTGCTTACAGCTGGTCCTGAACCTGGGAGGCGCGATCGATGTCGGCGAAGGCGCTCGCGGGTCTGGCCATCCTTGGGGTCCTGGCCACGTCCTCGGTCGGCGAAACCCTCGTTCCGAGCAGCGTCTATGTCGAGCCGCAAAGCCTCATCGCAATCGACGGGGCGCGCCGGCTCAATCTCTATTGTATCGGCTCCGGCAGCCCGACCGTCCTTCTGGACGCGGGCTCGGGCAACAGCATAGCCACATGGCGGCATGTGCAGGCGGACGTCGCACTGTTCACGCGGGTCTGCGCCTACGATCGCGCCGGCTTAGGGTTCAGCGACGCCGCGACCCGCCCGTCTGACCTCGGCAATATGGCCGACGATTTGCGCCGGCTCATCAAGGCCGCCGCCATGCCCGTTCCCCTCGTCTATGTCGGCCATTCGCTCGCCGGCGCCATCGGTCTCATGTATGTCGCGACCTATCCCGACGACATCGCCGGGGCGGTGCTGGTCGAGCCCGCGTTCGCCGGCGACCTCGACGCGATGCAGGCCGAACTGCCGCCCGACAGGCGCAACGCCATCGCCGACGCGTTCAACCGCATGCTCGCGGGCAAGCGGGCCTGCCTGGCGCTGGCGCGTGAGGGCGAGCTGAGCGTGCCCGCGACCGACGAAGCGCGCGCCTGCGTCGACATGGGCTGGGACCCCGACGCGCCGGACGCCGTCCTGCGCCGCGCCGAGGCGCGCCAGCTGACGCTTCCCCGCGTCTGGGAGGCGCAGATTTCGGAGCTGGCGAACTTCACGCCGGACGGCGATCAGCGCGACCTCGACTCGAGAGAACTCGAGGCCGTGAAGCCTTCCTTCGGCGACAAGCCTCTGGCGGTCCTCACGCGTGGCGTCGAGGAAGGGGGCCCTGGCGTCCCGCCGGCCTATCTCCCCAAGGTCGAGGCGGCCTGGCGGGCCGGACACGACCGGATCGCCGCGCTCTCGAGCCGCGGCGCGAACACGATCGTTCCGGGCGCCCTCCACTATGTCCAGATCGACCGGCCGCAGGCGGTCATCGACGCCATCCGGCGTGTCGTGTCCGATGTGCGCTCAAGGTAGCCGGCGCTGGAGCTTCGGCCGCGGGTGTGGCAAAGCCCCGCATCGAAGCGAACAGGGTTCCCCATGTACTCGCCAAAGCCGACCTCCCCCAGCTCGGATGAGCTCCTCGGCCGCATCGCCGACGCCCTCGAGCGGCTCGCGCCGCCGCATCCGGCGACGCCCAATTTCGACGCGGCCGAGGCCTTCATCTGGCGGGCCGAGCGCGGCACGCTCGCGCCGGTCGCCCGGGTCAACCGCATCGATCTTTCGCTTCTGCGCGGCGTCGACCGGGTGCGCGATCTCCTGGTCGAGAACACCGAGCGCTTCGCCCGCGGGCTGCCGGCCAACAACGCCCTCCTCTGGGGCGCGCGCGGCATGGGCAAGTCGTCGCTGGTCAAGGCGGCGCACGCCGCCATCAACCGGCAGGCCGCCGTTGCGGGGCGCCTCAAGCTCGTCGAGATCCATCGGGAGGACATCGAGGGCCTTCCGGCGCTGATGAGCATCCTGCGCGAGGCGCCCTTCAGCTTCATCGTCTTCTGCGACGACCTGTCGTTCGACGCGGGCGACGCGTCCTATAAGTCGCTCAAAGCCGCGCTCGAGGGCGGGGTCGAGGGACGTCCGGCCAACGTGCTCTTCTATGCGACCTCCAACCGCCGGCATCTCATGCCGCGCGACATGATGGAGAACGAGCGCGGAAGCGCGATCAATCCGGGCGAGGCGGTCGAGGAGAAGGTGTCGCTCTCCGACCGGTTCGGCCTCTGGCTCGGCTTCCACCATTGCAGCCAGGACGACTATCTCGCCATGGTCTTGGGCTACGCCAGGCATTTCGGGCTCGAGGCGCCGGCGGAGGAGATCGAGCGTGAGGCGCTCGAATGGGCGACGACGCGCGGCTCCCGCTCCGGCCGCACCGCCTGGCAGTTCACCCAGGATCTGGCGGGGCGGCTCGGAAAGCCGCTCATCGCGGTGAGTTGACGAGGACCCAGATCGCGACCGCGAAGAGGCCACAAACGTCTGACTAAAATGGTTGGCCGCCGGGCCCTGCCCGGGCGGAGGCATATGGGACGACAATGGACATCGTCGCGAATCTCGACAAGTGGCGACCCTATGCGCTCAGCGTCCTGCGCATCGTCGCCGCGCTGCTGTTCCTTCAGCACGGACTGGGAAAACTCTTCGGTTTCCCGACGCCGGGGCCGCCGCTCACAAGCGTGATCCTGATCGCCGCGATCATCGAGACGATCGGCAGCCTGTTGTTGCTGGTCGGGCTCTTCACCCGATGGGCGGCGTTCATCATGTCCGGCGAAATGGCCTTCGCCTATTTCATCGCCCACGCCCCGAAATCCTTCTATCCCGCCGTCAACGGCGGCAGCGGGGCGGTTCTCTATTGCTTCGTGTTCCTCTATTTCGTCTTCGCCGGCGGCGGTCCATGGAGCCTCGATCGCGCCGTGCTGAAGCGGGACTAGCGGTTGGCGTCTATTCGGCTCGGCAGGCCGCTCATCGCCGCGGCCAGTTGACAAGCGCGACGCCCGCGACCACGAGCGCGATCGCCACCGCGAAGCCCGGCGTGACCGCCTCGCCGAACACGAGCCAGCCGGCGAAGACGCCAACCAGCGGAGTGACGAAGGTGAAGGCCGAAAGCTGGGGCGCGGGATAGCGCCCGAGCAGCCAGAACCACGCCACATAGCTCAACCCCACCACAGCGACGCCCTGCCAGAGGAGCGCGGCGATCGTCGCGCCTGAGAGATGCGCGGGCGCAGGCTCGCCGAAGGCAAAGGCCGCGATGGGCGCGATCAGCGTCGCCGCGACGATCTGGTAGAGCAGCACTTTCATAGGGTCGGCGCGTCGTAGCGGCGTCGTGGTGATGACGATGGTCGTTGCGGCCCAGAGCGCCGCGGCGAGGAGCGCCAGCGCGTCGCCGAGCGCTCCGCCGCCCGGACTCCGGCCTGCGAAGCCGGCGACGACCCCGAGAAACGCGAACGCAAGGCCGATCCACTGGACCGGCCGCAGCCGTTCGGCCCTCAGAAAAAAGACGGCGCCGAGCGCGACCAGGAACGGCGCCGCATAGATGAAGACGGTGGCTCGCGCCGCCGTCGTCCAGCGCAGGGACTCGTAGAGGGCGATGAATTCGGCGGTGAAGAGGAGACCGGCAACCGCGCCCGCCGCCTCTGTGCCGTCGATCCGGAAGATGCGCCGCTTCATCAGCGCCGCGGCGGCGACTACGCAAATGACCCCGACGCCAGAGCGAATCCCGGTCTGCGCGATCGGTCCGACGTCGGCGAGCGCGATCTTGGCGACGACCTGATTGAAGCCCCAGACGACGCAAAGGGCGAGCGTCAGCGACGCGGCGAACGGGTCGAGAGGTCGGGGCTTCATCGCTTCCCGTCCCCGTTCGCAACGCAAAAATCAAGGGCGGCGGGCCTTTCTTTGGACCCGCCGCCCTGATTGGCGTTCTCGAAGATCAGACGTGTCTCGCGGAAGATCCTCGAAGCGCCTGTTGGGGGCTGTCCGGACTGGAGGCCGGACCTCTGCAATCCCGGCCGGCTCAGAGGCCGGCGAGATAATTGGTGGGGTCGACCGGCGTCGAGCCCTTGCGCAGCTCGAAGTGGAGCTGCGGCGCGTTGACGTTGCCGGTGTCGCCCGACTTGGCGATGATCTGGCCGCGCTTGACCGTGTCGCCGCGCTTGACGTCGAGCTCGCCGTTGTTGGCGTAAGCCGAGACGAAGCCGTTCGGGTGCTTGATCAGCACCAGATTGCCGTAACCCTTGAGCCCGTCGCCGGAATAGACGACGACGCCGTTCTCGGCGGCGCGGACCGAGGTTCCCGACGGCACCGAGATGTTGATGCCGTCGTTGCCGCCGGCCTTGAAGCCCTCGATGATGCGCCCGCGCGCCGGCCAGCGGAATTCCGGGGTCGAGCCCGAGGCGTCGGCCTCTTCTGCCGTGACAGGCGCCTTGGCGCCCGCGGCCTTCGGGTCGACATTGCCGGTCGGCGTGTCGTCGATCGCGGGCTTCTTGCCGGCGGCCGGCAGGCTTGGCCGGGTCCGCCTTGGCGACGACGGGCGCGGATTTCGCATCGGCCGCCTTGTCCTGCGGTTTCGAAGCGGCCGCGGCGCCGTCCGCTTTTGTCTTGTCCGGCGGCCTTGTCCTGAACCTTGGTCTCAGCCTTGGACTTCTTTGTCTTTGCAGCGTCGTTCGCCGCCACATCCTCGGCGCGCGTCTTGGCCGGCTTGGCGGCAGTCTCGGCGACCGTCTTGCCCGCCGGCGCAGCCGCGACCGCGCGGCCGCCGGCGTTGTAGACGGGGACGACCATATGCATGCCGCCCTTCACGTCGGCGGCGTTCGAAAGGCCGTTGGCGCTGAGCAGCGCGGCGGAGGGGACCCCGTAGCGGCGCGACAGCGTGTCCAGGGTTTCGCCCTGGGCGACCACGACCGGCGTGCCGCCGGCAGCGGTCCATCCGGTCGCGGAGCCTGCCACCGCCTGCTTCGCCGTAGACGCGGCGGAGGCGACGCCCTGCGGAGGCAGCGGCGCCGCGGCCACTTGGCCGGACGGCGCGGCGCCAGCCGGCGCGGCGTCCGCCGTTTTCGTGTCGAACGGATTGGAGAACGGACTGGAGCCGTCCAACCGGGCGCTGTCGACAGCGCATCCGGAGAGCCAGAGAAGCGCCAGGCCAGTCAGCGCGAGACGCGGGAAGGCGCGTCCATCGAGATACGCAACGCGATCACTCATTGATTCAACCCACGGGCTACGCGACTGAGAACAAGGTCGAATGTGAGCCAATCGAGTTAAGGGAAGGTTTAAGATGAATTGTTCGTGAGGGTGATTGTCGCTTTTCGGCGCATCGATCGCCTCACAGCCCTCGCGAAAGTCCGTGCTCGAGCGGCCTCAGGCCCCGCGCCGGGCCGCGGTCGGCGATGCCAACCGCCCCGCTGGCCGGCACGGCGAGGCGGATGACGTGGCTATCGCCCCGGCCAGGCCCGGCGAAAACCGACGCCAGGACGCCCTCGCCGGCGATGAGCTTCAGGAACGCCTGCGCCGGCGGCTCGATCAGGCCATGGACGACGACCTTGTCGAAGCGTTCGCCGGTTGCGTGAAACTCGAAGCCGTCGCTCCACAGAACCGAGACGTTGGGGAGGCCGAAGGCCGTAATGCGGGCGGAGGCCTCGAGCGCCAGGGTGTGGAACCGTTCGAGCGACACCACCTCCTTCGCAAGTTGCGCGAGCAACGCCGTGCAATAGCCTGTTCCGGTTCCGATTTCGCAGACGCGGTCCGAGGGCCTGAGATCGAGCGCGGCGATCATCGCCGCGAGCACGGAGGGCGGCGGCGAGGTCTGTCCGCAGCCGATCGGCAGGGCGATGTCGCGTCCGGAGATGTCGGCGAATCGCTGCGGCATGAAGAGCGCGCGCGGCGCGCGCTCGAGCGCCCGCAGGAGCTCGAGATCGTCGATGCCGCTCGCCCGCATGGCGAGGGTGAACTGGGCGCGCTCTTCGGCTTCGGTCGCGCTCAACTGTCTCCTCCCCGGCTTTGTCGGTTCCGCTCACCGGACCGCGAACGCCGTCTCAAGGCGTCGCCGCTCGCCGTCGTCGGTAAGGTCGAGGCGCAGCGGCGTCACCGAAATCTTTTGCGCGGCGAGCGCGGCGAGATCGGTGTCGTCGTCGAACGACATCTCGCCGCGCTGGAACATCAGCCAGTAATAGGGAAAGCCGCGCCCGTCCCGCCGCTCCTCGACCCGCATCAATTCGGCGTTGCGCTGGCCCTGGCGGGTGAAAGCGACGCCCTTCACCTCGTCGGCGCCACAGGGCGGGAAATTGACGTTGACGAGGCCGCCGGGAGGAATGCCGGCCGCGAGAATCTTGCGAATCAGCGGCGCCGCATGCGCCTCGGTGGCGTCCCAGGCGATCGACACCCTGCCCATGACGCCGCCATAGGCCTGCGACAGCGCGATCGCCGGCACGCCGAGAATCGCCCCCTCCATCGCGCCGGCGATCGTGCCCGAATAGGTGACGTCCTCGGCCACGTTCTGCCCGCGGTTGACCCCGGAGAGCACCAGGTCCGGCTTGCGGTCGGCCATGATCTTGCGGACGCCCATGATGACGCAGTCGGTCGGCGTGCCTTTGACGGCGAAATGGCGCGGGCTGACCTCGCGCAGCCGCAAAGGGTCGCTCAGCGACAGCGAATGCGCGACGCCCGACTGGTCGCTCTCGGGGGCGACGACGACCACGTCGTCGGAGAGTTCGCGCGCGATCGATTCGAGAATCTTGAGGCCCTGCGCGTGGATGCCGTCGTCGTTGGTGAGCAAGATTCGCATGAGGCCGCCTTTCGCCCGCTATACGCCGGAGGCAAGCGCGGTTCTACGCCCGATAGGCGATTCGCGCGACGGCGCCGATTGCGGGGGCCGTCTTGCGGCGCGGCCATCCCCAGGCTTGGCGCGCCCCCGATCAGCCGGCGGGATAGACGAGCGCGTCGCCCTGCGGCCGCGCCGCTTCAGTCAGCGCCGCCGGCTCTATGCGGGCGGCCCCCATGAGATGAAGCACGGTCCTGCCGCGGATCAGAAGGTAGTCGGCGACGATCCGGCGATGGCATCGCCACCAGACCGCTTCCGAACACATGATCGCTGAGCGCTTGATCTCGCTGAGTTCAAGCAGATGCGAAAGCCCCTCTCGAAACGCCTCAGAGAGCGCGTAATCGGCGTAATTGTGAAAGCTCGGATGGGTCCAATAGCCATTGACCTCGGGCGGAACGGTTTTCGATTTGCCCCGCAACCCTCCGAGCTCCCCGATATGACGGTAGCCGATCTGCCAGGACGCAAGCGCGACGGGAAGCGTGTCCAGGTTGAACTGGGGGTTGGCGCGCGACCGCGGGACGCTGCGGATATCCACAACCAGTTCGACGTTTCCAGCGCGCAAAAGGTCGACGAATTCAGGAATCGTTCGGGTCGAGTGGCCAATTGTGTGGATGGGGATCTTTTCGGACATGGATCGGCACCAAACATCCCGGGCGAAGGCGTCCCCGCCGAATCAAAACGGGTCGAGTTCCGGCCAGCCGTCCGGGGTCCAGCGAAGCGGCGACAACTGGAGTTTCGAGGCGCCGCCGTTCTCTCCGTCGTAATAATGGAAGGCGAGCATCTCGCCCCTGGAGGTCTTCACCGCCTCCTGCCCGCCCGGGCCGATGAACGGACCGGTCGTCGCGAGCAGCAGCGAACCGCCGCCCTGGGCCATGTCCTTGCCGTCCCGGTCGAGATAGGGACCCTCGATACGGTCGGCGCGGCCGACGCGAATGTTATAGGTCGAGGCCACCCCCTTGCAGCACTGGTCGAAGCTGACGAAGAGGGTGAATTTCCCCCCATGCTCGAGGATCGAGGGGGCCTCGATCGCGCCGCCCTTCCTTCCGGCGAGCGCGAAGACCGGCGTATCGTCTTTGAGCAGCATGCCGGTCGCCGGATCGAGCTCCCTCAGCTTGATCCCCGACCAGAAGGACCCGAACGCGAGGTACGCGCGGCCGTCGGAGACATCGATGCGGAACGGATCGATGGCGTTGAAGTCGTCGCCGGCGGTCGACATGAGGACGAGGCCCTGATCCCGCCAGCCTTCGCCGGGCTTGCCGGGATCGAAAGACGGGTTGGTCATGAGACCGATGGCGCTCGCGTTCACGCCAAAACTCGAGAGCGCATAGTAGAGAAAGACGTTTCCGTCGCGCCGGCTGACCGAGGGCGCCCAGACGTTGGTCGGCTGGTAGCCGAGCGTCGCCAGCGCCCATTTGGGGACGCCCTTGCCGATGGCGCCCGCGTCGGTCCAGTTCACGCCGTCGGGAGACGTCTTGACCTTGATGGCGCCGCGATAGATGCCCTGCTCGCCGGTTCCGAAGGCGGCGTAACGGCCGTCGACCTCGATGACCGACGGGTCGTGGATTCGCGTGTCGCCCGCCAGCCTCGGCTGAAGCTCGGCGGCATGGAGCGGCGCGGCGACCAGCGCCAGGATCGCAAGGCAGGCCAGAGCCATTGCCGTCCATAGAGCGCGGCCCATGCCGACTCCCTTCCGGGGCGGACGCCGGTCCAGCCCCGCGTTCGACGCGCGTTTACGCTCTCGCCCCGATCCCGGTCAGCCCGCCCATATAGGGCCTGAGAACCTCGGGGATCGCAACCGACCCGTCCGGCTGCTGGTAGTTCTCAAGCACCGCGACCAGCGCCCGGCCGACCGCGACGCCCGAACCGTTCAGGGTATGGACGAAGCGGGTCGATTTTGCGTCGGCCGCCTTGGAGCGCGCGTTCATGCGCCGGGCCTGGAAGTCGCCGCAGACCGAGCAGGAGGAAATCTCGCGGAACCGCCCCTGCCCCGGCAGCCAAACCTCGATGTCATAGGTCTTGCGCGAGGCGAAGCCCATGTCGCCGGTGCAAAGCGCGACGGTGCGAAAATGCAGGCCAAGGCGCTTCAGCACCTCTTCCGCGCAGGCAGTCATCCGCTCGTGCTCGTCGCGCGCCTGCTCGGGCGTCGTGATCGAGACGAGCTCGACCTTCTTGAACTGGTGCTGGCGGATCATGCCGCGCGTGTCCTTGCCCGCCGCCCCGGCCTCCGCCCGGAAGCAGAGCGTGCCGGCGGTGAAACGCAGGGGCAGCGTCTTCTCGTCGACGATGCTCTCGCGCACGAGGTTGGTCATCGGCACTTCGGCGGTCGGAATGAGCCAGAAGCCGTCGCCTGCAGCGAACTGGTCCTCGCGGAATTTCGGCAGTTGCGCCGTGCCGAACATGGCCTCGTCGCGCACCAGCACCGGCGGCTCGATCTCCTGATAGCCGTGCTCCGTCGTGTGCAGGTTCAGCATGAACTGCTCGAGCGCCCGCGACAGCCGCGCCAGCGCTCCCTTCAGGACGACGAACCGCGCCCCCGACAGTTTTGCGGCCGCGTCGAAGTCCATCAGCCCCAGCGCCTCGCCGATCTCGAAATGCTCCTTCGGCGTGAAGCTGTTGGGGAAATGAGGGCGCTCGCCATGGCGGCGCACTTCGACATTGTCGTTCTCGTCCTTGCCGTCCGGTACGTCGTCGAAGGGCAGGTTCGGGATCGCGGCGAGCTCGTCATTGAGCCTGACGCTGAGCTCGCGCTCGGCCGCCTCGAGCTCCGGCATGGTCGCCTTCAGGCCCGCGACCTCGGCCTTGAGATCGTCGGCGGCGGCTGCGTCCTTGCGCGCCATCGCCGCCCCGATCTCCTTCGAGGCGGCGTTGCGCCGCTCTTGCGCGCGCTGCAGGTCGGCGATGGCGGCGCGGCGCTTTTCATCGAGCCCGATCAGCGATTCGGCGCGAGGCGGCAGTCCGCGCCGGGCGAGACCCTTGTCAAACGCCTGCGGGTCGTCGCGGATCGCTTTGATATCGTGCATGAAATCACCTAAGGAGCGGGCGCACGCCGGCGCGCCAGCCAGTCGCCGAAGATATTGAGCGCGAGGCCTGCCATTACCAGAACGCCGCCGAAAAGCTCAACCGGCCGCATCGCCTCGCCGAATACGACGGCGCCCGCCACGATGCCGACGACCGGAACGAGCAGCGCAAAGGGCGCGACCGTCGCCGCCGAATGGTGCGCGAGCAGCCTCGCCCAGACGCCGAAGCCGAAAACGGTTCCCGCATAGGCGACGACCGCGACGCTGAGCGCGAGTCTTATCGTCGGATGGGCGAGGGCAAGGAGCGGCGCTTTTCCCTCGACGAGGAGCGACAGAAACGTGAGCGGGATGGGGACGGCGAGGCTCGACCAGACGGTGAAGGCGAGCATGTCGACTCTTCCCGCGGACTTCGCCAGCACGTTCGCCGCGCCCCAGAAGAAGGACGCGAGCACTACGAGGAGGAACGGGCCGGGGCTTGCGCCGGCGAGCCGGTCCGACCCGATGACCGCAATGCCGGCGAAAGCGACGAGGCCTCCGATCACCTGGGCCCGCCGCGGCCGTTCCTTAAGGCAGGTCCACGCGAGCGCCACGGTGAAGAACGCCTGCGCCTGCACGACGACTGAGGTGAGCCCGATTGGGAACCCCTGGCGGACGGCGATGAACAAGAGCCCGAACTGCCCGACGCCAAGCAGAAGGCCGTAAGCCGCCACCTTCCAGACCGGCGCTTTCGGCGGAGCGATGAAAAAGACGGCCGGGATGGCCGCGAACAGGAAGCGTAGCGCCGAGAGCATCAGGGGCGAGGTCTCGCCGACGCCGACCTTGATGGCGATGAAGGTGAGACCCCAAACGACCGCAACGCTGGCCGCGGCCAGGATGTCGCGCGGGCTCACCGCGCGCCCGGGCGATCGAAGACGGAAAAGAGGACGGCCGGCCGCATCTCCTCCTGAGGCGCGCGGACCTCGTCCTGAGGCGCTCTTGCGAAGCAAGAGCCTCGAAGGACGATCCCGGCGGCGCTGTACAGAACCGTTTCGAATTGGCGACGCGCGCTCGATATCATTGGCTTCAACGATAGGGGTGATGAGTTGGGCGGGAGGTCGATCTATATCCTCCCTTTGCTCGGACGGCAGCCATTCTACCCGCATCACTCGGCGCTCCGCGGAAGAGCGTGTGCGCGAGCGCGCCAAGGCGCAAACTGGAGCGTCCTTCGAGGCTCTTGCTTCGCAAGAGCGCTTCTGGACGAGGTCCTTCGCAGCGCAGGGCGGTCGCCTACCCGCGCGGCCGGGAAGTTTCCCCTGCAGTACACCAGAGATGACTTGTGCTGCAGACGCGATCGTTGATCGCGTCTGCAGCGGTCAGCATGGCTACAGCGGCCAAGGTCGACGCCGCCGGATGACGAGCGGATTCGATGCTGCTACGATCGCGCCCATGAGCTCCGAGCCGGAGAGTCTGATTCTCGAGCTTCTACGTCAGATGCGCTCGGAGCTGGCGACCAAGGCCGATGTCGAGGCGTTGCGCTCCGACGTGACGAAAGGCGACCTCAACGCCTTGCGCTCGGAATTGCGCTCGCTGCGCGCCGACCTCGCCTCGGACCTGATCGCAACCCGCAAGGAACTGAGCGAACAGATCGTCGGCCTGCGCCGCGCCGTCATGGAATATCACACGACCGTCATCGGCCACGGCGCCGCGATCAGCGACCTCGAAGCCCGCGTGCGCCGGGTCGAACAGCACCTCAATCTTCGGTCATTGGGCGCGAACTGAGCCTTACGTCGGCCCGGCCCCCTGCCCGGCCGCGGCGTTGCGCCGCTTCTCGACCCAGCGGACCGCGATCACCGCGCCTTCGTAGAGGGCGAGCATCGGCAGCGCCAGCGAGCACATGCTGATGAGGTCGGGCGGGGTCAGGATGGCGGCGATGCCGACCACCGCCACGATCGCGTAGCGCCGCATCTTGACGAGATAGGCCGAGTCGATGATGCCGACCTGTCCGAGCAGCGTCAGGATCACCGGAAGCTGGAAGGCGATGCCGAAGGCGAAGATCAGCGTCATGATCAGCGACAGATATTCGCTGACCTTCGGCAGGAGCTCGATCGTCGCCTCGCCCGGCGTGTTGACCTGCTGCAGCGACACCGAGAAGCGGATCAGGAGCGGCATGACGACGAAATAGACGAGCAACGCGCCGGCCAGGAAAAAGACCGGCGTGGCGATCAGATAGGGCCGAAACGCCTGCCGCTCGTGCTTGTAGAGGCCCGGCGCGATGAATTTGTAGAGCTGGACGGCGATGACCGGAAAGGCGATGACGCCCGCCCCGAACATGCTGAGCCGGACGTTGGTGTAGAACTGCTCGAGAAAGTGCGTCGCGATCAGCGTCGCCTTCTCCGCCCCGACCACATGGACATAAGGGCGGGTGAGGATGTTGTAGATCGTGCGCGAGAAATAGAAGCAGACGAGAAAGGCGGCGAAGAACGCGTAGAGAGACCGGATGAGCCGCGCCCTGAGCTCGATCAGATGGTCCATCAACGGCGCCTTGGTGGCGTCGATGTCCTCCTGGCTCATTCCGCTGCGCTCTGCTTGGGCGCAGGGACTTCGGTTGCGGCGGGCGTCTCATGCGGCCCTGGCGACGGCGGCGCTGGCGCGGCGATGTCCGCGGCCTCCTGACCGATGATCGCCGCCGGGTCGCGGGAGGCGTCGGCCTTCGCTTTTTCGTTGAGCGCTTCGAGCTCCCTCCGGACGTTATCCAGGTCCGATTCGATGCCGGCCGTCCCTTCGTGCGCTGGCGGCGCCGGCTCGGGCGGCTCAAGCGCGATCGCGGACGTCCCGATGTCGGTCGGGCGTTGGACGGCCTTCGTCACGTCGTCGCGGATCATCGCCGCCGGATCAAAGGACGTCTCCGCCTTCGCCTTGTCGTTGAGCGCTTCGAGCTCCTTCCGGACGCTGTCGAGATCGGCCTCGCGCATCGCGTCCATGAACTGGCCCTGGAATTCGGCCGCCATGCGCCGCATCTTGCCGACGACCTGCCCCACGGTGCGCATGACGCGCGGCAAATCCTTCGGCGGGATCACCGCAAGCGCGACGATCGCGACGACCATCAGTTTTCCAAAGTCGAAATCGAACATCGGGCGAAGGGGTCCGGCCAAACGTCGGGGATACGCGGCGAGCCTACCCCGTTCAAGAGCGTCAGGAGCGAACCGCTCAGCCGACCTTGTGCACGTCGTTGGCGTCGACGCCGACGCGGTTCTCGATGGTGCGCGGGGCGCCCGCCGGGGCAGTCGAGGCGGGCTTCTCGTCATCGTCGTCGGCCATGCCCTTCTTGAACGATTTCACCCCCTTGGCGACATCGCCCATGATGTCGGAGATCTTGCCCTTGCCGCCAAACAGCAGGAGCGCCACCGCGATGAACAACATCCAATGCCAAATGCTGAAGCTACCCATGGCTGTCTTCCCAACGCGCAGACGCCGCCCGGCTGAACCGGCGGCGCATCCTCTTTGGCCGCAAACCTAAGCGCCGGGGGCGGCAAAAACAAGCTGGCCCCGTGGCGAACCTGGATTGAGACGCGAAAGATCGCGCGATCGTAGGCCAAAGGCGTCCGCATTGCGCGGCGCGCGGGGCGGCGTAAAACGGGTCGTAAAGCGCGCCAACCGAAGGATCGCCCCGATGTCTGAGACTGACAAACGCCTCGCCGAACTCGGCGTCGTCCTGCCGAAGCCCGCGGCGCCCGTCGCCAATTACGTTCCATTCGTGCGGACAAGCGGCATGGCGCCGGGCGCCCTGCCTATGCTCTTTATCTCCGGCCAGCTCCCGCTGGGTCCCGACGGAAAGCTCGAAGAGCGCCACAAGGGCAAGCTCGGGCCCGATTCCCCGGTCGACGCCGCGCGCGAGGCGGCGGAGCGCTGCGCCATCAACCTCCTGGCCCAGGCGCGCGCGGCGCTCGGCGATCTCGACAAGGTCGTGCAGGTCGTGCGGCTCGGCGGCTTCTTCAACGTCGCCTCGCAATTCGACGCGCTGCCGCAGGCGATGAACGGCGCCTCCGACCTCATGGCCAAGGTGTTCGGCGAGCGCGGCCGCCACGCGCGCACCACCGTCGGCGTCGCGCATCTGCCGCTGAACGCGCTGGCCGAGGTCGAGGCCGTGTTCGAGATTTCCTTTTGAGGGCGCTCAACGCGCCCGCCTGGCTGACCGAGCGCCCGATCGCCCATCGCGGCCTGCACGACGCGGCCCGGGGCGTGATCGAGAACACGCTTGCCGCGGCCGAGGCGGCGATCGCGGGCGGCTTCGCCATCGAATGCGACATCCAGCTGAGCGCCGACGAGGAGGTCTTCGTCTTTCACGACGAGACCCTCGACCGGCTGACCGACGCTAAAGGCGCGCTGATCGAGATGTCCGCCGGCGCGATCCGAAAGGCGAGGTTCGCGCCGCCGGCCGGCGAGAGCGCTCCTGTAGACCCGGTCCAAAGCCCGTCGAACGACGGGCGTCCTTCTGAACGCCCTGTGGACCGCGTCAGCCGCGATCAGCGATCGCGGCTACAAACGCCCTTCATCCCGACCTTCGCCGAGTTCCTCGCCCTGGTCGCCGGCCGGACGCCCGTCATTTGCGAGCTGAAAAGCCGGTTTGACGCCGACTGGCGCATCGCCGGCCGGATCGCAGCGCTTGCCGCGTCTTACGAGGGCCCGCTCGCCTTCAAGAGCTTCGACCCGGACCTCGTCGCCTATCTTCGCCTGCGCTGGCCGCGTCTCGGGCCGCCCGGCCGCCCCTGCCCGGTCGGCATCGTGGCGGAGGCCTCCTACGACGATCCGTACTGGAGCTTCCTCACGGACGACCAGCGGCGCGAATGCGCGGAATTCGCCCACGTCCATCGCAGCGAGCCCGATTTCCTCTCCTGGAATGTCGACGACCTGCCGCATAAAGTCCCCTTCTTCATGAAGGAGCTGCACGGCCTGCCGGTGATGGCCTGGACCGTGTGCAACGCCGCGCAGCGCGAGGCGGCGCGAAAATGGGCCGACCAGATCGTGTTCGAGGGCGAAGGCGCCCCGTAGGCCACTTTCCCGCGTCCCCCGACATTGCAGCTCTCTGGGACGCAAAAATCCTTTCCGTCCATAGCCTGAATAGACTATTGTCTATCGCGCTGCAGCGCTGCTCTTGCGGCGGCGCAGCATAGCCTCCATCTCAGACTATGCCCGACAGCCAATCAAGGACGATCCCAAGACATGCCCACGCTGCTTGACCCAATCGCGATTGGCGATCTTCGCCTCAGGAACCGCATCGTCATGGCGCCCCTCACCCGCAACCGGTCGAGCGGCGCGGGCCGCGTCCCGAACGCGCTGATGCGCGACTATTACGTCCAGCGCGCCTCCGCCGGCATGATCCTCACCGAGGCGACGTCGGTCGAGCCGAAAGGCGTCGGCTATCCGCACACCCCGGGCGTCTGGTCCGATGCCCAAGTCGAAGGCTGGCGCGCCATCACCGACGGCGTGCATAAGGCCGGTGGGACGATTCTTCTGCAATTGTGGCATGTGGGGCGTATTTCTGACCCCAGCTATCACGCCGGCGAGCTTCCCGTGGCGCCAAGCGCCATCGCGCCGAAGGGCCATGTCAGCCTCTTGCGCCCCGAGCGGCCCTATGCCGTTCCCCGGGCGCTCGACACCGAAGAACTGCCGGGCGTCATCGAGGCCTTTCGCAAAGGCGCCGCGAACGCCAAGGCGGCCGGCTTTGACGGCGTCGAGATCCACGGCGCGAACGGCTACCTCCTCGACCAGTTCCTGCAGGACGGGAGCAACAAGCGCACCGACCGCTACGGCGGCGGAATCGAAAACCGCGCCCGTCTCATGCTCGAAGTGACCGACGCCGTCGTCTCGGTCTGGGGCGCCGGCCGGGTCGGCATGCATCTCGCCCCGCGCGGCGACGCCCACGACATGGGCGACTCCAACCTGCCGGGGACCTTCGGCTACGTCGCAAGCGAGCTGGGCAAGCGGAAGATCGCCTTCATCTGCGCGCGCGAGTCGCTGACGGGACCGAGGCTCGGGCCCGTGATCAAAAAGACATTCGGCGGCGCCTTCATCGCCAACGAAGGCTTCACGCCCGAGACCGCAGCGGCGGCGCTCGCCGCCGGCGAAGCGGACGCGGTCGCCTTCGGCAAGCTCTTCATCGCCAATCCGGACCTGCCGAGCCGGATCGCGTTCGACGCGCCGCTCAATAAGTGGAACGCGGCGACCTTCTACGGTCCGGGGCCGGAAGGCTATACCGACTATCCCGCGCTCGCGCAGACCGCGGACCTGGAGACGGCTTGAGGCTGACGACGCGCCGCAGACGTGCCCGTCTCCGGCCGTTCGCCAAGCACAGCGAATGGAGCATCACGGACGCACAGCGTCCACCTGCGGCGTCTCGAACGGCTCGGTCCTGTGAACGATGTTTTGCCTGTAGAGGTCGGCGATTTCGTCCTCGGGCAGGCGCAGCAGCTTAGTCAGAACGTCCGTCGTGTCTTCGCCAATCGAAGCCGCGCCGCGCCAGATCTGGCCGGGCGTCAGCGACATTTTCGGCACCACGCCGAAGACACGGATCGGCACGCCCGACTGGCGGTCGAGCACCGGCACCGTCATCTCCCGCGCCTTGTAGTGCGGGTCCTCGTACTGGTTCTGCATATTGAAGACGCGGGCGCAGCCGATCTGCGCGGCGTTCAGCGCGGTCTCCACCTCCAGTGCGGTGTTAGCAGCGCAATATTCGCGAAGCTTGCGGTCAAGCTCGCATCCCTTTTCCGAATTGACCGCCGCCGCATCGCGTGAGCAAGCCTCGAAGCTGTACTCGTTCGGGTCCAGCCCGAGGAATTTCGGCACTCGCGCATAGATCGCGCCGCCCAGTGCGCCGATGAACACCCAGCCGTCCTTGCATTTGAAGGTGTCGTAGGGCTGAAAGCCGGGCGCCTTATTGCCGGTGTGTCCGTAGGCTACGCCTTGTCCAGTGTAAAGCGGCATGGTGTTGCCTTGCGTTTGCGCCACCGCCTCATATTGCGCGAGATCTATCACCTGGCCGCGCCCGGTCTTCTTGACCTCCCAGAGCGCCATCATCGTCGACGCCCAACCGGTGAGGGCCGTGATGTAATCGCCCGTAAATACCTTGGCGCGCTGCGGTGGGCCGCTGGGATCGCCGGTGACGTTCATCATGCCGCCGAACGCCTGCGCGAGCGCGTCATAACCGGGGCGGCCGAGATAGGAGGGCTCACCATATTGGCCGTAGGTGCTGACGCGGACGATCACGAGGCTCGGATTGATCGCGAGCGCGAGTTCGTTGGTCAATCCGCAGCGCTCCATGGTGCCGGGCGCGGAGGATTCCATCCAAACGTCGGAGATCTTCCACAACGCCATCAGCAGTTCCGCGCCGCGCCGATGCTTGAGGTCGAGCCCCATCGAAAGCTTGTTCTTCGCGACCTCGGCTTCATCGGCGCCGTGCTCGCGGGGACCGCGCGTCAGCAGCGGCGCGGTGGTGCGAAACGTGTCGCCACCGTGGCGCTCGACATGGATCACCTCGGCGCCGAACTCGGCCAGTTTGGTCCCGATGTAGGGCTGCGCGATCAGGACCCCTGTGCCGACGGCGCGGATGCCTTCCAGCGGGCCGAACTTCGGCATGAGCGTCGGCGCCGCGGGCCGCTCCAGTTTCTTGATCCAGGCCGGTATCTCAAGACGAAGTTCTGCTATTTGCGCTTCGTTTTTCAATATTTTTGGGTCGTGTTGCATCTCGTCCCCCCTCCCGAATTCTCGCGATGACCAACCAACGCCGTCCCCCGGACCGGCAGAATAGTCGTTATTTCGACCGGCCGGCAACGGGGGTCCGGCTCGCGCAAGGTCAAGGCTGATTGGGTCTTGACCCTTGAGGTCCTCGCCCTCTATTGCGCCTTCTGCGCGGCCCAGTGAATCGCGTAGGGTTCGGAGAACAGGCGCGACTTCAGCTTCGCGGCCAACTCCGGCGCGGAGTTCAGGAGCCGGTCGACAATGGCCGAACGCGGGTCGCGCACCCATGGACGGCGGGCGAGCTCGCGATCATTGAGCCAGTAATCGCTCCAGTCCGACGTCGTCTCGATGAGCTCGCGGGCAAAGTCCTCCCCGTATTCCAGGCCGCCCTCGACGACCACGTCGACATAGGACTCTAGCAGCGGAAACTGCGCGTCCGGCGCGGGCAGCCCGACCCCGGCTTCGCCCTTCGGGCCGACGGGAACATAGACCCAGATGGTTCCGGTCTGCGGCAACCCTTGCCAGGCCGCCGCCTCGATGTCGTCGCGCGGAATCTCGACCCGCGCATAGCCCTGCTCGCGGGCGTCGAACTTCGCCATGTCGTTTCCCTCGACGGCGTAGAGCACGCCGTTGATCGTTGAGGCTTTTTCGCCGGGCCCGGGCTTTCGCAGGCCGAGCGCGGTGAAGCCGGAGGCGGAGCGGTCGCTCCAGGTCCGGATATAGCCGAAGGCGGCGGAGACGCGCACCGGGATCGCCTGGGTGGGCGCGCCGGCGGTCGAATTGCGCGAGGCGGAATTGATCAGCGACCCGTAGCCGAAAATGAATTGCGTCGGCTCATCGGCGAGCTTGGCTCCCCACCAGTCCTTCGCCCCGGCCGGGGCGAGGAACAGGGCCAGCGCGCCCAGCGCAAAGAGCAGCTGCCTCAGAGCCATGCCTTGCCCTCCCAAACGCGGCGATCGCTAAAATATATCTGCGCGTCCCCGCCCTTCGCAACAGCGTTGCGAGAAGGCCGCAGGCCAACGCGCCGCGGCCTTGCCCCCTTCCCCCTTCGGGGGAGAGCGCCCCTGAAACCGGTAGAATCGCCATTTTTTTGTTGAATCAAATAGATAAAGCGCTTTCTTCAAGCGTTAGGTCAAGACATGGCGGCGGGGCCGAATGTCCCCGCTCCGCCACCAACGGCCTATGCGAGACGCAGTCTATCTTTGTCGGCAAGATCATCCATTATATCAATATATTGCTCAGGTTTCTTAATCTCCTGCGTGAAGATGCAGGCGCGGTCGCCCCTTTGAGGCGCAGAGAGGCGTTGGAGTCCCTGTTCGGCGCCGAAACAGGGCCATTGTCTTCCCTGTTATCTAAACGCTAAAAATCGGTGCTATTCTGAGCCAAGTCATTGAAACTCGCCTATTTTTCACGAATTCCAAGCACGCATGAACCGCCCGTCTTCCCCCTTTCTCCCTGTTAGCAGGGAGTAACAGGGAGCGTGGAATCCGCATCGCGGGCGTGTGATCCGCCCCTACCGCCCCGCCTCCGCCACGTCGACCACCCTCAGCTGCGCCCGCTCGCGCCCGCCGTAGAGGTTGACGCTGAGCGTGCCGGCGAGATGGACCGGCGAGCCGCGGAGCCGGGTCAGCGCCTCGCCGAGCTTCTTGCCGGCGGCGCGGAAGGCCATCGCCTCGATCGTCGAGCCGTCGACCGCCGCGGCGCGCACCCTCAGGTGGTCGGCGCCGACGGCCATCACGTCGGTCAGCCGATGGCGCGGCAGGACGAAGACCGGCTCGGGATTGCCCGAGCCATAGGGGCCTGCGGCCTCGAGCCGGTGGGCGAGCTCGGCCGTCGCCCCGCCCGCGGTCATTGCGGCGTCGATGGCGAGGCTCGCTTCGGCGCGCGCGCGAGCGACCGGCCCGGCCAGCGTCTCCTCGAGAAAAGCGCGCCACTCACCGAGCCGCTCCCTGGCGAGCGTCACCCCCGCCGCCATCGCATGTCCGCCGCCCTTGACCAGCAGGCCCGCCTCGACCGCGGCGCGCACCGCCCTGCCGAGATCAACCCCGCCGATCGAACGGCCGGAGCCGGTCGCATGGCCGCCAGCAAGCGAGAAGGCGAAGGCCGGGCGGTCGAAGCGCTCCTTGAGCCGCGCCGCCAGAAGGCCGACGACGCCCGGCGGCCAGTTTTCGCCCGCCACCACCACGGCCGCGCCGCGCTCCTCGAGGCCGAGCGAGAGCAGCGCCTCGGCTTCGGCTTCCGCCAGCGCCGCAATCTCGATCTGCTGGCGGGCGCGGTTCAGCCGGTCGAGTTCGGCGGCGATCGCGCGCGCCTCGATCTCGTCGCCGGTCATGAGGAGCCGCGCCCCGAGCGCCGCGTCGCCGATCCGTCCGCCGGCGTTGATGCGCGGCCCGATCATGAAGCCCAGATGATAGGGCCGCGGCGGACCGTCGGCGCCGGCGACGTCGAAAAGGGCGGTCAGCCCCGGCCGGCGGCGCTGGCGCATCACCTGCAGGCCCTTGACGACAAAGGCCCGGTTGAGCCCCGTCAGCGGCACGACGTCGGCGACGGTCGCGAGCGCCACGAGATCGAGCGCGGCGACGAGGTCCGGCGGCTCCCGCGCGGCGAAAAAACCGCTCGCGCGCAGCGCCCGATTGAGCGCGACCAGCGCCATAAAGACGACGCCCGCCGCGGAGAGATAGCCCAGGCCCGACAGGTCGTCCTGCCGGTTCGGATCGACGAGCGCGAACGTTTTCGGCAAAGCCTCCGGCGCCTGGTGGTGATCAAACACGATCACCTCGAGGCCGAGGCGGGCGGCATGCTCGAACGGCTCGTGGCTGACCACGCCGCAATCGACGGTCACGACGAGCCCCGCGCCTTTGGCGGCGAAAGCCGAGATCGCCTCCGCGTTCGGGCCGTAGCCTTCCGTGACCCGGTCGGGGATGTGGACGATCGTCTCGAGGCCGCAGGCGGCCAGATATTCGCCAAGCAGGGCGGCGCTGCAGGCGCCGTCGACGTCGTAGTCGCCGAAAATCGCAACCTTTTCGCCCCGCTCGACCGCCTGCCTGAGCCGGACAGTCGCGGCCTCCATGTCGCGCATCACATAGGGATCGGGCATCAGGCGCCGAAGCGTCGGATCGAGATAGCCCTCGACCGCCTCTGGCTCGACCCCCCTTCCCGCCAGCACACGGGCGACGAGTTCGTCGTGCCCGCCGACCTGGGCGATTGCGAGAGCGCGCAACTCCCCGGCGGCGTCGAGCCGCGGCCGCCACGGCCGCCCCAGCGCGGACGCATCGACGTCGAGAAAATGGCCGGAGGACGTCACCGCTCGCTCACCCTCATCCGGCTGGGGAGAGGGCGACCGCCCTACCCCGCGAATCGCCTGGCCGCCGCCGCGCCGAAGAACACCATGCCAGAGAGCGCAGTGATCCAGAAGCTCACCGGCCAGTCGGAATAGAAGGCGAGCGTCAGCCCTCCCCAGGCTTCTGCGAGCGCGAGCGCCGCCGAGAGCGCGACGGCGGCGGCCAGGCGGCGGGTCAGGTTCATTGCGGCCGCGGCCGGACCGACCATCAGGGTGAATACGAGCAGGACGCCTACGATCTGCGCGCATTCGGCGACTGCGACCGCGACGATGGCCAGGAACGCCGCCGAGACGAAGCGCAGCGGCACGCCGCGCGCCTCCGCAAGCTCCGACTGGAGGGAGGCGAATACGAGCGGGCGCCCGATCAGCGCCAGCGCCGCCAGGCTCAGGACCGCGAGCAGGACGAGATTGAGAAGCGCGGCGCTGTCGACGCCGAGCACGTTGCCGAACAGGAGCGCCGCCGCCTGGGTCGCAGCCGACGTGTAGAAGTGCAGGAACAGAAGGCCGAGGCCCAGCGCCAGCGACAGCATCATGCCGATCGCGACGTCCCGCTCGGCGAGCTTTTCGCCGAAAAGCCCCATGCCGACGCCGGCCACGACCGTGAAGCCGACGAGGCCGGCGAGAGGCGAGAGGCCGAAGAGAATGGCGCCCGTCGCGCCGGTGAAGCCGACATGCGAGAGCGCGTGGCCTGCGAAGGTCTGGCCGCGCAGCACGAGAAAGAAGCCGACCGTGCCAGCAAGCACCGCCGCGACGCCCGAGGCGGCGAAGGCGGTGCGCATGAAGTCGTATTCAAACATGGGCGTCGTCGTGACCGTGGGAATGATCGTGCGAAGACGCGTGCGAATGGTCGTGTCGATGCGCGTCGCGCTCCACGTCGACGTCGCCCGCCATCACGAAATAGCGGTCCTTGAGGCGCACGACCTCGATCTCAGTTCCGTAGAGGCGCGACAGAACCGGCCCGGTGACGACCTCGTCGACGGGGCCGATCACCGCCGAGCCCGCGCCGAGATAGAGGACCCGGTCGATCGCGTTGACCAGCGGATTGAGCTCGTGGGCGCTGAACAGGATCGCGACCTTGAGGTCGTCGCAGAGGCGCCGGGCGATCTCGACGACGCTCTTCTGATGGGCTGGATCGAGCGAGATCAGCGGCTCGTCGAGCAGCAAGCAGTCGCGGCCGGCCAAGCAGCGCCTGGCTGAGCAGCACCTTCTGGCGCTCGCCGCCGGAGAGTTCGCCGATCGAGCGGCTGGCCAGCTCGCGCGCGCCGACCTGATCGAGCGCCCAGTCGATCTCGCGCCGGACCGCCTTGTCGAGCCGCACGAGGCCGAAGCGCCGGCCGATCGCGGCGCTCGCAACCACGTCCCAGCCGGTGAGCCTCAGGCCCGCGATCGCGCCGCGGTTCTGCGGCATGTAGCCGATCGCGGCATTGCCGCGCGCGACCGGCCGGCCGAGGACAGTGACGGCGCCGGAGGCGATTGGCGCGAGACCGAGCGCGGCGCGCATGAGCGTGGTCTTGCCGGCGCCGTTCGCGCCCAGCATGCCGACGAATTCGCCGTCCACAATCTCGAAGCTCGCCGCCGTTAGGATGTCCCGGCGGCCGAGCCTGATCGTCGCTTTGTCGAAGCCAAGCGCGCTCACTGGGTCGGGCCGAGCGCCTTGTCGAGGGCGTCGAGCTGCCCCAGCATCCAGGCCTGATAGGTCGTATTCGGCGGGCTCGGTCTCTGTGACGCCGACGACCGGGATTCCATTGTCCTTGGCCATCTGCACAAGCCGCTGGACGGCCGGCTCGCTCGCTTGCGCGTTGTAAAGCATGACCTTCACCTTGTGGCCCTTGAGGTCGCTTTCGAAGCCGGCGACCTCCGAGGCGGCCGGCTCGGCGTTGTTCATGACCGCAAGGGCGAATTTCTCGTTGTGGACCTCGAGGCCGATCAGCTCGGCCTGATAGCCGAACACGGGCTCGGACGCGGTCACCGGCTGGCCGGCGTAGGATTTGCGCAAGGCGGCGATCTTGTCGTCGACGGGCTTCAGTGAATCAAGGTACTTCGCATATCCCTGTTCATAGTCCGCCTTGTGCGAGGGATCGACCGCGACGAGGTCGGCGACAAGCGCCTTGCCGGCGGCCTTCATGGAGGCCGGGTCGTACCAGAGATGCGGATTGTCGCCGGCTTTGTGGCCGACCAGCGCCCCGACGACGATCTCCTTGCGTCCGGGCGCTTTGTGGGCGCCGAGCAGCCTCTCCATCCAGGGATCGTAATCGACGCCGTTGACGATGACGACTTTCGCGTCGCTGAGCGCTTTCGCCGTTTCTGCACTCGCCTCGAAGAGATGCGGGTCCTGGTCGGGACTGCTGAGAATGCTCGTCACGGCCACGTTCGATCCGCCGATCTGGGTCGCGAGGTCGCCATAGAAGTTTTCCGCCGCCACGATCTTCACCGGGTCCGCCAAAGCGGGAGCGCTGATCGCGTAAAGGAGTGTCGCGGCGAGAAGATGAAGCCTCATTGTCATCGGTTGGGTCTCCCTCGGTGATCGCATAGGTCTGCGCCAGCGCCTCGTTCGCCGACAATTGTTATGTTATAACAATGCGCGATGCAACCCGATGGCGACGCCCGCGCGACGGGACAGATGGGCCTGTGGTAGGACGTCTATCGAGGATGCCGATGACGAACGCTTGCGGCTGTGATCACGACCCGGCGACCTGGGTTTCGCAGGTCGAGAGCGCCTGCGTGCGGCAGGGCGCGCAGCTCACGCCTCTGCGCCGGCGCGTCTTGGACATTTTCAGCGGCAGCGCAGCGCCGCTCGGCGCCTATGCGATCCTCGAGGAACTGTCCCGTCGCGAAGGCAAGCAGGTCGCGCCGCCAACCGTTTACCGCACGCTCGACTTCCTCATCGAGCACGGCTTCGTGCACAAGATCGAGAGCCTCAACGCCTACGCCCCCTGCGAACATCTCGACCATGCCCATCATGGCATGCTGCTGATCTGTAAGGCATGCGGCCGGAGCGAGGAGATCGAGGATGCCGAGGTCATGCGCGCCATCGGCGAGACGGCCGCCGCCGCCGGCTTCAGCCTCAAGCGGGTGATGGTGGAGGCTCAGGGCCTCTGTCGGCGCTGCGCGAGCGCGGAGATGACGCCCTCCGCCGAGGCTTCAAACCTAGATTAGGGCTCGCCGTGAGGGAAACGAAGCCGTCTTGCAAGCGGAGCGACGCAACATAGAGGCGCTATTTTTGTTCATGCAACACATGAGGATCGTTGCGTAACCAGTTGTAAAATCAGGTTTTTCATCTCATAATAGCGGGTCAAAATTGGCCCATTCCGCCCGGTTCCGGACGGTTTTAGGCGGCAGAGTATAGATATTCTATACTTTCGCGCCCTCGGGCGGGCCGGAAAGCCGGCCTGCGGCTTCTGCTTTCCCGGATTGCATTCTCCCTGTTGTGGGCCATAACAGGGGGATTCGCTCCCTGTTATCTCGCTCAACCATTACGTGAGCAATTCCTCGCAAGGCACTGATAGTCATCGCTTTCATGCATCAAATCCGAGTGCGGCGAGGGCCGCGTTTCCCTGTTAGCAGGGGATAACAGGGAGAATTCCGGTTTTGGCGAAGTTGCAGGCGGCCTCGGGCGGGAAGCCGATGGTATAGATTTTCTATCCCCTCGAGACGGGCGCCTTTCGACGCCCTGTCGCGCCTCATGCTGTAGACACGCAGCTATCTGACGATATCAACTCATTTAATTCAGCGCAGCCGCCGATCGAGGCCGCCGACGCGCAGCCTCAGTCAAGGGGGATCGCTTGTCCTATTTCCTGTCGAGCCAGCCGCTCTGGATCACCATCCTCCTCATCGTCGTCATCCCGACAACGATCGCCATGGGGGCGCAGACGCTCATTCACCGGTTGGTCGGCGCCGAGAAGCTTGTGCGGAATAACGAGATTGCCGGCTTCAAGTTCGCGACGGTCGGGGTGATCTACGCCGTGCTGCTCGCCTTCGCCGTCATTGTCGTGTGGGAGAAGTTCAGCACCGCCGAAAACGCAGTCGATCAGGAAGCCGCGTCGATCGCCGCGCTCTTCCGCTATGCCGAGGGCAAGGGCGCGGAAGAAACCGCGTTGCGCGCGGCGGTCGCGAACTACGCAAACACGGCGATCCGCGAGGAGTGGCCGGCGATGTCGGCGGAAACCGAGAGCCACGAGACCACGCGCGCGCTCGACGCTGTGTACGAGGCCGCGCTCGCCCTCAATCGCAGCGAGACGAGGACCATGGCCGATATGGCCGAGGTTTTCACCCAGGTCGACAACGTGACCGCGGCGCGGCGCGTTCGGCTGCACTTGGCGACGGGGCTGGTTCCGAGCGTCATCTGGGCGGCGCTGTTTACGGGCGGATTGCTGACGATCGGATTCACCCTGTTCTTCGGCAGCGAAAATCTGCTGGCGCAGGTCTCCATGACCGGGGTGCTGTCGATTCTCGTGACCCTTGGCCTCGTCGTCATTGTATCAATCGATCATCCGTTCACCGGCCAGGTCAAGGTTCAGCCGGAGCCACTGCTGAGCGTGCTTGCAGACTTCGAGGCGCGGTAGTGCGAATGGGCGCCAGGGAGTCAGTCGGTCCGCGGCCACCAGAGCCCCGGTGTCGCGAGTTCGACCACCGCGCCGTCCGGATCGTGGACATAGAGACTGACGCCGCCGCGCGGCCATGAGTATTCGCCGGCGATCGCGACGCCGCGCTCGATGAGCCGCGCGCGCCAGGCGTCGAGATCGCTCCTTGCGACCGACAGAGCAAAATGCAGGCGCCCTCGTCCGTCGTGGCCGGGTATCAGGCCGCGCGGGTCGACCGAGTCTCGCCTCCGTCGCGCCGGCCTGGAACACCAGGAGCACGCTGCGCCCGGCGATCTCGAAGGCCACGAGCCGCGGAGATTCGACCAGCGTCCTAAATCCGAAGAGGTCGCGATAGAAGGCCGCGGTGGCTCCGAGATCGCGCGCATAGAGCGACGTCTCCAGAAGACCGTCGACCGGCGGCGCAAGATCGGGCATGTCTGGTCCATCCCTTGATGGCGCGGATGATGATTCACGCGCCAGCTCATCAGCTCCCCGATCTTCTTCGCGAGCGCTTCTGTCGCGAACGGCTTGGTGATGACATGCAGGCCCGGCTCCAGGCGCCCCTGATCCATGAGCGTGCTTTCCGCATATCCCGTGATGAAAAGCACCTTGAGACCGGGACGCGCCTGACGCGCGGCGTCCGCCAGCTGCCGCCCGTTCATGCCGTTCGGAAGACCGACATCGGTGATCAGCAGATCGATCGCCCTGCCCGAGTTCGAGAATTCTCATCGCCGCCGCGCCTTCGCTGGCCTCGAGCGCCGAATAGCCTAGGTCTTCAAGCACTTCCGTAACGAACACGCGCAGCAGAGGTTCATCGTCGACCACGAGCACCGTCTGCGCGCCCGTTCCGATCGGCGGCTCCGATGGGCCGGCCTCCGGATCGGCGACCCTCGCCTCGGCCCGACTCCGCGGCAGGTAGATGCAGACCGACGCGCCCTTCTCGGGCTCTGAATCGATCTTGATCTGGCCCCCGGACTGGCGGACGAAACCGTAGATCATGGAAAGGCCCAGTCCGGTCCCCTGTCCGATCGGCTTCGTGGTGAAGAATGGATCGAAGGCGTGCGCGACCACCTCCGGCGTCATCCCGACGCCGGTGTCGGTGACGCAGAGGGTCACGTATGGACCGGCGGGCAAGTCGAGCCGGCCGCGCCGTATGTTCGTCAAGCTCCTTGTTCCCGGTTTCGATCGTCAGCCTGCCGCCGCCGACCATCGCGTCGCGCGCGTTGAGGCACAGGTTGAGAAGCCCGTTCTCGAGTTGGCCGGCGTCGACCAGAACGTTCCAGAGATCCGCGCGGGCGACAGAATTCCACCGCGATTTCCGGCCCGACCGAGCGCCGGATAAGCTCCTCCATGCCGAAGACGAGCTGATTGATGTTGGTGGGCTTCGGATCGAGCGTCTGGCGCCGCGAAAAGGCCAACAGACGATGGGTCAGGGCCGCGGCGCGCCTGATGGAGCTCTGCGCCGCCTTCATATAGCGGTCGATCTCGCCCGTACGCCCTTGGGCGATGCGGGCCTTCATCAGATCGAGGCTGCCCTGGACGCCGGCCAGAATATTGTTGAAGTCGTGCGCGAGGCCGCCGGTGAGCTGGCCGACGGCCTCCATCTTCTGCGACTGCCGCAGCGCCGCCTCGGAGGCGGCCAAGGCTTCGCCCGCTTCCTTTTCGACCGTGATATCGCGCCCGCTGGCGTAGATGAAATCCCCGTCGAGCGCCGCGACCCATGATATCCAACGGAAGCCGCCGTCTCTTCTGGCGAAAGCGGTTCTGGAAACCGGCCAGGCCCTCGCGCCTCACCCAGTGCTCGGCCCCGCGCGCATCTGCGCTGTCCTCGGGCGCGATCAGATCGGAAACCGGCCGACCGACCATTTCCTCCTCGGTCCATCCGAGAATTCTGGTCGTGGCGGGGTTGACCGCAACGAATGCGCCGCTCTGGTCGATGATGACGTTAAGGTCCTGGGTGTTGCGCCAGACCCGATCACGCTCGCGCGTCCGCTGCTCGACCTGCACCTCGAGCGAAGCCGCCAGCTCCTGGAAATCCCGCTCGGCGCGCCGCCGTCCGATGGCCATCCTCGTTCGCGCCGCGACCTCGCGAATGAAACTGAGATCTTCCTTCGACCAGTCGCGCACCCGCTCGTCATTGACGTAGAAAACGCCGACCGTCTGGTTCTTCTCGATAAACGACACGTTGACGAAGGAACTGGCGTTCAAGGCTGATCAGTCTGTGCGCCGCGTCCCGCGTTCTCGGATCCGCAAGCACATCGGAGATCACGATAAACGCGCCGAGTTTCAGATCGTCGACGAACGAGCCGAAGTCGCGAAGGTTCAGCACGCCGGCGATCGATTCGACGCCAGGCGCTGTCCAGTCCCGCGGGACAGTCAGCGTGTCGTCGACAGGATTGACGGTTCCGTAGCCGACCCGGCTGACGCCCAGCGTCTCGCCAAGAGCCCGGGAGGCGGCAAACGCAATGTCGGTAGGTTCGTCGAGACCCTGGATTTCGTCACCGAGCCTGATCAGCGCGTCGCGGCGCGCCTCCGCGCGGCGGCGTTCAGTTACGTCGCTTGCCACCCCGAACCACTCGACGACCTGTCCGCTGTCGTCGAGCCATGGGATCGCCCGCGAAAACGCCCAACCGATTGAGCCGTCCGCGCGACGGACGCGATGTTCGAGCTGGAAGGTCCGTTTCGTTCGCACAGCGTTTTCGACCGCGACACGTACCTCGGCCTGATCTTCCGGAAAGACATATTCGTCTAGCCAGGCGACGCTCGGACTATCGGTGTCGGACAAGAAGCCTCGACCGTCCATTTGCCGCATCTCAGTCCAGTCAGGGCTCATGCGGTAAACGACGTCGGACGTCGCATTGGTCAAGGCGCGAAACCGCTCTTCGCTTTCGCGCAGGCGCCGGTCCGTGAGGACCCGCTCCGTCGTTTCGACGACGATAGCGATCACGCCCGCCGGAGCGCCGCTCTCATCGAACACCGGCGAATAGTCGAGATTCATCCAGACCGGTTCCGGCCGGCCGTTGCGAAACAGGGTCAGTTCCTGGTCGCGGTAGGCCAGCGTTCCACCGGCAAGACCGACCTTCATCACATTGTCGTTGAAGTCGGCCACCTCCGGCCAGCCCTCCCGCACTTTCGAGCCGAGCAGCTGCGGATGCCGGCCGCCCGCGAAAACCGAATAGGCGTCGTTGTAGATCATGACGCCGTCCGGCCCCCAAAGCAGGACGATCGGAACGGGCGACAGCAGCAGCGTCGATGTGACGGTCTTCAGGCTTTGCGGCCACCGCGAGAGAGGCCCGAGACTGGTCCTGGACCAGTCAAAGCGGCGGATCAGCGCTCCAAGCTGCCCGCCCCCAGCCGGGAACGGTCCGTCGGAGTCTTCTCCAGCCGTGATGGAACGCACGTCCACTTGGGGCGTCTCCCTGTCGCGCCGGGGCAGCCATAGAGCGCGCTAGCGCGCTGTTGCGTCAACTCTTCGGAGAAATTTGGGTTGCATTCTGGCGGGCGGCCTCGCGGCCGTCCCGGTAGATACGGCCACCCCGCCCCGCGTCGCGCCTGAATGCCCGCCATGCGCTACCAAGGCCTGGACCCTGGGTTCAGCTTGGGCCTTCTGCCCGCTCGCGAACCGCGAGCCAGACGCCGCAGGCGACGACCAGCGCCGCGCCGCCCAATGTCGCCATCGGCGGCCAGTCGCCGAACACCACGAAGCCCGAAACGATCATCCAGATGAGCTGGGTGTAGGAGAACGGCGTCAGGACCGGCGCCGGGGCGTATTTATGGGCGACGATCAACAGGCCGTGGCCAGCGGCGGCGAACGCGCCAAGTCCCGCCATGGCGACCCAGACGTGGATCGATTCAGGCCATGTCCAGACCCACGGCAGCATCGGCGGCAGAAAGCACGACGCCGGCCGCCTGGGTCCAGAGCAGCGTCGTCGCGGCGGAGTCGAGGCCGGCGAGCTTGCGGGTCGCCAACACATAGCCGGAGTTGCAGGCGACGCCGGCGACGGCGACGAGGACGATCGGTTGAAAAGCGCTCGTGCCCGGCCGGGTCGCGATGAGGACGCCGAGGAACCCGACAGCGATCGCGATCATGCGCGCGGAGCCGACGCGCTCGCTGAGCAACGGTCCGGCCAGAAGCGCGACGAAGATCGGGGTCAAGAACGATATCGTCGCCGTCTCTGCGAGCTGCAACTGCCTCAGCGCGAGCACGACGGCAGCGGTCGAGCCGAACAGGAGAAGCGAGCGCAGCGCCTGCAGACCCGGGCGGCTCGAGCGCAGAACGAAGGTTGCGACCAAGGTCTCGCGACCACAAGCGCGATGAGCGCCGCCCCCGCATAGCGCGCAAAGACGATCTGCGCCGTCGGTATTCGCAGCCCGAGCCATTTGGACGACGTGTCCAAGCCCGGTGAAGCAGACCATGGCGCCGCACATCAGCGCGATCGCGATGATGCGCATGCGCCGGTCATCGAGCGCTGCGACGAGAATCGACGTCGATGCCCGCGAACTCCGTCGCGCTCACGGGCTTCAAAGCGCCTCGCGCTCGATGCGGATGACCTGCGGCTTCTCGCGCACGACGCCGTCCTCGACCGCGTGGGCCAACGCCTCACGGATCGAGGCTTCGGTCGTGCCGTGGGTCATCAGCACGACCGGCACGACCCCGGAAGCGGCCGTCTCCTTCGCCGCGCGCTTCTGCATGATCGCCTCGAGCGAGATCATCCGCTCGCCGAAGCGCGCGGCGATCGCCCCCATGGCGCCCGGGACGATCGGCGACCGCGAGGCGCACGTAATAGCCGCCCTCGTGGCGCTGCATCGGCACCCGATCGGCGTCGACGAGGGTCGCGGCGGGACGGCCGAAGGCCGCGGGGCGCGTTCCGCGCGCGATGTCGCCGATATCGGCCGCAACCGACGAGGCGGTCGCGTCTCCGCCGGCGCCGGGCCCGACGAGGGTCAGTTCGCCGACCGCGTCGCCGTTGATCGAGACCGCGTTGAGGACGCCCATCGTCTGCGCGAGCGGCGCGCTCTTCGACACCATCGTCGGGTGGACGCGCTGCTCGACGCCGTGGACAGTGCGTTCCGCGACGCCGAGCAGCTTGATCCGGAAACCGAGTTCGTCGGCCGCGCGCGAGATCGGCGAGCGTGATCGATTCGATGCCCTCGACCGAGACCGCCGCCGCGTCGATCTTGGAGCCGAAGGCGAGCGAAGCGAGGATCGCGAGTTTGTGGGCGGTGTCGAAACCGCCGACGTCGAAGGTCGGATCCGCCTCCGCGTAGCCGAGCCTCTGCGCCTCGGTCAGGCAGACCTCGAAGGGCAGGCTTTCGGTCTCCATCCGCGACAGAATATAGTTGCAGGTGCCGTTGAGAATGCCGGCGACGCGCTGGATCGCGTTTCCGGCCAGGCTCTCACGCAAGGTCTTGACGATCGGAATGCCGCCGCCGACCGCCGCCTCGTAGTAGAGCGGCGCCTTATGGGATTCGGACAGGCTCGCGAGCCTGAGTCCGTGCGCGGCGAGCATCGCCTTGTTGGCGGTGACCACCGGCAGGCCGCGCGCGAGCGCAGCCTTGACGGCCTCGAAGGCGATCCCGTCCGCTCCGCCGATCAATTCGACGAAAACGTCGATATCGGCGGAAGCCGCCATTTCGGCGGCGTTTCCGAAGAAAGTCGCCCCGCCGAGATCGACCAAGCGTTCGCGCCTGTGGCGCGCGCTATAGGCGGCGAGCAGGCACTCGCGCGCCCGCCCGCGCGACGAACTCCGCCCGCCGCCTTTGCAACAGCTGGATCAGACTGGTCCCGACCACGCCGAGACCGGCGACGCCCAGACGCAGCGGCTTTTCCATCACGTCCTCGCTCCGCCGACCGGCGCCGCGACCCGCCAGACGATTGCGCCGCAGTTTCGGTCGCAGATCGGCGAAGCGCAGGGCCGTTCAGCCGTACCGCTCGGAGGCGGACTTCTTCTTCTTCTTGCGCTCCTTGCGGGCGGCGTAGCGGGCGTCGCGCTCGAGCTTGCGCTCGTATTCGAGCCGCTCTTCCTCCTCGCGAGCACGCTGGGCCTCGGCCTCGAGGGCGAGGGCCTCGAGCTTAAGCTGCTCCTGGCGGGCGGCCTCTTCGGCGGCGCGGCGGGCCGCCTCCAGGACCGCCTCTTCCGCCTTTCGCTTGGCGCGCTCGACCTCGCGCAGGGCCCGCGCCTCGAGAATCGCTTTGCGCTTGGCCTCACGCTCGACGATTGTGGGATCGGCTGGATCGTATTTGGAGTTGGCGAGGAATTTCTCGGCCATTTCCTTCCGCGCTTTGGCGGCCGCCGCTTGGCGATCCGCAAAGCTGTTGCTGTTCATAAACGACATTGATTCCTAAGCGACCTTAATTGTTGGGGACGCGCGCTCATGACACAGCGGGAGCGAATCGGCAATGGTTTTCGCTGCAATCCTTGCATCTTCTGCTGTTCCTGGGGCAATCGGCCGCGCTGATGACACGATCGAGGGCGTTGCCTGGGCGCGTCGGAACGTGATCCAATCGCTCAACCGCCCGCCAGAGGCGCCGCGACCAGGGAGTGAACGCATGGCGATAGTGTTGGACGCCGGATCATCGGCGGCGAGCGGCCCTGAGGCCGAGGCCGGCAAGGCGCCGCAATCGAGATCCGGAAGATCGACATCGCCGATCTGATCGAGTGCATCGAACACGGCGTTCGGGACTTCACCCGGTCGTCCCGAGTACGGGATGTTCTTCGGCGCCTTTTACGCGGTCGGCGGATCGCTGATTCTCTGGCTCGCCTATTCCTCGGGCTATTTCTACCTCGCCTATCCATTGATCATGGGCTTTGCCCTGCTCGCCCCCTTCGGAGCGGCGGGAACCTATGAGATTTCGCGCCGCCTGGAAGACGGCGAGCCGCTGTCCTGGACGGCCGTACTGGGCGCCGTCTGGAACCGATCAGGCAGGGACCTCGGCTGGCTGGCGCTGGTGAGCCTCTTCACCTTCATGATCTGGATGGATGTCGCCGTCTTTCTGTTCCTGATGTTCTACGGCTCCGGCGTGTCCTCGCTCGCGGACCTTTTCACCAACATCTTCACGACGGCCTACGGTCTGACCTTCCTGGCTGGTCGGCAACTGCGTCGGGGCGCTCATCGCGCTCGCCGTCTTTTCCTTCACCGCCGTCTCGCCGCCGCTCGTGGTCGACCGCGACATCGACTTTGTGACCGCCATGGCGACGAGCGTTCGGGCGGTAATGGCCAATCCCCGCACGATGCTCGCCTGGGCCGTGGTGATCGGGGCGGATCTCACCGCCTCCTTCGTCACCTTCCACCTCGCGCTTCTGGTGCTCTTCCCGATCCTCGGCCACACGACCTGGCACCTCTACCGCAAGCTGATCGTCTGACGCGAAGCGGCGTCGGGGAGGGCTTGCGCGCTTCGGGCGCGGCGCGGGATAAGACGGCCCCGCTCAAAGCGCCGGATCCCATGGCCTCGATCGACCTTTCGCGCACAAGCGCTTCGCCGTTGCGCGTCGGCGCCCGCCCGGCCGTCCGGGCCTGGCTCCTCGTCGTGGCGGCGCTCGTCTTCGCGATGGTGATCGTCGGCGGGGCGACCCGCCTGACCGAATCGGGCCTTTCGATCACGCAATGGAAGCCGGTGACCGGGGTCATTCCGCCGCTCAGCGCCGCCGACTGGCAGGCGGAGTTCGATCGCTACAGGCAGATCCCGCAATTCGCCCGGCTCAACCCCGACATGACGGTCGACGGCTTCAAGACCATCTTCTGGTGGGAATGGGGCCATCGCCTGCTGGCTCGCATCGTCGGCGCGGCGTTCATCCTGCCGGCGCTCTGGTTCTGGATGCGCGGCGAGCTCAAGGGCGCGCTCGGGCGCGAGGTCGCGGTCGCGACCGGCCTGCTGGCGCTCGAGCCGATCGTCGGCTGGTGGATGGTGAGCTCGGGCTTGAGCGAGCGCACGGAGGTGGCGCAGGACCGCCTCGCCCTGCATCTCCTCATCGCCGCCGCGGTGTTCGGGGCGCTGATCTACGCCGCGGCGGGACTGAGCGAGCGAGCGCGGGCGCGCGTTCCCCGCGGCTTCGTCGCCTCGGCGGCCGTCCTCGCCGTCCTGATCTATGCCCAGCTCGGCCTCGGCGCACTGGTCGCGGGCCTGCGCGCCGGCCTCATCTACAACACCTGGCCCCTGATGGGCGGAAGCCTCGTTCCGGGCGAAGCCTTCCCCTCGCCCTGGGCGCGCGCGATGCTGGACGATCCCGCGACCGCGCAATTCGATCACCGGATGCTCGCCTACGCGGTCTTCGTCTTCGCCCTCTTCAGATGCTGGCGGCCCTGCGGGCGGCGCCGCCTCAGCTCGCGCGACGGACCGCCCTTCTGGCGGGCGTGGCGGCGCTGCAAGCGGGTCTCGGAATTGCAACGCTCCTCTTCGCCGCGCCGATCGCGCTCGCGCTCATCCACCAGGCGACCGCGCTTGTTCTCTTCGGCCTCGCGGTCTGGCACTGGCGCGCGACGCAGATCGAGCGCGGCGGGGGTCGAAGGGCGCCCTCGACGGTATAGAAAATCTATACTCTTGGCTTCGCGCTGGGCGCCGCTGGCAATTTCGCCAAAACCTGAATTCTCCCTGTTATCCCCTGCTAACAGGGAAACGCGGGCCGCGCTGCGCTCGGACTTGAGGCATGAAAGCGATGAATATCAGTCGCTTGCGATGAGTTGCTCATGTAATGGTTGAGCGAGATAACAGGGAGGCGATCTCCCTGTTAAGCCACATAACAGGGCTAAGATAATCGGGAAAGCCGAAGCCTAAAGACCGGCTTTCGCGGCCCGCCGGAGGGCCCGATCGTATAGAATTTCTAAACTCTGGACGCCTCGAGGACGTCTTCTCAAGCAACACTTGAAGAAATCATCGCAAATATCTGTCAGAATTGGCTTTTCTGCCCCTCACGACCCCGCATTCGCCCCACGCCCCCGCTGGGCCAGCCGGTCGAGCTCGGCGACCATGGCGTCGCTGTCCCAGTCCGCCGCGCCCTCCCGCCAGGCGAGCGGGGCGCCGTCCGGCGCCCAGGATCAGCGTCGTCGGAAAGCCGCGGCCGCCGACCTCCGGCTCGAGCGCGCCCTTCGGGTCGAGATAGAGGCCCAGGCGCTTGAGACCCATCCTCATGAACGTCGCCCTGGACGGCGAGTCGCCGACCGGGTCCTTCGTCACCGCGACCACGGCGAAGTCCTTTTCGGGCAGGCGCGCCGCGAGCCGGTCGAGCGAGGGCATCTCCTGAAGGCAGGGGACGCACCAGGGGGCCCAGAGGTTGAGGATGACGACCTTGCCGCGAAAGGACTCGATCGCAACCGGGTTTCCGGCCGCATCGAAGAAGGGGCTCAGCTTCGCCGGCTCCGCGCCGTGAAGCTCGATGAGGGTCGAGTCCGTGTTTGTGTGGATCGCCTGCAACCCCGCCATCGCCATGAGACCGGCGGCGACGAGAATGACGAGCCCCGCCCAGGCCGGCGCCTTTGCGGATGCCGCGCTCAAGCTCACGAGCCCGCCCGGACGGCGGCGGGCCGGGCGAGCGCCCGGATGGCGACGACGACAAAAGCCGCGCCGCCGATGATGGTGAAGATGGAGGCGATCCCGTGCACCGCCATGCCGGCCGCCGCGACCGCGTCGAGCGAGCCGACGCCGGTCGGGGTCTTGCGCGCCGCGCCATAGCCGCCGGCGACGAACATGCCGATCGAGGCCACGAACTGTCCCCCGCCATAAAGCGCGATCAGGGCGCGGGTCGCGAAGGCCGGGGCCGCCGGCCGCCCGAGCGCCTCGAGGCCGAAAGTGAGCAGCATGCCGGCGCTCGAGACGCTGACCGCCGTCACCACCGCATGATAATGCGCGGGCGTCCGCGTATCCGAGCCGGTGATCAGAAAGCCCATCACGCCGCCGAGCGCGAAGAGGGCGAGCGACGTCGCAAGCGTGAAAAACGCCGGATCGCGCCAGGGCCAATCCCGCGGACGGCCGATCGCCCAGGCGTTCGCGACGAGAGAAACGGCGACGATCAGCGTCGGGACGACGAGGCCGAACTGGATGAGGCGGAACGCCTCATGCTGCGCCTCCGAGAACGGCGGAAAGACGGCGTAAAACAATGGCGCGGCGATCGCCAGCGCCCCGATGAAGAGGACGGCGACGCGGAAGACGCGATCGTTGACCGCGCTCTCTCCGAGGCTTCGCGAAGCCAGGATCCGCCAGTTGGTCAGGAGCACGATCGCGCTGACGAATTGCAGGAGATGGCCGCCGCCCCAAAACAGGGACTCGCGCGCGATCATGAGCTCGCCCCGCCCCGCGAGCAGCGCTCCGGCGATCGCGAAGGCGATCAGCGCAAGACAATAGACGAAGCCCGCGACCGACATGGCGAGCGTCAGCGGCGAGGCGATCCGCCGGCCCGGCAGGTTCACGAAAAGGCGCGCCACAGGCGCGAGAACGCCCAGCGCCAGCATGAGCAGTCCGAGGTCATAGGCCGGATGGCGGATGAGGGGGATATAATTGGTCAGCTCCGGCTGGGTCGCCTCGAGGAAGGCGGGCGCGAACAGGCAGGGGAAGGCGATCAGCACGACGCCCTGCCCGATCCGGCCGAGCGGCGCCGCGCGCAGGTCCTCGACGCCCGCCCCTCGCCGGCGGCGCGAAGGGTCGCGACCGAGACCAGAAACGCGAATACGGCGAGGAGCCAGATCACCAGCGAAAAGACGACGTGGATGACGAGGCCCTTGTAGAAGAAATCGATCGGCCAGAGCGGCGTTTTCTCCATGCCGGGCACGCGTGAGAGCGCGAGCAGCAGGGCGAACACGCCGGCGACCGCCAGCGCCCCGACCGCGAGCCACGCCCAGTCGCGAAGCTCGCGCCGCATGGCGTCGGCGACGCGGCTGTCGTTGTAGCCGCGGTCGCTGACCGCGGCGCCGCGCTCAGCGAGCGCGGCTACAGTGTCGCCTTCAATCACGGTCGTCAACTCGCGTTCAACGGATAGAGATGGACCGCCATCGCATAGACGACAAGGCCCGAAGCCGCGACGAAGAGCCAGAGCGGCAACGTCACCCGCGCCAGGCGCTTGTGGGCGGCAAAGCGGCTCATGAGCGCGTTAGTGAAGGTGAACGGCACGAGGACGGCGACCACGAACGCCATGGCGACATGAACGGCGAGCAGAGTGAAATAGATCGGCCGGATCGGCCCGTATCCGCCGAATTTCGCCAGTCCCGCAAAGGCGTGATAGAAAAGATAGACCGCCAGAAACGCGACGCCGAGGCCGATCGCGACAAACATCGCCCGCCGGTGCCCTTCCCGGTCGCGGATGCGGATGCGGCTATAGGCGTAGAGCAGCACGACGATCGTCGCCGCGTTGATGACGGCGAGCACATGCGGCAGATCGTGGATGGGGATCATGGGCGTTCAGAATCCCAATTTGGCGATCTTCAGCGCGATGGCGAGGTAGAGAGCCGCGGCGAGCGCGGCGAGGACGACGAGCAGCGCCCAGTTGGAGAGGTTGCGCGTCCGGTCGGGTTTCGGCATGGCGGGACGGTTCATCGCAGGACCGATCGCGGCAAAGCAAGCCGTCGGCGAGCGGCGGGCCTCCCGGGGGAACGAGGACGACAAGCCGGTAGTGCGTAAATTTGCAATTTCCATTTCGCGCGGAAAGCGCGACTACAGACGTCGCCTCGGGAACGGCAGGGCTCGACGTTTGGCAGACATTGCGGATCGGGACCGTGGAGGTTGGGGCTGGGAACTTCCGCCCTATGTTCTGCGCCACCCAGCGATTGTGGTAACATCCGCATCATCCCCGCGCGAGAAAGGGGCGCCACCATGACCTATTACATCAGCCGCGTGCTGCCGGTCCCGTTCGACGAGGTTGTCACGCGAACCCGAGAGGCTCTCAAAGCCGAAGGTTTCGGCGTCCTGACCGAAATCGACGTGCGCAACACCCTGAAGGCGAAGATCGGGGTCGAGTTCCCAAGCTATATCATTCTGGGCGCATGTAATCCTGCTCTCGCCCATGAAGCGCTGCGGCTGGAGAACAAGGTGGGCACGATGCTGCCCTGCAACGTCGTCGTGCGCGACGCGGGAAACGATCAGACCGAAGTCGCGGCGATCGACCCCGTCGCCTCTATGCAAGCGATCGAAAATCCGGCGCTCAAGGAAGCGGCGCAAATCGTCCGCTCCAGGCTGGAAAAGGCCGTCGCCGCGATTTGAGACTTGTTGGGGCACCGAGCGCCGTGTCAACGCCGCGCCGGGCCAAACAGACGATGTTCGGCGGCTCCGTGATGGCTGGCGCGGGGTTGGTCTGGCTGCTGGTCCTCGCTGTGTTGGCACTTGGGATCGCCGGTGTCGCCACTCAGTCGGTAAGCTTACCCGTGGGGATTTTCGCCCCGAGCGATCATTAGATGGTGCTCCTGATGATGCATACCGAGCGTCAGGACGCCAAGGAACCCGAGCCCGCGCAATTTGTCGACGTCCTTTGCCGGCGGATGGACCGTCAACGAGGCGCCGCTCTCGATTTCCGCCGCTTCGAACTTCCAGCCGTCAACACCATCCATTGTGGCCGCGTGGGCTGTCGTCATGCGTCGAATGAAGTCGCGAACCGGGCCTTCGCCAGTGACGTCGAAGCGCATGCCGCCGTCGATCGGTTCGTTCTTCACGTTGGCGCTGAGGGTAACGTTGCTCATGTCGATAAGGTGTTGCCGAAGCGCGTTGATATTGACCTTGGACCAGTCGGTCTTGGGATCGGCCGCTAGGATTTCGACGATCTCCTCAATCGCGGCGAACGCGCCTTGTCCCGGCTGTGTCGCGACCGCGCCCGGCAGTTGCTCGCCCTGCATCATTTGCGCGTGCTGCATACGATGCCCCGGCGACATCATGTGTTGCCCATGCATCATGTGATGTCCGGTTCTCATGCCGGCGGGAGGCTCGGAATTCGACTGCGCAAACGCAGTAGCCGGTATGAGGCAGGCAATCAGGGCAAAAGCGCGGATCATGAATTTCTCCTTCGTGAAGGACAGCTTGCCATGAGCTGACCAACTCAGACATGATAGAAATCATGTCTGAGGAACTAGGTTTACTGCTTCAAGGACTGAGGGGCCGCGAATGCGAGTTCGCCGCCGGCGCATCGGTCTTTCACCTCGACGACCAAGTCCGTGTCGTGCATTTCGTGAGGCGCGGGGCGATCCACCTCGTGCGGTCCCAAGAGGACGGCGCGGCTCTGATCCTCCAGCGCGCTCGTGCGGGCTCGATCCTCGCGGAGGCATCCGTCTATTCCGATCGCTATCATTGCGACGCTCGCGCGGAGAGCGATGCGGGGACGTGGGCCGTCGCGCAAAGGGACTTGCGCCGCCGCCTCGACGCAAACCCAGAACTTTCTCGGGATTGGGCGCGTCACCTGGCGCAAGAGGTCCAGCGGGCGCGGCTGCACGCGGAAATCCTCTCGCTGAAGACAGTCGCGGCGCGGCTCAGCGCCTGGCTTTTCTGGAACGGCGCTCTGCCCGAAAAAGGGCAATGGCGTAGGATCGCCGATGAGATTGGGGTCACTCCCGAGGCATTCTATCGGGAGTTAGCCAAGCGCGAATGGCCACGACACGCGACCGGCGCCGCGCGATCGGATTGAATCATACGCCGATCCGATTGAGACCGCGTCGGAACAGGCTGAAGCGGAAGCGTTGCACCGAGCCCGAAGGCGTCCTGTGCTCGTGGCGGAGGGTCTCAACGAGCGCAAAGGCACCCCCCAGCACGCGCCCGAGACTATGTGCATCGTAGCGTGCGATCGGCAAGCCGCTGCACCGCTCGGGGCCGTCTGGCGCAAAGGTGGCGATGATCGCGTGTCCGCCGGGCCTCACGGCCTTGGTTAGGCGCGCGACGTAGGCTGTGCGGTCGCGATCCTCGGTAAGGAAGTGAAACGCCGCCCGGTCGTGCCAGACATCATAGGCTGCCTCCTGCGGCTCCCACACAGTGACGTCGGCGACGATCCATCGGACTTGGTCAGCCCCGCGGCCGATGCGGTCCTTGGCTGCAGCAAGAGCAGCTTCCGAGAGATCAAGCACGGTGACGGTCCGGAAGCCTTTCTCTATCAAGGCGTCAACCAGCCGCGACGCGCCGCCGCCGACGTCAATGAGAGCCGATGCGGTGGTCACGCCCGCCTTTCTAATCAGATCGAGCGAGGGAGCCGGGTTCTCCTGAAACCAGCTCACTTCATTCTCGCCCTTGGTGATGTAAACCCTCTCCCAATGGGCCTGACGGCTCTCAGGATTCATGGTGGGCTTCATTACCCGCAGGCGCTATCGAAGGATGACACCTGGGCTACCACATCATGCCCATCGGACCACCGAAGAACTGATTGGCGGTTTGCTTCTGGCTGTCACTGAGAGCGGCAAAGAGGGGCTTGAGGGCCTTGTTCATCGCCCGGGTTGCTTCGAGTTGGGTCGCCATAAATTGCTCGTGCTGGTCGAGTTGGTCCGGCAGGTTCAGGCCTGTCGCGCCCGTCGTGGTCATCATGGCCGTGCAGCGAGCGGACATGCCCTGCGCGTTGTCGCGCGCGGCTTCGGCATAGCTATTCCACAGCGATGTCTGAGCATCCGTGATCTTGAGTTCCGTTTTGAGATAGGCAAGACGACCGTCAAAATGTGCGGTCATCATCCCGCACATCCGCGCGCTCGGCCCGCTCCCGCCCATCATCCAGGGACCCATGCCTCCATGTCCCATCATGCCGTTGGGTCCCATCATCCCGGACCCCATCATGTAGCCGCCATTCCAGCCGTCCGACTGGTCCTGGGGCCCGGATTGCTGGGGTATGGCGCTCCCTGTCATCCCAGCTATTGCCAACAGTACGGTTGTTGCCGTTAGCGCGCCAAAGAGAGTCGCTCTACGCATGACTGTGCTCCTTTGCCGTCAAACGAAATCGCCGACGCGCATATCCCATTAGGCCGGCCAACGACGTACATCCTGTGCGTCGAGGAAAATATAGGCCCGGCCATGGAGCCGACCATTGACGGAGATCAAAGGCGGTGCGCGCTCGCCCGGCGCCCAGCCTCGCGCGAAGTGCAAGTATCTGGTCTGTCGAGGCGTTCCATGGCCTCTCGCGACCTTTAGTGCGACAATATGCGCTATTGCGCATATGCGGAAAAGAAGGCATGTGACTTCATATGCAAAGCATTGTCGCGACCCTTTCGGCGCTCGCCGAACCGACCCGTCTCGCCGCCCTCGAAATCTTGTGGGACGGGAGTGAGCATTGTGTGTGTGAGCTGATGGCGAAGCTCGGGGCAAGCCAATCGAGGATGTCGCGCCACATGAGGGTGTTGAAAACCGCCGGTCTCGTCACCGACCGTCGGGATGCGCAATGGGTGAGATACCGTCGCAATCCGAAACTTCCGCAGTCGATCGTCCCGATCGTCGACGCAATTGTCCGCGCGGTTCCTCAAGACAGGGGAGAAGCAGCATGAGCGCGCATACTTCTTCCGATCTCCAGACGCCGTTTCGGCAGCCGCCTGCGTTCATGGGTCGGGGCCACGTTGGCGATTATCGCGTTGTGGTTTGTCGTCTATTGGCAATTGCCGCAATTCTCCAATTGGGCGGCGGCGCTTCTGCCGATCGTTCCCGGAAGTCACCTCGACGAGGCCGCAAGATTCTTCGTCTACGACACGCCGAAAGTGCTCATGCTGCTGACGCTCGTCGTCTTTGGCATGGGCGTCGTGCGCAGTTTCTTTTCGCCCGAACGAACCCGCGCCATGCTCGCCGGGAGGCGTGAGGGGATAGGTAATGTCGCGGCGGCAGTGCTGGGCGTCTTCACCCCATTCTGCTCATGCTCGGCCGTACCGCTGTTTGTCGGCTTCGTCTCGGCTGGCGTGCCGCTAGGCGTGACCTTCTCGTTCCTGATCGCCGCCCCGATGGTCAACGAGGTCGCGCTCGGGCTTCTCTTCGCGCTTGTCGGGTGGAAGGTCGCGCTGACCTATCTCGCATTCGGGCTTACCCTGGCCGTTGTTTCGGGCTGGGTGATCGGCCAGCTGCATCTCGAAGGCTGGCTGGAAGAATGGGTGCGCAACGTGCGCGCGGGGAATGCAGATCTCCCCGTCGAATCGATCACCGTCGTCGACCGCATCAAAGCAGGCATAGAGGCGGTGCGCGACATCGTCGGCAGGGTCTGGATGTGGATCATCGTCGGCATCGCCGTCGGCGCATTTGTTCACGGCTATGTTCCGAACAACCTTCTTGCTTCCATCATGGGCAATGGCGCGTGGTGGTCGGTCCCGGCAGTCGTTATGATCGGTATACCGATCTATTCCAACGCCGCAGGCATCATTCCAGTAGTCATGGCGCTTCTTGGCAAGGGCGCGGCGCTCGGCACAGTGCTTGCCTTCATGATGAGCGTGATCGCGTTGTCATTCCCCGAGATGATCATCCTGCGCAAGGTGCTGACGACCAAACTGATCGCCGTGTTTGTCAGCGTGGTCGGGCTCGGCATTATCGCCGTCGGTTATCTGTTCAATGCCCTGTTTTCCTGAATGAAAGGTCAATTCCGTGAAAGACATAAAGGTGCTCGGGCCGGGGTGCAAACGCTGTGAGGCGACAGAACAGATGGTTCGCACCGAAGCTGCGAAGCTCGGCGTTCAGGTCAATGTCGAGAAGATTACGGACTACGCGCAGATCGCCGGATTTGGCGTCGTCTCGACGCCCGGGATCGTTATCGACGGCAAAGTCGTTCACTCGGGCGGATTGCCGAAGACCGAGGACCTCGCGAAATGGCTGGCCCCCTGATGGGGCCGCCACGGCCGCGACGCCCCTGCGGGTCCCGGAAACCGGCCAGACCTCGACGCCCAATGGAGCCTACTGACTATTCTGACTGCAATTCCCACATCCCGGCCTGCATGCCGCGAAGGCTCAGGTAGAGGCGAGCGCTTATCGCTTGCCCCGCACCGGCGGCCATGGTCCGCCGCGACGATCGTTACAAGCAACCCCTCGCAGCGGAATGGGTCTTATGGCACGCGCGCACGATCACCAAGCCAGCCATGACTACGACCACGCCGGGCAGGATAACGATAGTGCCGGACATGACCATCACGGCAGGCACGACCACGTCCACCCGCCTGGCAGTTTCGGCAGGGCGTTCGCCATCGGGATCGCCCTCAACGCCGGTTTCGTGGTTCTGGAGGTGGTCTACGGGCTCCTCGGCAATTCCGTCGCGCTGTTAGCCGACGCCGGCCACAACATGAGCGACGTTTTGGGCCTTGGCGTTGCCTGGTCGGCCGCTGTGCTCTCGAGGCGCGCGCCAACGCGACGCTTTACCTACGGCCTCGGCGGCACATCGATCCTGGCCGCGCTCTTCAATGCGGCCTTCCTTCTCGTGATCATTGGCGGGCTGAGCTGGGAAGCCATCGGACGGTTCCGTGATCCGCAGCCAGTCGCCGGAAAGACGGTCATGATCGTGGCCGCCGTGGGCGTCCTCATCAATGGCGTCTGCGCATGGCTGTTTGCTTCGGGCCGGAAGGGCGATCTCAACATCCGTGGCGCGTTCACGCATATGGCGGCCGACGCGCTTGTCTCCGTCGGCGTCGTCATTGCTGGTCTTATGATTGTGCTCATCGGCTGGCTCTGGCTGGACCCCGCGGTGAGCTTGGTCATCAATGCCATCATTGTCTGGGGAACCTGGGGTCTCTTGCGCGATAGCGTGACGATGTCGCTGAGCGCGGTTCCGTCCGGCATGGACGCACAGGAGGTTGCCGCGTACCTTTCAGCGGCGACCGGGGTGGAGCAAATTCACGACCTACACATTTGGTCGATGAGCACCACGGAAACCGCGCTCACCGCGCATTTGGTGATGCCGGGCGGCCATCCGGGCGATTCATTCCTGGTCGATCTGTGCGAACAGCTGAAGGAGTGTTTTGCGATCGGCCACGCTACGCTCCAAATTGAAACCGATCCGCAAACGGCCTGCCCGCTCGAACCCGATCACGTAGTCTGAATTTCAATTTAATCAACGCTCGCGATGCCTTGTCTATTCGCGACACCGTCGGGAATGGCCGCTATTTGCAGGCAAGCTGACCCCCGCCAACGAGAGCGGGAACTTCCTCTCAAGGTCCGGGAACAGAAATTCAAACTGAGACACCACGCGCAAGCCCTAAGGCCTGCCTCTCACCCGTGATGCGCTTTGTAACTCCAAGCTGGGAGCTTCTCTCCTGTCACCCCCGCGCACGCGGGGGTCCAGAAATGACCGGGCTGAAAGTTCTTCCGCCGCGGCGGCTCACGGCTGGACCCCCGCTTTCGCGGGGGTGACAAGGGCGGATAGCGCCGCGCCGAAAAGCGTCGCGACGACGGCGCGTCCCTTATCCCCGCACCAGCACCTGCGCCAGCAGAGCGGCGAAGAGCAGGAACATGTAGAGGATCGAATAGCCGAAGAGCGCCATCGCGGCCTTCCGCCGCGGCGATTCCTCGGCCTCCCGCAGCCGGTAGAGCGCAAACGCCCGCTGCAGGAGAACCGCGTTGCAAGCGACCGCGACCAGGCCATAGAGGAGCCCGACGCCCGGGATGGCGAGCGGACCGAACGACGCCGGCGCGAGCAGGAGCGCATAGATCACGATTTGCCGGCATGTCGCGGCGGGACCGACGACATTGGGCAGCATCGGCACGCCGACGCGCTCATAGTCGAGGCTGCGCCATAGCCGCCAGGCGGCATCGGAAACCGGCAACCCAGGGAGACGGTGTAAAATATCATTTGACATGTGTAAAGCTATGCTTTACACTGGCGTCCAACAGAATGACCGAGGGTCGATGATTGTCAGTTTTCGCCATAAGGGATTGAGACAGCTTTTTGAGGACGACAACCAAAAAGGCGTGAGCGCTGAGCATGTCCGCAAGATCAAGCAGATTTTGGCCTTACTCGACGCGGCGCAAAAGGTGACGGATCTCGACTATTCGACCTTTCGATTGCATCCGTTGAAGGGCGATCTCAAAGGCTTTTGGGCGCTAACCGTCCGAGCTAACTGGCGGATTATTTTCCACTTCGAGGACGGCAACGCCTCGGACGTTGATCTTGTGGACTACCATTGAAGGAGGGAAGAATCATGCCGATGAAAAACCCGCCGCACCCCGGCGAGATGATTGGCGACAGTATCGAGGAAATGGGCGTTTCGATCGTGGCCGCCGCGAAGGCGCTCGGCGTGACGCGCCAGCAGCTTCACAACCTGATCGCCGGGCGCAGCGCGATTTCGCCGGAAATGGCAATTCGGCTGGAAAAGGCGCTCGGCAGCACCGCCGATACGTGGCTTCGGATGCAGGCAAATTACGACCTCGCCCAAATCCGCAATCGTGCGACAGCCATAAAGGTCACGCGCCTTGTGCCGAAGGTTGCCTATAGCCCCTAGCCGTGAGGTTCGGTCGCGCCCGCGAGCCCGGCGAAGACGACGAGCAGCGCCCTGTTGGAGAGGTTGCGCGTCCAAGCCGTCGGCAAGCGCGGCGCCTTCTTGTCACCCCCGCGCACGCGGGGGTGACGATGGCGGATAGCGCCGGACCTGTAGGCGGCGCGCCGAAGGCGCGTCCCTATCCCCGCACCAGCACCTGCGCCAGCAGGGCGGCGAAGAGCAGGAACATGTAGAGGATCGAATAGCCGAAGAGCGCCATCGCGGCCTTCCGCCGCGGCGATTCCTCGCCCTCGCGCAGCCGGTAGAGCGCAAACGCCCGCTGCAGGAGAACCGCGTTGCAAGCGACCGCGACCAGGCCATAGAGGAGCCCGACGCCGGGAATCGCGAGCGGGCCGAACGACGCCGGCACGAGCAGGAGCGCATAGATCACGATTTGCCGGCATGTCGCGGCGGGACCGACGACATTGGGCAGCATCGGCACGCCGACGCGCTCATAGTCGAGGCTGCGGCAGAGCGCCAGCGCCCAGAAATGCGGCGGCGTCCATAAGAAAATGAGGAGGAAGAGCGCGATGGCGCCGACCGACAGGCTGTTCGTCGCCGCAGCCCAGCCGATCACCGGCGGCAGCGCGCCCGCAGCGCCGCCGATCACGATGTTGAGCGGGGTCGTGCGCTTCAAAACCATGGTGTAGAGCGGAATATAGATCGCGATGGTCAGCGCCAGCAGAGCGGCCGCGAGCCAGTTCACCTGGATTCCAAGCGCCGCGACCGAGACGACCGACAGCAGCACGCCGATCGCCAGCGCCTGCTGCGCAGGCACGGCGCCGCGCGGGATCGGCCGCATGGCGGTGCGGGACATGTTGGCGTCGATGTCGGCTTCCCACCACATGTTGAGCGCGCCGCAGGCCCCAGCGCCTGCCGCCATGGCCGACAGCGTCGCCACGAGCTTCAGCCAGTCGATAGGACCCGGCGCCAGCGCAAACCCGACCGCGCCGGTGAAGACGACCAGCGACATGACGCGGGGCTTGAGAAGAACGAGATGGTCGACCACGCCTCCGCGCGGCCGCTCCCGCGCCAGGCTCCGGTCCGCGCCTCTGCGCGCGCCAGCGTCAACGCGACCTGTCACCCGGACCTCGCCATATTCCTCACGCCTTCGGCGCCCGAAATTTCCGGCAGATCTGCAAGCATGTCGCGCCTTCCTGCGCTCAGGCGTTCGAAGCCGCAAGCCCGTCGCTCAAGACCGGCCGCGAAGCGGACTGCGATCAAATGGCTTCGAGGTCAAATGTCAAGCGCGGCGCCGAGGACCTCGTCCTGAGGCGCCCCGAAGGGGCCTCGAAGGACGTTCCAGAGGGTTCAGGCGGCGCCGTAGGCGCGATCTGGATCCTTCGAGGCCCTTTGCTCTCGCAAAGGGCGCCTCAGGATGAGGTCGCGGCTGAGGATAGGGAGCTCGCAAAGGGCGCCTCGGGATGAGGTCGCGGCTAAGCACGGCGCCGGTCGAACGCTTCGGCGCGCGCTTCGCTCCTCGGCGCCGGTTCGCGAAGGGCGGCGGCGCCGGATTCGAATTGCAGCCGCGCCAGCCGGGCGTAGACGCCGCCCTTCGCCACCAGCGAAGCGTGATCGCCCTCTTCGACAATCCGGCCCGCCTCCATCACGAGAATGCGGTCCGCCTTCAGCACGGTCGCCAGCCGATGGGCGATCACCAGCGTCGTGCGGCCCCGCATCACGTCGTCGAGCGCGGCCTGGACCTCAGCCTCGTTGTGGGCGTCGAGCGCCGAGGTCGCCTCATCGAGGAGAAGAATCGGCGCGTCCTTGAGAATCGCCCGCGCGATCGCAAGGCGCTGTCTCTGCCCGCCCGAGAGCGTTATGCCGCGCTCGCCGAGTTCGGTCGCATAAGCCTTGTCGAGATCGCGGATGAAGCCGTCCGCGGCGGCGCGACGGGCGGCGGCCTCGATCTCCGATTCGCTCGCGCCGTCCTCACCGTAGGCGATGTTCTCCGAGACCGTCCCGCCGAAGATCGACGCCTCCTGCGGAACCGGCGCAATGCGCGCCCGGAGCTCCCTCGGATCGACGGTCCTGACGTCGACCCCGTCCACCAGCACGCGGCCCTCGACGCAATCGTAGAAACGCATGACGAGCTGGAAGACCGTCGACTTGCCCGCGCCCGAGGCGCCGACGATGGCGACCCGCTCGCCTGGAGCAATGGAAAAGCTGAGGTCGTCGATCACGCGCGTGTCGGGCGCGCCGTCGTAGGCGAAGCCGACATGCTCGAATGCGATCGCGCCCCGCGGCGGCGCCGGCATGGCGACCGGCGTCCGCGGCGCGACGATCGTCGGCTGGACCGCGAGCAGTTCTGCGATGCGCCCCGCGGCGCCGGCGGCCGCCGCCGTTTCGCTCCACACTTGCGACAGTTCGCCGAGGCCGGTCGCGCCCAGCACCGCAAAGAGCACGAACTGCGACAGGAGACCCGCGCTCATCCGGCCGGCGAGCACATCATGGGCGCCGAGCCACAGGACGAAGACCACGGCGCAGAAGGCCAGCGAAACCGCGACCGCGATCAGAATGGAGCGGGTGACGGCCGCGTCTCGCGCGGCCTCATAGGCGCTTTCGACGGCGCGGGCGAAACGCGTCCTGCTCGCGGCCTCGGCGCCGAACGCCTGCATCGTCCGGACGCCGCCGAGGCTTTCGGAGGCGAAAGCGGTCGCGTCGGCGAGCGTGTCCTGCGCGTGGCGCGAACGGCCGCGGACGATGCGGCCGGAGGCGATCAGCGGCGCGGCGATGACCGGTATGGCGACGACAACCAGCGCCGACAGTTTCGGGCTGGTGTAGACCATCAGCGCCGTCGCCCCGACAAGCAGGAAGAGATTGCGCAGCGCCTGCGAAGCCGACGAGCCGAAGGCGGACTTGATCTGCGTCGTGTCGGCGGTCAGCCGCGAGACGAGCTCGCCGATGCGGGCGCGATCGTAGAAGGCGGCGTCGAGACCCGTGAGATGGGCGTAGACGTCGCGGCGCAGGTCGGCGACCACCCGCTCGCCGAGCGTCGTGACGAGATAGTAGCGCGTCGCCGCTGCAAGGGCGATGACGAGGACCACGCCGCCCACGCCCAGGAAATAGGCGTCGATGGCGCCGCCGGCTTCCCTGGAGAAGCCGAAATCGATCATCCGGCGGAGCGCGAAGGGAACGACAAGGGTCGCCGCGGCGGACGCAGTCAGCGCCGCCAGCGCCGCCAGCGCCCGTCCCGAATAGCGCCGGCCGTAGCGCAAAAGGGGAAGAAGCGCCCGAAAGGTCGAGGTCGTGGCGTGCCTCCGTCATCGGGCCTTCCTTAGACGCTTTGGCCATGGAACGCACGCGGGCGGCCCCGCGCCCATAAGGCGCATCGAGCGCTGGACCGCTTTCAGGCCCGGGCCTTCCCGGATTAAGAGAGAGTCCAGCCAGCGGGAGGGCCGAGCATGCGCAGTCGTTCATTGGCATGGAGTCTTCCGCTGCTCTTGAGCAGTTCCGCGCTTGTCCATGGGCAAGAGGCCGGCGATCCGGCCGCCGGCCAACAATTGGCGGAAGCGTCCTGTCTCTCCTGCCATGGGTCTCCTGCCGCGCCGCGGCAGGCGCCGGCGTTCAAGACGGTCGCGGCCATGCCCTCGACCACCGCGCGGTCGCTTGAGGTCTTTCTGCGGACGTCCCATCCCCCGATGCCGAATCTCGTCCTCAGCGCCGCGGAGCGGGACGACGTGATCGCCTATATCCTCAGCCTGCGCTGAGCGCGGGGAGACGATCGCGACCCTCGGCAATCACGACGTCCATTCGACGAGGCTCACCTCATCGTCGAGGCGCTGGGTCGGACCAGGCTTCAGGCCGGCGGCGGACATGACCTCCTCAGGCGAGCCCGGCCGTCCTCGCCCGAAGACCGGCACCCCGCCCGGCAGACGCACCTTGTCGGCGCGGCTGAGGTAGAAGTCGTCGTAACCGATCTTCAGAAAATAACTGTAGACGTCCGGGCCGCCGAGAACCGCGACCGTGCCCGAAAAACATCCGACCGCCGCGCACGCCTGCTCGAGCGAGACGCCGGCGGGATTCCACAGCCTTGCGTTCGCGTTGTCCGGGTCGGGCGCGAGACCGGCGATCTTGCGAGTGAGGATCAACCGGCGCCGTTTCGGGGTGTTGGGCTGATCCTCCTGCGACATGCGGCCGTGCGCCACCACGGCGGCGTGATCCAGGGCTTTCTCAAAGAAACGCTGGTCGGCTTCGAGATTGAGCGATTTCGGCATGGCGCCGGTCTCATCCGCGATCATGCCGTCCGCGGACGCGATGGCGTAGGCTACGATGCGAAAGGGTCCGCGCATGGCTCGATCTCCTTCGGTTCCAGTCGCCGACAGGCGATCGCGCTCCGAGCCGATGCATCAAGAGACTTGCATCAGGCTCGCGGGCGGAATGCGAAACTTCTGCGAATAGGGCTGGCTCTGCTGAAGCATCTAGGAGAATGGGGAGGCTTCCGCAACCACTTCAGCATTCACGCTGCGCCCGCAAAGACGCGGTGGGTCACCGCAGGGCTGGCGCTATCGGGCCGTTCCCCTGCCTAACCAGCTTTGGCGGCGGGCAGCGTCATCTCTTCAATGACGGGGGGACTGGCGGCCAGATCCGAAAATCGAACCCAATCCGGCTCGAACCGCAAGAAGAGCGTGTGGGGATCTTTGTCAAAGGCCCGCGCATTCGGGTGGACGGCATAGTGCGCGGCCTTCGCGGCCTCGATCTCCCCGGGCGATGTCAGGGCTCGCAACGCGCCGCGCATCTGCACCGTCACCCAGTCGACCTCGCTCCATCCCAATGCGACTGAGGCTCGTGAATTCTCGCGACAATCGCTCGCCTTGGCGCTGCGGTCGTCGGTGCTGAAGAAGAGACCGGGCGGTTCGGCGGCGCAGGAGTAGTGCATGACGCTCGCATGCGGCTCTCCCCTGGATGTGCAGGTTGAAAGCACGGACACCCTGCCTTCGCGCAAAAACCGAAATAGTCTCGCTCGGGTTTCTGGGGACATAGGTTTGCTCCAAACCTCATCGCCGCAATCGCCGCATCAGCCCGGCGACGATTTTACCGCAATCGAAGGCAATTCGCTTGCCGTTCCAACGCCCGACCATACGCTGAAGTTGCATCGCCGGCCATGTTGAGCCGCCACCGGACGCGAAAGCGCGACGCCCTTGCTCCCTCAGGACCCCAGCGCGTCGATGGTTTGGATCAACCCGTACGGCGGAATGCGAAACAACCCGGAATAGGGCTGGCTGAGCTCGACGATCAGGAAGATCGCGCTGGCGACGGCGATCGCTCCGAGCGCCAGCGTCGCGATGACCGTGGCGTTGACCGGCGAGACGAGGCCGTAGCCGCAGAACAGCAGCAACGACCAGCAGACGACGATCGCCACCATCGGCCAGGATATGCCTCCCGCCAATTGAAGCGTCATCAGCAGGCGCGTCTGGGCGATTTGTCCCGCAGCGAGGTTCGCGGTCCCCAGAAGCTGTTTCTGCGCGTCGGTCTTGGGCGTCAGGGACAGGAGAAACTGGTCAAGCATTTTCGATCCGGCGACGACGGTCTTTATATTTATGTCATTGAGGTCGGGTGTCCCGCCGCCCCAGATCTTGTCGAAGCTCTGCTTGATCGCCTTGCGAAGTCCCTCGCGCCCCGGATCGGCCTCGGGACCATAGGCTTCCAGAGCCGAATCGAGCTGCAGCGTTCGCGCGGCCAGCGTCTCGAGCTCGGCTTTCTGCGTCGCGTAGAGCGTATAGCTCGCGCCGATGAGCGTTCCCAAAACCAGCGCCAGCAACAGGCCAAGAAGACCCGACATCGCCCCGATCATGTCGCGCGCTCGGTCCGGCGCATGACGGTCGGGCAGCAAGATATGGAGCCTCAACCCGACGAGGCCGGCGCCGAAGGCGAGAATCGCTACCAAAAGCGCAAACCCCAGCGATCCCATGAACTCTGCTCTCCCGCCCCGACAGGAGGCTGCACCCTAGTTGGAGCGTTTTGGCCGTTCAAGCCGAATTGAGGCGCCCATCTGCGCTGCGGTAGGGTGTTCAACCGCCGCTCCATGCCCTAGACCGGCGGCGACCGCATGAACCTGCTGGGGCGTCGAGCGCGATGAACGGCCGCAAACTGATTCCGGGTAAGCCTGTGCCGGCTTCGGAAGTTCCCGACTACACGATCCGGCGCGACACCCTCGACGAGGTCCTTTCGGACCTGTTCAGCCAGCGGCTGCAGCGCCTCAACGGGATCGTTCAGAGATCCGGCGAGCGGCTCGAGGGGAACATCTTCTACGCCGACGGCGACAAGCGCTTCGATCAGGCTCCCCCGGCGCCCGATCTGGCGCCCGCCCGACGCAATCTCTGGCGCGCGGCGCGGTTCAAGCAGCGCCTGCTCGAAGTCGGCGTCAACGCCGGCCACAGCGCGCTGCTGGCGCTCTCGTCGAACCCGCGGCTCGAATACTATGGCGTCGACATCATGAGCCACGGCTACACGATCGAATGCGTCGACTTCCTCAAGGGCGAGTTTCCAGGCCGGGTGCATCTCTTCCCCGGCGATTCGCGCGAAGTCCTGCCCTGGTTGGCCGATCGCGGCGAGGAGCCGGGTTTCGACCTCCTGCATGTCGACGGCGGCCACACGAGCGAGGTCTGCCTCTCCGACATGACGAACTGCATCCGCATGGCTCATGGCGAAAGGGGCCGGCATCTGCTGCTCGACGACGTCCACGCCAGCTGGATTTTCGACATCTACTGCGAGTTCGTATCGCGCGGCGATCTCACCACCGAGACGTTCTTCGGCGACTGGGAAGACGCCGGCCGGAATGTCCTGGCAAGGATCGAGTGAGGGCCCTCTCACATGCCGGCAGCGAGCTCCGTCCCGGAAGCCAGCGAATTCGCCTCGTTCTGGCACGGGCCCCTCAATCCCTTCGCCTATGCCTGTCTCGCCTCGTTTCCGCGTGCGGGCGCGCGGCTGCGCCTCTTCAGCTACGACCCCGCCCTCGATGTCCCGCCCGGCGTCCAGCTCGAGGACGCGCGGAGCATTTGCCCGGACGAGTCGCTGGTTCGCCGCTACATCGCCAACGGCAAGCCCTCGATCGCGACCTTCGCCGACATGTTCCGCTACAAGATGATCCAGGAAACAGGCTCATGCTGGGTCGACACCGACATGATCTGCCTGGTGCTACCCCTCCTTCGCCGCCAACGCTTACGTTTTTTGCCGCCAGGCCGACGCGGTCTCGACCCTGCTCGTCAACAACGCCGTGCTGCGGCTGCCGCTCGTCCGAACCTGCTCTCGCCGAACTCGTCGCGACCGCCGAGGCGGCAGTCGACGTCGACCAGAAATGGGGCGCGCTCGGCCCCTTCCTGCTGACGCCCGTCCTGACCAAATACGGGCTCTACGAGCGCGCGCTCGATCCGCATGTCTGCTATCCGATCGAGCCGGAGCAGTTCTGGAAGCTTTTCCTGCCGAGCTATCGGGATCGTGTCGCTGCGAACCTCAGCGGCGCGACCCTGCTCCACCTCTGGAGCGAAGCGATCGTATGGAGCGGCTACGACTTCACAACCTGCCCGCCGCCGGGCTCCTATCTCAACGACTGCTTTCGCGCGGTCGACGCCCTCGACCGCTTCAGCCGCATCTGCGATGAAGAGGAAGTCCGCCGCCTGATGGCCCGGCAGATCGCCGAGAGCGAGCGGCCGGCGGGACCGCGCGCCTAGACCGCGTCCAGCAATTCGACCATCGCCTTCGGCGGCAAAGCGGCCAGGCGCCGCCGCTCCTGGCGGCTGCGCTTCGGCGCGACGAGAAACGTCACTTTCGGCGGCTCCTGCAGAAATTTGTGCGCCTGCTGTTCGATCATCCGGTCCGCTTCCGTGACCCGGGCGCGCAGATGCTTGAGCTCGAGCAGCGACTGAATCAGGAAGGTCTCGACAATCCGGCCCACTTTCGCGGCGTCCTCGAACACGTTCCAAGCGTAGGCGCCGTCGCGCCTGCGCTCCCGGCCGATCTCCTGCATCGCCGCCAGGAACGGCGCCCTGTCCTGCGGATCGATCCTGTATTCGACCGTGACAAGGACCGGCCCCTCATCGTCGTCGACCCGCTGGACGAAAACGGGATTGCGCCAGTGCATGGCGGGCGAAAGGTCGAGCCCGGCGGCGGTCTGCAGCTTTCGCGCCCAGGTCACGATAAGGCCGAGGAACGCGCCGGCGGCCGCCAGATAGAGCGTGGTCGGCAGGCCTTCGGCGCTCGCGACCTTTCCCCAGAGCGCGCTGCCCAGCGTCATGGCGCCGAAGTAGACCGTGAGGAAGATCGCAAGCCCCCGTCCGCGCACCCATTCGGGCAGCGCCACCTGAGCCGAGACGAACAGCGTCGTCATCACGATGATCCAGGACGCGCCGGCGACGAGGCTCGCGGCCATCGCCAGGAGAGGCTCGCGCGCGGCGCCGTACATCGTCAGCGCGGCGATCGTGCCGACGGTTCCAAGCGCCGCGAGGCGATCGGGCCCGAGCCGTCTCCTTCAGCCAGTTGAGCCCGAACGATCCGATGATCGAGCCGAGCCCGATCATTCCGAGCAGAACGCCGTAAATCGCCGCTCCGTTGTGCATCTGGTTTCGGGCGACAAGCGGGAGCAGCGCCCAGTAGGCGCTCGCGAAGATAAAGAAGGCGACGGCGCGGATCAGCGTCGAGTCGAGGTCGCGATTGTAGCGGGTATACCGCAGTCCGGTCCGGAGCGCGCTCGTCAGGCGCTCGGCGGGAAGCGTTTCCTGTATCCGTCGCGGCGCCCGCCACCAGAGGATCGCCGCCAGGAGCGCGAGATTGCCGGCGCAATAGCACCAGAACGGGACATCGATGCTGATCGCCGCAATCGTGAACCCTCCCAGCGCCGGACCGATCGCGCGGCTCACGTTGAAGCTCGTGTTGTTGATGGCGATCGCGCTGTCGAGATGTTCCCTGGGCGCCAGCATCGGCGTGATCAAGAGCCAGCCCGGGGCGGCGAGCGCCCCGCCGACCCCAAGAAAGAAGGTGGTCGCAAGCAGGATGGACGGCGTCGCCCAGTGGAGCGAAACCACGGCGGCGAAAGCGATGGAAATCGCCGCCACGGCGATTTGCGAGCCGATCAGCAGGCGCCGCGCGTCCACGATGTCCACGAGCGCGCCGGCCGGGAAGGTGAGCAGGAACATCGGCAGCGAAGTCGCGACCTGGACCGCCGACACCATCATCGGGTCGGGGTCGAGACTGGTCATCAGCCAGCTCATCGACGTGTCGAACATGCCGATGCCGATGTTCGAGATCGAGCTCGCGATCAGAATGACAGTAAAGGCGACGCTGCTGAAGACGCCCCACCGCGACTCGCCGCCGGACGAGTCCGACCCGACGCTGGATTCGGTCGACAATTGGGACTCCGCCCGCAAGCGAACGACGCTGAATCCCCGGAAGGCGGATCAGCCGTGACGCTAAAATGGCGGGCGATCCGGCCAGTTTCAAGGCGCATTCGCGGCGAAGCCGAATGGTCCGCAGAGCCGCGACGAGCGGCTGGCGGGCGCGCAACCGCGCCCCTATATTGCCCGCGTCGAGTGTTTGGGTCTGGGGAGCGCCTGAGCGATGCGCCTTTTGAGGATGGGATTTGTCGCGCGCTTGGCCGCGGCGATCTGGATTGGGCGTAATCGCGTCGGTCTTTCTCGCGCCCGCATCGGCTTCGGAGGTCAAGATGGCTGATTCCGACGACACGTCGTTCGCCTCGCGGGCGGAGGCGGAAGCCTTCCTGTCGCGCGCAGTTCCAGCCGCGACCGCCGCCAATCCGAAATATCGCTCGCCAGGCGAGGACGTCCTGACGCAGTGGCTGACGAAGTCGGTCTCCTTTCGCGAGGCCGAGGGCGGCGGCGTGATCGTGTCGACCCACGAGACGAACGATCAGTACCGCAACGGCGCGCTCGTCAAGCCTGGAACGCATGAGGCGACCTTCGCCATCGACGATGTCACGGTGTCGCTCGAAACCTCGGACCAGGACGTCACCGAGGACGGCGAGAAGGCCGAAGGCGTCCTGTTCCGGTGCGTCGGCGCGCCCTGCATCGAAGCGGTCTGGGATGGGCAGAAGTCGATGAGCGCCTGGACCGACATCTATCTGCAGGAGCCCAAGTCTCGAGCGCAGATTTTCGCCGCGTTCCAGGCATTGCAGCGCAAGCCGCCGCACCAGGTAGCGAGGCGCGCGCCCGCGCCGCTCGCGAGGGTGAGTTCCACGGAGACATATTTGGCTTTCTCGACCCTGCTCGCCTGCCTGCGCATCGACCAGCCGAACGCGGATCTCCTCCGCGTCGTATCGGCTGCGGCCCAGCGTTTCGGCTCTACTGTCATCGGCATCGTTGCGAAACAGGCTTCCGCCCATCTCGCCAGCCGAGGCGCGGGCCCATTCGAGCCCCATCAACATGACCTGCACATGTTCAGGGAGCGCGCTGCGGCGGCGGAGACGGAATTTCGCGCCGCATTGTCGAAGGTTCCCAATCTCGATTGGCGGCCGTCCCTGACCTTCGGGCCTGCCTCCGAGCATGTCGCCAACGAAGCGCGCTCCGCCGATCTCGTCGTCGCTTCCAGCGGTGCGCCATGACCGGCTCCATCTCCCGTCCGGCGAAGCGGACGTAGGCGATCTCATCATGCGCCTTGGCCGCCCCGCGCTCGTGGTTCCGCCCGGCGCGACCGGCCTCGAACTCAACCAGGTTCTCGTCTGCTGGAAGGACTCCCGCGAGACGCGGCGGGCCGATCGCCGACGCCTTGCCGATCCTGCAGGCGAGCCGCCGCGTCAACCTCGTCGAGCTCGTCGAGGCTGAGGGGGTTGACCACTCGCGGCGGCGTCTTGAAGAGGTCGCCCAGTGGCTCTCGCGGAACGGCGTCGAATTCGAATTCGTCGAGCGAAGTCGCCAACGGGGCCGAAGCGTCGCAGCTGGCGGCGATCGCGAAGGACCTTCGCGCCGATCTGATCGTCGCAGGCGCTTTCGGTCACAGCCGGATGCGCGAATGGGCGTTCGGCGGCGTCACGCGAGACCTTCTGCTTCACGCCGACCGCTGTCTGCTGGCGTCGCATTAGAACCGCGAGAGCCGATCGCATGGATCTGCCGCACTCCCAGCAGCCGTCAACCGGCTCCTCGAATTGGCTCGGCGCCTTCGCGCATCCGGCGTTCGCCGTCGTGTGGGTTGCGAGCACGACGGCCCTGATCGGCATCGCCATGTACGACACGGCCTCCGGCTGGCTCATGACGACGCTCGACGTCAATCCGCTCGACGTCTCGCTGGTGCACGTCGCGACCAACCTGCCGATGTTCCTCTTCACGCTTCCGGCCGGCGCGATCGCCGACATCGTCAATCCGCGGCGGCTCATCGTCGCCGTCTCCTGCGCGATCGTGGCGCTGATATCGATCTTTGCTGCGCTTGTGTCCTTCGATCTCGCCTCGCCGGTGATGCTGCTCCTGACGACGTTCCTGCTCAGCGCCGCATGGGCGCTGAACTCGCCAGCCTGGCTGTCGATCTTGCCCTACCTCGTGCCCAAGGCGGACCTGCCCGGCGCCATTGCGGCCAATGGGGTCGGCTACAACCTGAGCCGCACCGTCGGACCCGCGCTCGGCGGGTTCATCATCGTCCATTACGGGATGGCGACGCCCTTGTGGGCGTTTGTCGTCGCCAATCTCGGCGTGATCGCGTCGCTGATCTGGTGGCGAGGTCCGTGCAAGCAGACCGGGTCGCTGCCGGCCGAGCGCCTCAACGGCGCCGTGCGCACGGGGATCCGGCATGCGGTCAACAACAGGCTCCTGCGAGCGACGCTGGTGCGGACTCTGGCGGTCTATCTATTCGCCGCCGCCTACTGGGGACTCCTGCCCCTCATCGCCCGGCGCACCGGCGAGGGGGCCGAACATTACGGAATGTTGCTGAGCATGATCAGCGCCGGCGCCATTGTCGGGTCGCTCGGCCAGCGGTTCTTTCGCGATCGAATCGACCTCGACTGGACAGTTGCGCTCGGGACGATCGGCACTGCCGCCGCGCTGGCGATCTTCGCCTGGACCGAGGACTTTGCAGTTGTGCTCGCAGCCTGCTTTCTTGCCGGCGCAGCCTGGGTCATCGTCCTGACCGCCCTCTACGTCTCGGCTCAGAACGTCCTGCCCGAATGGGTTCGTGGTCGGGGGCTTGCAATCTTTCTGACGATGATCTTCGGCGCGATGACGGCGGGCAGCGCGGCCTGGGGCCAGGTCGCGTCAAAGCTTGGACTGACGGAGGCGCTGGCTCTGGCGGCGGTCGGCGTTCTGCTCGCGATCCCGCTCACCTGGCGGTGGAAGCTGCAGAAGGGCGAGGCGGTGGACCTGACGCCGTCTCTCCATTGGAACCGGCCGGAGACCGCCGAAGCGATCGCGGACGATCGCGGTCCCGTTTTGGTCAAGATCGAGTATCGCATCGATCCGAAGGACCGAACGCGATTCCTGCGCGCGCTCGACGAACTGGGCGAAGAGCGCAAACGCGACGGCGCCTTCGCCTGGGGAATCTTCGAGGACATGAGCGAGTTCGGGCGGTTCGAGGAAGGATACCTGATCCAGTCCTGGCTCGAGCTCATGCATCTGCGCGAGCGCGTCACCAACGAGTATCGGATGCTGGAGGACGAGATCAGGGAGATGCTGATCCAGCCCCCGCATATCGAGTTCCTGGTTGCGCCCGAGCGTGAGCCTCACCGGCGTAGCCGGCCCGAACCGGTCGGAGCGTGAGGCGTTGCGGATTCTTGTCGTCTATGCCCATCCGCTGGAAACGAGCTATCTGTCCGCCGTTCACGCGCAAGCGGTCGAGACGCTGCGCGGACGCGGCCACGACGTGGACGATCTCGACCTCTACAGGGAGCGTTTCGACCCCGTTCTCTCGCCCGGACAGATGCGGGCCTATGTCGACTCCGGAGAGAACTGGCGCGAAGTGGAGTCCTATGTCGAGCGCCTTCGCGCCGCAGACGCCCTCGTCCTGGTCTTCCCGGTCTGGTTCGACGGACTGCCGGCCATCATGCAGGGCTATTTTCAGCGCGTGTTCCTGCCTGGGGTTGCGACCGTCATCGACGCGAACGGCCTTTTTCATCCCAATCTCCGGAACCTCAAGCGCATGGCGGCGGTCTGCACCTACGGCGAGATTCGCGCCGACGTCGCGAAGAAATACGATCCTCCACGCCGGTTCGTTCAGGGCAACATCGGCGCGTTGATCGAGCCGCACAGCCCATTCGAGTACCTCGCGCTTTACGGCATGGACTTTTCGACCGCGCCACGGCGGGCGGCCTTTCTCAAACGGGTGAGGCGGGTCTTCGGCGCCTGGTGAGACGCTCACGGCGGCAGGGTCGCCGCTTCGAGATGGATCGCGGCCGCCTCGCTGCGGCGCTCGGCGTCGAAGCCCGCCGTCACCTGATAGTCGCCGGGACGGATTCGCCACATGTGCGCGCCCTCGTCGAAGGTCGCAAACAGACGCGGATCGACCGAAGCGCTGACCTCGCGCTCTTCGCCGGGCGCGAGATCGATTCTGCCCCAGCCGGCGAGCCGCAGGGGAACATTCGCGCCCGTCGGTCCTGACACATAGAACTGCGGGATGGCGGCTCCGTCCCGCGCGCCGGAATTGCGGACCTTCGCGCTGACGGTCACCTGCGTCCCTTCGGCGCTCGCGGTCAACGCGGAAAGACCGAATGTCGTGTAGGAGAGCCCGTAGCCAAACGGAAAGAGCGCGCGCTCGCCGCGTCGGAGAAACCACTTGTAGCCGACGTCGGCGCCTTCCCCGTAGTCCGCGACGAAGGTACGGCCGTAACGGCCGCCCCGCCCTACCGGCCCGAGCGGCGCTCCCTTCGGATCGCCCTGAATGGTCCGATGCGGCAACTGGGATTCGCTCGAGGGGAAAGTCAGGGGCAGGCGCCCGGAGGGATTGACGGCGCCCGACAGAACATCAGCGATCGCCTCGCCCCCCTTCTGACCCGGATACCAGGCTTCGAGGACTGCGGCCGTCTCATCGATCCAGGGCATGAGGACGGGTCCGCCAGTCTCGAGCACGACGACCGTGCGCGGATTGGCGCGGGCGACCGTCCCGATCAGGCGATCCTGCCCAAACGGCAGGCTGAGGTCGGGCGCGTCCGCGGTCTCCGTCAGCCACTGGTCGACGAAGACGATCGCCGCGTCGGCCCCGGCCGCGGCTTTGGCGGTCCTCACGGGGAGCCGGCCGTCGTCGTAGTCGACCCGGGCGCCGGGAAACTGCCGGCGGATCGCATCGAGCGGCGAAGAGGGGTCGAAGATCATCGCGCGGTTCCGGCCGACCGGCTCGGAAAGGGCTGCTCCGCCGCGCGGGACCACTTGCGACGATCCCCCGCCGGACGGCACGCCGCGATCGGCATGCGCGCCGACCACGAGGATACGGCGCGTATCCGCCGAAAGCGGCAGCAGGCCTTCGTTCTTGAGGAGGACAGCGCCCTCTCGTTCGATGGCGAGCGCCGCCTCGTCGCTCGCGGCGAGATCGGCGGGATCGGATACGGCGGTCTCGTCGGCGAGGCCCAGCGCATAGATCGAAGTCAGGATCCGCCGCGCCATGTCGTCGAGCCTGGCCTGCGGAACCTCGCCTTTCGCCGCCGCCGGCCCGAGGCCGTCGAAGAAGTTCTGCGTATCGAGCTGGTCCCCCGATTCCTGGTCGAGCCCCGCCAGGGCGATCGGACCGTCGAATGCACGGCGCCCCAGTCGGACATCACGAATCCCGGATAGCGCCAGTCGCCTTTCAGCACGTCATTCAGCAGCCAATCGTTTTCGCAGGCGTAGACCCCGTTGATCTGATTGTAGGCGCACATCACGCTGCCGGGGCGGCCCTGCTCGACGCCGATCTCGAAGGCGAGCAGGTCCGATTCGCGCAGCGCGGCGCGGTCGATCCGCGCATCGAGCACGACCCTGTCGGTCTCCTGATCGTTGAGGGCGAAATGCTTGATCGTCGAGATGACATGCCGGCTCTGGGCGCCGTCGATCGCCGCGCCCGCCATCCGTCCCGTCAGCAGCGGGTCCTCGGAGAAATATTCGAAGATGCGGCCGCCGCGCGGGTCGCGAATGAGATTGGCGGCGCCGCCGAGCAGCACGTTGAAGCCCCGGGCCCGCGCCTCCGCCCCGACCGCTTCGCCTTGCCGCCTCGCGGCCGCTACGTCCCAGGTCGAAGCGAGGGCGAGATTCGACGGCATGGCGGTCGCTTCATCGCCGCGGCGAATATTTCCCGGATTCGCGACACCAAGCTCGGCGTCGGTTTCCTGAAGCGCCGGCACGCCAAGCCGCGGAATTCCCTCGACATAGCCCGCCGATCCGATAGCGCCCTGCGGCTTATGGCGTCCGCCCCACGGCGCGCCCAGCACGCCCCGCAGCAGCGACAGCTTCTCGCTCTGGCTCATCCGCCCGAGCGTGATGTTTGCGCGCTCGGCCGGCGGTTGCTGTGCGCTTGCGGATTCGATCTCCGCCCCGACCGCCGCCGAAGACACAGCAACGGCGATCGCGACGAGACGAACGCGCAAACCCATGGATCAGTCGAGCGACGGCCGCCAGCTCGCCGGCGTTCCGATGTGGATCGCCTGGCCGTGCCCGACCTGAACCAGCATCGCCTGGAGGAAGTCAGGCGCAAGGAATCGGGCGCAGGCCAGGCCGTCGGAGACCAGAGCCAGCATCACCGCGCCGCCCGAACTCGCCATGACGGCGTGGTCGCCGGGCGGCAATGTCCGCGACACGGGCGGAAGCGCGACATAGAACGCTCGCACGAACTGGAACTGCTCGGGCGTGAGATCCGTCACCGTCGACACGGAGCCGAACGCCGAGACAGGCACGCACTCCGGCGCCTCCTGGCTCAACCACTTGTCGAACACGCCCGCGTTCTGCGCATGCGCAGAAACCCCGGCAAGCGACGCGGCCGACAACGCCGCGGCGAACCATGCAGCTTTCATGACGCCCTCCTTTCGGGCGGCGCGCGGCGAGGCGTGACTCGCCCGACACCTCGGCGAATTCCAGCGCAAACTGAATGGCGCAAAAGGCAAGACCGATACAACAACGCCGCGCCACCAACGCCCGCGCCTCGTCCCGGTTGAGATGACCTGCGCGCGATCCTGGCTCTGCTTACCAACGTGTCTTGCCGCTTTTCGTTCCCTGGGCTGACCTCAGCGGCATTCACGACACTGCGAGCTTCGGATCCGACCACTCGACGTTAACCCGCGCCACCCGTCGCGGGAGCCGCAGGGCTGCGCCAAAGGGTTGAACCCCAGCGTTTGACCCTACGGTCCCGACCGGAATGAGCTTGCCTACGAACACCGGCGGACCGGACGGCTTGCCGTCGGGCGAGCCGCCGGGCGGCTCGACTGTCACCGCATAGGTCGCCGCTTCGACGACGCCGCGGTCGTAAGCGGAAAGGCTGGCCGAGCGCGGACGCCTCGCCGATCACGCCGAGCGAGCGCGGCGCGCCGAGGCTCGCGTCGATGATCCACAACTCGTAGTCCTTGCCGGGCGGCGCCTTCGCGGCGACCGGACGCACCCTGAGTTCCTGCCGGTCGAGATCGACCGTCACCTCGAACGCCGGCGACGCGGCGTCCTTCTGCAGGATCGCGACATATTCGTGCGGCGTCTGCCGCGCGCGTCGTCTCGCGGGCGGCGAAGCCGACCGCCAGCAGGCGCCGCGAGGCACGACGCCGCGATCGCCCCGACCCGCCAGCGCGCCACGCTCCGGCGCAGCGCCGCCACCGCCGCATCCGGCGAGACCGCGGCCGGCGGCGCCGGCGACGGCGTCGGGCGGATGCGCGCCTCGATCGCGGGGAGATGGTCGCGCGGCGGCTCGATCGGCGGCGCGGCCTCGGCAAGCGGCGCGAGGCGCTCCTCCCAGGCGCGGATCGCTTCGTCGAGGTCCGGCTCGCGCAGCCGCCGCGCCGCGAGCGTCGCGCGCTCGCCGGGCGAGAGCGTGCCGAGCGCGAATTCGGCGGCGGCGAAATCGTCGTCAGGCCCAACGGTCATGACGCCAGACAATCCCTCAATTGCGCGAGGCTGCGGTGCAGCCAGGTCTTGATCGTCGGCACGGGCCGGTCGAAGCGCTTGGCCAGCGCCTCGCGGCTCGCGCCGCGATAATAGGCGAGCATGAGAATGGCGCGCTTCTCCTCGTCGAGCTCTGGCGAGGCAATCGATGAGCGCGCTCAGCCCCTCGGAGCGCTCGCGCGAGGCGAGCGGATCGACGGCGTCGGCCGCCGGTTCGAAGCCCTCCGGCATATCCTCGAGCGAAGCGGGCCGGACGCGGCGGACTTCGTCGAGCGCGCGGTTGCGGGCGATCGTCGCCATCCAGGCGAGCGGCGAGCCCCTCGCCGGATCGAAGTCGCCCGCCTTTTCCCAGATGCGCACGTAGGCCTCCTGCAGCGCCTCTGCGCCGCGTCGCCTCTCGGTCAGAATACGGGCGACGACGCCGTAGAGTTTCGCGCTGGTCCGCCGGTAGAGCGCCGCGAACGCCGCCTCGTCGCGCGCCGCGACCCGGCGCAACAGGTCCGCGAGATCCTGGCCGTCGCCAGTTTCCGCCCCGCCGCCCGGCGCGTTCGCTCCGATGGTCATGAAGCGATCCTAGAATGGCGCCGCGGCGCGCGCGCAACCGACGCGCGTCGCCTCAAGCGACGCGCCCATCGAAAAAGCGGGCGCCCGAGAGCGCCCGCGCGACTCCGCAGAGCTTCGCGTGCGGGGAAAGCTCAGCCCGGCAGCAGCACCTTGTTGATGACCTGGATGACGCCGTTCGACTGCATGACGTTGGGGATCGTCACCTCGGCCTTGTCGCCCTTGGCGTCGATCACCCAGAGATGTCCGCTGGGCGCGCTCGAACGTGAGGGTCTTCGCCCTCGACGGTCTTCAGCATCGCCTTGCCGCCGCCGTCGCGGATCATGCGCGTCGATCTCGGCTTCGGTCAGCCGGCCGGGCACGACGTGATAGGTCAGGATCGAGGTCAGCTTGTCCTTGTTCTCGGGCTTCAGCAGCGTCTCGACCGTGCCGGCGGGCAGACGGGCGAAGGCCTCGTTGGTCGGCGCGAAGACGGTGAAGGGGCCGGCGCCCTCGAGCGTGTCGACGAGGCCGGCGGCCTTGACCGCGGCGACCAGCGTCGTGTGATCCTTCGAATTGACGGCGTTCTCGATGATGTTCTTGCTCGGATACATCGGCGCGCCGCCGACCATCTTGGTCATTTCGGCGAAGGCCGGCGCAACGAACGTCGGCGCGGCGATGGCGACGCCGGCGGCGAGCGCCGCGGCGAAAAGCGAAATCCTGGCGTTCATGGGGGTCTCTCTCCGTTGGGTTCGAAACCGATCTTGGGCGATGCGCGCTTCGATCGGGACGAGTTGGTTACGGGGCGCCCCCGTCGGAGTTTCAGCCGGCGCCTAAAAAAATCTCGAAACGGACGCTAGACGGGGCCCATCGAAACTTTTGCGCCCCCGCCGGCGTATCGTTGAGAAGCACGTTCCTTGCTCAAGGCCTCCACCATGACGTCCCTCACCTCCGCCTCGGCGCCTGAAGCCGGCGAGATTCCGAGGATCGTGCTCAGGCACTCCGCCCTGGTGCGGGTTTGCCACTGGATCAACGCGCTCTGCTTTCTGATCCTGCTGATGAGCGGCCTGCAGATCTTCAACGCCCATCCGTCGCTGAGCTGGGGCGCAGCGACCGATTTCGAACATCCGTTCCTCTCCTTTTCGGCGCGCGAAGACGACAGCGGCGCCGTTGCCGGCGGCCTGACGACGCTCTTCGGCCGCTCTTTCGACACCACCGGCCTCTTCGGCGCATCGCGCGGGCTCGACGGCGAGATGGAGGCGCGCGGATTCCCGTCCTGGGCGACCCTGCCGGCGGAACAGGATCTGGCGATGGGCCGGCGCTGGCACTTCTTCTTCGCCTGGATCCTCGCGCTCAACGGCCTTGTCTATGTCGCGAACCTCGTCGCGGCCCGGCATTGGCGCGATCTCTGGCCGAGCCTCGCCGATCTCAAGGCGATCCCGCGCACGATCCGCGACCACGCGCTCCTGCGCTTCCCCAAGGGCGAGGAGGCGCTCCGCTACAACGTGCTGCAGAAGCTCGCGTATCTGAGCGTCGTCGTCGCCTTCCCGATCCTCGTCCTGGCGGGGCTGACGATGTCGCCGGCGATGGACTCGGCCTTTCCGTGGCTGCTGACGCTCTTCCACGGGCGCCAGTCGGCCCGCACCGTGCATTTCGTCCTGGCGGCCTCACTCGTCGGATTCGTCGTCGTCCACCTCGTGATGGTGCTGCTATCCGGGGTCTTCAACAACATGCGCTCGATGATCACCGGTCGCTACCGGATCCCGGAGGATGCGCGATGAGCCGCTCATCCCTCATCAGCCGCCGGTTCGTGCTGAGAGGCCTCGCGGCGGGCGGGCTCCTGCCGCTCGGCGGATGCGGCCTCGATTCGCGTTCGCCCGGGGTGATGTCGTTTCTCGACAAGGCCGAGAGCCTGACCGAGGCGGCCCAGCGCGCCCTGCTCGCGCCGCGCCTCGCGCTCGCGCCCGAATATCCGCCAGGCGCGATCACCCCCTATTTCAAGCCGAACGGCTCGATCGACCCCGACGATCCGGCCTATGTGTCGGCGCGCCAGCAAAACTTCGCCGGCTGGAAGCTCGAGGTCGGCGGCCTCGTCGAAAGGCCGATGAGCCTTTCGCTCGCCGACCTGCGCGCCCTGCCCTCGCGCTCGCAGATCACCCGCCACGACTGCGTCGAGGGCTGGAGCTGCATCGGCCAGTGGAAGGGCGCTCAGCTCTCGGCGCTGCTCAAGGCGGCGGGGCTGAAGCCCGAGGCGCGCTTCATCGCCTTCTTCTGCGCCGACACGCTCGAGCAGACGCTCGACGACACCGGGCGCTACTACGAGTCGATCGACCTGATCGACGCCTTTCATCCCCAGACCATCCTCGCCTACGAGATGAACTACGCCCCGCTCAAGGTCGAGCACGGCGCGCCGTTGCGGCTCCGGGTCGAGCGCCAGCTCGGCTACAAGATGGCCAAATACGTCATGCGCATCGAGGCGATCGACAGCTTCGCCGCCCTCGGCCGAGGGCGCGGCGGCTTCTGGGAAGACCGCGGGTATGAATGGTACGCGGGGATTTGAGGGCGGCCATTCAAGGCGTTGGCAAAAACCATGTCGGTCCAGACGCAGGGTTCGGGAAGCGACGGAGTGAGGCGCCTGGGGAGCTTCGCATCCTCGCAGCGCTGTGACGTACGTCACAGCGCTGCGCTGGGGATTGTGCTCCACCAAACCTTAGCGGTCGGACTAAGTCCGAGACGGAGGCGGAGGCGAATACCAGATGATGAGCGAATGGAACGGCCCGAGGGTTGGCGGGCGCATCCTGCTCGCATTCCTGACCTTCTATGCGCTGGCGATGATCGTGCCCGACGTCCTGCGCGCCTTTCACCCTTTGGGCTCCTTCGGCATGGAGACCGACGCCGACGGACGGATCTACAGCGTCGAGGCCCAGTCGCCGGCCGGGCGGGCGGGGCTAAGCGACAAGGACAGTCTCGATCTCGAGCGCATGACCTGCAAGCCGGTCGACACCGATTTCTGCGCCAGCAATCTGGCGCTGTGGGGCGGCCGCACTTATGTGACGCCAGGCCTGCAGGTGACTTTGTTCGTGAAGGCGTCCGGCGATGGGCCGGTCCGCGAGGTCAGGCTCACCGCAGAGAAGGCGCCGCTGACGCTCTCGCTCCGCTCCGTGTTGCTGCTCGACTGGATCGCTGGAATCCTCGTCGTGCTCGGCGCGGCTTTTCTCGTCTGGATCCGCTCGGGCCCGATGACCTGGGGCTTCTTCGCCTATGCGATGTACTACAATCCAGGCCAATGGTTCCAGTTCTATGCCTGGCTTCAGCAGTGGCCTCGGGCGTTGCTTGTCCAGGACGTCGCCGCCTGTATCCTTCAGGCGGCCGGCTTTGTCGGACTCCTGCTTTTCGCGCTGCGTGTCCCAGTCGATCGGGTCGAAGGTCGATGGCGCGTCGCCGAGCGAGCGCTGCCCGCTGTGGCGCTCGTCTTGCTGGCGATCGCGCTCATGAGTCTTGGCAGCCTCTTCGGCTATCGGACCGAATTCGCCATGCAGTGGTCGATTCTGATCGGCTTCCCCGTCAGCGTCGCGGCGCTCTGGATTCTCCTCGCCCGCCGCGCCGATCTGTCGCCGCGCGACTATCAGCGCATCCGCTGGGTTATCTGGGGCTGCCTCATCGGCCTGCCCGCCTATCTCGTCGCCGAGATCTCGATGGAGACTTCCCTGCCCATTAACCCCCTCGGGGGAGTGCCCGAGGACTTGGCTTACCTCCTCTATTTTATCAACGGAATCATATGCCTGTTCGTCGTCGAGGCAGTGCGCCGGCGGACCGTGGTCAGCGTTTGGATCCCGCTCCGTCGGGTGACGCTCCTGGGACTTCTGCTCACCGTGCCGATTGTCTTCATTCACGAGAGACTCGACACCCTCAACGAATTGGTCCAGCTACCCAAACCCTACTGGGTGCTCGGGGCCGCCGTTCTCATTTTCTTGATTTACCGCGTCCACGACTGGCTGACCGAACACGTCGACCGGCTGTTCGACCGCAATTTCCGCCTCGCCGAGGAACGGCTGGCGGAAGTCGGGCGGGCGATACAGCGCGCCGACAACCTGGACGAGATCGAACGCCTCCTGGTGGAAGAGCCGCTGGGTTTGCTGCACCTCGCTTCAGCGGCATTGTTCCGCGCGGAAGACGGCCTCTTCCGCCGCCGGGTCAGTGCGGGATGGAGCGCGGCGGACGCTGTTGCGCTCAAGGACGGCGAACCGCCGCTCGCGGGGAATCTCGAAGGCCCCTTCCGCCTCAGTACGGGGAAGAACGCCGATCCCCCTGACGCGAAGCTTCCCAGCGATCTGGCGCGGCCAATTCTCTGGCGTCCCGGTCGGCAATCCGCGCCGCCGCATCGCCGTCGTTCTTTACGGCCCGCACGAAGCCGGAACGAATCTGAGCGAGGCCGAGCGCGAGCTTCTGGGCCGCCTCGCCCTCGAAGCGGAAATCTCATGCGAGCAGGTCGAAAACGAGACGCTGCGAACGCGGATCCTTGCCCTCGAAGGCGAGCGTGTTGGCTGATGCGAATTCTTGACCCGATTGTTCTTGCGGAAGCCCTGCTCGTGGCGAGCCGACAATCCCAACTCCGCGTTGGCCCCGCAGCAAGAGCGCAGCTTGTCCCCCGACGAGACGGGGCGCTACTACGAGTTCGATCGACCTGATCGACGCCTTTCACCCCCAGACCATCCTCGCCTACGAGATGAACTACGCCCCCCTCAAGGTCGAGCACGGCGCCCCCCTACGGCTCCGGGTGGAGCGCCAGCTCGGCTACAAAATGGCCAAATACGTGATGCGCATCGAAGCGATCGACAGCTTCGCCGCCCTCGGCCGAGGCCGCGGCGGCTTCTGGGAAGACCGCGGCTATGAGTGGTACGCGGGGATTTGAGGGGGGGCGGCTTTTCTAAGGAACCGACAGTTTCCTTACAACGGGGCCTGGTCGTGGCTTACTGGGGGCATGAGGAGGAGGTCGCGGAGGTCCAGAATCGACCCTCCGCCCCCCTTCAGATCGGCCCTATGAACGGACAGGAATGGGGTGGAAGCGCGGGCTTCATCTGAAGGCGTCCGTTCCGCCGGTCTGCGACCAAAGCAGATATGTTCGCCGGCGTTGTATGAAGGCCTCCGCCATTTTAAGTAGGGTTCTTCCGGCCCGGCGGGACAACACGCCCTGTCCCTCGGCCGCCGTCGATGGACGATGGCCGAAAAAGAACAGCCGCCTGACAGTCCCCGGGCGTCGAAAGCCGTCCCTGCCGCCGTCAGAGGCGACCGCAAGCCTGCTACACTTTCGCTTTGCGTTCGTGCAGAATTCGTCGGGATTGCTCCTGCCATCCAACGAAGCTCGGTCGTGATGCACTCAGCCGGAGGTCAGCGAAAACGCGCCGTCGTCATCGGGGGATCGATTGGCGGTCTGTTCGCGGGGCTGTTCCTTCGCAAGGTCGGCTGGGAGGTATCGATCCACGAGCGTGCCGGCGAGGAACTCGGCTCGCGCGGCGCGGGCATCGCCACCCACGACGACCTGCACGAAGCGCTCGCTCTCGCGACCGAGCAGGGTGGCGAGATCGGCGTCGCCGTCGAAGGCCGCATCGTACTGGCGCGGAACGGCGATGTGGTCTGCGAGGTCGCGCGTCCGCAGGTGCTGGCATCGTGGGATCGCATCTGGCAGCGCCTGCGTCTGCGGGCCGACGATGTCTACCGCCACGGCAGTCGCGCTGGTCTCGGTCGAGCAAGACGAGCAGCGTGTCGTCGCGCGTTTCGACGACGGCAGCGAAGTTGCTGCCGAGCTTTTGGTCGCGGCCGACGGCATCCAGTCCACGGTGCGGCGGCAATTGCTGCCTGCCGTCGAGCCGCGTTATGCCGGCTATGTGGCCTGGCGCGGGCTGGCGGACATGGCCGAACTGTCCGGGAAGGCCCGCGATCTGCTGCGGAACAGGTTCGCTTTCTGCCTGCCGGACCGCGAACAGGCGTTGGGCTATCCGGTCGACGGCGGCCCGGGCTCGGGGGGCCGCTACAATTGTGTCTGGTACCGCCCCGCCGATCCGGCGCAGGATCTGCCGCGCCTGCTTACCGGCGCCGACGGCCGTCAATATTCCAGCGCGGTTCCACCGGACCGGCTGCATCCCGACGTGCTCGCGCGGATGCGGGCCGACGCCACCAGCCTGCTGGCGCCGCCTTTCGCCGAGGTGATGACGAAGACGCGCCAGCCGCTGTTGCAGGCGATCGTCGACCTGGAGACCCCGGCGATGATTGTCGGCCGCGTCGCGCTGGTCGGCGATGCGGCCTTCGTGGCGCGGCCGCATGTCGGCATGGGCACGACCAAAGCGGCGGGCGATGCTCGGGCGCTGGCCGATCACCTGGCGCGCCACGACGATATCGATGCCGCATTGGCGGCCTACGGAGCCGAGCGGCTGGCCTATGGTCAGCGTGTCGTCCGCCGCGGCAGACATCTCGGAGCCTATATGCAGGCACAAATCGCCTCCGAGGAGGAGCAGCGGCAAGCGCAACATTTCCGCAAGCCAGAGGTGGTGATGACCGAAACCGCCTCGATGCACGGTCTGGAGAACTGGTGAATCCAACGTGGCGAGCCGCGAGCACCGTCGTTCGCGCCCTGTTTCCGGTCAGTTTCCTGTCCTCCGGACCGCGACAAACGGCGCTACTCGTCAAGCTTCAACAGTTTGGCCTAAGAGGGGATGCCGCCGAAGGGCGGGGCAAGGCCATTTCGCGTTCGCAATCGCAAGACGGGTATGACGCGGACTGCGCCTTCCTTGAAAAACAGATACCCAGAGCCTACGGGCTGAAGGCGAGCGACGCCGTTCCTCCAATTTCAACATCGATCGGGACATCCCTGACCGCTGTCGGCCATTCTTCAAGGCGTTCCGCCGAAACCTCAATCGATGCTCGCTCTTGGCGTCGGAGCCTAATTCGCGCTTCTGGTTTGATCTTGCCCGATGCGCGGCGACCGGCGCGAGCGAAGGCCTCGCCAATGACTTCGCCGAGATCGGGCCGCCCGGTCCGACATCGGCCGGAATCAGCGCCTCGAAGCGCACGACGAGCGGCGGCGCGAGCGCTTCGTCGTCGAGCCGTTCGGCGAGTCAGGGCTTCGTAGACGGCTTCATGCGGATCCGCGCCGGCAGGAGCCGCGCCAGCGCGCCGAGCCAGGGGATGCCGGCGAGCGCCAGCGCGCCTTCCCTCGGCCGCCCCGCCCGGAGCGCCAGGAATTACGGGGCCAAGAGCAGCCTGCTGGCAGTCGGCGGCCAACGCTGTTAGCCTTCAGCACCGACTTTGACGCGCGCAACTTCCTGAGCTTCGGGGTGAACTCTGCGCTCGAAAAGGCGGAGCTGCGGAACCGGAGGGGGCCTCACTTCATGTTGACGGTCGACGACGTGCTGAAGGTGCCGTTGTTTTCATCGCTCGCGGCTCCGGAGCTTCAGCTCCTTGTGCGGACGTCCGCCGACATGCATCTGGGCGCCGGAGAAATCGTCGTTCCCGAGGGCGGCGAGCGCGCGCTCTATGCGGTTCTCGCCGGCAGGATCGAAGTCTTCAAGACGATCGACGGAATCGAACGCAAGCTCGGCTCGCGCCTGCCCGGCGGGATTTTCGGCGAGGTGCCGCTCGCGCTCGGCACGGCGTTTCCCGGCGGATATCGCGCTTCGGAGCCCTCTCGCGTGATGCGCGTGGACACCCCTCAGTACTATGCCATCGCCGCCGCCTCGCCGGAACTCGCCGAAAAGATGGGCGCGCTGGCGCGCGAGCGATTGGGAGGGCTGCAGGGCATAGCGGCCGAACCGCCGAAAGCCCGCGTCACCATCGTCGGGCAACGATGGGACGGAGCATGCGGCGATCTGCGTCGGTTCCTCGCCCGCAACCAGATCAGCTTTGAATGGCTCACGCCCGATGCGCCGCAATTGCCGTCCGCATGGCCGGGCGCCCTGCCTGCCGAAGAGGATTACCCGGCGCTGCGGCTGGCGGACGGAACCGTGTCGATCCGGCCGGCCCCTCGCGAACTGGCGCGACTGCTCGGCTTGCAGACAAGCCCCGGCGCCGCCGAATATGACACGGTGATCATCGGGGGCGGACCGGCCGGGCTGGCGGCGGCGGTGTACGGCGCGTCCGAAGGGCTTCGCACCATCGTCGTCGAGCGCGAGGCGCCGGGCGGCCAGGCCGGCACATCCTCCCGAATCGAAAACTATCTCGGATTTCCCAACGGCGTCTCAGGCGATGAACTTGCGAGCCGCGCGCTCCAGCAGGCGCGGCGGCTGGGAGCGGAGATCCTGGTGACCCGCTCCGTTCGCAGCATCGATCCGGCGACGCGCGAGGTCGTGCTCGATGGCGGCGAGGTTATCGGCGCGCGAACGGTGATCCTCGCCACCGGCGTCTCCTGGCGGCGCCTCGCCATCGACGGGTTCGACCGGCTGATCGGCAAAGGCATCTACTACGGAGCGGCCCGCAGCGACGCCGGCGCCGCCAACGGATTGGACCTGCATCTGATCGGCGGGGGCAATTCCGCTGGCCAGGCGGCGCTCTATTTCGCCAACCACGCCCGCAATGTGACGCTGGTCGTTCGCGGCAACTCGCTCGAAAAGAGCATGTCCCGTTATCTGATCGAGCAGCTGCGCACCAAATCGAATATCGCCGTGCTGTTGCGATCGCAGGTCACCGCTGCGTTCGGCCACTCCCATCTGAGCGCGATCGACATCCGGGACGACGCCGACCAATCCGTTCGCCGCGCCGACTGCGACGGCCTGTTTGTTTTCATCGGGGCCGACGCCGAAACCGAGTGGGTCGCCCGAGGCGATTGCGCGCGACCGACGGGGCTATGTGCTGACCGGCGACGATGTGCTGAAAGCCGGCCGCTGGTCGGGTCCGCGCGATCCATACCTTCTGGAGACAAGCGTTCCTGGCGTTTTCGCCTGCGGCGACGTCCGCATGAGCCCTGTCAAACGCGTCGCATCGGCTGTTGGCGAGGGCAGCATGGCGATCGCCTTCGTCCATCAGTATTTGCAATACGTCGGGCGCGGCGCCTGACGGGTGAGCGAGAACGCGCGCATCCGGCGCCGGCGGCAGGGAGGCAGGCGTGGCGAGGAAGAAGGTCTTCATCAGCTATCGCCGGGACGATGCGGCGGGATTTTCCCATGCGATCCGCGACCGGCTGGTCGAGTTCCTGCCTGACGAGCGCGTCTTCATGGACGTGCATGGCATCGATGCCGGCGCCGATTTCAGCCAGCGGCTGGAATCCGCCCTCGCACAATGCAGCGTTCTGCTGGCGCTGATCGGCAAGCGGTGGGCGGGCGGCGACGAGAGCGGCGGCTCGCGGCTCAAGGACCCGCAGGACTGGGTGCGGCTGGAGGTCGCAAGCGGGTTGCGGCGCGGCATGACGGTCATCCCGGTTCTGCTCGATGGGGCGAGCATGCCGGCCGAAGGCGCCCTGCCCGAGGAGCTGCGGCCGCTCACGCGGCTCAACGCCGTCGACGTGCGAACCAGCCGGCTCAACGCCGATGTGTGGGATCTCAGCGGCAGCGTCATGAAGGCGCTCGGCGAGACCTGGCCGCCGGCCGAGCCGGGCGCTGCGATCTACGCCGCCGTCTCCAGCCTCTATGCCTTCCTGGCCGGCGCCGCCCTGCTTTTGGCGCTGATCGGCAGCATGTTCGTGGAGAGCGTGCATGCCGGAACCATCTTCGGCGCCGCCCTGCTCCTGGTCAACGCGCTCGTCGTCCTTCGGGCGCCGATTCACCCCCGCGTCCGCGACCTGACGCGGCAGCAGGCGCTGCGGATCGGGGCGGTGCTGCACCTCGTTGCGTTCGGGGTGATGACATCCGGCGCGAGCGACGTCGACGCCGTCATGGTGATCGTGTTCGGCGCAATTCCGGCTGCGCTGCTGTTCCTTGCGGCTTTTGCGATGCAACGCCGCGCCAGGAGCTCGGCGCCGGCGGCGCGCGGCCAGGCTCCGCCGCCACCATGACGATCAGATCGCGGGTGACGTGCGGTCAATGGACCGCCTGTCCATTTCGGTGACAGGTGCGTGAATACCAATTATCAATGGACCGCTTGTTCCATGGCCATTTCGGTGACACGTGCGTAAATACCGATTAGGCTGCAGAACGAACCCCTGTCGCTTCTCCGAAGCCACATTCACGTGGCCATTTCGGTGACAGGTGCGTGAATACCGATTAGGTTGCAGAACGAACCTCCAGTCGCTTCTCCGAAGCCACATTCACGTGTGATCACAATTCGCTAGCAACCAATATGCATGTGTCACATTAAATAGGCTAAGGCTGCGTAGCTGGAGCGGGACCCGTTGTGCTGGAAACAAAGCCGTCTTGGGAGCGGAGCGACGCAACCGAGAGGCGGTATTTTGCTCATGTAACGCATGAAGATCCTTGCGTAATCCATTGTAAAGTCAGGCCGTTCATCCCGCCATAGCGGGCCTGAGCATAGCCATTTCGCCCGGTTCCGGACGGTTTTGGGCGCCTGAGTATAGAAATTCTATACTTTCGCGCCCCCGGGCGCGCTGCGAAAGCCGGTCTCCGGCTTCGGCTTTCCCGATCGCCTGCTGCCTGTTATGAGGCTTAACAGGGAGACGGCCTCCCTGTTATCCCGCTCAACCGTTACATGAGCAATTCATCGCAAGCGACTGATATTCATCGCTTTCATGCCTGAAACCCGAACGCGCCGCGGCCCGCGTTCCCCTGTTAGCAGGGGATAACAGGGAGAATTCCGGTTTTGGCGAAGTTGCAGGCGCCGCCCGGCGCGAAGCCAAGAGTATAGATTTTCTATCCCCTCGAGCGCGTCTGGCGCCGCGCCATTCCGGCCTGCCCCGTGTCCGCTTACGTTACGCGGGAGACCTCGCAGCAGCCCGATCGATGCGCCGTCGTGCCGCTGATCGGATCGCGGGCGGACGGATCGACGGTCAGATTGTAGTTGGACCCCTGCGGGCTGAACGGATCATAGCCCGGCGCATCGGCCTCCGGGGCCGCCTGCCACCAGCCGTGCTCGCCCACGACGACACGCGGATCGATATCGGCGTTGAGCAGCGCTCGCGCCCGCATCGCGCCTGTGTGCGTCTCGACGCTGACCCAGTCTCCCGCCGCGATGCCGCGCCGCGCCGCGGTCTGCGGATGCAGCATGACCTCCGGATCCATCGCGCGCCGGCGCAGACTTGGCAGCGCGCGGTGCTGGGTCTGGCAGAACAGCGTCGGCTTGGCGCAGGTGAGGACCAGCGGGTAGCGATCCGCCTGAGGATCCGGCGGCGGCGCAAATTCCGGCATCGGCGCATAGCCTTTCGCCTGCAGGGTCTCGGACCAGAACTCCACCTTGCGCGAAGGCGTGGCGAAGCCGCGCGCAACGCCTCCCGCGTCCGGCTCGGCGTGCTTGGCGTAGCGGGTGGTGAGCGGCACGCGGATGCCCCGCGGCTCCGCCCGCAGGGCCTCCAGGCTGAGCCCGCTCGGCGCCAGCTGGCGGCGGTAGGCCGCTTCGACATCCCCGTTCCAGAAATGCTCGCTGAGGCCCAGCCTGACCGCGAGATCGAAGATGATGTCGGTGTCGGACCGGGCCGCGCCGGGCGGCGCAGCGACAGGCTGCCGGAGCTGCACCAGCGACTGGGCCTCCTCGCTGATCTCGAAGCCGAAGCGCAGCGCCTCCCGCTCGAAGCAGGAGGCGACCGGCAGCACGATGTCGGCGAGCTCGGCCGTCGGGTTCATGAAGAGGTCGGCATGAACATAGAAATCCAGCGCCGCGAGCGCGCGCCGCCCGCGCAGCGGGTCGGAGAATGCGAGCAGAAGGTTCGAGCCGAAGCCCACGAGCCCGCGCATGGGGTAGGGTTCGCCCTCGAGCACCGCGCGGTAGAAATCGGCGGCGGAGACATTGTTCCACTTTGCCGGCCCGAGCGGACGCGTCTCCACCCCAACCGCCGGCGCCAGGCGCTGCGCCGCCGGCAGGTCCTCGCCCGTGATCACGGGGCTCGGAACGGAGGGGAACAGCACGTTGCCGCCGCGCTGATCGAATGAGCCGGTGAGCGCGTAGAGCAGCGCCATCGCGCGCGCCGTCTCGGTGGTGTTGGCGTGGTGCTCGTGCCCGCTCCAGGCGTAGTAGGAGACCGGCCGCGAACGCCAGATGAGCTCCGCCGCCGCCTCCACCTCCCCGGGCTCGATCCAGCAGATCTCCGCCACGCGCTCGGGCGTATACTGGGCGCAAAGCTCGGCGTAATGCGCGAACACCGGGCGGCAAAGCAGCATGCCCTGCTTCGTCGCAACCAGTGGCCTCGCCCTCGAGGGCGAGATGCTCGACGGACGCGCCGTAGCGGCCCGTCGCGGGTTCGTAGGCGACGGGCTTTTCCGCCAATCCGTCCCATGCCACAAAATGACCGGCGTCGCCCCCTTCGGCGAGATCGGCCGCGCGCAAGAGCCGGCCTGTGTCGGAGCGAACAAGATGCGGCGCGTTGGTCCACGACCGCACGAACGCGCGGTCGAACCAGCCGCGGCTGATCATCACATGTGCGAGGCCGAGCGCCAGCGCCCCGTCGGCGCCCGGGCGAACGCGCAGCCAGACATCGGCCTTGCCGGCGAGCCCGACATGGCGCGGATCGACGACAATGAGCTTCATCCCGCGCTTGAGCGCCGCGACCGTCGCGGTCGCGTGCGTCAGGCGGGTGTAGGAGGGGTTGTAGCCCCAAAGGATCAGGCATCCGCTGTTGGCGATGTCCGCCATCGCCCCGCCGCCGCTGCCGGTTGCGACGCTCGCGACGCCGAACGCGTAGCGCGTGGCGTAGCCTCGGCCCCAGCCGCACATGTCGAGCGACCAGACGAGGTTCGGCGTGCCGAAGGCGTTCATCAGCCGACGCAGGAAGGGCGCCGAATCGCCAATTGCGGTGGTGGAGGGGGAAGACTGGCTGAAGGCCACGCTCTGGGCCCCATGCGCCGCCGCCAGCCGTCGCATCGCCGCCGCCGTCGTGTCCAGCGCCTCGTCCCAGGAGATCTCCACCCAACCCGGATCCGCCTCGCCTTTCGGCCGGGTGCGCCGCAAGGGCCGGGTGAGCCGCTCCTTGCTATAGACCAGTTCCGGCGCGGCCCGACCCTTGGCGCAGAGCGCCTGGCCGGTCGGATGTGTGGGGTCGGGATCGAGCCGCGTGAACCGCCCGTCTTCCACGCTGGCGATGGCGCCGCAGCGGGCGATGCACAGGCCGCAAAAGCCGGGTATCTTCGTAGCCGCGGTGGTGCTCATGGTTTGCTTCCCCGCCCAGGCGCCATGCCGCACCGGGGCGACAGGTCGGCATTGCGTCCCATGTTACAGCAAATTTCGTCGCGGATTGCAGATTCGGTTGTCGTCCGACGGCGCACTTATCGGACGGAAACCATTCTTCGATGGCCGTACGAGACGAACGACGCGCCGCTCAAGGTCGAGCGCCGCGCGCCGCTGAGAACGGGCATAGAGGAGCCGCCGGGGAAGGCCCGCTCTCCAAAGTCCTCAGCCGCCGCCCGCCTTGACCGCCGCCGCCAGGAAGGCGCGGCGCGAGTTGGGCAGCGGCTCGCCGCGGATCGCGAACAGATCGCGCGTCAGGAAGAAGCCGGTCATGCGAAAGCCGTCGGCGATCTCGTCGGCGCTCGGCCGCGATTCGAGCCGCGCGCCCTCGCGCATGAAGGGTGGCAACGGCAGGAGGCGGTCGCGCCAGGGCGCGCCGGCTTCGGCGCTGACCGCCCGGCCCGATCTCGGCGAGACGAAGGCCAGGCCTTCGCTCGCGCCGGTCGCCGCGCATCGGGCAAGGTCAAGCCGGAAGCCGCACTCGGCCAGGATCAGCGCTTCGAAACGGGCGACGAGCGGCGGCGCGAGCGCCTCGTCGTCGAGCCGTTCGGCGATCAGGGTCAGGGTTTCGTAGACGGCCTCATGCGGATCGCGCTCCGGCAGGAGCCGCGCCAGCGCCCCGAGCCAGGCGAGGCCGGCCAGCGCCAGCGCGCTTTCCATCAGCCGCCCCGCTCGTAACCTCAGCGGCTCGATGGCGAAGGCGCCGAGATGTTCGTCGAGCCGCGCGCGCCAGACGAGGCCCAGCGTATTGCCGGGCTGCAGCGCCGCGTTGAGCCTCGACGACCGCCCGCCGCGCACGAGGCCGAGATGGCGCCCGTGCGCCCGCGTCATCGCTTCGACGATCGACGACTGCTCGCCGTGCCTGCGAACGCCGATGACAAGGCCTTCGTCGCGCCATTCCATGGGCGAGGCTCCTACGAGGGCCTGAGATGGGCGGGCCGGGGAACCCGCGCAAGCTCGAGCGCGAAGGCGGGCGCGGCCAAGCCGGACGCTGCGGTCGGACTCGTCATCTGCCTCAGGCTTCCGCCGCGGGCTTCGAAAGGCAAGACAAATCGCGGCGAGCGGCCCGAGATCTCCGCTCTACTCCTTGCCCATGATCGCCAGCACCTGTTCGAGCGGCGCGGACGAGGGGCGAAATATGCCCGAATAGGGACTGCTCAGGTCGAGGATCAGATAGGCCGCGCTCGCCACCGCCAGCGAGCCGACGGCCGCCGCGAGCAAGGACGCCCCGCCCCCTCCCGATGTCAGCCCATAGCCGAAAAAGAGACATGTCGCCCAGGCGACCACGATCAAGACAAGCGGGATCGAGACAGGGCTGCTCAGCGCGAAGGACATCTGCAATCGCGATTGACCGATGGCCTCGCCAGTCGCCTTGGCGGCCGCGAGCGCCTGCGCCTGCCCGTCGGTCGCAGGGTGCAGCGTCGCCAGCATCCCTTCCCTGGCGCGCAGATTGTGGATGGCCGCGGCGAAATTGTTGGCGGCGAAATCGGCGTTGCTCGCGTTTCCGCCCCAGACCTCGTCGATCGTCTTGCCGAGGCCGTCCCGCAGCTGCAGTCGCACCGCCTTCGCCTCCGGCCCGTAGTCGGCAAGCGCGAGATCGAGTTGAAGAACCTTGGCGGCGAGCGTTTGGATGGCGACGTTCTGCCCGCCGTAGACGCCGTAGGCGGTCCAGATGAGCAGGCCGAGGACAAGGGCGGAGAGCAGCGTGAGCAGGCCGACGACCGCGCCGATCATGTCCTTCGCGCCGCCGGTCACGTACCTTTCCGGCACGAAGCGGCGCAAGAGGAGCCCGAGCGCTCCGGCGGCGAATACAGCGAATCCGACGGCGAGCGCGAACCTTTCGGCGTTCATCGAATGTTTCCCAGCCAGCCCCTGCAGTTGAAGCGTCGCAGTTAGCCCCTGCGGCCGTCGAACGCAACCGGACCGCCACGGCCGGACTTGGGCCTGGCTGCTCACCATCGTGATCCGCGACCCCGGCCGGGCCGTAAGCCGGATTGCAACGCGGCGGGGGACGCCTTAGGAGCGGGCGATGCGGGTGCTGATCATCGGGGCGAGCAAGGGCATCGGGCTCGAGACGACGAGGCAGGCGCTCGCGGCCGGCCATCGCGTCCGCGCCTTCGCCCGATCGGCGGACGCCATCAGGCTTGAGGACGCTCAGGCTCGACAAATTTCGCGGCGACGCGCTGAAGGCCGCGGACGTCGAAACGGCGCTCGAAGGCGTCGACGTCGTCATTCAGGCGCTGGGCGTCGGTTTCGGCGACCTCTTCCGGCCGGTGCGGCTGTTCTCGGACGCGACCCGCGTCCTGGTCCGCGCGATGGAGGCCAAGGGGGTCAAGCGGCTGATCGCGGTGACCGGCTTCGGCGCAGGCGACAGCCGCGAGGCGATCGGCCTCATGCAGTCCCTGCCCTTCAGCCTCGTTTTCGGCCGCGCCTACGACGACAAGAGCGAGCAGGAACGCCTGATCAAGCAGAGTTCGCTCGACTGGACGATCGCGCGCCCAGGCGTCCTGACAGACGGGCGCCGGACCGGGCGGGCCAAAATTCTCGCCGACCGGTCGCAGTGGCGCAACGGAATGATCGCCCGCGCCGACGTCGCCGACTTTCTGGTGCGGCAGATCGAGGATCGGACCTATCTCCGCAAGGCGCCGGTCCTCGTCGCCTGAGCCTTCCCGGAGGCGCATTTGGACATCGTCTGGCTTCGCGACGACTTTCGCCTCGACGACCAGCCGGCGATCGCCGCCGCTGCGGGCCGGCCGGCGCTCTTCGTCTATGTCCACGACGAAACGCCTGCCAACGGGCGGCCGCCCGGCGGCGCGGCCCGATGGCGGCTCGCACGGTCGCTCGCCGCAATGGAGCGCGGGCTTGCGGCGTGCGGAGCGCGTCTCGACGTGCTCGAGGGCGACGCCGGGCGGACCATCCTCGCGCTGGCGGCCGCCGCAAAGGCCGCAGCGCGTCCTCTGGACCCGGCGCTACGAGGGCGACGCGATCGCCCTCGACGGGCGGGTCAAGGCGGCGCTGCGCGAGCGCGGCGCCGAAGCGCTGAGCTTCAACGGGCGGCTTCTTCGCGAGCCCTGGGAGCTTGCCAAGGCGGATGGCAAGCCGCCCGGCGTCTTTTCCGCCTTCTGGCGCCGTCATCGCGGGCTCGGGCCGGTTCCCGCGCCGACGCCCGCGCCCGAGCGGCTCGCGAGCCCGCCATGGCCTGCGGACGCGCCGACGCGCGTCGCCATCGACGCGCTCCGCCTGACGCCGACCAAGCCGGACTGGTCGGCCGAGCTTGCGCTCGGCGAGACCCCCGGCGAATCGGGCGCGCTCGCGGCGCTTGGCGGGTTTGTGCGCAACGGTCTCCCCAGCTACGCCGACGAGCGGGACAGGCCTTCGCGCGAGACGACGTCGCGGCTCTCGGCGCATCTGCGCTTCGGCGAGATCTCGGCGCGCCGCGTCGCCGGCGCCGCCGACCGCGCCGCGGCGGCCGATCCCGCGACTGTCGGGACCTGCGGAAAAATTCCTCTCCGAGCTCGGCTGGCGCGATTTCGCCGCAGCCCTCCTCTACGCCCATCCCGATCTGGCGACGCGGCCGCTGAGGCGCGCCTTCGAGCGTTTCCCCTATCGGGACGACGAGCCTGGCTTCCGCGCCTGGCGCCGCGGCGAGACCGGCTACCCGATCGTCGACGCCGGGATGCGCCAGCTCTGGCGCACGGGCGCCATGCACAACCGCGTGCGGATGATCGCGGCCTCTTTTCTCGTCAAGCATCTCCTCATCGACTGGCGCCGCGGCGAGGCCTGGTTCTGGGACACGCTCACCGACGCCGACCCCGCCAGCAATCCGACGAACTGGCAGTGGGTCGCGGGCTCGGGCGCGGACGCTGCGCCCTATTTCCGCATCTTCAATCCGGTGCTGCAGGCGGAGACCTTCGATCCCGACGGAGCTTACGTCCGCCGCTGGGTTCCCGAGCTCGGCCGGCTCGACTCCGCCCATGTCCACGCGCCCTGGCGCGCGCCGGGCGAGGCGCTGGCGCGAGCGGGCGTCGTCCTCGGCAAGACCTATCCCGGCCCGCTCGTCGATCACGCAGCCGCCCGCGCCCGGGCGCTGGCGGCTTTCGAGCAGATTCGGGCGAAGGCTTGAGCCGGGCGCGGAGCGGCCGGCTACGAGAGCTCTTCCCAGTGGATCATCGCAACGATCAGGGCGAGCGCGCAGGGCAGAAAATAGATCATGGCGCCGAGCTGGGTCGAAAGCGGATCCTGCTTCGCCTGCCAGGCGAGGAACCAGTCGCCCGCGACCACCATGAATCCGACGCCCCAGACCAGAATTGCAAACAGGCACGAGAGGATCATCCATGCCTTGCCTCTGGCGAAGGCCCGAGCGCTTCCACGCAGATTGGCGATCATGATGAGGATGCCGATGGTCCCGAAGACGCCTGCTGCCGTTTCGGCCGCCATGATGAGGGCGAGCCCAGCCTCAGCCGCCCAGGGCGCGGTGATCGCTCGCCATGACTGCAACGGGTTGCCATAGGTGTTGGTCATGGCGATCATCGGCGCGACGGCGTTGGTCGCCGTGCCTTTGAAATCGGTCGCGTTGTTGAGATCGCCGAGAAGCCCCCACAGCGCCGGAAATAGCGCCATGACGATCAGCGCGAGCCTCTTCACAAATCGTAAGTCCACGAAATCCCCTCTATCTCGCTGAGGCGAGCGCCGCGGCGCCTAAAGCACCAGCAGCTTCTTCACCAGCGCGACCACTTCCTTGTAGGGCAGCTTGGTCGCGCCGGCGATGGCGAAGGGAATAAGGGCCGCACCGGCAAGCGGGGCGATCGCCGACCGGCTCATCAGGAACACCGAGAGCTTCTTGGTCACCGCGTATTGCGCCGACGGATCGGCGAACCCCCTGCTCCAGATCGGCCTCCGCGGCGTCGTTGGCGACGACGTTGCGCCCGAGCAGGGCCCGCTCGGCCGCCCGATGCGCCAGCGTCGCCCTTGCGCCGATGAGCTGCAGCGACCGTTCCTTGAGCTCGGAGAGCGGCTTTGCGAACGCCAGCAGCGGAAAGGCGAAGAAGGCGAACACGATCGCGAGCCAGCCGGTGATGATGTAGCCGAAGGTGACCGAGGAGATGTTTCTCTCGAACACGTGCCTGACGACCGTGATCGCCATCGAGGCGCTGATTCCGAAGACGAACATCGAATAGGCGTTCGGATAGTCGGCGACGAAGCCGAGCCCCGCCTTTCCGTCCGGATGGCTCGCGACCAGCCTGAATTTGAGCGAGGCGATGCGCCACAGCAGCATCGCCCAGACGAGATAGCGCCAGAGACCGCGGAGGAGCAGGAAATAGAAGAGCGGCGTGCTGAAGATCACCGCCCACCATCCCGCCAGCGTCACATGCGCGCCGTCCTCGCCGACCTGGACCGCCCAGGTCGAGGCGTCGACGTCGAGCAATCGTTCGATCAGCGCGAGCGCCCCGGCGACCGCAAGCGCCAGACAGATGATTTCGGCGACGCCCGAGTTCCTGAGCTTGAGCGACCTCACGACGGCGCTCGCCGCGTCCTTGAAGGATTCCGGCGCCAGGACCGGCGCGCGGACAAACTGGCCGAGCTTGCCGCGCAGCCCGTATTCGACCTGCTCTTCGGCCAGGAGAAAGAGGCCCGTCGCGATGAAGAAGCGCGCCCAGGCGCCGAAGTCGAGAAGATAGGGGTGAGCGTCCGTCGGCCCGAAGGCGCGGCCCGCGACAAGGCTGAGAAGCAGGGGAACGCCCCAGGCGAGCGCGACGAAGACCGCCGCCCTCCGGCCCGCATGCAGAGCGTCCTCCTCGAGCGCGCCGACGCGGCGCTGCAACTCATAGAACGGGCCGCCGTGCGAGGCGAGGAACTCCCCGATGCCGGCGCGTTCGGCAGGCTCGGCGTCGTTCGCGATCTCGACGTCTCCGGCAATATCCGTCATGGCCCCCAGACTCCCGCCCATATTGTTCGAGGTTATGCCCTCGCATTGCGATCACCGCCGTAGGGCATAGCCGGCGCCGGGGCAAGGCCCTTCGCCGCGTCGAGGGCAATCGACAGCCGCGCTTCGCCGCTATAAACGCTCCATGGATATCGCGCCAAACGCCGCGCGTCTTAAGGAGGGGATCATGAAAGCCAACGCTTCGATGTCGCGCCGCGCCGCGCTTGCGGCTCTCGCCGCTTCCGCCCTCATGGGTCTTGGCGGCTGCGCGCCGACCAATGCGCCGGCGGTTCAGGCGGCGGCTCAGCCGACGTCAGGGTTCCATATCGGCGCGGTTGAGGTCAATACGACCCCGCTGGTCGCCCAGGTCGGCAACCCGACCGCCGCCTGGGCGCAAGCGGCCCTTCCGGGCGCGCTCGCGCAGGCCCTGGCGGGCTCCATGGCCCCCGGCGATCCCAACGGCGCGACGCTGAACGTGCGCGTCGACTCCATCTATCTGGGCGGAGGGGGCCCCGGGGACCCCGACAGGATGAGTGGTTCGGCGACGCTGAGCGGGGGTGGCGGCGCGCCGCGCCAGACGAGCCTGCGGGCCACGGCGACCTACATCGCCAGTCCGGTCGACCAGACGCTGGTGGAGCAGGCCATCCAGGGCCGCGTGCAGGCGCTGTCGGCGGACTTCGCCTACCGGCTGAAGAGGAAGCTGGGTCTTTAGAGGCCCGATCCAATCCGGCGGACCCTGCAGCGCTGTGGGCGGCGCAGGATGATCGCTGACGGGGGCGGCTTCGGCCGCAATCCTTTGTAAGAACCCTGGATGCCCGCGCACGCGGGCATCCAGGGTCGTGCGCGCAAGGCGGCTCAACGACAATTGTCCGCGCGGAGGCTCTGGATCCCCGCGTCCGCCGGGATGACACATCCCCGGCTTCGCCCCGGCGGATCGACCGCAATGCGGGCCCGGCCCGGGAGGCGTTCATTTGATTTCAAACTTGATGCTCTCGATGACCTTGTCAGGCCGATCATCTCGACACGCAGCCGAGAGACTGCGCCCCATTGCGCTCTCGCTCATGATCGCTCTCAATGCGGCGGGCCTTGTCGCTGTGGCCCATGCCGACGAAACGCCGGCCGCGTTCGCGCCGGCAGGCGCGCCGCAGACGACCTGGGCGATGCGTCGCGATCAGAGACCTGACCCAAGCCTCGTCTAAAAGCCTCAGTTCTATGAGAGCGTTCTTTCTTGGCTCCAGAGCGGAGCATTGCTGACTGGGAGCTCGGACCTCTCGCGGCGGGAGGAGCGACGTGCCCTTTTCCTCATATGACGCGCACGCCCTTCGCTTGCTTTGGCACGCGCACGCCGAGGCGATGGCGAGTTTGCAAAAGCTCGACAGGCCCTTTTCAGAGAGTGAGAAGGCTACCCTCAGCAAACGAGTCGTCGAGAATCTCTCGAGGGCCTATGACACCGGGCTGCGAGAACCGGCTGCCCTGCACTCGGCTGCGATTCGCGGAGTTCGACTGCCTTCCGACAGATCCTGAGTTTCTCATAGCGAGGCGTTGCTCAAAGAAGGCGACCACCGCTCCTCGGTTTCGCGGCTCGGCGCTCTTCGTTCCGGCAGCCTGCATCGGCAAGATCGAAGGCGCCGATTCCCTCCCCGTCTTGTGGGCGAGGGTCAGGGTGGAGGGTCGCGCCGCCGTGTCGTCGTGATGCGCGAGGCCCCTTGTTCGCTGGGTTGGCGCGCCCCCCATCCCAACCTTCCCCCACCATGGGCCGTCGAAAGACGGGCGTCCTTCCGGACGCCCTATGCCTCCTCGCGATAACGGCGCCCGCCTCAGCGGCAGATGCGCCGGCCGTTGACGATGCGGCAGGCCGGAGCGACCACCGCGCCCCTCGGCGCGACCACAACCGCGGCGGCGGGAGGACGGCGGACGCAGCCCGCGCGATAGACGCCGGCGGCGCAATAGACGACGGCGTTGGCCTCGGTGACAGAGAAGGCGAGCAGCAAGGCGACCATGGCGTATTTCATGTGTTGGGGCTCCTCCCGGAAGATTCCGGTGACCGGCCACGCTTAGCCGAATCCTCTCTCACTCGATAGCGCGATCGGGTTCAAAAAGGTCAAGCGCCGCGATCGATGAGCCGCGGCGGCTCGGCGGCCGAGAGCGCCGCCTCCTCGACCAGGAACTCGCGCAGCGCCTTGATGCGCGGCTTGCCCGCTTCCTCCGGCCGGCAGAGGAAGTAATAGCCGAATGGGGTGTGGACGCTGGTCGAGAAGGGCGCGACCAGCCGCCCGGCGGCGAGCTCGTCGGCGGCGATGGCGAACGAGCTCAGCGCCACCCCCTGCCCCTGCGCCGCAGCGCGGATCGCCATCGCCATATTGTTGAACCAGACGCCGTGGCGCGACTCGACCTCGCGGGCGCCGGCCGCCTTGAGCCAGTCCGACCAGGTCGGCCAGGAGGGAAACGCGGGGCTCCACTCGAGATGCAGCAACATATGGCGGCCGAGATCCTCAGGCGAGCGGAGCGGGTTGTCGCCGTCGAGGAGCGCCGGGGCGCAGACTGGAAACACGTCCTCCTTGAAGAGGAGCGTCGTCGCGAGGCCGGGAAAATCCCCCGCCCCCCAGCGGACGAGCGCGTCGGCCGTGCTTGAATTCGAGCGAATCCTCCATCAGATTGGCGTCGAGCAGCACGTCGATCTCGGGATGGAGCGCCTTGAACCGGCCGATGCGGCCGACGAGCCAGGTCGCGGCGAAGGAGGCGCTCGCATTGATGACGAGGAAGCGCCGCCCCTTCGTTTCGCGCATGGCGCGCACCGCGCGCGCCAGCGCCGAGAAGCCCTCGGTCATGCCCGGCGCCCCGGCTGCGCCGGCTTCGGTCAGCACGAGGCCCTGGCCGGACCGCTCGACCAGCGGCGCGCCGATCTCCTGCTCGAGCAGCCGGACCTGCTGCGCCACCGCGGCCTTGGTGACATGCAGCTCCTCGGCGGCGCGGGCGAAGGTGAGCCGCCGGGCGACAGCCTCGAAGGCGCGCAGCGCGGTGAGAGGAGGGAGGCGGTCGATCGGCTTCATGGTATAGCCCAGCTATCCTTTACCGGCATAAACATTGACTTTGATCCTTTCCAAAATCGCCATATATCGAGGCCAACGCAAGCGCAATTTCGCGTTTGCAAGCATTTTGGAACCGAAATGGGCGCGCATCTGGCAGAATTCACCCACCCCACGGCCGATCTCGGCTTTTCGTGGGTGGTCAGGGTGAGTAAACAAATTCTTAACTCTATCGCCGCCAGCGCGGCGATCTCCGCCGACCGCAGCCAGTTCGCCGCCCTGCCCGCACGCTATCTCGACGACGTCGGCCTGACCGAAGGCGAGCGCGCCGTCGCGCTCGGCTACGACGACCCGCTCATCGACCCCTGGCGCGTCATCGCCTCGCAGCTCTGAGCCAATTCGGCGCCGGCGCGGCGCGCCGTCCGACGGCGCGAGCGGTCTTTAATGCGCGTGTGTCCGCGCATTTCGGTGACACGTAACTCAATCCCTAATTTCGTCTTATAACGCTGGAAAACAAATATCGATCAAAAGCTTGCCAAGACGTCTTAATCTTTTACGTGAACTTGCCCGTTCAAACGCCGCTGGACGGGAATTGCAGGATCGGCTTAGCCGCCCGGCAGTTCCACCGCCCATGCCAGCAGCCGCTCTCAACGCCAAAAATTCAATGACTATCAATGTGTTGCCAGAGTCTCTTGATGTCCCGCGTGAAATGGACGCGCGGTCCGCTTCGAGGGCGCGATCGGAGGCGTTCGATCTCCCTGTTTCGCGCCGAAACAGGGCCATTAACTTCCCTGTTATTTAAACGTAAATAATAAGTGTAATATTCATCCAAGCCCTTGAGACTACAGAAATTTCCAAGAATTCCAGACGCTCAGGAACGGCCCGCTTTTCGCCCTTCTCCCTGTTACCAGGGAGTAACAGGGAGCTCAGACACGGATGACAGCCAAGGGCAAACGGGCGCCGCCAATCGAAAACCGCTACCGGCCGAGGATGAGCCGGAGGTCCGCCAGCGCCTTGCGGCACGCCGCGAGGTCGCCCGCGCCGTCCGCCTTCCGCGCCTCGACCATGAAGGCCCCGAGGGCCTTGACGTCGGCTTCGGAGAGATCGCCCGCCTTGACCTCGGCGCCGGCGACAGACTGCGGCGTCGGCTGGCGGTGCATGGTCGCCGCTTCGAACTCGGGCAGCGCTTTGCCTTTGGCGGCGGCGGCGTCGAGCCTTTTGCCGATCGCGATATCGGCGTCGTAGATCTCGCCCGCGCACGGGCCGGCATGGGCGGCGGCGGAGCAAAGGGCGAGCGCGGCGAGGCTGAGCGCAATCGCAGTTCGAACGGCCATCGGTTGCTGCCCTCCCTCGTTATTGCCCCGTCGCTTGCGCGCCTCGCAGTGACGATAACAATTCTGCGCGATTTTGGCGAGCCGCCGAAACCCTTGAATGCGGCGCGGCCGGCATGCAAAAATGGACGCTGCATCGACCTCCAGGGGCCACGATGACCAAGACCGTCACCTTGCCAAAGACGAAGACTGAAACGCAGGTCCAGCGCCCGCGCCTGCACAAGGTCATCCTTTTCAACGACGATTATACGCCGCGCGACTTTGTCGTGCAGGTGCTGAAGGCGGTGTTCCGCCTCAACGAGACCCAGGCGCTCGCCGTGATGATGACCGCTCACCGCAGGGGCGTCTGCGTCGTCGCCGTCTTCGCCCAGGACATCGCCGAGACCAAGGCTCAGCGCGCGACCGAGGCCGGCGCCGCCAAGGGCTATCCGTTGCGCTTCGGCACCGAGCCCGAGGAGTGAGCGCGCCCCCCGCTTCGCCCTTCAAGACGCGCAAGCTCGGCCGGGCGGACGTCCGGGTCGGCGAGCTCGGCCTCGGCACCGCGCCGCTCGGCGACCTGTTCGACCTCATCGAAGACGACGAGGCGGCGGCGATGTTCCGCGCCGCCTGGGACGGCGGCGATCCGCTACTTCGACACCTCGCCCTGGTACGGCCGCGGCCAGGCCGAGCATCGCGTCGGGCGCGCGCTCTATCGCCGCCCGCGCGAAGAGTTCGTCATATCCTGCAAGGTTGGCCGCGTGCTGCGGCGCCCGCTCAAAGCCGGGCCGTTCGACCGGGGCGAATGGATCGGCGGCCTCGATTTCGAGACCGCATTCGACTACGGCTACGACGGCGTGATGCGCTCGTTCGAGGACAGCCTGCAGCGGCTCGGGATCAACCGCATCGACGTGCTCCTGATCCACGATCTCGACGGCTGGCATTTCAAGACCGGGCCGCGGTCGCGCCTACTTCGGCCAGCTCGTCACCGGCGGCTGGCGGGCGCTGAGCGCGCTGCGCGATCAGGGCGTGATCAAGGGGATCGGCGCCGGCTTCAACACGATGGGGACGATCCCGCGCTATCTCGACCTCTTCGACATCGACTTCTTCCTCATCGCGATGCGCTACACGCTGCTCGAACAGGAGGTGCTCGAGCGCGAGTTCCCGCGCTGCGCCGAGCGGGGCGTCGGCATCATCATCGGCGGCGGCTACAATTCGGGGATTCTCGCGACCGGCGCGGTTCCGGGCGCGATGTACAATTACGAGCCCGCAGGCCCAGCCATCCTCGAGCGAGTTCGAGCGGATCGAGGCGCGTCTGCAAGCGCTACAACGTGCCGCTCGCGGCCGCGGCGCTGCAGTTTCCGCTTGGCCACCCGATCGTCGCCTCGATCATTCCCGGCGCGATCACGACGAGGCAGGTCGAGCAGAACCTCGCCGCCTTCCGCCATCCGATCCCGGCGGACCTGTGGGCGGAGCTCAAGCACGGCAAGCTCATCCGCCCCGACGCGCCGACGCCGGGGTAGACGAGAAAGCGGGCGAGATCGTTGGCGTTCGAGGTCAGCTCCGTTGTCGCTCGGCCGGATAGCCCAAATCCGGGTCGCGTCCCCGCGTGTAGCCGTCTTCCCTTGGAAGATCATCGGCGAAGTTCACCCACGGCAGTTTCATGTTCCAATAAGCATGGGCTTGAGGTTTGAACCGTTCCGGGCAATCCATGAACCCGATGGCCAGATAGAATTCGTCGTGGAGTCCCTCATCGGCGTACCCGATTGAGGTTCCGCAGTCGGGGCAAAAGGTTCGAACGACTCCTTTCGTTTTCGAAAAGGATCTTGGCGCGCCGCGAAGCAGACGAATTTCGTGGGGCCGATAGCCCACCCAAACGGTCAATGGGCCGCCCACCGCGCGGCGGCAATCGTCGTCATGGTCGTAGCAGATCCAAAAGGGCTCGCCTCGCATCTCTGCAACGATTGCGCCGCAGAAGCACCCTCCGGTCTCGATTCTTTCGCCCATTTTGAATCCCGATCGCCGGCAATGTGCAATGGGAGCATCGAACGACCGGATACGCAAGACACGCGCCCGGCTTACCCCAGCGCGTTGGCCGGGCGCTCTTACTCCGTGGGCGCTCCCTCCGACGCCGCTCCTCCCGCCGCACTGGCGTGCGCGATGGCGCTCGCCACAGTCGCCATGGTCGGGGCGCCGCCGAGCTGCATGGTCTCGACCGCGGTCGAGGGAACAATGACGATGGTCGAGTTCGAGCGCTTGAGCCCCTCGTAGAGCATGTTCATCGCGCGCAGATGAAAGGCGTTCGGGTTGTCGGCGTAGGTCTTCGCCGCCTCGACGAATTTCTGCGCCACCTGCCGCTCGGAATCGCCCAGGATCACCCGCGCCTGACGCTCGCGCTCGGCCTGGGCCTGCATCGACATCGCGTCCTGCAGGGCGGCGGGGATCTGCACGTCCTTGACCTCGACCGAGATGACATTGATCCCCCACGGCTCGGTTCGGGCGTCGATGATTCGCTGCAGTTCGACGCTCAGCTTCTCGCGCCCCTCGAGCATGTCGGCGAGCATCGTCTTGCCGATCACGTCGCGCAGCGCCGTCTGCGACGCCCAGTTGATCGCCGCGCCATAGTCGGCGACGTCGAGGGCCGCCATTTTCGGATCGACCACCTTCCAGAACAGCACCGCATCGACGTCGACCGGCACGGTGTCGCGCGTCATCGTCTTTTCCGCCTTGAACGTGCTGGTGATGACTCGGATGTCGATCCGGTAGGCGACCATGTCCAGAATCGGGATGATGTAGAAGAGGCCCGGCCCCGCGAGCATGTGGAACCGGCCGAGCCGCAGCACGACGACCCGCTCCCATTGATTGGCGATCTTGACCGAGTTGGCGAGGATCGAGGCGACGACGAAGGCCACGATCGCGATCGCCGCGCTCGTTACGTAGTCGCCGGCGTTTCCGGCCGGATAGGCGATCAGCAACCCGAGGCCGAACAGGATGACGAAGATGAGCCCCGGGAGCGCATTGCGCTGTGGCACGGGAAGCCTCCTGACGTGGCCGCCCCGCTTCAATATATGGGGCGTTTTCCGGCCGCCGCCAGTCGTTCGGAGACGCCGCGAGCGCGCGCCTGCGCGCTTCCGCCCGGTTGACTTTCGCCGCCTCTGGTCCCAAGTCGCGCGGCCTTGGCCCGCCCTCCGGCGATGTGCGAGCCCGCCGCCGGAGGGCGCAGGCTTTCGACCCGTCAGGCGATCACTGGGGAGACCTTTTTCGGCATGGAGGGCGAAGCGCGGACGACCAGCCCCGGCGCCACATCCTGGGTTCGCGCAGCGGCAGTCTGGGGACCGGGCCTCCTCGTCATGCTGGCCGACACCGACGCCGGCAATGTCGTCACCGCCGCGCAGGCCGGCGCGCAATGGGGCTATCGCCTTCTGCCGCCGCTGATCCTCTTGATGCCGATGCTCTACATGGTGCAGGAGCTGACCGTCCGGCTCGGCGTCCACACCGGCCGCGGCCACGGCGAACTCATCCGCGAGCGCTTCGGCGCCGGTTGGGCGTGGCTGTCGACGGCGGGCCTGGCGGCGGCGGTGATCGGCTCGCTCATCACCGAATTCACCGGCGTCGCCGGAATCGGCGAGCTCTACGGCCTGCCGCGCGCGCTGACCCTGCCCCTTGCGGCGGCGACCCTTCTCGCCGTCGTCGCCACCGGCTCCTACCGGCGGGTCGAGCGGACGGCGATCGTCGTCGGCCTCTTCGAGCTCGCCTTTTTCGCCGTCGCCTGGGCGGCCCATCCGAGCCTTGCGGCCATGGCCAGGGACGCGCTCGACCTGCCGCTTGGGAACCGCGACTTCATGGTCCTGGTCGCGGCCGTCATCGGCGCGACCTTCAATCCGTGGATGATATTCTACCAGCAGTCGGCCATCGCCGACAAAAGGCTGGGCCCCGACGATCTTTCGGCCGCGCGCTGGGACACCGCGTTCGGCGCCGCCTTGACCCAGTGCCTGACGGGCGCGGTGCTGGTCGCGGCGGCGGCGACGCTTTACGCCGGCGGCGCTTCGAAGGGCCTTTCCAGCGTCGGCGAGATCAGCGCCGCCCTGACGCCGCTGCTCGGGCAGACGATGGGGCGCCTCGTCTTCAGCGCCGGCGTCCTCGGCGCCTCGCTGGTCGCGGCCATCGTCTGCTCGCTGGCGCTGGCCTGGGGGGTGGGCGAAGTCGCCGGCTACAGCCGCTCGCTGGAGAGTCACCCCTTCGAGGCGACATGGTTCTATGGAATCTATGCGGCCTCGGTCGCCGGCTCCGCCGCCGTCGTCTGGCTCGTTCCGGACCTCGTCTGGCTGACGATCGCGGCGCAGGTTCTCAACGCTTTCCTGCTGCCGCTGGTGATCGGCTTCCTGGTGGCGCTGGCGGCGACGGCGCTGCCGGCGCCGATGCGGCCGCAGGGACTCTACCTTTGGGTTTTGACCGGCGTCTCGGCTCTCGTCATCGCGGTCGGTCTCTACGCCGGGGTCAGGGGACTGCTTTGAACAAGGGCTTTGCGTGAAGCAATCTGGGTTTCGACCAAGGCCGATTTTCGTTGCGGGGGTTCCGGGATCGGCGTCCCGTCGCAGGACCGCGCATTCGGTTTTTTCGCTCGGGCTCTCGTCCTGTTATCGGGCCTAACAGGGAGACAATCTCCCTGTTCTTTCTCTGTTCAGTCTTCATCTTTCGCATGAGGATATTCGCGCAAGCCTATGAAATATCGTTGATTTATGCGAACGCTGAGGGGCCCTGGCCTGTAAGGCTCCCAACGTCAAGTCATCTCGCCCGAGTCATTCCGCCGGTGCGTGAGTTTTAGGGCAATGATTTTCGGACGCTGTGGCGTCGCCTGCCGCCTTCGCTTTGGGAATCAAGCCCCAAAAGTTCACGGCACGCCAATTTGAGCGCAGAAAATTCTATTGGTTTGCTCAGAAAGACGCTCTCACGTGACACGACGACCTGGGTTGGATGGATTGCCGGACGCATAGATCACCGGGATCTCCGGATCCGAAACCCGGAAGGCTTCGGCCACATCCCAGCCGGTAATCGCATCAGCAAGCTGAATATCTGTGACGAGAAGATCGACCGTCTGGGCTTCCCGAAGCACCATAAGCGCCCCGGCGCCGCTGGCGGCCTCCAGCACGGTCCATCCCATTTCCTGAAGCTCGTTGACGGTTATCTCTCGCAGCATCCAGTCGTCTTCGACCACGACGGCGGTAAGGCCTTTGAATGAAACGCTCATGAAACTGACTCGACCCCAGCCTGCTCGGCGAAGGCCTATGTGGGCAAACGCGGGCGGAAGGCGGCCGTTCCTCATCAAAGGTACGAAATCGTACACGATCCCGCGAAGTTGGAGAATTTCGCAACCAGGAGTAGCGTGCGCTCATCGGCCTGCCAGTTTTTTGGGCGCAGGCGACTGGGAGACTTGCGCGCTCTTGCCCACGGCAAGGAAAGCGCGATGTCCGAACGTCCTCCGTCAAGACCAAAGCCACAATCGAGTCCTCTCGCATTTGTCCGCGCAAGATTTTGGCTTGCTCGCATCCGCTCTCACGGCGGTCGATTTACCCGTCAGAATGCAGCTCGAGGGCGCCAGATAAACCGATCGAATATGCCTATTTCATTGAACGCGGGTTCGCTTCCGTAGTGGCCAACGGGACTGGCTCTCTTGGCGTCGAAGTGGGCATCGTCGGTCTGGAGGGCTTGACGGGAATGGCCCTCGTCATGGCGACCGATCGTTCCCCCAACACAACCTTCATTCAATCCCCGGGATGGGGACACCGAATATCCGCCGGCGATCTCAATAAGGCGCATGGAAACCAGCCCGTCCTTACGCACGCTCACTTTTGCATTACGCGCATACGTTCCTCGTTCAGATGGCGTACACGGCGCTCGCCAACAGTCGCAGCAAGCTGGAGACGCGCCTCGCGCGATGGCTGTTGATGGCTCATGATCGCGCCGGTGGGGACGAGCTCATTCTCACGCACGAATTCCTCGCCACCATGCTGGGCGTTCGCCGCCCGGGCGTAACAGTCGCGCTGAACTTCCTTGAAAAGCGGGGCCTGGTTCGCGTGCAGCGCAAGGCCATTTTTGTTGTTGATCGTCAGGGTCTCGAAGAGGCGGCGAACCACGCGTACGGCGTGCCGGAGGCGGAGTTCCGACGTCTTTTCGGGTGATCGGCAATCTCCCGAACTGTCCGCTTTCGGACGGAGTTCAGAGTTGACGAAAGCGACCGGCGTTCGCAAATTGGACTCCTCTTCGGAAAGAGGAATTTCCCTGCCGGAACGGAAGGCCGGCAAATTTCCGGCGAGAGCTGTCGTCCGGGCATAATGTCATGGGCAATTGTCTTGAGCACCCACCCATAAAGTCATCCAGGGCGCCTGCGCGGGACCGCAGTCGGTAAAGATCGAGCCGAGCGGAACAGGGCGCATCATCGCCTCGATTCTATCGGGGTGGAAGTCCTTCGGATTCTTCAAATCTCCCCGGTCGCCGTCGAGCGGCGGACCCCAACGGACGCATCACGTTCTTACAATGACGCTGCGGCGTCTCCTTTGGGACGCCGTCCTTCGGTCCGAATGGACAACCTCCAGAAAGCCCACGCCCTGGCGGATGACAAAGGGGAAAAGCGCTTTGACGTTTGAGGCCAAACGTTCGCTGGAGGAGGACGGCCTGCAACTCTTTGCCGGCGACGGTCCGGTCCGGGCGGCGATGCGAGAATGCGATTGGTCGGCGACGCCGCTTGGTCCCCCGGAGCACTGGCCCTTCAGCCTGAAGGCGATCGTCCACGTGATGCTCACCTCGCGTTTCGCGATGTGGATGGCCTGGGGTCCCGAGCTCACGTTTCTTTGCAACGACGCCTATCTTCCGACGGTCGGGCTCAAGCGCGGCTGGGTCATCGGCAGCCGGTCGGACAAGGTCTGGGCGGAGATCTGGCCGGATATCGGCCCCCGGATTGCCCATGTGCTGACGACCGGGGAGGCGACCTGGGACGAGGCGCTGCTTTTGTATCTCGAGCGCAGCGGCTTCGCGGAAGAGACCTATCACACCTTCTCCTACTCGCCGCTGTCCGACGACGACGGGGCGACCAAAGGTATGCTGTGCGTCGTGGCCGAAGTCACCAATCGCGTGATCGGCGAACGCCAGCTCGCGACCCTCAGGGATCTGGGCGCACGGCTTTCGGCCTCTTCCACCCGGACGGAGGTCATGAGGGCGCTGGAGGACTGTCTCGCCGTGGAACCGCGCGACCTGCCTTTCGCCCTGGCCTACCTTGCCGCCCGCGGCGCGAAGACCCTCGATCTCGCGGCCGCGCACGGGCTCGACGGAAGCCGTTCGCCAGTCGGGCAGAGCATCGCTCTTGACGACACGGTTGCCGCCGTCTGGCCGTTCAGCCGCTGGTCCGGGAGCGAGCCCGAGCTGATTGACGTTCCGCCGAGCGTCGCGGCTCACCTCTCCCTCGACTTCTGGCAGCGACCGCCCCAGCAGGCGTTCGCGTCGCCGATCCGGACCGCCGAAGGCGGAGCGCCGGTCGGCTACCTGATCGCCGGGCTCAATCCGCACCGTGTCGTCGACGCCGATTACCGGGGGTTCGTCGAACTGCTCGCGGCTCAGGTCGCTGCGGCGATCGCGCGAACCGATGAATATGAGCGCGCGCGAGAAAGGGCTGACGCGCTGGCGGAGATCGACCGCGCGAAGACCGCCTTCTTCTCCAATGTCTCGCACGAATTCCGCACCCCCCTCACCCTGATGCTGGGGCCGCTGGAAGATGCTCTGGCGGACGCCGACGACGCATCGCGCGCGCTGCGCGAGCGCATCGACATGGCTCATCGCAACGCCCTTCGCCTTCTGCGCCTCGTGAACTCCCTGCTGGATTTTTCGCGCATCGAGGCCGGACGCCTTCAGGTGACGTTCCGGCCGACGGATCTGGCTGCGCTGACGGCCGAACTGGCTTCCTCGTTTCGCTCCGCGACCGAGAGGGCGGGCTTGCGGCTCGCCGTCGACGCCAGGCCGCTGCCGGAGCCGGTCTACGTCGATCGCGACATGTGGGAGAAGATCGTTCTCAACCTCATGAGCAACGCCTTCAAGTTCACCTTCGAAGGCGAAATCGCCGTGGAGCTCAGCAACCAGACTGATCACGTCCGGCTCACCGTGAGCGATACGGGCGTCGGAATTCCCGCTGGCGAACTGCCGAGACTGTTCGATCGCTTTCATCGCGTCGAGGGCGCGCGCGGACGAAGCTTCGAAGGCTCCGGCATCGGCCTCGCGCTGGTCCAGGAACTGGTCAAACAGCTCGGCGGCCAGATCAGCGTCGAGAGCGCGGTGGGGCGAGGCTCGACGTTCACGGTGACGATTCCGTACGGCGTGGCGCATCTGCCGCCCGACCGGGTGGAGCAGGCTTCGGACGAAACGACGACGGCGACCCGCGCCCAGTCCTATGTCGAGGAAGCGCTTCGCTGGTTGCCGGGGGGCGGCGGCGCCGACATTCTGTCCGACGTCGAGACGCTCCGCCAACGCGTCAGCGACGGCGCTACAGGGCCAAGGTCAGGGCAGGCGGATCCTGCTTGCCGACGACAACGCCGACCTTCGAACCTATATCGCGCGCCTCCTGGGCGAACGCGGCTACGAGGTCGAGTCCGTGGTCGATGGCGAGGCCGCGCTGGAAGCGGTCCGCGCGAAGCGGCCCGACCTTCTGATTACCGACGTCATGATGCCGAATCTCGACGGGTTCGCTCTTTTGCGAGCGCTGCGTCAGGATTCGCGGCTCCGGGACCTCCCGGTCATCGTTCTCTCCGCGCGCGCCGGCGAGGAGGCCAAGGTCGAAGGCCTGGACGCCGGCGCCGACGACTATCTCATCAAGCCGTTTTCGGCGCGGGAGCTGTTCGCCCGCGTCTCGGCTGTCATCGGCATGGCCTCGATCCGACGAGAGATGCGGGAAGCGGTTCGTCAAGAGCGAGGCGCTGGCCCGCGAGCAGGCCGAGCGGGTGCAGCTTGCGCTCGACGCCGGCGCCATCATCGGGACCTGGGTTTGGGACGTGCCGAACGACCGGCTGGTCGGCGACGAGCGCTTCGCGCGATCCTTCGGTCTCAGTCCCGAACTCTGCAGCCGGCGGACTGCCGCTCGGGTCTGTCAATGGACGCCGTCCATGAGGAGGATCGTCCAAACGTCGTGGCGGCCATCACGGAAGCGTTGGCGAGAGGCGGCGAATACCGCTGCGAATATCGGGTGCGTCAGCCCGACGGGGACTTTCGATGGGTCGAGGCGAACGGACGGGTCGACCTCTCGGCGCAAGGCGCGCCGGCGCGGTTTCCCGGCGTGCTGATCGACACGCATCACCGCCGGCAGATCGAGGCCGAGTTGCGGGACCTCAACCAGGAGCTCGAGACCCGCGTCGAGAGGGCCGTGGCCGCGCGCGAGCAGGCTGAAGAGGCGCTCCGGCAGGCGCAGAAGATGGAGGCGGTCGGCCAACTGACCGGAGGGATCGCGCACGACTTCAACAATCTTCTGACCATCATCACGATGAGCGTGGACACCGCGCGCCGCGCGCTCGCCTCCGGCGACGCCTCCCGGGCGAACCGCTCGATGGAGAACGCGCTCAAGGGCGCCGAGCGCGCCGCCATGCTGACCCAGCGCCTGCTTGCCTTTTCGCGCCGGCAGCCGCTGGCGCCGAGGCCGATCAACGTCGATCGCCTGGTGGCGGGCATGGCCGACCTCCTCCATCGAACGCTCGGGGAGACCGTGCGGCTCGAAACGATCCTGACCCCAGGCCTCTGGCCCGTCGAAGCGGACCCCAACCAGCTTGAGAACGCGATCCTCAACCTTGCGGTCAACGCCCGCGACGCCATGGCCGAGGGCGGCAAGCTCATCATCGAGACCGCGAACGCCTGGCTCGACGAACACTATGCGGCCAGCTCATGCCGAAGTGACGCCGGGCGGCTATGTCGTGATCAGCGTCACTGACACCGGGCATGGGATGTCAAAGCAGGTCGCAGCGCGCGCGTTTGACCCCTATTTCACGACCAAGGACGTCGGCAAGGGAACCGGTCTCGGCCTTTCCATGGTCTATGGCTTCGTCAAACAATCCGGCGGACACATCAAGATCTATTCCGAACCCGGCGAAGGGACGGCGGTCAAGATCTATCTGCCGCGGCTCATGAGCGGCCTGGAGGCGGAGGAGGAGCGCGCGCCGCACTTCGAACCCGACCGCAAGGCCGCGCGCCCAGACGATCCTTGTCGTCGAGGACGACGAGCACGTGCGCGCGTCAAACCGCGGAGATGCTGCGGAGCTCGGCTACCGCGTCCTGCACGCGACCGACGGCGTCGAGGCGCTCAGGATCATGGAACGGGAAGAGGGCAGGATCGATCTACTGTTCACCGACGTGGTGATGCCGAACATGTCGGGACGCGAACTCGCTGATCGCGCGCTGGCGCGGCAACCGGACCTCAAGGTCCTCTACACCAGCGGCTACACGCGCAACGCGATTGTGCATGGCGGCCGGTTAGACCCCGGCGTCGCCATGATCCCGAAACCCTTCACCTACCAGTCGTTGGCGCAGAAGATTTCGGAGGTCCTCGATTCGGGCCGCACGGGACGCCTGCTCGTCGCCGAGAACGATCCGACCGTGCGCATGTTCGCAATCGAGGCGCTCGAAGGCGCGGGGTTCGCAGTCGATGAGGCGGCGACCGCGTCCGAGGCGCTTGGCCGCATGCGGGCGGCGCAGGGATCTTACGACGCCGCCATCATCGACGCAGCGTTGCCGGAGAAGCCGGGTTTTGCGCTCGCCAGCGAACTCCGCGCCATGCACGCCGACCTGCCCATATTGATCGCTGTCACCGGACAGGCAGGCGACCTTCACGCCGCCTTGCCGGACATTCGGTTGTCGTCCATCATCTCCAAACCGTATAATGCATTCAAGCTTCTCTCCGCCTTGGGCGCGCTCGGCGTAAAGCGGAGAGGCGTTGGGCCGGATTCTTAGAGCGCATCCCGGTCGTGATGATCATTGCGAGAAGCCCTGCCCCCGAGCGATTGCGGAATCTGGCATCGCTTCAAAGGCTTGAACGCAACTGCTCATGTGGAAGGTGAAGAGCGGAAAGGGCGACTATTCTCCCTGCCAGAGCTCATGCAACACATGAGGATTCTTTCGTAATCAGTTGTAACATAGAGCATTTCATCCCGCAACGGCGGGCCAGAATGGCGCCATGCCGCCGGGTCGCGGGCGGTTTCAGGCGACTGAGTGTAGAAATTCTATACTCCACCGCCCTCGGGCGGGCCATGAAAGCCACTCTCCGGCTTCGGCTTTCCCGATCGTCTTCTCCCTGTTATGGGCCATAACAGGGAGCTCGCCTCCCTGTTATCTTGTTCAACCGTTACATGATAAAGTCATCGCAAGTCACTGACATTCATATCGTTCATGCCTCAAAGGCAAGCGCCGCTGGGCCCGTGTTCCCCTGTTAGCAGGGGATAACAGGGAGAATTCCGGTTTTGGCGAAGTCGCAGGCGGCGAGCGGCGCAAGGCCATGAGTATAGATTTTCTATCCGGTCGCGGCGGCGGGCCGGTCCTTGACGGCGCCTTGGTCTATGCGTATCGACATCGAAGGATCTCGCGTCCTGCGTACGTCGGCTTTGTTGCGTCTCTCAATTCCCGACGCTGGCGCCCCGGTTCGATTGCGGGCGAGGCCTCCAATCCACTATGAAGCAAGGGGCGGCGACGTCCCGTCATGGGGCAGAATTGAATGGCCATGGTTTCTTCGGCTGAAACGCAGCAGGAACGGCGTCTCGCCATGGTGAACAGTCAAATCCGGACTGGCGACGTCGTCGACCAGGAGGTGCTGGCTGCGTTCCTGGAGACCCCGCGCGAGCGGTTCGTGGCGCCGGCGTTCGTGGCGCTCGCCTATATCGACCGCGAAGCGCCGGCGCTCGGCGCCAAGACCCGAAGACTGCTGCGGCCCTTGACCCTTGCGAAGATGCTGCAGGCGGCCGCCGTCAAGGCCGGCGACAGGGCGCTCGACGTCGGCTGCGGGTCGGGCTATGGCGCGGCGCTCCTCGATTTCATGGGCGCCAAGGTCGTTGCGCTCGAGTCGGACGCGGGCGCGGCGGGCGCTGCTCGCCAGGAGCTTGCCGGCAGGGCGAATGTTTCGGTGGTCGAGGGCGCGCTCGACGCAGGGGCCGCCGATGTCGCCCCGTTTGACGTGATTGTCCTCGAGGGCGCGTTCCATGTCGCGCCGACGGCGTTGCTCGCGCAGCTCGCCGACGGAGGACGTCTCGTCGGCATCGATGCGACGATGGGGGCCTCCCAGGCGGCGCTCTACGAAAAGAGAGGCAATGCGATAAGCCGGCGCGCGCTCTTCGAGGCGGCCGCCGACACCCTGGACGGTTTCCAGCCCGGCGTGAGTTTCGCCTTTTAGACAACGGAAGTCTCAACCGACGCAGCGCTCGAGGACCGCCTGCAGGTGTCTCTTGTTTGCGACGCAGGGCAAAAATCTGGCCGTTTGGCGCGGATGTTGTTAACGGTTTGGTAGCATCCGCTGGTTTGCGCACTAAGATGCGGGAGGACCAACCGCTGTGGAGCGGGAGCGAAGCGTTCGAGGGCGGGTATGCTTTATGGCGCGGGCGTGCGACTGAAGGGCGAAAGGGCGTCTGCCCTTTTTACGGGCGATGAGGCGGAAATGAAGCGGGGCATCGGCGCAGCTGGGGGACGGGCGACCGCCTTCGGCCGCGCATTGGCGAGAAGCGCCTTGCGCGTGGCGCTCCTCGCCATGGTTTGCGCAACGGCCGCGGCGGGACGGGCCGAGACGGTCGGGGGCGCGCTCGTCAAGGCCTACCTCAACAATCCTGACATCAATGAGCAGCGTGCGGCAGTTCGGGCTGCGGACGAGGCTGTTCCCAAAGCGAACGCCGGCTATCTTCCCGATGTCAGCGCGCAAGGGAACGTCGGGCTCGCCCGCGTCGGCGCAAACACGCTCAATCCGTTGGCAGGATCGTCGGGCGGCAACTTCGTCTACAACAGCAAACCGCGCGGCTACGGCATCTCGGCCACAGAGACCATCTTTAACGGCATGCGCACCACCAACTCCATTCGCCAGGCGGAATCGCAGGTCTTTGGAGCGCGTGAGCAGCTGCGCAACACGGAGCAGAACACGCTGCTCTCGGGAATTACCGCCTATATGGACGTGTTGCGCGACACCGCGATTCTGGACCTCGACCGCAACAACGTTCAAGTCCTGCAGGAACAATTGCGCGAGACTCGGGACCGTTTCACCGTCGGCGAGGTCACCCGGACCGACGTCGCGCAGGCGGAGGCGAGCCTTGCGGGCGCGGAGGCGACGGTGCTCAGCGCCGTATCGACGCTGCAATCCTCGATCGCCCGCTACCGGCAGGTCATCGGCGATCAGCCGACGAGTCTGGCGCCGGTGAAGCCGATCGCGAAGCCGCTGCCGAAGACCTTGCCGGAGGCCATCACGATCTCACAGGTCGAGCATCCCGCAATCGTCGCGGCCCTGCACGGCGTCGACGCTTCGCTGCTTGCAGTGAAGATCGCCGAAGGCGCGCTCTATCCGACCGTCGGCGTTAGCGGCTCGATTACGAACACTTTCGACCTCGACAACACGCCGGGACTGCATGCCCTGGTCGGCCAGGTCGTGGGCCAGATCACCATCCCGATCTATCAGGGCGGCGCGGAATACGCGACGACCCGCCAGGCCAAGGAAAGCCTTTCGCAGCAGGAACTGACCACGGACTCGATGCGCAACCAGGTGCGCGCGGCGGTCGTCGAGCGCCTGGGGCGCCAATCAGGCCTCGGTCGGCGTCGTGCGCGCGGCGCGCGCGGCTGTGTCGGCCAATGAAGTCGCGCTCGCCGGCGTGCGGGAGGAGGCGAAGGTCGGCCAGCGCACGACGCTCGACGTCCTGAACGCCCAGCAGGCCCTGCTCAACGCCCGCGTGCAGCTCGTTTCGGCCGAGCACGACCAGGTGGTCAATTCCTATTCGCTGCTCTCGGCGATCGGCCGTCTCAACGCGCCGACCCTTGGCCTCGCCGTCGCGGAATACGATCCGCGCGTGCATTTCGATCAGGTCAAGAACAAGTGGATTGGGCTCAGGACACCCGACGGCAAGTGAGGATCGGCCAAAGCGGCGCTTGCCTGACTGCGCCTCGGGCGACTAACCTTTGCGCTAATCCGGCGCCTGATTCGGTCGGGCGCGCCGACCGGACAAAGTCTTTGAGAGGACCGGGCAGATCACATGAGCGCAGTCACCTCGAATTCCAGCGATCGCGAACTCGAAGCGCTTCGCCGCGCACAGCGCGCTCATGAGCCCTCCATGGAGGAAATCCTCGCGTCCATCCGAACCATCATCGCGGACGAGCGCGACCCGGGGAAAGCCGACCTGCCGAAGGCGGGGCCGCATCGGCCGGCGGCGCCGGCGCCCGGTCCCCAGATTGTCTATTCCAAGGACGCGCACGCCGACGAGGTTCTCGCCCAAGAGCCGCCCCGGCTTCCCGAAAATGGCCAGTCGCCCGAAGCCGGTCAGCCTAAAGTCGTTTGGAGTCAACCCGAACGGAGGAGTTCCGAATCGGGAGATCCGGCCTCGGTCGGGGACGGGCTTTCGCTCTCGACCGAGACCGACAAGGCGGTGAGTTCGGCTTTCGGGGCTCTGTCGGCGGAGCTTGCGGCCCGAAGCGCGGAACTCGCTGACGGGATGGTGCGCGATATGCTGCGCCCGATGCTGAAGGCCTGGCTTGACGAGAATCTGCCCGGCGTCGTCGAGCGGCTCGTCGGCGCGGAAATCGAGCGCCTCGCCCGCGGCGCGCGATAAGCGATCCTCCGCCTTCCTTGTTGCGTTGACTTGCGCCGCCGCGATGGGCTTAAAGCCGTCGCGGTGTTCCGTCGCCGGCCCAGAGGGTCTGGCGCCGCGGGAACGCTCGCATTCAATCGTGAACGCCCCGGCAGGGCGCAGCGCGGACCCAAAGATCCATGATGGACAAATCGTTTGACGCCGCAGCGGTCGAAACCCGCGTTTCCGCGCTCTGGGAGAAAACCGGCGCATTCCGGGCGGGCCGGCCCGATCGCGCCGGCGCGGAGCCGTTCTGCCTCGTCATTCCGCCGCCGAACGTGACCGGCAACCTTCACATGGGGCACGCGCTTAACAACACCCTGCAGGACATTCTCTGCCGCTATCGGCGGATGAACGGCCGCGACGTGCTTTGGCAGCCCGGCACAGACCACGCCGGCATCGCCACGCAAATGGTGGTCGAGCGCAAGCTGCTGGAGGCTCAGGAGCCCGACCGGCGAAGCATGGGCCGGGAGGCTTTTCTCGAGCGGGTCTGGGCGTGGAAGGCCGAGTTGGGCGGGGCGATCGTCGAGCAGCTCAAGCGCCTCGGCGCATCGTGCGACTGGAGCCGGGAGCGCTTCACGCTGGACGAAGGCCTGTCGCGCGCCGTCGCCAAGGTTTTTGTCCAGCTCTACCGCGAAGGTCTCATCTACAAGGACAAGCGGCTGGTCAACTGGGACCCGATGTTCCAAACCGCGATCTCGGATCTCGAAGTGCTCCAGGTGGAATGCCGGGGTTCGTTCAAATGGTCGCGCGACGACGGAACACCCTTCGATGCGGCGGCGCTCGCAAAAGTCCTGGCCAGAAACCCGAACGGGCATCTCTATTACTTCGACTATCCGGTGGTCGACTCCCGCGGCGAGGAGACGGGCGAGCGCGTGACGGTCGCGACGACGCGCCCCGAGACGATGCTCGGCGACACGGCGGTCGCGGTGCATCCCGATGACGAGCGCTATAAGCGGCTGATCGGCCGACAGGTTCGTCTCCCGCTGGTCGGTCGCCTGATGACGATCGTCGGCGACGACTATTCCGATCCCGAGAAAGGAACAGGGGCGGTCAAGATCACGCCTGCGCATGACTTCAACGACTTCGAGGTCGGCAAGCGCCACGAGGCGGAGGGCGCGAGGCCGATCAATGTCCTGGACGCGGCGGCGAAGGTCTCGCTTCAAGGACAACCTTGCGTTCTTCGAGGGCGTCGAGAGCGACCACGACCATGCCCGGCTCCTCGCCGCCGTCGATGGTCAGGACCGCTTCGTCGCCCGCCTCCGGATCGTGGAGATGATGGCGCTCGCCGGGCTGCTCGGCAAAATCGAGCCCCATTCGCACATGGTGCCGCACGCCGACCGCTCGAACGCCGTCGTCGAGCCGTGGCTAACCGACCAGTGGTATGTCGACGCCAAGACGCTGGCCGAGCCAGCGCTCGCCGCCGTGCGCGAGGGCCGGACGCTGTTCGTGCCGAAAACCTGGGAGAAGACCTACTACGACTGGCTCGAGAACATCCAACCATGGTGCATCTCGCGCCAGCTCTGGTGGGGACACCAGATCCCCGCCTGGTACTCGCCCTGGGGCGGCGTGATCGTCGAGGAGACGGAGGAGGCGGCCTACGCGGCGGCGCTGGCCGACGGCGTCGAGCGCGGCGCCCTGAGCGAGGACGAGGCGCGAGCGATCGCCGGCGATCGGACGCGACTCGCAGAGACGTTCAGGCGCGACGAGGACGTCCTCGACACCTGGTTCTCATCGGCGCTCTGGCCGTTCTCGACGCTCGGCTGGCCGGACGACACGGCGGAGCTCAAGCGCTTCTATCCGACGGATGTTCTCGTGACCGGTTTCGACATCATCTTCTTCTGGGTCGCGCGGATGATGATGATGGGCCTGCATTTCCGCAATGAGATCCCGTTCCGCGACGTCTATATCCACGCTCTGGTGCGCGACGAGAAGGGCGCGAAAATGTCGAAGTCGAAGGGGAACGTCATCGACCCGATCGACCTCATCGACCGGTTCGGCGCCGATGCCTTGCGCTTCACTCTCGCCGCCATGGCGGCGCAAGGGCGCGACATCAAGCTCTCGCAAACGCGGGTCGAGGGCTACCGCAATTTTGCGACCAAGCTCTGGAACGCGTCGCGCTTTGCCGAGATGAACGGCTGCGTCCGCGTGGCCGGGTTCGAACCCGCCGCGGTTCGCGAACCCCTCAACCGATGGGTTCTCGGCGAAGCGGCAAAGGCGGCGGCGGAGACGGCGGGAGCGATCGAAGCCTATCGCTTCAACGACGCCGCTAACGCCGTCTACCGCTTTGTGTGGAGCGTGTTCTGCGACTGGCACCTCGAGCTCGCGAAGCCCGTGCTCCAGAGCGTGGTTGATTCCGCAGCAAGGGCGGAGACGCAGGCGACAATCGCGAATGTGCTCGATACGATCTACGCGCTGCTGCACCCCTTCATGCCGTTCCTCACCGAGGAGCTTTGGACGATCAAGGGCGAGGCCGGTCCGCGCCGCGCCGGGCCGCTGGCGCTTGGACCCTGGCCCACTCAAGGCATTGAGGTGGACGAGTTGGTTGAATCCGAGATCGGCTGGGTTGTCGACCTGATCGGCGAAATCCGCTCGGTGAAGTCCGAGATGGGCGTGCCGCCGTCGACGGTAACGCCTCTCATCCTGGCGGGTCCGAGCGAACGCGCCGCAAAAAGCGCGGCGGCGTGGAGCGAAAGCATCAAGCGCCTGGCCCGCGTCGAGAGGATTGATACGGCGCAAGCCGCTCCGCGCGGCGCCCTCCAGCTTGTCGTGCGCGGCGAAGTCGTGGCCTTGCCCCTGGCGGGCCTCGTCGACCTGGGGGCGGAGAGCGCCCGTCTCGACAAGGAGATCGACAAGGTGCGAGTCGAAATCGCGAAGGTCGCGGCGAAACTCGGCAACGACGACTTTCTCGCCCGTGCACCCGACGAGGTGGTCGCCGAGCATGAAGAGCGGCGCCAATCGTTTCAGGAACGGCTCGTTAAGCTTACTCACGCCCGCGAGCGGTTGGAACGGATGTAAACCGTTCAGCCGGCCGTCCACAATGTGGCTTCCGGGCCACAGGAACCCCTGAAGGGTCAACTGTCTGCATTCGGGCGGGAACCTGCCCCGATTGCGCCATAAAGGACTTGCAGTTTCGTTACGGCGGACGGCGGATGTCATGGGGACGTGACCGCCTTCCTCGGAGGCTGCGGTGCGGCCGGTTGGCGGGTTTAAATCAATGCGCGTTGACGCGTGGGTTGAGGAGACGGATCGAGGCCCGGGTGGTGGGGCGGGTCGCCGGGCCGCAGGGCTAGCGGCACTCGGCATACTAATCCTGGCCTCAGGTTATGCATTCGCCCTAGACGGCTCTTCGCCGAATCCGCCCGCGAAGATCTCGCCCAAGAACTTCACCAGCGCAGAGCAAGCCCTTCGCGCCGGGATCGACGATCTGAGGGCGGGCGACGTCGCCGCTTCAGTCGCCGCGCTGACATACGCCGCAGAGGGCGGCCAACCGATCGCGCGATGGAAGCTCGGGGAGATGTACGCCGACGGCGTCGGCGTCTCGCGCGATGACGTCAAAGCCTACCAATGCTTCAACCGGCTCGTCGAGGACTACGATGAGGACGCGCCGGACCAGAGAAACCGCGGCGCGGTCGCCAACGCTTTCGTCGCGGTCGGCGTCTATAGCCTGACGGGAATTCCCAACAGCGAGATTCACGCTGATCCGGAGCGGGCGCGCGAACTCTTCCAATACGCGGCGACAACCTTCGGGGATCCTGACGCCGAGTACAATCTGGCCCACATGTACATCGTCGGCGCGGGCGGCCTCGTCAGGGACAGCGTTGCCGCGGTGCGGTGGCTCAGGCTGGCGGCCGATAAGGGGCATCGGCCTTCGCAGGCGTTGCTCGGCCACATGCTGTTCATCGGCGAAGGCGCGCCGACGCAGCGGGGGAAGGGACTGACGTGGCTCGCGATCGCCAAGAACGCCGCCGACGGTCCGAAGGACGAATGGATCCGCGACCTCTATCAGCGCGACTTCGCTGCGGCGGGCGACAATGACAAGCAGGCCGCCGCCGCCATGATGGACACGCTCTCCAAAGGCCCGCCTCTGCCGTCGGTCATTTCGCGGAACGTGGTCAAAGCGGCGCCCATGTTGCGGCCGTTCAACGTCCCGATGCTGGCTGCCTCGCCGACGATCCCGCCCGCGGAATAGGCAGGGCGCGCCGCCGAAAGCGCCGCAGAGGTCCAACGCGATCCTCCTCCAGTTGCGACTCGGCCGGATCGCGCCGGCGAGCGAAGGTCGCGGAGCACTCTGCACATGGTTTCCCGATCGTACAGCCGCCGCGAAGCGCTCGGGCTCGGCGGCGCGCTGATGCTCTCGCTTGTGGGCGGGCTTCTTCGGCCGGCGGACGCCGAGGGCCGGGTCTTGCCCGAGGGCGACGCCTACGCGCCCTGGACTCTTTGGAGCGACCCAAGCCTGCGGCAAACGCCGTTCGCCCTCGTCGCCGCGGCGGTTCTGGCCGCAAACCCGCACGACACGCAGCCTTGGCTGTTCCGGGTCCGCGACGCGCGCATCGACCTTCTCGCCGACCTCTCGCGCAATCTTGGCGCGATGGATCCCTTCGTGCGTGAGATGCATCTGGGGCTCGGATGCGCGATCGAGAACATGATCGTCGCCGCAGGACCCAACGGCTATGACGCGAACGTCGAAGCCGTCGAGGGTTCGCTTCTCGACCTTGCCGACCGTCGCGGTCCCGTTGCGGCCGCGTCGCTTCGCCTGGAAGAGCGCGCCCCGATCGCGCCGGACGCGCTCTATCGCGCAATCGCGCTCAGGCACACCAATCGCTACGCCTACGAAAGGCAGAAGCCGCCGCCCGCGGACTGGCTCGACGCTGCAGGTAAAACGGCCGCCGGTCAGGGGGCTCGCCTTGTGCTGTTCGAAGGAGGCGATCAGCGGCGCGCCTTTGACGCGGCGGTCGTCGAGGCGACGCAGGCGATCATCGACGACAAGACCATGATCGGCGATAGCGACAGCTGGTTCCGGTCCTCGCGGGCGGAGATTGACGCGCATCGCGACGGGCCGACCCTCGAGGCGGCCGGACTGCCGGTCTTCGCCCTGACCTATGCGCGGCTCTTCGCGGTCTCGCCCGCGACGAGCCATGCGGCCTGGCTTGCGAACACCCGTGACACGCAGCTCGCCTCGGCGCCGCTGACCGGCCTCATCGCGGTCAGGGACCGCTACGACCGAAAGTCGGCCCTCGCGGCGGGGCGCGTCTGGCAAAGCCTGCACCTGAGCGCGACCGCTGAGGGACTCGCCCTGCAGCCGCTCAACCAGCCGATCGAGATGATCGACCGCGAACGCGAGACCGGGCAAGGGACCGCGTGGACAAAGCGCATCGCCGGTTTCACCGGCGACGACTGGCAGGCGACATTCGCGTTTCGCGCCGGATACGCCTCGCGCCCGGCGCCGCCGAGCCCCAGGCGCAGGCTTGCGGACGTCCTGACGCCATGACGCCGGCCCTGGGACTTCAAGAGCGAAGGCCGCGTGCGCTTCGGCCGGACCCGCCCGGACGCACGCCGTCGAATCCGTCACCGAGCGAGCCATTTCAAAGACTTAAGTGTCATATTCTGCAACTTTCGAAGGCGCCAGACGCTACCTCAACTTCGTGCCTGCTCGTTGGGGAGTGAGCGCGGCGAGAAGTGGAATGCCCACGTTAATTCTGATTTGCAGAAGTACAATATTAGACAGAATAATGCTGCAGAAAATATAAGAAATTAATAAGTATATAATAAACATGATAAAGTATTAATGTGTATATCTGCCTATGGGCCTTCCGAAGCTTAGCGCCGGGCGGCGCACAAGCCAGCCCAACGGACTTGTAACCTCGATCGCGTTGCTCAGCTTCGTGGCCTTGGGCTACGCGGCCGGGCGTAGCGGAGTTGGCGGTCTGAGAAGAAACGGGGTCGAGCCCTCGCCGCGGCGACATCGCACAGTGACGACGTCAACCCAACGTTGTCGCGAACGTGTCATGCTCCGAACACAAATGCGCACTCTCATCTGGGTGGGCGCGTGGACGCATCTCGTGTTGGGGAACACAATGACCTCCTGGTTCGTATCGACGACTCGTCCGTTGCCGGAGTCTCAGGGAGACGTCGAATGGCTGCTGTTGCCGTGCGCGACAGAAGAGGAAGCCAAAGTGCACGCCTCGAAGGCGCTGGTCAGGGGCATGCGGATCGAGGCCGGCACCGTGCCGGGAATCGAGCCCCGGGTCAGGATCGGAGGACACGCCGCGCATCACTGGGCGCAGTCGTCCAATCCCGAGTCGATCATGGGTCTGCGCCTGCGACTGGCCACGTTTGCGGCCTGAGGCCCGACGCGTATAAGAGCCGCGCTCGCGCCTGAAGCGCAGGCCCTTACGTCAAGTGGGACATGGTTGATTTCTGTCTGCGGCAATGGGCGCGGCCCTGGGCGGCGCCGGCTCTGATTGCCGTCCTGCTCTTCGTCCTTCTGTTCGCGCTCGCGGGTCAGACCGTCAACGCCCCGTTTGTCTACACGCCTCCGGCATGAGGCGCAGCCCGGCGCTCGATTTTCTGCGCGGCGCGGCCGCCTTTGCAGTCGCGGTCCCGCACTACCTGACGACCAACGCGCCGTTCCGCCCCTACGCCGACGCCGTCGCCGTCGCGGGCGTCGAGGTCTTCTTCGTCCTCAGCGGCTTCGTGCTCGCGCCCCAGATCGTCGACTGGGTGATCGGCAAGCCCTGGCGCAACTTGAGGGTGTTTCTCGCCCGCCGCTGGATGCGCACGATCCCGCCCTATGTCGTTGCGCTGATCGCGATCGCGCTGATGACCGGCAATCTCCTGACTGCCGATTTCCTGCGCTACCTCTTCTACGTCGAGAACCTGTTCGGCGCCGCCAATCGAATCGACTTCTATCCAGTCGCCTGGAGTCTTGCGGTCGAGGAATGGTTCTATCTTCTGTTCGCGCCGCTCCTCTTTCTCGTCGGGCGGCTCGTCCGGCGAAGCGACCGGCGCCTCGACGCAGCATTCGCCTTCCTCGTCATCGTCGCGATCGCGGCGCTGCGATTCGCATTGGCGCCGCACGACTGGGACCTCGACGTCCGGCGCGTCACGCTCTTCCGGATCGACTCGATCGTCTGGGGCTACCTGCTCTACCTCGCCCTCGAGAAGCGCGCCGCGCCGTCGTTGAAGACGCCGAACGGCAGCCGGCGCTTCGTCGCCCTCGCCGTCGCTCTCGTCGCCGCCGCCGCGCTCGAGCTCTGGGTCTCGCGGCTTGCTGTCGGCGGAAGCGTGGCGGCGCAGCAGGCGTTTGCCTATACGTCGGCGCTTTTCGGGATGGCCGGCGTCGGCTTTTTCCGCCAGGCGGACGAGGCCTTCAGGGGCCGTCTCATCGCCGCGTTCAGCTTCTGGCTCGGCCGCGTCTCCTACTCGGCCTATCTCTTTCATATCCTCGTCGTCATGGCGCTGAAGCCGAGGATCGGCGACTGGCCGATCGTCGCGCAGCTGGCGCTCTATCTCGCCATCATCGCGAGCTTTTCGACGCTCTTCTGGCGCGGCTTCGAGCGGCCGATTCTCGCGGCCCGGCCGGACTACGGGAGGGAGCGGGCGAGGCGCGGCCCTCATCCGGCGCCACAGCCCGTCGAAAGACGGGCGTTCTCGCGAACGCCCTCTTGCGGGAGAGGGTTGGGGTGAAGGGAAGTCGCGGCTCCGTCCCTGGCTCATCCCGCTCGCCCTGGGCCTCGCCTGTCTCGGCGCCGGGACGATGGCGCGCAACGCCTTCATGGCGAACGAGCCTTATCTCTTTTATCCGGCGCTGGTCGCGGCGGCCGTGTTGGCGATGGCGCTCGCCGAGAGGACGGGGCGGTTCGCCGGCGGCGCCGGGCTCGCCGCCCGCACGCTCTTCTTGTTCGCGCTGGCGCTTCCCGCCGCCGACGCGCTCTACCGGTCGTCGACCGGCCTGCCGGTCACGGCGTCGGTCGCGACGCCGACCTATTCCTATCGCGCCGCGCACGAGAATCCGGCCGCCTTCGCCATGTGGTGGTTCTATTATCTCAACGAGTGGATCCGCGACGACGGCATCCGCGGAACGATCGAAAAGCCCGACCCGCAAGGGAAACTCCCGTTCGTGCTCGCTCCCGGAAGTTCGGGCCGGATGTTCGACACGACCATCCGCATCAATTCCGCGGGCTTCCGCGGGCCGGAGATCGCGAGCGAAAAGGGCGACCGGTTCCGCATTTTTGCGCTCGGCGAGTTGCAGACCTTCGGCCCGACGCTGCACGATGGCGAGAAGCCTTGGCCGGAGCGGCTCCAGGAGCTCTTCGACCGCGCCTCCTGCAACCGCCCGATCGAAGTCGTCAATGCGGGCACCGAGGCCTATACGCTCGAGGACAATCTCGAACGGATGCGGCGCGACGTCCTGCCGCTGAAGCCCGATCTCATCCTCTCGACGCACGGGATGAACGGGTTGCTCGCGCTGGGCCTGAGGCAGCAGGCGGAGCCGAAGGAGCCGGGCTTGCGCCCTCGCGCCTCTGCGCTCCTCGGCCGCGCCGTGCTGACGATCGAGCGTGCGCTGCATGACGTGACGCACCCGGCGTGAGGCGCCGCCCCTGCCCCCGCCGCTTTCCGACGAGGCGCTCCTGAAGAGCCGCTACGCCGAGGCCTATCGCAAGCTGATCGCGCTCTCGCGCGACAACGGCCTGCCCCTGGTCCTCGTGACGTCGAGCATGGCGGTCAACGAGAACTCGCCGCGCGAGGTCAAGGATTTTTACGGCGCGGTGTTCAAGCCGATCGACGACATCATCGCCGCCAACGCCGCGCACAACCGTCTCCTTTGGCTTCTCGCATCGGAGAGCGGCGTTCCCCTGATCGACGCCGGCGTGGGCTTCGACGGCGCCTGGGACGACGACCTCTACCTCGACATCGTCCACTTCACCGATCGTGGCAACGCGCGCCAGGCTGACGTGATGTTCGAGGACCTGCTGCCGGTTCTGAAGAACAAGGGTGTACGGTGCGAGTTTCGCTGACGCTCGCGACCGTCAGCTCAGGAACTCGCTGACGAAGGCCGACGCGGGACGACCCCTGATCTGGTCGGCAATGCCAATACCGCAATTCCGGTGACACTTTACTGAATCCCCGTTCCCTGGCCTCGCGGTTTTCCGCGTCGCTTCGGTCGTGGATCGCGGTCTGTTCCGGCCCAGCCTCCAGTTCGGCAATCGCCACCCTCGCATGAGGTAGATTCGGTCGCTGACGACGAAAAGTCGCGCAGTTCGGGACTGATCCTGAGGATGGCTGCGAAGGCTCGGGCTTGCCAATCGAGCCGTGTGACGGCAATAGACGTTCGAAAGGTGTGCCGGACACTTCTCGAGTCGGGCAAAAGGACATGGGAAACTCCGATATCATGATGATGGACCGTGGAATTGCCGATGCGGGCGCGATGGGCGAGGGAGCTCTGCCCGGGCTTCGGTCGGGGCTTCTCAACCGCCGGTTGTTTCTGTTCGGCTCTGCCGTCAGTCTCGGCGCGCTTGGGCTGGCCGGTTGCGCCTCATCCGACGACTTGCTCCGCGCCGAGGCGGCGAAGGTCTACGGGCCGGCGCCCGACGAGAAATTCCCGATCCCGGCGGTCGATGTCAGCAAGATGGATCCCAAATATTTTCGCAAGCTCGTGCGCTACGACAGCAATGAAGCGCCCGGCACGATTATCGTCGATCCCAGCAATCATTACCTTTACCGCATCGAAGGCGACGGAAACGCCACCCGCTACGGCGCCAATGTCAGCCGCGACGACTTCCTGTGGAGCGGCGAGGCGTATGTCGGGCGCAAGGCCGAATGGCCCGTCTGGACGCCGCCCAAGGAGATGATCCAACGCCAGCCCGAGGCGGGCAAATATGCCAAGGGCATGCCAGGAGGTCTCGACAATCCGCTCGGCGCCCGCACGCTCTACCTCTATAAAGACGGCAAGTACACGCTCTACACGATCTACAGCACCAGCGATCCTGACTCGATCGGGAACGGCGTCACGAGCGGCTGCACCGGCCTCCTCAGCCAGGACATGCTCGACCTCTATCCACGAACGCCCGTCAAGACGAAGGTGGTCATGCTGCCGGCGTAGGCAAGGGGGTCAGCCCCGGTCTAGGGGTGGACTGCACCCCTTATTGCGCGGACGGGGTTCAGCGCCACATAGCGCGCCGCTGCCATGAGATGCTCCTTGTCCATCACGACCGAGCCGAAGCGCGACTGAAAGAGGTGGCCCGTCACCCGAAGCCGAGCATTGACGACCGACGAATATCGCCGGTGCGTCTCGCCGAGCGCCCGCCCGAGCGCCTCTTCGCGGTCGGGGACAAGGATGAGGTGGACGTGGTTCGGCATCAGGCAATAGGCTTAAGCAGGCGACGCCTTGCTTGCGGCACTGGCTCGCCAGAAGATCGCGATAGAGTTCGTAGTCGTCGTCGCCGAAGAACACCCGCTCGCGCCGGTTGCCGCGCTGCGTGACATGATGCGGAAGGCCGGGGACGACGAAGCGGGCGATGCGGGCCAAAGGGGCGCTCGGAGATCGGAGACGGCGAGGAGTATGGAACGGAATGGGGTTGAGTAAAGCGTCACCGAAAAAACAGCAAAAGAAGGAGAATGACCGCCGGGGCAAGAATTCCGATGGCCCGCTGATGGTAAGAAGTTCCACGGCTGACTACTAGCTAGGGCGATCGACGACCGGAGAGCGCGGATGCGTTGTCTTCAAACTGCAGTCGCGAGGTCAGCCGCATCTCTGATCAGCTCGCTGAGGTCCTGGGCTTCGAGGACCGCCTGTATTCAGCGTATGCGTCGTACAGAGAGATCAGAGCTACAGCACCGGTCACTATGGAGAAGAACCAAAAGACCGGACCGAGATGGCAAATCACCCACAGCGAAAGTAATAAGACTGAAAAAAAGTGAATCGAATAGCCGACCAGGTCGAGGACTAACGAGCTAGTCCTGTCCTCCGAATAGTCGTCAGAAGAATATCCGCCAAGATGTCCCCGATCATCTAGGCTGTGGCCCACGTTGACGCCGTGTCTTGTAACAGACACGTGTCCGAATGGAGAGGCTGAACGTGTTATCCACCGTCCTTGTATCGACACTAACTTCGACACGAACCAACTCCAACAAAATAGAGCCTGGGCGAACGTAAATTAAAATGGCCAGAGCGGGTTAAGACCACATTGCGAACACATTACTTACGACCGAGCCGGGCTCACAAGCTCACCCATCTTCTTGAAGACCTAGCAGGCGGGTTTAGTTGGGTCTTGGAGGGGATGAGAACGAGGTGAAAAAGTGGAATCATCTGACAAACGGATGCCGACGGGACCAAAGCAGTAGGAATATTCGGGATATAATCAATCTGATTTGCGCCGCCCTTATCTTAGTTTCGCCATGGGTGCTCGGTTTTGCTAGGGACGGCCGAGCGGCCTGGTCCGCTTGGGCCGGCGGTGTCGTCCTCGGAGCGATGGCGATTGCGGCTCTCTTGCAGTTCGCAGAGTGAGGAGAGTGGGTTGCTCCATCGTTCGTAGGCGCTCGGACGCTGAGGGAGGCGTGGCCTTCGGTTGCGAGGTGACTGCCGGATACCAGGCTAAGCTAGGGCGTCCGGAACGACGCCCGTCTTTCGACGGGCTTTCGGCGACGTTGCGATCTGCGGCGGCGGCTCTGGATCGCCACGCTTCGCTCGCGATGTCTGCGTTGGTTCCGTCTAATTAAGTCCTGCCCCACCTAGCGCACGCGGCTCCCCCGGCCGTAGAGCAGGAGCATCGCGATGATGACGACGCCATAGATGATCTGGCGTCCCGCTTCCGGCATCTGCATGACCGAAAGCACGCTCTGCAGCAGCACGATCAGGACCGTGCCGGCGACGGTCCCGGACAGGCGACCGGAGCCGCCCAGAATGTTGGTGCCTCCGATGACCACCGCCGCGATCGAAGGCAGGAGATAACTGTCTCCCATCGCCTGGAAGGCCTTCGAGGAATATCCGGCGATGAGCAGCCCGGCGAGCGCGGCCAGCATGCTGCAGAGCGCGAAGCTCGCAATGAGAACAAGGCGGTCGTTGACGCCCGAGAGATAGACCGCCGCCTGCCGGTTTCCGATCGCGTAGACGAAGCGCCCCATCGGCGTGCGGCGCAGAAGGAAGGTCACTCCGGCGCAGACCGCGATCCAGACGAAGACCGGCAAGGGCACTCCGAACAGGTCGCCCTTGGCAAGATAGAGCATGATCGGGGTCGGCTGGCTCGACGGCGAAAAGCCTCCGGTCAGCATGACCATGAATCCGCGCAGCACGACGTTGACGCCGAGGGTGAAGATCATCGACGGCACGCGCAAATAGGCCACGCCGAGTCCGTTGAAGGTCCCGACCGCAAGCCCGAAAGCCAGGCCTATCGGTACGGCCGCCGCGCCGCCCCAGGCCGTCGCAAGCATTGCCGAGGCGGCGATCGTCCAAGGCACCGAGAGGTCGATATGGCCGAGCAGCACGACGAGCATCATCGCGACGGCGACGATGCCAAGAAAGGACGCAACCTTGAGTTGCAGCAGGAGATAACCTGGCGACAGCAGCAGCGCGTTGCCCTGCGTCGTCTCGGTATAGATGGTTCCCGCCGCCAGGATCAGGATGATGAAACCGCCGGCGAAGAGGAGCGGACGGTCGGACGTCTTGAAGAGAGCGGAAGCCCGACCCAGCATTCGCGCGCTCATCTGTACATGTCCAGTCTGTTCTTCATGCGAAAGATCTTCGCCGCGCCCAGGCTGACTGCGACAAGCAGGATGACGCCCTCGAACATCGGCTGGAGCAACGGGTTGGCGAGGAAGCCCAGCATCGAATTGGCGTCGATGACGCGGAAGCAGAAGGTGATGGCCCGCAACACTGCGACGCCAATGATCGTGCCGATCGCTCCGCCCGAACCGCCGAGCATCGAGGTGCCGCCGATGACCACCGCGGCGATGGAATTCAGGGTGTAGGTGCCCGCCTGGATCGGATCGGCGTTGCCGCTGCCTGTCTGCACGGCGAAATAGAGGCCGGCGAGGCCGGAGAAGAGCCCGCCCATGACATAGGCCACGAGCTTGGCGCGATTGACGCGAACGCCTGACATATAGGCGGCGCTCTCGTTTGAGCCGACGGCGAAGGCGGCGCGGCCAATCTCGGAATTGCGGTAGGGTAGCCAGAAGACGACCACGACGACGACGAGGATGACGACTGGCATCGGAATCTTCGCGATCAGATTGAACCACGCCGGGGGCGTCCCATTCCACCAGCCGAAAGTCGCCGGCAGTTCGGCAAGCGAGTTCGTCGCGACCCAGCCAAGATTGCCGTCGACCTCGCCGCCGGGCGTCGGGCGGATGAAAAGGGCGAGGCCGCTGTAAATCGCGCCCGTCGCCAGCGTCACCACGATCGGCTGCAGACGGCCATAGACGACGACGAGCCCGTTGACGAGCCCGCCCAGAAGGCCGGTCGCGCAGCAAAGCGCGATGCCAAGCACGATCTGCGACGGCGTGCCGCGCACGACCTCCGAGGCGAGGGAATCGACCAGCGTCATCAGCGAGCCAACCGAGAGATCGATGCCGCCGAGCAGAACCGGAAGCGTCTGACCCATGCCAAGCAGAATGAGAGTCAGCGCCTCGTTCGAATTCTGCACGAAGAGGTCGACCGTAAATCCCTTCGGATGAAGCTCGCTGTAGAAGAGATACAGCGGGAGAAAGAGGGCGAACGCCAGCAGCGCGCCGGTGTTCCGCGAGACGAAGATGCGGAGGCTCTTCATAGGGGCCGCGCCGTCGCCGCCGCGGGCTCGTTGATCGGCAGGTCGAACGCGCTGGCGACGATCGCCGTTTCGGTGATCGGCGGGACCGACGAGTTCGCGCACGATCCTGCCCGAATAGAGGACCAGCACCCGGTCGCAGCAGCCGATGAGTTCTTCATAGTCGGTGGAATAGAGCAGGATCGACGTTCCCGCGTCGGCGAGCCCGCGCAACAGGCGGTAGATCTCCTCCTTGGTGCCGACGTCGATTCCGCGCGTCGGGTCGTTGAGCAGCAAAATGCGGGCGTCGGTCAGCAGCCACTTCGAAATCACGACCTTCTGCTGATTGCCGCCAGACAGCGACGTGACAGGGTCCTCGACATTGCTCGATCCGGATCTTCAGTTTCTGGACCATCGACTGGATGTTGGCCGCCTCGGCGGTCCGGTCGATGACGAAGCCGCGGGTGACGCGGCCGAGCGAGCACAGCGAGATGTTGTCGCCGATCGACATCGGCAGCATGAGTCCTTCGGTCTTCCGATCCTCGGGAATGAGCGCGATCCCGTTGGACGGTTGCGTGGCGGCGACAGGACTGCCGATGCGGCGCGTCTCGCCGTCGATCACGATCTGGCCTTTGAGGTCGCGCAGCACGCCGAACAGCGCCAGCAGGAGTTCGCGCTGACCTTGTCCGTCAAGCCCGCCAAGACCGACGATTTCCCCCTCCCCGACAGAGAACGATATGTTGGCGAGACGATCGGTCCAGCCGAGGTTCTTCACCTCGAGCCGCGGCCGCGGCGGCGTCGCCCTCTGGGGTTTCGGCGGATAGACGTTTGTGACTTCGCGGCCGATCATCAACTGCACGACTTCCTCATCGCTGCAGTCGCCCGCGGCGAACGTGCGCACATGGCGGCCATTGCGCAGCACCGTGATCACATCCGCGAGTTCCTTGATCTCGTGCATGCGGTGCGAGATGTACAACAGCGCCAGGCCTTCGTCCCGCAAGCGATGAAGGATCTTATAGACGCGGTCGACGTCCTTCGCGCTGAGCGCCGAAGTCCCTTCGTCGAGGATCAGGAGTTTGGGGTCGCGGCCGAGCGCCTTGGCGATCTCGACCATTTGCCTGCGTGACAACGGCAGGTCGCCGACGCGCTCGCGCGGGTCGAGGTCCTCGCAGCCGACGCGAGCGAGCAATTCCTCCGCCCGGCGTCGTTGCGCGCGCTCGTCGATGAGACCGAAGCGGCGGGGCGGACCGGTGATGCTGATGTTGTCGGCGACCGAGAGGTCCGGCAGGATCGACAGTTCCTGGAAGACGCTGACGATGCCGGCCGCATTGGCGTCCTGCGGCGATCGAAACTGCTCTGTCGCGGCCGTCGAAAGTCATCGCGCCCCCATCCAGTTGCACGACGCCTGCGATGATCTTGATGAGAGTCGACTTGCCGGCCCCGTTCTCGCCGAGGACGGCGTGAATCGACGACACTTCCGTCGCGAAATCCACTTGCGACAGCGCAGCGACGCCGCCGAAGGACTTGCTTACCGCGCGCATCTGCAGCAGCGGCGCGGCCTCGATTCCGACCATTACGCAAAGGCCTCTTGTCGGCGTCAACAGAACGCGCCGCAGGTCGAACCCGCGACGCGTTTCCTCAAGAGGTCACTTAACGTTTTCTTCGCTCTGCGACATCAGCTGCGGCGCGGTGAACGCCAGCCCGCACGGCGGGAAAGCGTTGGCGGCGAAAAAGTCAGCCTTCAGGTCGGGGAAGTAATCCTCGCCGGCCTTCATGTTGGTGTAGTCGACGACCGGGTTCGGAATCGACACCATCTGGGGGATGGCGCCGCCCTTGAGCGCTGCGATCGCCTCCTTCAGCGCGATGGCGACCTGCGCCGGCGACTGGCCGTAGGAGAGGCCCTTGAGGCCGTCCTTGGCGTATATCGGCGATCTGGATGCGGAACAGGTTCTCGCCCTCGCCGGCCATCGGCACGAACGGATGCTTGGCGTCGATAAGCGCCTGCACGGTGCCGTTCGAACCGCCCTGGGTGAAGATGCCGTCGAAGTGGCCGTGCGCGGCGATCGCGTCGGCGGTGGCCTTCTGCGAGTCGCCGGGGCCCAGTTGCCGACGACCTCGACGATCTCGAAGTCGTTGCCCGGCGCGCTCAGCACGCTGCGCACGCCGTCGTGCCGCTCCTTGTCGGCGGAGAAGCCGGGAACGCCGCGAATTTCGAGAATACGGCCCTTCTTGCCGACGTTCTTGACCAGCCACTCGCCGCCGAGCACGCCCATGGCCGTCTGGTCCTGGCCGACCCCGGCCATGTCCTTGGTGTCGACCTGGTTGTCGAAAGCGATGAGGACCGTGCCCTTCTGGTTGGCGAGGCGCACGACGCGATCCCAGCCGGTCGGGGTGTTGGGGTCGATGAGGACGGCGTCGAAGCCCTGATTGATGTAGTCCTCGACCGCGCCGAGCTGCGCGGCCATGTCCGTGCCGACCGAGACGACCTTGAATTCCTTCAGGTCCTTCGCGATCTCGGGCACGGCCGCATAGGCCTTGGCGGTCTTGATCATTTGAATGCGCCAGACGTTGGCGACGAAACCGTTGACGACGGCGATCCTGTAGGGGCCCTCCTTCTTCGGCCACTGGAAGTATTTCACGTCCTTGCCCCAGGGCGCGAAGCAGGCGGGCTCAACCCCCGGACCCGCGACGATTTGCGGCCCGGCGGCCATCGCGGCGCTCGAAAAAAACCCGAGCGCCAGCGCTCCGACCGTTGCAACAAGACTCTTCACCAACATTGCCTTCCTCCCTTTCCTGCCGCGTCGAGCGGACCCGGATGTCTTGCGTCATGTCTGCCTCGGCCTGACGCTTGCGCCGACCTCGCTCAGCCCGCAAACCTCGGTTCGGGAACGCCGCCGACCCCAACGTCAAGCGCAAACAGGCCGCCGGCATGCGGCTGCCTCGTGAGCTCGTCGGGCGTGTGGTCCCAGATCGCCGAAGTCACGTAGAGCGTCCTCAAATCTCGGCCCGCCGAACATGCAACTGGTCGGCTTCTGGACCGGCAGATCAACGATGCGGTCGAGGCGGCCGTCGGGCGCGTACCGCGCGAGGCGCCAGCCGTCCCACTGGGCGTTCCAGAGGTACCCCTCCGTGTCGATCGTCGAGCCGTCCGGACCGATCCCGGTCCCCTTCAGATCGACGATCTGGCGGCGGTTGGAGATCGTTCCCGTTTCGTGATCGTAGTCGAAGCGAAAGATCGCGCCATCGAGCGTGTCGGCGAAATAGAAAGCGTCGTCGTCCAGGCTCCAGACGGTCGAATTCGAGATCCCGATCCCGTCGAGAACCTTGTGCACCGTGAGGTCGAGATCGACGCGATAGAGCGCGCCGGTGTGTTCCTTGAGACGGTCGTCCATCGTGCCCGCCCAAAACCGGCCCTTGCGATCGCACTTGCCTTCGTTGAAGCGGTTGGTCGGGATGTGCGCCTCGGGCCTGGCGATCCAGTCGATCGTGGCGCGATCGAGATCGTAGAGCGCGAAGCCGGAAGCGAAGGCCACGATCAGCCCGCCGTTTTCGCGCAAAGCAAAGCACGCGATGCGCTCGGGCATCGTCCAGCGCCTGACTTCTCCAGTGGCCGGGGTGAATCGCTGCAGCAACCTGCCTTCGATGTCGACCCAGTAGAGCGCCTGTTCGCGCACGTCCCAGACCGGAACTTCGCCGAGCTTGTTCCTGGCGTCGACGACGCAAACGGCGCTCGCGTCCGCGTCCTCCCCCACGACACCCGCAGCACCCATCGCGTCCCTCCCGACGCAACACTCCCGGCTTTGCACTAGCATGTCAATGGGCTCGTTTCCCTTCGGGAGAGCGGCCCGAGCGCCGGGGGTGAATCGAACAAAGCTCCAAGAATTGAATACGAAGCGCGCCGTTGCCGATCGCGGCGTTTCCCGACTAGGATGGCGAGCGTCGAAAACGGCGCTGCGCCCGACGGCGCGGAGTTGATTTGAGCCGGATGCGGCGACGCGGCTCGTCCCAGACGGCGGGGGGTCCTGCGCATGCGTATCACCGCGGTCGAGCCGCTCATCCTTCACATCCCGATCAACCGCGGCTCGATTTCCGACTCGACGCACCGCGTCACCCATTGGGGAGTCGTCGGGGCCCGACTGACGACCGACGCCGGCCTCTCGGGCTACGGCTACACCGGAACGCACGCGCATCTCGCCTCCGATCGCTTGATCACCGCCTGCATCCGCGACTGCTACGCCGAGTTGCTTATCGGCGAAGACGCCCGCGACGTTGCGAGGCTTTGGCGCAAGCTCGCGGGTTTTCCCGCGCTGCAATGGGTTGGGCGCGCCGGGATCACGCAACTCGCGCTCGCCGCCGTCGATGTCGCGCTGTGGGACTTGAAGGCCAAGGCCGCCGGGCTGCCCCTTTGGGCATTGCTCGGCGGGTCGACATCGCCAGTTCTCGAAGCTTACAACACCGATATCGGCTGGCTGTCGATCCCGACCCCGGAGCTCGTTGACGGCTGTAAGCGCGCGATCGAGGTCGACGGCTATCGCCGGTTGAAGCTGAAAGTCGGGCATGACGACGTGAAGGTCGACCTCGATCGGCTGGCGGCCGTGCGCGGTGCGGTCGGCGATCGCGTGACAATCGCGGTCGACGGCAACGGCCGCTGGGACTTGCCGACCTGCAAGCGCTTCTGCGCGCTCGCCGAGCCGCTCGACATCTTCTGGTTCGAGGAGCCGCTGTGGTACGATGACGTGGCTGGGCACGCGGCGCTGGCGCGCGCGACGTCGATCCCGATCGCGCTCGGCGAGCAGCTCTATTCGGCCGACGCTTTCAACAGCTTCCTGGACGCCGGCGCGGTCGATTTTGTGCAGCCGGACGTCACCCGCCTCGGCGGGATCACCGAATACATCATCGTCGCCGATGCGGCCCACGCCAAGCGGCTGCCTGTCGTCGCCCATGTCGGCGACATGGGCCAGGTCCACGTCCATCTCTCGTTCTGGCATCCGGCGACGGCGATGCTGGAATACATCCCCTGGATCAAAGACAGTTTCGTCGAGCCGATCCGAGTCGCGGAAGGTCGCTATGCCGTCCCGCAAGCGCCGGGCGCGGGATCGACGCCGACAGACGAGGCGATCGCGCGCTACGGCAAGAGTATCGGGTGAGGCGGGAGCGAACCCGGAAGCGCGAGCGGATGCGGGCGACCCACCTTCCGGAAACATGAGGGCGCCAGGGCCGGCTCCGGCCCGCGGCCTGTCGGCGCAGCAAACAGAAATCCCGCGCGGATCGCTCCGCGCGGGAAATTTCAGCGTCGCCCTGAAGGCGTCTTACTTCTTCTGGTCGCGGGCTTTCAGGGCCGCGCCTAGAATGTCGCCGAGCGAAGCGCCCGAGTCGGCCGAGCCGTATTGGGCGATCGCCTCCTTCTCCTCGGCGACTTCGAGCGCCTTGATCGAGACGGCGACCTTGCGGGCGCGGCGGTCGAACTGGATGATGCGCGCGTCGACCTTCTCGCCGACCGAGAAGCGCTCGGGGCGCTGGTCGCCGCGGTCCCGCGCCAGCTCACTGCGCTTGATGAAGGCGGTGAGGTCCGTGCCCGCGATCTTCACCTCGATCCCGCCGTCCTTCACTTCGAGGACTTCGCAGGTCACGACCGAGCCCTTCCGCAGCTCGCCGTCGCCGCCGGCCTCCTCGCCAGTCTTCTTGGCGGCGAAGGGGTCGCTCGCGAGCTGCTTGACGCCGATGGCGATGCGCTCCTTCTCGACGTCGACGTCGAGCACCTTGGCCGTGACCTTGTCGCCCTTCTTGTAGTCCTCGATCGCCTGCTCGCCAGGACGCGTCCAGTCGAGGTCGGAGAGGTGGACCATGCCGTCGACGTCGCCGTCGAGGCCGATGAAGAGGCCGAACTCGGTCTTGTTCTTGACCTCGCCCTCGACGGTCGAGCCGACGGGATGCTTCTCGGCGAAGGCTTCCCACGGGTTCTGCAGGGTCTGCTTCAGGCCCAGCGAGATGCGGCGCTTGGAGGCGTCGACCTCGAGCACCTGAACCTCGACCTCCTGGCTCGTCGAGACGATCTTGCCCGGATGGACGTTCTTCTTGGTCCAGGACATTTCCGAGACATGGATGAGGCCCTCGATGCCGGGCTCGAGCTCGACGAAGGCGCCGTAGTCGGCGATGTTGGTCACGCGGCCTTTCAGCTTCTGGCCGACCTGGTAGCGGGTCTCGATCGCCGACCACGGGTCTTCCTGCAGCTGCTTCATGCCGAGCGAGATGCGGTGCGTCTCGTGGTTGATCTTGATGATGCGGACCTTCACCTGCTGGCCGATCGTCAGGACCTCGCTCGGATGGTTGACGCGCCGCCAGGCGATGTCGGTGACGTGCAGGAGGCCGTCGATGCCGCCGAGGTCGACGAACGCGCCGTAGTCGGTGAGGTTCTTGACGGTGCCGTCGATGACCTGGCCCTCGGCCAGATTGGCGACGATCTCGTGGCGCTGCTCGGCCCGGCTCTCCTCGAGCACGGTGCGGCGCGAGACCACGATGTTGCCGCGCCGGCGGTCCATCTTGAGGATCTGGAACGGCTGGGTGACGTTCATCAGCGGCCCGACGTCGCGCACCGGGCGGATGTCGACCTGGCTGCGCGGCAGGAAGGCGACGGCGCCGTCGAGGTCGACGGTGAAGCCGCCCTTGACCTGGTTGAAGATGACCCCGTCAACCTTCTCGTTCTTCTCGAAGGCCTGCTCGAGCTTGACCCAGCTCTCCTCGCGGCGCGCCTTGTCGCGCGAGATGACGGCCTCGCCGAGCGCGTTTTCGATGCGCTCGAGATAGACCTCGACCTCGTCGCCGAGGCCCGGGGCGGGATCGCGGCCATGATTGGTGAATTCCTTGAGGGCGACACGGCCCTCCGTCTTCAGGCCGACGTCGATGACGGCCATGTCCTTTTCGATCGCGACGACCTTGCCCTTGACGACCGAGCCCTCGAAGGCTTCGTCGGGGCCGTAAGTCTCGTTCAATAGCGCGGTGAAATCCTCGCGCGTCGGCGCGGAGGTCTGAATTGCGGGCATTGGTTCTCCTGAGGGGCCCAAATGGGGCGGCGCCGGCGATTGGGTTCGCGTTAACGGGCAGGCGCCCTCTCGCCGGGAAGGTTTCCCTTCTCACCGCTTGTCGCGGGCCGGCGCATAAGGCCGGCAAGACGAACGCCCAGGGTTGATCGCCATATGGGGAGCCCAAGTCGGGCGTCCAAGCGGCGAGCGCGACCCGCTAGCAGGAAAGTCCGGCAGGGGCAAGGAGGAAAACGGGGGTGTTACGAGCCGCCCTTGGCGAGCGCTCCCTTTGCGGGAGCATAGCCCCCGGTCAGACGTGCTCGACCGCCACGACTCCCGGCGCGGCCTTCAGCGCGCCGGCGATGGCGGGGGTTACGGCGTAGCGGCCGGGCAGACGGATTTCGACCTCGCCCTCCTTCGCCCCGAGGATCACGACCAGCGACACCTCTCCGTCCCCGGGCGCCTTGAGTCGGGCCTGGATCGAGTTCGAGCGGCGCCTCGTCGCGCACGAAGATCCGCAGGCCCTTATGGACCTTGGCGGCGGCGTCGCTCAGCCGTTCGACGTTGACGATCCGCGCCCGCACGTCTTCGCCCTCGACGCTGGCCTGCAGCGTCACCAGCACGTCCGAGCCCTTCTCCAGCAGATCGCGGAACTGGTTCAGCCCCTCCTGGAACAGGATCGCCTCGTACTGCCCCGACGGATCGGAGAGCTCGACGATCCCGATCTTGGATCCGCTTCTGGTGCGGCGCTCGTAACGGTCGAGGACGCTTGCGCCGAGCCGCGCCGTCGAGGCGCCGGCGCGCACCGAGCGGGCGAAGTCCGCCCAGCGGGTCGCGCGCAGACGCTTGAGCGCCGAATCGTAGGCCTCGAGCGGATGGCCCGAGAGGAAAAAGCCGACCGCGTCGAACTCGCGCTTGAGCTTCTCCGCCTCCGCCCAGGGCGTCGCGCGCACCTTGAGCGGCGCAGCCTCCGCCTCGCCAAAGAGCGCGCTCTGGCCCGCGGCCTTTTCCGACGCGCCGCGATTGGCGATCGCCAGCATCGGCTCGATCGAGGCGAAGGCGACGGCGCGGTCCCGCTCGAGCTCATCGAAGGTCCCGGCGGCGGCGAGGCTCTCCAGCGCCTTCTTGTTGACGAGGCGCGGATCGAGACGGTTCGCCATGTCGGCGAGCGATAGGAATGGACGCCCTGCGCGCGCCGCGGCCAGCGCCTCGGCCTGCGCGTCGCCGACCCCCTTGATGGCGCTGAGCGCATAGACGATCGTGGGGCTCCCGTCGGCGCCGGAGCGCACGTCGAAATCGACCTCCGAGGCGTTGGCCGAGGGCGGAGCGACCCGGATGCGGAGCCGTTCGGCCTCGGCGCGGAATTCGGCGAGCTTGTCGGTATTGCCCTTGTCGAGCGTCATGGAGGCGGCGAGGAACTCGGCCGGGTGATTGGCCTTGAACCAGCCGGTCCAATAGGCGATCAGCGCATAGGCCGCGGCGTGGCTCTTGTTGAAGCCGTAGTCGGCGAATTTCGCCAGAAGATCGAAGATCTCGTCGGCCTTCGCCCGGGTGAGGCCGCGCTGCACCGCGCCGTCGACGAAACGGGCGCGCTGGGCGTCCATCTCCTTCTTGATCTTCTTGCCCATCGCGCGGCGCAGCATGTCGGCTTCGCCGAGCGAATAGCCCGACAGCGTCTGGGCGATCTGCATCACCTGTTCCTGATAGATGATGACCCCGAAGGTCTCGCGCAGCACCGGCTCGATCAACGGATGGATCATGTCGGGCTTTTCGTGGCCGAGCTTGCGCGCGCAATAGGTCGGGATGTTGGCCATCGGGCCGGGACGATAGAGCGCAACCAGGGCGATGATGTCCTCGAACCGGTCGGCGCGCATCTCGACCAGGGCCTTGCGCATCCCCCCGCTTTCCACCTGGAACACGCCGACCGTCTCGCCCCGGCCCAGCATCGCATAGGTCTTCGCGTCGTCGAGCGGGATCGTGTTGAGATCGACCGCGACGCCCCTTCGCGCGATGAGGGCGATGGCGCGCTGCAGCGTGGTCAGGGTCTTGAGGCCGAGGAAGTCGAACTTGACCAGCCCCGCCGGCTCGACCCATTTCATGTTGAACTGGGTCGCCGGCATCGCAGCCTTCGGGTCGCGATAGAGCGGCACGAGCTCGGTCAGCGGCCGGTCGGCGATGACGACCCCCGCCGCATGCGTCGAAGCGTTGGAATAGAGCCCTTCGAGCCGCTCGGCGATGGCCAGCATCTCGGCGACGCGATCGTCCGCCTTGGCCGCCTCCTGCAGGCGCGCCTCGTCCGCGACCGCCTGTTTCAGCGTCACCGGATGGGCCGGGTTCTGCGGCACGAGCTTGGCGAGCTTGTCGACCTGGCCGAGCGGCATTTCGAGCACCCGGCCGACATTCCTGAGGACGCCGCGGGCGAGGAACGAGCCGAAGGTGATGATCTGCGCGACGCGATCGGCGCCGTAGCGCGCGCGCACATAGGCGATCACCTCGTCGCGCCGGTCCTGGCAGAAATCGATGTCGAAGTCGGGCATCGACACGCGTTCGGGGTTGAGGAACCGCTCGAACAGCAGGCCGAAGCGCATCGGGTCGAGGTCGGTGATGGTGAGCGCCCAGGCGACCAGCGAGCCCGCGCCCGAGCCGCGGCCTGGCCCGACCGGGATCCCCTGCCCCTTCGCCCATTGGATGAAATCGGCGACGATGAGGAAATAGCCGGGGTATTTCATCTTGACGATGACGTCGAGCTCGAAGGCGAGGCGCTCGGCATAGGCCTCCGCCGTGTGCCCCGGCGCCAGGCCCTGGTGGGCGAGCCGGGCCTCGAGCCCCTCGCGCGCCTGCCGGCGAAGCTCCTCCTCCTCGTCGACCACGGCGCCGCCCGGAATCGAAAAGCGCGGCAGGATGGGCTGCCGGGTCAGCGGCCGATAGGCGCAGCGCATCGCGATCTCGACGCTCGCCTCCGTCGCCTCCGGCAGGTCGGCGAAGAGCTCGACCATCTCGGCGCGGGTCTTGAACCGGTGCTCCGGCGAGAGCCGCCGGCGCTCGGAACTCGACCTCAGGGCGCCCTCGGCGACGCAGAGCAGCGCGTCATGCGCCTCATAGTCCAGGCGCGTGGCGAAATAGGGCTCGTTGGTCGCGACCAGCGGCAGACCGAGGCGGTCGGCGAGCGCGATCAGCGCCGGCTCGATCAAGCGCTCGGCCTCGAGCCCGTGGCGCTGCAGCTCGACATAGAGGCGGCGATCGAAGGCTTCGGCGAGGCGCCTCAGGCGGCTCTCCGCGAGATCGGCCATATGGACGCCGAGCGCCTGGTCGATCGGCCCCGCCGGACCGCCGGTCAGCGCGATGAGGCCCTCGCCGCCGCCGAGCGCCTCGAAGGGGATATGCGGCTCCTCGCCCTCGGTCGGATCGAGCCAGAGGCTCGAGACGAGCCGCATCAGGTTGCGGTAGCCGGTCTCGCTCTGGGCGAGGAGCACGATCGGCGCGCGCGCCAGGCGCTGCTCGGCAAGGCGGGAGCCGGCGGCCGGCGCGTCGCCGAAGTCGACCGTGGCCTGGGCGCCGATGATCGGCTGGACGCCGGACTTGGCGAGCTTTTCCGAGAACTCGAGGGCGCCGAAGAGATTGTTGGTGTCGGTGATGGCGAGCGCCGGCATCTCGTCGGCCTTGGCGAGCCTGGCCAGCGCCTCGATCGCGAGCGCCCCTTCGCGCAGCGAAAAGGCGCTGTGCACATGCAGATGCACGAAGCCGACGGATTTGATGAGGGATGATTCCATTGGGCCCATTGTCGCAAGCACCGGCGCCAGGGTCGAGTGGCGACAGGGCAAGGAAGGTGTGGATGACGGGGACGGCCAGGCCGTTTAGCGGAGGGTTTCGAGGGGATTCAGGCACTTATGAGCCTGTTTAGCGTCGCCTTGATTCTTTCACCCATCATCTCACGTTAATAACAACATTATGACAGTGTTATTATGGCGGCGGCCTACGCCGAATGCCATCGGAACGACCATCGAACGATTTGGTGGATTCGGGCGCAGACGGAATCGACCATGCGCGCCGACCTCGTTTCGCTCGGCGTGCGCCTTGACGCCCTTGGCCGCGGCGACGCGGCGGCGGCTCTGCGCGCTCGATACGAGCTGTGAAGCGCGCGTCGGCCAACTCAGGCGAGGTGGACTCCTACCCGCCGCCCTCGCCCGCATAAGCGCTGACCCCCGGCGGCCGCCAGCCGGCGAGCGCGCCTTCCCGCGGGCGAAAAATCTCCACCTTGAGCGGGTGGCAGCGCGCCTCGTCGCTCGAATGGCCCTGGCCGCAATCGCCGCCCGGGCAGGCCGAGAGCGCGCCGATGAGATCAATCTCGGCGAAGAACTCGATGAAATCTCCGGGTCGAACGGGGCTCGCCTTCATGAAATAGCGATGCTCGTCGCGGGTGAAGCCGGTGCACATGAAGACGTTCAGAACGTCGTGGACATGCGGCTCGGCTCCCGCGAACGGCAGCTGCATGCGCGCCGCCAAAGCGCGCGTCAGGTTCGAGTGGCAGCAGTGATGATAGTCGATCCCGTTGATGAGACGGTTGGTGTAGGGGTCGCAGCGCGTGCCGATGACGTCGTGGACGCCCGCGCCGTCCGCGTCGAAGCCGTACCAGTCGAGCGTGTCGTGGGTGATGGTCGCCATTGGCCGCAAATAGGGGAGCGAGCTCCAGAGGCGGTCTCCCCTGCTTACATGCGTCGCGTGGAGCGCGCGCGTCTTGCCGCTGAAAAAGCGTTCGGAAAGATTGGCGGCGTTCCACAGGTTGAGGTCGCCGACCTGCGGCCCCTCGATGCTGACGATGCGGAAGAAATGCCCGGCCGGGACATCGAACGCCCGCCCCTCGCGCGGCGGGACGATCGTCTCGCCGATTTTCGTCAGGCCTACGCGCGCATCGTCGGCGAGTGTGGCGGCGTCGATTGCCGCGCCTTTGTGAGCGTAGACGACAACCGGCTTCGCGGCCCGGCGAAGTGCTGCATCTGGGGGTGGCGGCGATTGGGACAGTCGGGCCATGGCGGCGAGGGTAGTCGAAGCGACGCCGCGGGCAAAGGCGTCGCTCCCTGCCTCGCCATCGACACTGCATTTGGCGGAGGCGACCGGGCGCCCTACAACCGGCAAATGAATGGTGCCCGCGCCGGCGCGGGCATTGCAGAGCGAAACCTGGGGCTGGACGCGAGGCCGCGAGCGACCTGCGCCGTCAGGGAAGTCCGATGATCATCAAGAACCTCGACGATGTGACGACTGACGCCTTGGCCGCGATGTCGCAGACAGAGAACCCACGGTTGCGGGTCATCATGACTGCACTCGTGAAGCATCTGCACGGGTTCATTCGCGAGGTGAAGCTCACGGAGGCCGAGTTTCGCGAGGCGACCGCGATCCTCAACGAAATGGGCAGGCTCTCGACGGATTCGCACAACGAGTCGGTGTTGATGGCGGGCTCGCTCGGGGTCTCCTCGCTCGTCTGCCTGCTCAACAATGGCGTCGACGGCAATGCCGAGACGTCGCAGTCCCTGCTCGGCCCGTTCTGGCGCATGCATTCGCCGCGCGTCGCCAACGGCGGGACGATCGCCCGCAGCGGCGCCTCGGGCGAGCCGCTGCTGGTCACGGGGCGCGTGGTCGATCGTTCCGGCGCCCCCGTCGAAGGCGCTGAGGTCGACATCTGGCATGCCTCACCCGTCGGCCTTTACGAAAACCAGGACCCCGGGCAGGCCGACATGAATTTGCGCGGGAAATTTACGACCGACGCGGAAGGCCGGTTCTGGTTCAGGACCATCAAAATGGTCGGCTATCCGATCCCGACCGACGGCGTTGTCGGCCGACTTTTGGCGGCGCAGAGCCGGCAGCCGATGCGGCCGGCGCATCTCCACGCATTGATCGTCAAGCGGGGCTACAAGGTTCTGATCTCGCAGGTCTACGATCCATCGGACCCCAACCTCGAGGCCGACCCGCAATTCGGCGTCACCCGGACGTTGATCGGCGACTTTGTCCGCCACCACGAACCCCATCCTTTCGACGCCTCGATCCGCCCGCCGTGGCATTCGCTCGACTACGTATATGTCATGCAACCGGGCGACGCCGTGCTGCCGAAACCGCCGATCAAGTAGCCTCGACAATCGATCGCGCAGCCGCGCGGAGGCTCGGCCGCCTCCAGCCTCCCCAGAGCGTCTCACGCCCGCGCGCGGAGCCGCAACTTGAGGTTCGCTGGCAACATCGTGAGGCCGAAGATCTCCGAGACATCTCCGGAGTCGCCGCTTTGGCTCCGACGCAACAACCGCGGACCACGCGGACTATTGAGCCATCGCCGCCGGCCTCTCTGAAATACTGATCCATTTCTGCGATTGAGACAGGGCGGAGCGGCTCGAAAGACGCCGCGTTCGCCGGCAGTTGCGGCCGACGCGCGGCAGGCGCGTCATCGTGTCGCTCGCCGGTTGCCGCCCTTTGTCGCCGATACGCCCGTCGCGCGACTTGACATGGACAGGCTTTGAGCCCTCGATTGCGCGATCGCCGCATCGGTCGGCGGCGCGTCACGGACCTGTGGCGGCGAGGGAGGAAATCAACATGCGCAAGCAATCGCTATTCGCCATGGCGGCGGGGCTCGTTCTGGCCCTGGCGTCGCAGGGCGCTGAAGCCGCCGAGAAGCTCAAGATCGGATTCCTGCCTGGAGTCGTCGATCCCTTCTATCAGGTCATGCAGCTCGGGGTGGAGAAGGCGGCCAAGGACCTCGGAATCGACGTCGTCACGCAGATTCCCCCGACCTGGGGCGTCGAGGCGCAGACGCCTCTCCTCGATGCAATGGTCGCGCGCGGCGATCTCAACTACATCATCACCGCCCCGGTCGACAAGGATCAGATGATCGGCCCGTTGAAGGCCGCCGTCGACCACGGCATCAAGGTCGTCACCGTCGACACGTACCTGGGCGACGGCGACTACGTCAACGGACCGGTCAAGTTCCCAATCAGCTACATCGGCTCGGACAACATCGAGGGCGGCCGCATCGCGGCGCGCGGCCTCGCCAAGGCGATCGGCGGCAAGGGAACCGTCTACATCAACTCGACCAACCCCAACGTCAGCTCGGTCATGGGTCGCGCGCAGGGCTTCAAGGAAGTGATGTCGAAGGACTTCCCGAACGTGAAGGTCCTGGGACCCGACTTCAATCTGGACGACGCCAACAAGGCGACGCAGCAGACCGCGGCGGTGCTGTCGCGCGAGCCGAACCTGGCCGGCGTCTTCGGCACCAACGTGTTCAGCGCCCAGGGCGCGGGCGCGGCGGTCGTCAACGCCGGACTCGGCGGTCACGTCCAGGTCGTCGCCTATGACGCGACCAAGCAGGCGATGGAACTCATGGACAAGGGCACCGTCAGCCTGGTGCTGGCGCAGAAGCCGTTCGACATGGGCTATCTCGCGGTCATGTTCGCCCAGGCCGACGCCGCCGGCGTCACCAGCCTTCCACGCCGCGTCGAGACCGGCTTTGCGATCATCGACAAGGACAACGTGAAGGATCCGGCCGTCGCCCGCTTCATCTATCAGGTGCCGGGCAAGTAGGCGCACGACGGTTTTCGAGGGCGCGCCGAGCGCCCTCGACTCCTCATCCAGGGCAAGACAAACGAATTCGAGGACTCCCCGTGACCGAACGCGCCTCGAGGCTGGCGCCGAGCCACGCCGCCGCGCCTCCCGGCGCGCTTTCGACGCCTGCGCAGCGCGTGGCCCTCTTCCTCAGCCGCATCTGGGCCTGGCTCTTCCTCGGCGTCATGGTGCTGTTCTTCGTCATCGCGGTGCCGCTGTCGACCGGCGGCTCGGTCAACTTCCTCACGATCCGCAACTCACAGAACATTCTGGTCGCGATCATCCCCGTTCTGCTGCTGGGTCTTGGTCAGACCTTCGTCATCATCTCCGCCGGCATCGATCTGTCCGTCGGATGGGTGATGAGCCTCGCCTCGGTCCTGTCGGCGCTGGCGATCCGCGGTTCTTTCAATGCCGGCGTCCCGCTCTTTCCCGTCCGTCCTCATCGGGTTCGCCGTCGGGGTCGCCGGCGCGGCGATCGTCGGCTTCGTCAACGGCGTCATCATCGCCAAGCTCAAAGTGCCGGCGTTCATCGTGACGCTCGGCACCTCGTTCATCGTTCGCGGCGTCGCCTATCTCATGTCGGAGAACACCACCGTCATCGGCCTGCCCGCCGACATCCGCGCCTACGGCAACGACGCGCTGATCTATCACATCGGCGGCGAGGGCGGCGGGCTCTATGTCCTCCACCGGCCGGAAGTCGGCGGCGAGCTTCTGCGCCGCATGGACATCATCCTGCCCTACCCGGTCGTCGTGACGGCCTTCGTCGTCGCCTGGGCGATGTTCCTTCTGCACCGGACCCAATTCGGCCGGCACACCTACGCGATCGGCGGCAGCATGGACGCAGCGGTGCGCAGCGGCATTCCCGTCGACCGCCACATCATCGAGCTCTACATGCTCTCCGCCGCGACCTCGGGCGTGGCGGGCTTCCTCTCGACGCTGCGCTACACTGCTGGCTCGGCGGTGATCGGCGATCCGCTGCTGCTCTCCTCGATCGCGGCCGTCATCATCGGCGGGCGTCAGCATGTTCGGCGGCGCCGGCACGGTGATCGGCACGGTGATCGGCGCGCTCATCATCGCGGTGCTCACGACCGGGCTCGTCATGCTCAATGTCGACGCATTCTGGCAGTTCATCGTCGTCGGGACGGTGGTCATCGTCGCGGTGCTGATCGACCAGTCGCGCGATCTCATCATGGCGCGCGCAGGAGGCAAGGTCAGGCGATGAGCGAGCCGCTTCTCTCCATCCGCAACCTGTCGAAAATCTTCGGCGGCCTCGTCGCGGTCGATAACGTGAGCCTCGACGTCCGCGGCGGCGAAGTCGTCGGCCTCCTCGGCGACAACGGCGCGGGCAAGTCGACCCTGATCAAATGCGTCTCCGGCGTCTATCAGGCGGAAGAGGGCGATATCGTCTTCGACGGACAACCGGTCGCCTTCGCGAGCCCCATGGACGCGCGCCGGGTCGGAATCGAGACGATCTACCAGGATCTCGCGCTCGCCAACAATCTCGACGTCGGCGCAAACATCTTTCTCGGCCGCGAGGTCAAGAGGCGCTTCTTCGGCGGGCTCGTCCAGACGCTCGACGACAGACTGATGCTGAAGGAATCCCGCCAGACGCTCGATTCGCTCCAGATCCGCTTTCCGACCCTGACCGATCCGATCGAGAATCTGTCGGGCGGCCAGCGACAGGCGGTCGCGATCGCTCGCGCAGTCTATTGGGACGCCAAGCTCATGATCATGGACGAGCCGACCAACAATCTCGGCGTGCCCGAGCAGCAGAAGGTGCTCGAACTCATCCGCACCCTCAAGGCCCGCGGCGTGCCGGTCGTCCTCATCACCCACATCCTGCCCGACGCCTTCGCCGTCACCGACCGGGTCATCGTGATGCATCGCGGCCGCAAGGTGGCCGAGAAGATCACGGCAGAGACCACTGCGGCGGAACTCGTGCAATATATGGTTGGCGCGAAAGAGGACGTCGCGGCCTGACGGGGAGATCAGTTCGTGGCGGATGCGCGCGACGCCGTCATCATCGGCGCGGGTCCTGCCGGCCTCGCCGCGGGCGCCTGCCTCAAGTCGCGGGGCCTTGACGTCGTCATCCTGGAAAAATCTGACGCGGTCGCGCCGGTCTGGCGGCGCCACTACGACCGGCTGCATCTGCACACCGATCGCGGTCACTCCGCCCTGCCCGGCCTGCCGATGCCTTCGGCCTACGGCCGCTATCCGTCACGCGCGCAGGTGGTCGAATATCTCGAAAGCTACGCAGCCCAATTCGACCTGAAGCCCCGCTTCAACGCCCCGGTCAGCCAAGTCCACCGCAGCGGAACGCTCTGGCGCGCGGAAGCCGGAGACGAGTCGGTCGAGGCGCCGGTCGCCGTCATTGCGACGGGCTTTGCCGACTTCCCCAATTCGCCGGTCTGGCCCGGCATGGAGACCTTCGGCGGCCCGATCCTGCATTCGAGCCGCTACCGCAATCCCGTTCCCTTCGCCGGCCAGCGCGTGCTCGTCGTCGGCTTCGGCAATTCGGGAGGCGAGATCGCGCTCGATCTCGCCGAAGCCGGGGTCGACGTGACGCTCTCGGTCCGCGGCCCGGTGCGGATCCTGCCACGCGAACTGTTCGGCGTGCCGATCCTGACCTGGGCGATCGCCCAGCAGCGCCTCCCCGCGCGCATCACCGACATCCTCAGCGCCCCGGCCATACGCCTCGCCGTCGGTTCGATCGAAAAGCTGGGAATGACCCGCGCCGCCAAGGGACCGCGGCGGATGGTCGAAGAGGATGGCCGCGTGCCGCTTCTCGACATCGGGACGGTCGCTCAGATCCGCGCCGGGCGGATCAAGGTAAGGGGCGACATCGCGAGCCTGGGGCCGAAGACCGTCACGTTCGCCGGCGCTCCGCCGGAACCCTTCGACGCCGTCATTCTGGCGACCGGCTTTCGCCCGGACCTGCGCGGACTGATGCCAGACGCGCGAGGCGTGTTGAGCCAATCCGGCAGGCCGCTGGTCAGCGGCCGGCCGACCGCCGAACCCGGCCTCTTTTTCTGTGGCGCGACCACGTCGCCGACCGGCCAGTTGCGCGAAATCGGAATTGAAGCGGTCCGCATTGCCGAGGCCGTGGCCGCGAAGCGTCCAGCGAGGGCGGCGTAGGCGCCGTTTGGGCAGCAAGCGGCCGACGCGGGCGTTGCGCTCGCCTGACTTTATGCCCGCCTTACGTCTGAGACCCGGATTTCATCTCGAACGCTTATCTGCTCGTGGCGCATCCTCCCCTCCCTAGCCCATGGAGACGGAGTCGAGCGCATGCGCTGGTTCAGACGCGAACGGACCGCGATCAGGGACGAGGATCCGCGGATCGCCTCCCTCGACCGCTACGATCCCTGCGAGATCGATCCGCCGGCCTATATGTTCGTCCGCCTCGGAGCGGCGGTCGCGATCGCGCTCGGCCTCGCCCTGGCGGCCGAGCATCTGGTCAGGCTGACCCACTGACTGGGCAGGTCACGACCGCCGCAGGAAGCCAATGAGCGCCTCCTGAACCGTCCCCGGCTCATCGTGGATGATCCAGTGCGTCGCTTCCGGAAAATGACGGACGCGAACGTCGGCGCAGAGCGCGGCGCTCTCCTGGACGAGTTGCGGAACCGCGAATTCGTCCCTTTCGCCCCAGAGGACGAGGATCCGCGGCTTGAGGCTTCCGGGCTCCGGCATTGGCGGCTCGTGCAGGAAAAGCGCCCGGTACCAGTTCAGCATCGACGTCAGGGCGCCCGGCTGGCGCCACGCCTCGCGATAGGCTGCGAGGACCTCCGGCGAGAACGCTTCCGGCCGCTTCGACGACTTGAACGCCTTCGCCAGCGCCGCATAGTCGCCGAGCTTCAGCGCCATTTCCGAGAGCCAGGGCAAGCGCAGGATTTGCACATAGCGGCTCATCTGCCGCTGGTCGCGGTCCTCCCGCATGGCGCGCCGCCAGACGGCGGGATGGGGCGCCTGGATCATCGCCGCGCCGGTGAGCCGCTCGGGCCCGAGGCCCGCCATCCGCCAGGCGACCGCCGCGCCCCAGTCGTGGCCGACGACCTGAAACGTGCGGCGCCCCAAGACGTCTGCCAGCGCGAAAATGTCATCCGCTGCGACAGCCAGCCGATAGGCTTCGGCGCCGAGCGGCTTGCTTGTGAGATTGTAGCCGCGCAGGTCCGGCGCGACGACGTGAAAGCCCTGTTCCGCCAAAGGACCGAAATAGTCCCGCCAGGCGAACCAGAATTCCGGAAAGCCGTGCAGGAGGATAAGCAGCGGCCCGTCGCCCGGACCCGCCTCGGCGCAATGCAGCGTAACCCCGTTCGCGGGGATGAAGCTGAAGCGGAGTGAAGTTTCCGTCGTCAAAGTCATTCGCTCCCCGCCTGGGGTCGCCGCGCCGGCCATCCCACGCTAGCAAACGCCGGCGGCGGGTCAAAAGGCCACCTCGGGGACCGGCCGATGAACGGCTCCCCGCGATGACGCCCCTATCCTATCGCGCGCCCGCCGCCACGATCTCCTCCACCCAGGCCGGCACGGTCTCGCTTGCCGGCCCATAGCGCTGCTCGTCGAACATGTCGGCGTTGTCGGCGGCGTCGAGATTGATCTCGCAGGCGCCAATCCCCATCGCCCGCGCGTCGGCGACAAAGCCGGCGGCCGGGTAGACCGCGCCCGAGGTGCCGATGGCGACGAAAAGATCGGCCTCGCGCAAAGCCCGGTCGATCGCGTCCAGGTGGAGCGGCATTTCGCCGAACCAGACGACATGCGGACGAAGCACGCCTGCGCCGCCGCAATCGGGGCAGACCGCGGAGGGCGAGAGATCATCCGGCCAGAGGCGCACCGAGTCGCAATGCTGGCAGCGCGCCTTCAGGAGCTCGCCGTGCATGTGAATGACCCGCCGCGACCCCGCGCGCTCATGCAGGTCGTCGATGTTCTGGGTGACGAGGGTGAGACTGCCGCCCTTCGCCGCGAGCGCGTCTTCGAGCCGCGCCAGCGCCCGATGGGCGGCGTTGGGCTTGGCGTTGACAAGGTTGCGACGCCGCATGTCGTAGAAGGCGAGCACCTCTTCCGGATTGCTGGCGAAGGCTTCGGGGGTCGCGAGCTTCATCGGATCGAACCGCGCCCAGAGCCCCTCGCCCCGCTTGTCGCGAAAGGTGCCGAGCCCGCTCTCGGCCGACACGCCGGCGCCGGTCAGCACGAAAATGTGTTTCGGCATCGCCTCACCGCGCCCCGTGCAGCGCGAGCCCGATCTGCACCAGCGCGGCGATCAGCTCGAGCACGATCAGGACGACGACCGCCGCCTCGAGGCGGGTCGCGCGGTCGGCGTCGATGATGTCGGTCAGCGCGTGCCCCGTCTCGACGATCACGTCGAGCTTGCGCTTGAGCACGCCCGCCCGCTCGCTGAGTTCATATTCATCGACAAGGCGCGCATAGAGGCGTTCGAGATCGGGGCGGTCCCACAGAACGTCGGGCTTCTCCTCGACCGCGACCCGGCCCGAGACGCGGTGCTGGGCGAGCAACGCCTGCCCGATGAGCCGCAGCATCGCGCGCCTGCGGAACGGCGGCCGGCCGCTCGCCGCAAGCCGGGCCGCGAAGGGCTCGATCACGTCGAACACCTTGTTGACCTCGCGCTCGTCGCGGGTGAGCGCGACAGTCTTGGCGAGCGCGTCGGCGACCACCAGAAAGCGCTGCGGCGACAGGTTCTTGATCTGGATCGGCCCGCCCGCCGCCTTCTGCTCGTCGCCTTCGGGCGTGATCTCCAGCAGGGCGGTCTCGTCGTCGCCGCGCGCCCGCTCGCCGCTGACCCGCGACTGAAGCTTCGTCAGCGTGTCCTCCTCCTCGAGCGGCGTCAGGCCGACCATCACCGCAACGCCGAAGCGGAAGAGCGCCACCATCCCCCGCTCGCCGACCCGAAACGCCAGCGGCAGCAGCGAGATCGTGTCCGGCCGCTCCAGCCCCGCCGTGTCGATGCGCTCGCCCACGATCAGCGCGCGCGCCGTGAGGCGCGTCGGGGCCGTCGTGACGGGAAGCGTGTCGTTCATTTCGGCAAAATACGCGCCGGCGCGGAGCAAAGCCAGCCGCGCGGGACTTGCGAGCGGCATACTCGGGCAATCAACTCACGCCCAGCATCCGCGCCACGGCTCCACCACCGCCGTAGGGCGTTCAACGGAGGCCCGTCTTTGATCGTTTTCGGCTGGTTTGGCGCCCAACTTTGGTCGAAAGGGGCGCCAAAAGCCCGTTTGTGCGTTGCGGCATGGCTGCGTTTCTGGCAAGAGGCCGCCACAAACAAGCCGCGCGCGCTGCGCAAGCCAGATATCAGGGGGCTATACGCCATGCTGTTGGGGTTGATCATTCTCTGCGGATTGCTGTCGATTGTCTACGGCGTCTACACCGTCAGTAGCCTCATGGCGGCCGACGCTGGCTCCCAGCGCATGCAGGAGATCTCGGGCGCGGTCCGCGAAGGCGCGCAAGCCTATCTCCAACGGCAATACACCACCATCGCCGGCGTCGGCGTAGTCGTGTTCATCGGGCTCGGACTGCTCCTCTCCTGGACCGTCGCCGTTGGGTTCGCGATCGGCGCTATTCTCTCTGGCGCCACGGGCTTCATCGGCATGAACGTGTCGGTGCGCGCCAACGTGCGCACTGCGCAGGCGGCGACGAAGTCGCTTGCCGGCGGCCTCGACATCGCGTTCCGTTCCGGCGCCGTGACCGGCCTTCTGGTCGCTGGCCTCGCGCTCCTCGGCGTCTCGGGCTACTTCGGCGTCCTGACGGGCGTCCTGGGATATGCGCCGTCCGACCGAACCACCATCGACGCCTTGGTCGCGCTCGGATTTGGCGCCTCGCTGATCTCGATCTTCGCCCGTCTCGGCGGCGGCATCTTCACCAAGGGCGCAGACGTCGGCGCCGATCTTGTGGGCAAAGTCGAAGCCGGAATTCCCGAGGACGACCCGCGCAACCCGGCGACGATCGCTGACAACGTCGGCGACAACGTCGGCGACTGCGCGGGCATGGCGGCCGACCTGTTCGAAACCTACGCCGTGACAGTGGTCGCGACCATGGTGCTGGCCTCGATCTTCTTCGACGGCACGGACGCCCTGCTGCCCACAATGATGTATCCGCTGGCGATCTGCGCGGCCTGCATCGTCACCTCGATCGTCGGCACGTTCTTCGTCAAGCTCGGGGCCAACAACTCGATCATGGGCGCCCTCTACAAGGGCCTGATCGCCACCGGCGTGCTGTCGGTCGTCGGCCTCGCCATTGCGACCCAGTTCGTCATTGGCTGGGGCGAGATCGGAACCGTCGCCGGCAGGACCGTCGTCGGCACGAATCTATTCGTCTGCGGCCTCGTCGGCCTCGTGGTTACCGGCCTCATCGTCGTGATCACCGAATATTACACCGGCACCGGCAAGCGTCCGGTCGTCTCGATCGCGCAAGCCTCAGTCACCGGCCACGGCACCAACGTGATCCAAGGCCTGGCGGTTTCGCTCGAATCGACGGCGCTGCCCGCATTGGTGATCGTGGCTGGCATTATCGCCACATTTCAGCTCGCGGGCCTGTTCGGCACCGCGATCGCGGTCACGACCATGCTCGGCCTCGCCGGCATGATCGTGGCGCTTGACGCCTTCGGCCCGGTGACCGACAACGCCGGCGGCATCGCCGAAATGGCCGGATTGCCGAAGGAGGTGCGCCAGTCCACGGACGCGCTCGATGCGGTTGGGAACACCACCAAGGCGATCACCAAGGGCTACGCGATCGGTTCGGCGGGCCTGGGCGCGCTGGTGCTGTTCGCCGCCTACACCAACGACATCAGGCACTTTGTCGCCACTGGCGTGCCCTACTTCAAGGACGTCGGCGCGGTCGACTTCAATCTCTCCAGCCCCTATGTCGTCGCCGGACTGATCTTCGGTGGCATGATTCCCTACCTGTTCGGCGGCATCGCGATGACTGCGGTCGGTCGTGCGGCGGGATCGGTGGTCATGGAAGTGCGCAGGCAGTTCAAGGAGATGCCCGGCATCATGCAGGGCACACAGCGTCCCGACTATGGCCGCGCGGTGGACATGCTGACCAAGGCCGCGATCCGGGAAATGATCGTCCCGTCGCTCTTGCCGGTGCTCGCCCCCTTCGTCGTCTATTTCGGCGTGTTGTGGGTTTCGGGATCGAAGGCCTCGGCCTTCGCCGCACTCGGCGCCTCGCTTCTTGGCGTCATCGTCAACGGCCTCTTCGTCGCAATCTCGATGACGTCAGGCGGCGGCGCCTGGGACAACGCCAAAAAGAGCTTCGAGGACGGCTTCATCGACAAGGACGGCGTCAAGCACTTCAAGGGCTCGGAGGCCCACAAGGCCTCCGTCACCGGCGACACGGTCGGCGACCCCTACAAGGACACCGCGGGGCCGGCGGTGAACCCCGCCATCAAGATCACCAACATCGTCGCGCTGCTGCTGCTCGCGATCCTCGCTCACTGAGCCAGGGCGAACACAAAAGAAGAGGGCGGCGGCCTGAGGCCCCGCCCTCTTTCCACGCGCGGCGCACGCGTTTCGTTTCGCTGGCCCCGCCGTCAGCTGAACCGGAACAGGCCGCCCATCATGTTGCGCAGGAAGTCGGGCTCGGTGCCTCCGGTCGGCGTGGTGCGCGAGACGAAGTCGAAGACCTTGCCGTCCTGCATGCCGTAGTTGGCGATGCGATCGACTTTGCCGCCCTTGTCGAAATAGACAGCAAACACATGCTGGTCGGTCGTCTGGACGGGCATGAAGGCCAGCGACTGGTGCATTTTTTGGCCGATATAGTACCAGGCGTCGCCGCCGACAGTGGACGTGGTCGAGGGCGTGCCGAGGAGAGCCAGAGCCTGCGGCTTGGTCGTCGCGCCGACCTTGATCTGCGACACGGTGTCCTGGTCGACCTGATAGCCGCGATCGAAGTCTCCGTCGTAGCCGATGCAGCCGCCGAGCATCGTCCCGAGCGCCATCGCGCCCGTGAGCGCCAGGCTCCTCGCCGCGCTCCATTTGACTTTCGGCCTCTGGCCCATCGCGTTCTCCGATTCGTCCGGCGTTTTTGCTTGCCAGTCCGACCGCGGATGCCTAACCCGAGCAGCGGAACGAATGCAAGCCGCACACCCTCGGGCAATGCGGCGCATCAAGGCGCGTTGCGATGATTCTCGCCCGATGGCGCGCCCGGCGCGCCAGCAAAGTCCTCATCGAGCAACTTCGCGGCGAGATCGTGGCCGCGGCCCGCAGGCCTGTCCTGTACCAGGCGCTGGCCGCGCCGGACAGGCTCGACGGCCGGTTCGAGCTCCTGACCTTGCACGCGGGGCTCGTGCTGCGACGCCTTGTTGCGATCGGCGGTCTCGGGGACCATGTCGCGCAGGACCTCGTCAACAGCCTCTTCCTGCACTTCGACGATACGCTGCGCGAGATGGCGCTGAGCGACATCGCGGTCTCGAAACGGCTCAAGACGATGAAGGAAGCCTTCTACGGCCGCAATGTCGCCTATGCCGCGGCGCTTCAGTCGGGAAAGCGCGCAGACCTCGCCGAGGCGCTCGCGCGTAACGTTTATGGAGGGGAGCTGCGCTGCGCCCCGAAGGCGGCGGCGCTCGCCGACTATGTCGCTTCGGTCGACGCGGCCCTGGCGGCGACGCCGATCGAGGATTTCGTCACAGGCCGATTCCGCTTTCCGGAAGGCGCAATCGAATTGGGAGCTTGAGCCATGTCCGAGCCCTTCAGCCGGGTCGTGCGGGTCGATTCGATCCCGAAGGACGGCCAGACCTTCGAGATCGAGGCGAGCTCTCGGGAGCGCGACGCGCTGGCGGCGCTCTACAAGCTTCCCTCGATCGAGGCGCTGAGCGCCGAACTCACCCTCAGGAAGTCAGCCGGCGGCGACGTGAACGTCGCAGGCCGGGTCCATGGGAGGCTTAACCAGATCTGCGTCGTCTCTGCTCGAGCCGTTCCCTGCGACCGTCGACGAAGAGATCGACGTCCGCTTCGCGCCCCTCACGAAGGAGGCCGCCCAGCACAGGCTGTCGGAGGAGCCGGTCACGTTCTCGATCGCCGACGAGGACGAGCCCGATCCGATCATCGACGGCAAGATCGATATCGGGGCCCTGGCGGCGGAGTTCTTCGCGCTCGGGCTCGACCCCTATCCGCGCAAGCCCGGCGTTGCCTTCGAACCGCCCGAGGACGAAGCGGAGGCGGACAAGGTCTCGCCCTTCTCCGCGCTCCGGGATCGGACCGGGAACCGGGACTGAGCGGCCCCCTTGACCTGATCGGGCCAAGCGTTGCCTTGCGCGTCGAAGGCGTTATTGTCGCGCCGCGCCGGGCGCCGCCCGAGCCAGCGCGCTTCGGGCGCGGTCGGACGAGGGAATGGCGAGCGACATTCGCATAGCGCTTGACGCGATGGGAGGCGACCACGGACCTTCCGTCGTCCTGCCGGGCGCTGCGATCGCGCTCGAGCGGCGGCCCGACACGCCGTATCTCATTTACGGCGACGAGAAGACGGTCGCGCCGATGCTCGCCGCCTATCCGAGGCTCGCGGCGCGCTCGCGCATTTTTCACGACCAGCGTCGCGGTCAAGATGACCGACAAGCCGAGCCAGGCGCTGCGCACGGGACGCAGGGTCTCGTCGATGTGGCAGGCGATCGAGGCGGTGAAGACCGGCGCGGCCGATTGCGCCGTTTCGGCCGGCAACACCGGCGCGCTGATGGCGATGGCGAAGTTCTGCCTGCACACGATGGCGCCGATCGAGCGCCCGGCGATCGCGGCGATGTGGCCGACGCTGCGGGGCGAATTGATCGTGCTCGACGTCGGCGCGACGATCGGCGGCGACGAGCACCATCTCGTCGATCTCGCGGTCATGGGCGCGGCGATGGCGCGAATCGTGTTCGACATCGACAGTCCGACGGTCGGCCTCCTCAATGTCGGCGTCGAGGAGATCAAGGGGGTCGAGGAGGTCAAGGCCGCCGGGCGCATGCTGCGCGAGGCCAATCTGCCCAACATGAGCTACCACGGCTTCGTCGAGGGCGACGATCTCGGCAAGGGCGCGGTCGACGTGTTCGTCACCGAAGGCTTCACCGGCAACATCGCGCTCAAGACCGCCGAAGGCACCGCACGGCAGCTCGGCCAGTATATGCGCGACGCGATGAGCCACAGCCTCATGTCGCGCATCGGCTTCGTGTTCGCGCGCAAGGCGCTGCTGGCGCTGCGCGAGCAAATGAGCCCGCGGGCCAGCGGGGGCGTGTTTCTCGGCCTTGACGGCGTCGTCATCAAGGCTCATGGCGGCGCCGACGCCGAGAGCTACGCCGGCGCGATCGAATTCGGCTACGACATGGTGCGACAGGAACTGCTCGGCAAGATTCGCGAAATGATCGCGCAGGCCAACGACGCCGGCACGATCCGCCGCGCCTTCGTCGGCCGCCCAGTAATCCGGAACGATCCCGCTCCATGACATCCATCCTACGTTCCTGCGTCCGCGGCGTCGGCGCCGCGCTTCCCGCCCGCATCGTCACCAACGCGGAGCTCGCGCAGAGGCTCGACACGTCCGACGAGTGGATCCAGCAGCGCACCGGCATCAAGCAGCGCTATGTCGCGGGCGACGGCGAGACGACCTCGACCCTGGCGACGCAGGCGGCCGAGGCCGCGCTCCGCCACGCCGGCCTCGAGCCCTCCGACGATCGACCTCATCATCGTCGCGACCTCGACCCCGGACTATACGTTCCCGGCGGTCGCGACCCAGGTGCAGGCCAATCTCGGCATCGTCGAGGGCGCGGCCTTCGACCTGCAGGCGGTCTGCACCGGCTTCGTCTACGCGGTCGCGACGGCCGACAAGTTCCTCGTCTCGGGCTCGCACAAGCGGGCGCTGGTGATCGGCGCCGAGACCTTCTCGCGCATCCTCGACTGGAGCGACCGCACGACCTGCGTCCTGTTCGGCGACGGCGCCGGCGCGATCGTGCTCGAGGCGCGCGGAGAGCGACGGCGCGCCTCGACTCGCCCGGCGTCATCGCCTCGCGCCTCAGGGCCGACGGGCGCCACCGCGCCAAGCTCTTCGTCGACGGCGGCCCCTCGACGACGATGACGGTCGGCCACCTGCGCATGGAGGGCAAGGAGGTGTTCCGGCACGCGGTCGGCATGGTGACCGACGTGATCCGGGGCTGTTTCGACGACGCCGGCGTCGCCGCCGACGCCATCGACTGGTTCGTGCCGCACCAGGCCAACCGGCGCATCATCGAGGCCTCCGCCGACAAGCTCGGCATCCCCCATAGCAAGGTCGTCCTCACCGTCGACCAGCACGGCAACACCTCGGCCGCCTCGGTCCCGCTGGCGCTCGCGGTCGCGGTCGAAGGACGGCCGGATCAAGCCGGGCGACCTCGTGATGATCGAGGCGATGGGCGGCGGCTTCACCTGGGGCGCGGCGCTGATCCGCTGGTAGCGGCGGCCAGACCTCATTTCGAATCCGTCGCGCAACCAAGCTTTTCAAAGGGTTGGGCGCCAAAATCTGCAACTTTGCAACGCTCACTCGGACTGGACCGAGGAGCGGCCGGACCTCATTGCCGGATTGAACAGAATCCAAACCCAAGCGCACGAAATACAAAATTCGGAGCAAATCACACATAATTTACGTCTATATAATTCAATCTTTTCAAGATGTTAGGCGCGAATAGTCAGGATTTACGCCGCGTTGGAGCCCGATTGCCATAACGAGGCCGGGCTAGCCGCGTCTTTCTGAAAATCAAACTATGAATTCTAGCTTTTGGCAAGAGAAAGTCGACTTTCAAAAACAAGGTCGTTCGTCGACGCCATCGCGCATCTCCGGCCCGGCCCAGCCGATGCGCAAGGCTCTCAAATCTCATTTCTGACATATTGATCGTTCAGTTGGCCGCCGATTGCGTTGTCGGGGTGATAGCCGACCGTACATCACAGAAGAGATCGCCAGGCATTTGCCAAGTCCGAAGGACAGGCCTGGATTGTCTCCCTGATCCGACTGCGTCGGATCATCCATAAACATCAAAACATGAACCCAAAGCGCATGTCCTGGTGCACTCTACGCACATGGACGCTCGCCTTGTCGAAGGAGTGTTGGTTTGACGAAACGAATCATTTCCGCCGCTGTCCTTGGCCGCCGCGTTGGCCGCCCCCCTCGCCGGCGTACCGGCGCCGGGCGCCGCGGCAGAGGCGCGGGGCGTCCGGCCTGCCGCTGCTGCCGCGGAAGCGCCGTCCGCCGAGCCCGGGCGCGCGACGTCCGGCGGGCAGGAGGCGACAGCAGCGAGCGACGTCCTGGCCGAAGCGGAACATTGGCTGGGCGCCCGCAACATGACCGGCAAGGGCGGGCCGTGGTGCGCCCATTTCGCTTCCTACGTCCTTGAGCGGACGGGGCATGCGCCGCTCGCCAACGGCCTCGCCTCGTCGGCGCTCGCCTACGGGCGGCGGCTGGCGCAGCCGAAAGTCGGCGCGCTCGCGGTCGTCACCACCCGCGTCGGCTACGCCGCCCATGTCGGCTTCGTCTCGGGCGTGAACCCGGACGGCTCGATCGAGCTCGTCTCCGGCAACTGGGGGCGGCGCGTGGCCGATACGACCGTGTCGCGGCGCCTCGTCGTCGCGTTCGTCGACGTGAGGTAGGCGACCGGCGGCGGGGCCGGCCGCAGGCCGGCTTCGCCGTAACCTTATCGATGCGCCCTCCGGACGGCAGGGCGCCTTCAGGCCGGCGGCCCCGCGACGCGCGTCGCGGTCCGATGCCGGAACTGCACGACAGCGCGGCCTTAACTTAGGCGGCGGTCGCTGGATCAATCACCGCCCTGACTTCGCTAATTGAATCCGCGGGAAAGCCGGAAAGACGCGCATGCTCCCGGATCGCCGCCTCGTCCTCTGCCAAGTAAACGCAGTAAGTCTTGTTATCAGTAATGAAGGTTTCTTGCCATTGAATGCGCGGCTTAAGTTTATTAAGAGCGTCGTTTGACTTGTGAGCGATATTACTTAAGCCTGCCTGATCTGACGATCCAATGCCCTTCACACCTCTTTCGATGACATATTTCTTCATGGCCATTCTCCCTGACGCACTGCCTGTCCAACGCCATTGGGCAACATTGCAAGCGGAGCGGCAAGCGTCGATAATGCCATTATAGGTGGGCAATTCCGCCAGACGGGAGCGGGCGATGATCGAGGTCGCGGTTCTCTATTGTCCGGATGGTTCAATCTCCTCTTCGATCGCGCCCCTGGAAGTCTTCTATGCGGCGGGCTCGAAGTGGAACCCTTGCGTCAGCCCAAATCCCGAGCCACGCTTCTCGATTACGACGGTGTCTGCAGACGGGCTTCCGGTGACCGGCGCCGCAGGGGTAATGGTCGTCCCGGACAAGCCGCTCTTCGCGGTCGAGCGCGCCGATCTTGTGCTCATTCCGTCCGCGGGACCCGAGATCGATTCTGTGATCGACAAGAACGCGGCCGCGGTTCCATGGGTCCGAGCGTTGCACGCCAACGGCGCGCTGATCGCGGGCGTCTGCACAGGCGTTGCGATCCTGGCGGAGGCTGGCCTCCTCGACGGGCGCCGCGCCACCACCCACTGGGCGGTCGCCGACGCCTACAAGCAACGCTATCCCAACGTCGACTGGCAGCCGCAGCTTTGCGTGACCGAGGATCGCGGCACGGTTTGCGGCGGCGGCGTCTATGCGTCGATCGATCTCTCGCTGTATCTCGTCGAGAAACTCTGCGGCCGCGACATTGCGCTTGCCTGCGCCAAGTCGCTCGTTGTGCAGATGCCGCGCACCTATCAAACCGGTTTCGCGGTGCTCCCGCACTTTGGCCGGGATCACGCGGACGCCGCGGTGCGCCGCGCCGAGGATTGGCTTTACAATCATTTCCCCGACGACGTGGACCTCGACCGCGTCGCCGCGGACCTTGCGCTTACTCCGCGCACTTTTCTTCGACGCTTCAAGGCGGCGACCGGCGATACGCCGCTCGCCTATCTGCAGCGTCTGAGGACCGAGGCGGCAAAGCGCATGCTCGAGGACGATCGGATGACGGTCCAGGAAGTCGACGATTCTTGCTGTTGGCTATGAGGACGTGGCTTTCTTCCGCGATCTCTTCAAGCGTCACGCCGGTTTGGCGCCCGGCGCCTATCGCGAGCGCTATGGACCTTCGGTCAGCCCGGCGGCAAATTGAGTCGGGCGGCGCCCGCGAAGTGTCGGCCGGCGCAATTCCGACAACTCAAACGGCGCCGGATGCTCGAATTTGGAGGGTTCGATCGTGAGCAGTCTCAATCCCGAAGAAGCAAAGAGCCGCCCGACCGTCATTGCGGGCTACGCCATCGTCTCGGACGACAACAGGATCGCCGGCGCGGACGACCTCGTCCCAGCGTCGCTGCGCAACGAAAAGGATTGGGACTATTACCAGCGGGCGCTCGCCAGCTCGGACCTGATCGTGTTCGGTCGTCGCAGCCACGAACTCGAGCCCAATGTCAGGGGCGACCTGCGTCTCGTGGTTTCGCGCGACGCCGCCGGGCTCGAGCAGCGCACGGACGCCTGGTGGTGGAGTCCGGCGCGCGAGAGCTGGGAGGCGGTCACGAAACGGCTCGTGCCGCACGGCGGCCGCGTGGCGGCGCCGGGCGGCCAGGTGGTGTTCGATCTCTTCCTCAAGATCGGCTACGACGAATTTCATCTGTCGCGCGCCCATGGCGTGACCCTCCCCGGAGGCCGAGCCGTCTTTTCCGCCTGCGACGCCGGCCTCTCCGCCGAGGCGGTGCTCACCAAAGCCGGCTTGGCCATCGGCGAAAAAATCCCGCTCGATCCGGCGCATGGGGTCGAAATGAATGTCTGGCGCAAGGTTCGCTAGACCATGGCGTGTTTCGACGGAATCGTCATCGCGAGGAGCGAAGCGACGTGGCGATCCAGGAGATCATAGGGCTGCGGCGGTGGCTCTGGATCGCCACGCTTCGCTCGCGATGACGGCATTGGTTCCGTCTAATTGAGTCCTGCTCTACGCCGCAGCGACATCCGGCGCGGACTTATAGGGTCAAAGTCAATCGCCTGACAGGATGGGAATCGATTCAAATCGCGTCTATCGCCGACCCTGAATCCAGACTAGTCGCGCTTCTGCAGCAGGCTGTTCAGCGCGGCCAGCAGCTCGTCCGAACTCGCCTGTGTTCCGCGCTGCTGGAGCACGATCTCGCCCTTGTCGTCGATGAGCGAGATCACAGCGGCATGGTCGAAGCCGCCCTGCCCGTCCGGGCGATAAGCAACGCCGAGCGCGGCCGCAAGATCGCGCACGGCGTCGTCGTCGCCGTGAAGCAGCGTCCAGCGATCCGGATCGAAGCCGTGCTCGTCGGCGTAAGCCTTGAGTTTCGCCGGCGTGTCGACCGCCGAGTCGAACGAGGCGAAGACGAAGCGCACGCGCCCCGCCGCGTCCTGCGGCAGATGCTTTTCGATCCACATCATGTCGGCGACGATCGCCGGGCAGATGTCCTTGCAGGACGTATAGCCCATCGCCGCCACGACCGGCTTGCCGCCGAGGGCGGAGAGGCCGACGCTCATCCCATCCTGCGTCGTCCATTGTCAACTCGAGATTGTAGAGCGAGGCGCTCGTCGGCTGCGCCGGCGCGTCCATCGTCATATGCTCCATGTCGTGCGCGCCCGCCGGCCCGGCGACGAAGCGCGAACGCCGCCGCGGCCGCGGCGAAAGCCAGGCGAAATCTCATGGCGCGTCTCCTGCGCAGCGAAAGCCGAGGTTGTCGGCGGTGTAGTCGGCCTTCAGGCTCGCGCGCATGGAATAGCGCATGAACGCCGGATAGTCGGTCGGGTCGGTGACGCCGGCCGCGCCGCCGCCGCAAAATTGGGCGCTGTCCTTGCCGTTCGGATCGCGGAATTCCGCCGTCGTCGCGTAGGCGGCGAAATCGAGCGTCCACTCCCAGACGAGCCCGACCATGTCGCGCACGCCGAAGCCGTTGGCCGGACCGCCGACCGTCGGGCGGATGGGCGCCGTTCGGCTCGGCGAACCATTCGAGCGAGCGGGCGCGCATCGCCTCCTTGCCGCGGCCGTCGTCCGCGAGCGCATATTCCCACTGTTCGGTCGTCGGCAGGCGTAAGCCCCGCGCCTTGCAGTAGGCCTCCGCGGCGAACCACGAGACATCGGTGACCGGCTCGTCGCCGGCCGCCGCGTCGGCGAGTTCAAGATCGGAAAGCCAGCGCTTCAGATAGCGGTCATCGGCGAACAGCGCCTTGATCCGGGACTTGCGCCATTGCGGATGCGCCACGGCGAAAGCGAGGAACTCAGCGTTGGTCACGGGCTCCGCGTCCAGTCGGAACGCCTCGACGCGCCGGGCCGTCGCTCGGGTCCGTGCTGCCCGCGTTCAAGGCCTTTACGCGCAGGAAGGGCGTGTAGCGCCCCGCCGGCAGCGTGACCATTCCATCCGGCTTGAGTTCGACCGCAAGGCTGGAAGCGAGCGAAGCGATGAACGCCAGCAATCCGGCTGCGGTCGAGCGCGCGCCGCGCATGGCTATTTCGCCTGGATCCGATGGGCCTTGACCTCGTCCGGCGTGACCTCCTGACCCGAGTTGCCCCAGTTGCCATAGACGTAGGTCAGCACGTCGGCGATGTCCTCGTCGGACAGGCTCCATGCCGGCATCACGCCGTTGAACTCGTGGCCATTGACAGTGAGCTTGGTCTCGAGGCCGCCGGTGACCGTCTTGATCGCGCGGATCTTGTCGCCGTTCAGATAGTCGGACTTGGCCAGAGGGGGAAAGGCGTCCGGGACGCCCTCGCCGGTCGCCTGATGACAGGCCTGGCAATTGTTGGCGAACACGCCCGCCCCGAGCTCGATGCGCTCGGCCTTGGACTTGGCGGCCGGCGCTGCGACCCCGCCCTGCTCGGCGAGCCGAGCGCCCGTCCCCTCGGGCTGATAGACCAGATCGAAAGTCTTGCCGGAATAGACGAGCTTGTTCTCTTCGCCCGAGACCTTGAGCTGCGCGAGCGCGCCGCGGTTGAACGCGCGCTCGATCGAATGGTCGACGATAATGAATGTGCCCGGCACGCTCATCTGGAACTGGACGATCGCCGCGCCGCCGGCTGGAATCAGCGTCGTCTGAACGTTGTGCGTCGGCGTAGCGAGATTGCCCTCCGGCCAGACGGTGTCGAAAATCTGGCCGATGACATGGAACGATGAGACGAGGTTCGGCCCGCCGTCGCCGACGAAAAGGCGAACGGTCTCGCCGACTTTGGCGGTCAGCGCCTTGTCGCCGACCGTCGACCCGGCCGAGCCGTTGAACACGACATACTCCGGCTTCTCGTCGATCGCCTTCGCCATGCTGAACGGCTGCAAGCCCTGCTCGCCGTTGGACCCTTGCGTGTAGAAGTCGCCCTGCATGAGATAATATTCGTGGTCGACCTTCGGCAGCCCCTCCTTCGGCTCGACCAGGATCATGCCGTACATGCCGTTGGCGATATGCATGGCGACCGGCGCGGTCGCGCAATGGTAGATATAGAGCCCCGGATTGAGCGCCTTGAAGGAAAAGACCGAGCTGTGGCCGGGCGCGGTCAGCGACGCCGCCGCGCCGCCGCCGGGGCCGTTGACCGCATGCAGGTCGATGTTGTGCGGCATCTTGTTGTCGGGGTGATTGTCGAGATGCATCTCGACCTCGTCGCCCTCGCGGATGCGGATGAACTTGCCCGGCACATGGCCGCCGAAGGTCCAGAACGTGTAGCGGACCCCGTCGGCGAGCCGCCCTTCGAGCTCCCGCACTTCGAGATGGACGACGACCTTGGTCGCGTGGTCGCGATGGATCGGCGGCGGGACGTTCGGCGCGTCGGCGAGTACCGCGTTCTCCTCGCCGATGATCGGATCGGCGAGGTTGTCCTCGCGCGAAGCCCCGTAAGCGGACCCGGCCATCAGGATCGCCGCCAGCACCGCCCCTGAGCGAAATAATCGCCTGCCCATTCTTGCTCTCCGGTTTCCCGCCCTGCACTCTGCTGCGAGGCCTTGGTACGCCGGGCTCCAATCGAGCGCCTTGACCTCGGTTAAGCAGGGGCAAGAGCGGCGTGCCGGATCGCAATCAGCCGGAAGCGGGAGCATTCGTTTGCCCGGCCTTTTGCTGCGAAACCCGATCGGTGACGTCGCGGGCGACCGCGGCCGCCCCTTGTGCGACGCCGTCGACCGCAACGAGAGCGAAGGTCATCTCGATATAGAGCTTGCGGCCGCTCTTGTGCAGCGCGCGAGTCAAGGTCGGACGTCCCTGAAGCTTCAGGACGCCATTCGCCATGGCGTCATCGAACCCGCGCCAGTGCGCGGCGCGAAGATGACCCGGCACGATCAGGTCGAGGCTTTGACCCAGCGCCTCCGCGGCGCTGAACCCGAACAGCGCCGCGGAGGCGCGATTCCATCGAGCGATCTTTCCCGATTGGTCGGCGAAGATCACGGCGTCCGCGACCTGATCGAGAATGTGGTCTGCAAGATTCGACGGTTCGTCCATGCGTCGCTCTTACCGGCCTCGTCCGCGCAACAATAGCGGCGCATAGACCGCGAGGAACGACGCGAACGCCAGAAGCCAGGCGCAGGCCGCGATATGCATCAAGGGCAGTCCATATTCAGGCAGCGCCGCCATCGCGAGCCGCGCGACCAAGGCGGCGATGACGCAGATATAGGCGAACTTCGTTCCTTTGGAGGCGACGAGCGCGCGCCCGGAATGGCCAAGCGTGGCGCGGGTCATCATCGCCAGGGTCATCGTGCCGACCGCGCCGATCGCCCATACATGCACGCCGACCGCGTAGGGAACGGCGTCGGGCCAAAGGGCGTGCGCCCCGACGCCGGCGAAGCCCAGCGCGGCGAACAGAAAGCCCAGGTGCAACACGAGCACGAGCGCGTCATGCCGTGCAGCGAGACCCCGCCAGCGCGACAGCCGCCAAAGATTTGCAGCGGCGGCGGCAAGCGCCAAGCGCGCCCGTCGGCCCGCCTTCGGGGGCCACGACCCAGACAGCGAGCGAAAGACCCGATAGCCCGAGAACCGCGCCGTCCGCCCTGCCGAAGGGGGCCGGCCGCACCGTGACCGCGGCCCTGGCGAGCCAGTTGCCGGTGAAGCTCGGCGTCACGCGGCCGCCGATCAGGAGGATCAGCATGACGATGAGGCCGAGCGCCGCCCGCGTCGGACGTGTCAGCAACCCCGGATCCGGCGTCCTCGACGTGGAACGCGACATCGACGAGCGCCAGCGCGAGAACGAGCGCGGCGACTTTGAGGTTGCGCCAGTTCCGTCCGGCCGTCACCTCGCGCGCGACGAGCGCAGCGAAGACGGTTAGGAACGCGGCGTCCACGACGCCGGCGGCGGGACGGCCGATCCATGCGGATGTGAGGACGGCGATCCGGCCCGCGGCCCAGAGTGCGGCGAGCGCTGCAAGCGGCCAGCCGGCGACCGGCAGCCGGCCGGTCCAGTTCGGGATCGCGGTCAAGAGGAAGCCCGCGATCACGGCGCCGACATAGCCGAAGATCATCTCGTGCGCGTGCCAGTCCACGGGTGAAAATGCAGTCGGAGATCGTGATCGCGCCGGTGAAGACCGGCGGCCACAACGCCATGCCGATCAGCGCCCAGACGCCCGCGGCCAGGAAGAACGGGCGGAAGCCCCGGCTGAGCACCGGCGCGCCGCGCCATGCGCGGGATGCGGCGGCGGAACGCCTTGCCTGGTCGGCCGCCGTAGTCATCCGAATATCCCCCCGTGCGCGCCGGCGACGGCGCCGAAGATCGTGACGATCCCGGCCGCAAGCAGGACGCGGTGGACGCGGGAAAGCCGCAGCAGGAGGCCGGCCGGATCCTCAGCCGCCATCGCCGCGACGCGCCTGTGAGCGAGCGGCTCAACGACGAAGACAATCACCATGAACAGCGCCCAGAGCAGGACCATCGCATCCATCCACCAGGCCGCCGGGCTCGGCGAACAGGCCCCAGAGATCGAGCCGCCACGTCATCCAGAGCCCGGTCGCGCCGGCGAGCGGAATTGAAAATCGCACCTGCGCAGCGAAACGGCTTTCGATCGCCTCGAACAGCGCCCAGCCTTTTTCGCGTCGCCTGAGGCTCGCGCGAGCGGCAGCGCGACGAGTGTCACGAAGGCGACGCCGCCGATCCAGTGGGCGACGAACAGCGACATGCAATGCGCGGGCGATTTCGACGTCGTCGATCGTTGCTGCTGACACGCGCTCACGTCCTTTCGATCGCGACGTTCAACCTATCAACGCGCGCGCGGCCGCTGTCCTTAACCATTGTCAAGGCGCGCGGACGGAAGATGCGGCTCAGTCTCGGGGCAGCTAGAGGCTAGGAGTTGGGTGACGGCGTCTCGCGGTCCCATCGCCTTCCGGCCGAATCGTCCGCTTCGGTGCGCGGACGATCCAATCCTGCTATGCCGTCTCTCTTTGAGGACGCCATGGCTCTTTCCGCGAGGGACTGGGAGGTCGTCATGCGGGCGCCGCTGTTCAAGGCGATGGGTCCGGCGATCGCGCGCGCCATGATCAACGACCGCGCGCCCCGCACATACGCGCGCGGCGAACCGATCTTCGAGGAGGGCGATCCGGCCGACGGCTTCTTCTGCATGATCGAAGGCTGGGCGAAGCTCTATCGCCTTCGCGAAGACGGCGAGGAGATCGTCGTGTCGATCTTCTCCGCCGCCGAGACCTTCGCCGAGGTCGCGATGTTTCTCGGCGGCCGCTATCCGGCGAGCTGCGAGGCGGCGTCGCCGGCGCGCATCCTCAAGATCGACGCGACGAAGCTGCGCCGGGCCGTGCTCGATCAGCCGCAGCTGGCGTTCGACATGCTGGCCGCCGCCTCCATGCGGCTGAGGCAACTCGTGGACGAGATCGAACAGCTGAAGGCGCAGTCCGCGCCACAGCGCATCGCCGGCTTTTTCGTCAAGCAGACCGCTGTCGGCCTCCGGCCCGACGCGCATCGCGCTGCCTTACGAGAAGGCGCTGATCGCCAGCCGCCTCGGCATGAAGCCCGAGAGTTTTTCGCGCGCGCTTGGCAAGCTCGCAGAGCTTGGCGTCGTGGTCGAGCGCGAGAGCGTCAGCATCGGCGACGTCGCCAGGCTCGCCGCCTTCGCCGAGGGACACGGCTAGCAAGCAAGGCGAAGGACGAGCTTCGGACGGATTGGGTGTCGCCTAACTGCGCCCTCGGTGACAGCGACCCCGCTCGATCCCGGGCATGGGGTCGAAATGAATGTCTGGCGCAGGGTCGGCTCAGACCGCAGCGACATCGGCGGGGACTTATAGCGGTCAGAGTCAAACGCTTGGCGCCCGACCATGGAGCCATTGAGGTGGATCGTTTCGCTGAGATCACGACGAACTGGACGGCGCGAGTGCGCAAACAGTGACCATTCGCGACGACACGATCCATCGGTCAGAAGCAGCGCTGCGGCGCCGGAAATCAGTCGAGCAGCCGTCGCAACACCGCCGCGCCGACCTTGGCGGCCTTGATGGCGCCCAGAGGCTTGGCGTAGCCGCCAGCATAGAAATGACGGATGAGGGCGACGCGGGTCTCGAACGAGTGCACAAAGGCGACGGCGAAGGCGTTCGCTTCGACGCGGACGATCTTCGCCGTCACCCGGCAGCTCGACAGCTCCAGTTCGAAGCTTTCGCCGAGCGAGCGCGGCGGACGCCCATGGATGCGGGCGCCGGTGATCGAGAGGTCGGCCAGCTGCATGACGGCGTCGCCGGTCGTCGATTTGGCTCTGGCGATCTCGCGTGACGCGAACCGCTCCGCGCCTCGGAGACGCGGCTGCTCGACACAGACGAAGCACAGGACCACCAGAACGATCAGATTGTACCAGCACCAGGCCAGCGCAGGGGCCGAGTAGCGGATCGTGTCGGCCCTCCCGTTGACATAGAACGCATAGACGATCGCCAGGATCGACGCGGCGATCAGGAGGGCGAAGGGGCGCAGGAGCCCCCATTCCACGAAGCCGCGCGCGCGATCCCCGCCCTTCGCGGTCACCTGGAACTTCTGCCCCTGCGGACGGAAGAGCCCGGCGGCGGCGGCCCGGAGGAGCTGCGGCAGCACGATGACCTGGCTGACGTCGGACAGGATCGGCATGATCCGGCCGCCGGTCAGCCACGCCATGGTCAGGCCGCTCCAGAGAAAATAGGGAAGAAAATGGGTCGCTATTCCGTGAAGCGATGCGTGGAACGGGTTGATCGCAAAGGCGAGCGACAGGATCGGGATCGACAGCGCAGCGGCGCGCGATACGTTGACCATCGTCCAGCTGAGGAAGACTTCCGCGAGGGCGAGCCGGTCGAGAAATCCGGGCGCGCCGCGCGACAGCGGGCCGCTGCGGCCGCGGGCGATCTGCATGAAGCCCAAACACCAGCGGGCGCGTTGGGTGACGTATTCCTTCAGCCCTTCGGGGGCGAGCCCGTAGGTCAGCGGCTCGTTCAGATAGGCTGTCGTGTATCCGTTCTCCTTGAGCCTTAGGCTCAGAAGATAGTCCTCTGTAACGGAGTCGGTCGGAAACCCGCCAATCGCCATCAGGGGCGCCCTGCGTATGATCGAGGACGTGCCGCAGCAGAAGGCGACCCCCCACGCGTCCTTGGCCGGCATGACGACGTCGAAGAAATTGCGCTGCTCGTCCGGCCAGAACTTGGTCGCGCCAAGGTTGATCTGGATCGGGTCGGGATTGATGAAATGCTGCGGCGTCTGCACGACGCCGACTGCGGGATCACGAAAGAGCGTCATCGCGCGTTTGAGAAAGCGCGGGGTGGGGACGAAGTCGGCGTCGAGAATGGAGACGAACTCGGGTGGATCGGCAAGGCGAGCGAGGATCTTGAGCGCATTGTTGATGTTGCCGGCCTTGGCGTGCTTGTTGTCGGGCCGCGAGACGTAGCGGCAGCCGAGCCGGACGCAGAAGTCTTTCAGCCAGTCGCGGCGGCTGTCGTCGAGCATCCAGACGCGAATATTGGGGTAGTCGATCGCGAGCGCGCCGACGATCGTGCGCTCCAGGATCGACTGCTCTTCGTTATATGAACAGATGAGCACGTCGACCGAAGGATAGCGGGCTTCCCGTTCGAGCCATACCGCGTTGGCGTCGGCTTCGGCCGACCGGCTCCGGGTGCGGATAAGAAAGAAGTTCGACAGCGCGGCCGCAACCATGCCCGAGCTCTCGGTGAAAAGAAAAATGAGCGCGATCGCGTATTCGCCGGTGAGGGCCGGCGGCGGCAAGGTCTCGCTCACCCGCCACCAGGCGTAGTTCGTCATGAGAGCGATGCTGATCGCGATCATGAGCGGCCGGGTCGCCGCTGTCGGCTTCGGCCAGACGGCGGCGGCGATGATGAAGAGCCCGAACGCGATCAGCGCGGGGGTCAGCGCGATGAGAACGGGATCGTCGGCGACGCCGGGCACGCGATCGGCTGGTCAGAAGAGCGTGGGCCGGACGAGCCAGGGACCATCGTCCGCGGCCTGCCAATCCAGGGTCGCCATCTTTTCGTTGGCCGCGCGGGTCTCGCGCGTCGCGAAGGTCACCGTTCCCGTCCTGCCGACCGAGCAGCCGCCTTCGCTCATGCCCTCGACGGCGACGGTCACATAGAAGGGGCTTTTGCGCATTGCGACCGGTGGAATTGCCAGGTTGGCTGAAGCTGCGGCCGCGCCGGTCAGATTGACGATTGTCGCAGCGTAGATCTTGCCTCCACCCTGCGATGGCCGGAACTCCGCGGGAGCGCCGACCTCCAGCCGGTTGTACACCCCTTCGTCGACATTCGCGCTGACGATCGGATGCGCGCAGTTGAGCACGCGCATGAGGTCCTGGCCCTTGTTCACGTGCTCGCCTGGGCCGGTAAGCATTTCCCAGACACGGCCGCTCGGGGGCAGGACGACGACCGCGTCCGCGCGTTGGCGGTAGCGTTTGTCCTCTTCGGCGATCTGACCGGCGAGCAGCGTCATCTGCGATCGCACGGCCTCGGCCTCCGCCTCGAGCTCGCCGACCCGCAGGCGCAATTCGGCCGCGCGCTGATCGGAGCTCGGGCTGTCGTTATAGCTGTCGCCGATGAAGACCCCGTCAGCGACCGCATCGCGCTCGACCTTTGTCTCTTCGAGGCGCTGCGACGCGGCCGCCTGGGCCGACGTCGCTGCGATCCACTCATATTGGGTGCGGTCGCTCTCCACCGCGGTCACGACGCCCGATTTTCGCAATTGATCGGTCCGACGCTTCGTGTCGGCGGCCTGCGAAGCCTTGGCGACCGCCGTGTCGAGCTCGGCGGCCTGCGCATTGAGCCGCGCCTCGAGGAGCTTCAGACGCCCGTTGCGAAAACGTTCGACCTGAACGGTCAGCATGGTCAAAGCGGCGACCGCCACTTCGGACTGGCGCGCCAGCCGGCGCGATTGCGATTCGAGTGCGTCATACTGACGGCGCAGGTCATCGAGGCGCGAATGATCGGCGAGCGGGTCGACAATGTGGAGCAGGGGAGGAGGCATGTCCGCGCGCCAGTCGTGATCCGCTTGGGGCGCCGATTCGACAGTTCCCTCGATCGGCGACCGGATCGTCTCGACCCTGGCGTTGACCAGCGCCTCGACGCTCGTCGTCGTCAGCATCGCCCGGAGAGGCGACCAGCCAAGCGTCGCCACGAGCCCAAGACCAAGCGCTATCTTGAGGATGCGCCGCACCGTCGCTCCGCCCCTCGCGGCGTTCGGAGCGGGTGTCTCGACCTGAGCTTCGGCGGCTTCCGACGCACCCGGCGCCTCTTGGAGGCTCCGCTCGAGCGCGGCCTGCATCGACCGCGCGTCGCGCGCGCGCATGTCGTCGCCGGACTGGCCCGCGTATTCGCCAATTACAGGCGTCGGCGCGACGCTGGACGCGTCGGCATTGACGGAGACGGTTGCACGCGTGGGCAGGGGCATGGGCGGGAACGCTTAAACTCACACGCTCGAAGCCGCTGACGCGCCAGCGCCAGACTCCTGGGTCGCACGCGCTCCGGAATTGCGGAGCGAGTCTCCAAAGTGTGGCGGCTTCAAAGGCCGCGCACGCGAGGCTTCAAATCAAAACGACATGCCGGAGTCCGGCTCGGCGGATGGCCTCATGCCCTGGAACGACGCTCAGCGTTCTCAAGCCGCCGCTCCGACCATCCGAAGTTTCTTCTAACAAAGTCATAAGAATGGTTCGGCGAAAGCCCTTCGCCAGCGGAGTCGCCTCTCGAACCCGTGTCCGCCCCCTCACGCCGCCGCGGCCTCCGGCTCGCGCTCGCGAATCTCGTAGACCGTCAGGGCCTCGCTCACGCCTCTCAGCGACAATTGCCGGGAGCTTGTCCGGTAACCGGCCTCACCGACGAGACGCGCCACCTCGGCGCTTTCGACGATCGGCTGAGTCGCCAGAACGGCGGTCGGGTCGGCGAGGCCCTGGACGCGCGAGGCGATGTTGACCGCCTGGCCGAAATAGTCCTGCCGGTCGTTGAGCGTCACCGCGAGGCAGGGTCCCTCGTGGAGGCCGATGTTGAGGGCGAGATCCTGGCTGCCGCGCTCGTCATTGATCTTGCGTATCGCTTCCCGCATCCGCATCGCGGCGCGAACGGCGCCGTCGGGGGTCGGGAAGGTCGCCATCACGGCGTCGCCGATGGTTTTCACGACCGCGCCGCCCTCGGCGCCGACCGCGCTCAACAGCGCGCCGAAGTGATGACGGACAAGATCGAAGGCGGCGAGATCGCCCACGCGGTCATAAAGCGCCGTCGAGCCCATGAGATCGGTGAACAAAATCGTCAGATTGGTTATCTTGAAGCGCTGTTCCGGATCGAGGGTGGCGTTGCGGTAGAGATCGCGGAACGTCTGGTTGCTGAGCACCCGGGTCGCGGTCAGAAATGGCCGGCGCTTGCTCATCAAAGCGCCCATCTCGGCGTTGTGGACCCACACGCCCGGCATGGTCCTGCGCGGCGACTTGTTTTCAATGGCGATGCGGACCGGGCCGGGTCTCAAGTGATGCGTGGCGGTGTGCGCGGTCGTTTCGCTGAGCACGACCGACAGGCTGCGACGCTCGGCAGTCGGCTCCCCGGCGACGTCGAGAAAAACGGCGGAGTGCGTGACCGGATCGAAGATGATGCCAAACTCAGCCGGCAATGTCAGCGACATCGCCGCCTTCTCGCCGGGCGCCAGATCCATGACGTCGAGCGTGAATTTATCGATAGCGCCTTCCAGGTCGTCTGGAGCATCGAGCCCGGAACCCCAGAAGATCTGGCGCATGTACTCGGGCAAGGGCAGCGTGTCTGGATCGTGCGCCCCAATCCGCCGGATCTTCGGACTGACAGTGAAAGTGACTTCGACGAGATCGTCGAGCGTTGGCGAGTAGTCCGCCGCGCAAAGCGAGCAGGCGTATTCGGCGCGGTCGAGTGTTTTGAGCGCTGCGCCGGTTTCGAGGACGCCGCCGCAGCCGGGGCAGAGCATGTTCCAGGCCATGTCGAAGAGGCCGAGCCGGGCGGCGTGCACCAGCGTGCCGATCACCGGCTCTTCGCCGAGCTCATGCTGAGCGGCGAAGGCGAGCGGATTGATGCGGCTAAGCGCCCGGTCCGGTCCGGTTTCGACCGCCGTTCTCAACGCGTCGGCGACAGCCGGATCCGCCGCCTGCCGCAGGAGCTCCCAGAGCGCAGATGCTTCAGCCATCGCGATTCCTCCGCGACCGCAAGGGACCCAGACCCAAAACAATTTTAGGCGCGCGAGCCCTGCGCGTCAAAAGCGAGCCAAATTCCAGTTGCTCGCTCAGCTTCAATCTCGCGACAGCAATCTGAGTGCGGACGGGCTTTGCTTGATGGCGTCCGCCAACCACGTCACCGACTGCATTGCCGCTGCGAGCGCGGCCTCCCGGGACACAAAGGCAGAGCCTGAATAATACTGGACCGGCGTCCACTCAGCCTCCGTCTTCTACGTCCCGTCGGAACTCCTCAAAACCGTAACATCCGTCCGGCCGTGAGAACAGGTCGACGCACCGGTCGTGCTCAAAATTCTCGATGCTGACGAAAACGAGCCACGACTTATCGATCCGCTTTGACATTGAGTCCGATGTCCCTCACGCCGCCGCTGCGGCCCGCTCCCGCTCGCGGATCTCGTAGATCGTGAAGGCCTCGCTGACGCCGCGCAGCGACAGTTGCCGGGAGCTCGTCCGGTAGCCGCTGGCGCCGACGAGACCCGCGGCTTCGGCCGCGTCGACGATCGGCTTTGTCGCCAGGATCGCCGTCGGGATCGGCAAGCTCCTGGACGCGCGAGGCGATGTTGACGGACAGGCCGAAATAATCCTGCCGGTCGTCGAGCATCACCGCGAGGCAGGGCCCCTCGTGCAGGCCGATGTTGAGCGCGAGATCCTCGTTGCCGCGCTTCTCGTTGATCCTGCGCATGGCTTCCCGCATCCGCATCGCGGCGCGGACCGCCCGGTCCGGCGTGGGGAAGGTCGCCATGACCGCGTCGCCGATGGTCTTGACGACCGCCCCGCCCTCGGCCGCGACCGCGGCCAGAAGCTCGCCGAAGTGGCTGCGCACGAGATCGAAGGCGGCGAGATCGCCGACCCGGTCATAGAGCGCGGTCGAGCCTCTGAGGTCGGTGAAGAGGATGGTGAGGCTGGTGATCTTGAAGCGCTGCTCGGGATCGAACGTGCCGCTGCGATAGAGGTCGCGGAACGTCTGGTTGCTGAGAAGCCGGTTCGCCGTCAGGACCGGCCGGCGCCGGTTCGACAGGTTGTCCAGCTCGGCGCTGTGGACCCAAAGGCCCGGCAGCGTCCGCTGGCCGGACTTGTTTTCGAAGGTGACGCGCACCGGACCGGGATTGAGTTTCGTCGACCCGAAATGCGCGTGCGCGTCGGCCAGCACGACCGACAGGCTGCGCCGTTCGTTCGTCTCTTCGCCCGCGACATCGAGGAAGAGCGTCGCGTGGGTGACGGGATCGAAGGCGATGACGAGGCCTGCCGGCAGCGTCAGCGACATAGCGGCCTTTTCGCCCGGCTGCAGCTCCATCAGGTCGAGCGTCACCCGCTGGAGCGCGCCATCGATGTCCTCCGGCACCACGGCGCCGGAGCTCCAGAAGATCTGCCGCATGTATTCGGCATGCGAGAGAGCGCTCGGATCGTGGGCGGCGATGCGCCGGACTCTCGGGTTCACCGTGAAGGTGACCTCGACGAGCTGGTCGAGGGTCGGCTCGTTCTCCTGCACGCAGAACGCGCAGAAATAATGCTCGCGGTTGAGGGTCTTGAGAGCCGCCGCCGATTCGAGCACGCCGCCGCAGCCGGGACAGAGCATGTTCCAGGACATGTCGACGAGGCCGAGCCGCGCCGCATGGACGAGCGCCCCAATCGCGGCTTCTTCGTCGAGTCCGCGTTCGGCGGCGAAGGCGAGCGGGTTGATGCGGTTGAGCGACCGGTCCGACCCGGTCTCCACGGCGGATTTCAGCGCGTCGGCGACAGCCGGATCGGCGGACTGCCGCAACAGGTCCCAGAGCGCAGATGCTTCGGCCATCGTCGTTCCTCCGTTCTTGAGGCTTGATGTAGGGACGAGCTTGGGCCTTTCAAAGGCAGCTCTGGCCGCGCGGGTTGTTCCTGAACAGGAGCCCGATCGCGCATCAACTTCAGAGCATCGACCACAATGGATTCAAAGCGTTGCGCAGCGCTCGAAAAGCATCGCGTCTTCGCGCCAGGATCTCGACCAGCGCCGGGTCCGGCTCGATCCGGTCGCGAACGCGCGTCATCGCCGCGACCGCCGTCTCGAGATCGGGATAAAGCCCGGCGCCGACCGCGGCGATGATCGCGGCGCCGAGCGCGCCGAGTTCCTCGGCGCCTGCGAGTTCGAGCGGCAATTCGAGAGCCGCGGCGAAAATCTCGAGCCAGGGGCGGCTCCGCGCCGCCCCGCCGGCAAATCGGGCCGCGCGCGGCCGGGGGCGTCCCTTCAGCAGGTGATCGATATGGCCGCGATGCTCGAAGGCGACGCCCTCGTAGATGGCCCTGATCATCTCGGGCAGCCCGTGCCACGCGGCGAGGCCGATAAAGGCGCCTCGGGCCTGCGGCAGATCGAGCCGGCCGTAGAGATAGGGGAGAAAAATCGGAATGGCGTCGCTCGCGCGGGTCAGCGCCACTTCACTGTTGCAGAAATCGAACAGGGCGTCGCGATCGCGCCGGCTGGCGTCCGCGTTGGCGACGACGGAATCGACGAACCATTCGAATGCGCTGGCCGATGTCGGGCCGGCGTCCGCCAGGATGAATTCTCCCGGTCTCGGGCCCAGGATCGGGGCGGAGATCGACCCGTCGGTCGTTGGCGTCCTGCTCGCGAGCTGGTTCAGCCCCCAGGTGCCGGAGATGACGCTGATCAGGCTTTCGTCGATGGCGCCGAGCCCGAGCGCCATCGCCGGACCGTCGGCATAGCCGGCGGACACGGGCGTTCCGGCTGACAAGCCCGGTTTCGGCAGCAGCCTTTTCCGTCACCGCGCCGGCGATGGCCAGGGGCTCGAGTTCGCCGCCGAAGAGTCTCGCGTATCGGCTCAGGCCCAAATGATCGAGAACCGCGGCAGTCCAATGCCTCGACGCGATGGTCGATCAGGCCGCCGGACGATAGGTCGCTGATCTCCACGGCCATGACCCCGGTCAGGCGGAGCCGGATGTAATCCTTGCACAGGAGCGCGCGGAAGGCGCGAGCGAGCGCCTCCGGCTCGTGCCTGTCGAGCCACGCGATCAGCGGAAGCGGCTTGCCGGCCCAGAGCCTATGCCAGGTCAGCGCAACGACGCCGGCCTCGAGCCCCTGCTCCCGCCAGAGCGCAACCTCTTGTTGCGCCCGCTGGTCCGGGGAAAGGATGCCGTTGCGCACGGGCTCGCCGTTCCGGTCGACCAGATAGAGGCCGTTGCCGTAGCCGGTCAGGCCGACGGCGGCGATCGAGGACGGCGCGACCGCGGCCGTCCGAAGGACCTTGCGCGCCGTGGCGCAGATCGCCGCCCACATGGCTTCGGGATCGCGCTCCAGCAAGCCCGGCGCGGGATGCAGGGGCGCCATCGCGGCGGCGGCGACGGCGCATTCGCGTCCCTCCTCGTCGTAAAGGGCGGCCTTGACCGCTGTCCCGCCGGCGTCAAAAGCGATGATGTGGCGCTTGGTCATGTCCCGCCGCAGACTTGTCCCGATCGGAGCCTAAGCCGATTCAGCGCGAGGTAGAAAACCTTGAGCAAAAGAGAGCAAGACGACATCCGTCCGAACGAGGTCGCAGTTGACTGGCCGGAGCGGGTCGACGCGGGCCTCGCGTTCATCGGCGTCATCCGGACGCCGTGGCCGACGCGTGCGGATTGCCCGCATCACGGGCGCGCCGACGGCCCGCTCTGCCGGATCGAAGTGAACCCGCCCTGGGACGCGGCGCTGGAGGGAATCGAGGCGATCGACCGGCTCGAGGTGTTCTACTGGCTGCACCAAGCCCGCCGCGATCTCGTGCGCCAGAACCCGGGGAGAGACGGTCAGACGAAGGCGACCTTCACCATCCGTTCGCCGGTGCGACCCAACCCGATCGGCACGTCGATCGTGACGCTCGTCGCCCGCGAGGGACCGGTCCTGCATGTGAGAGGGCTCGACTGCGTCGATCGCACGCCCCTCCTCGATCTCAAGCCCGACCGATCGCACTTCCGCTCCTATCCATCGGAATAGACATGCGTCGGAGAAGAGCCTTGGGCCTTCGATGTATTCGCTCATAAATAACGCTACCAGTCCCGACGCTAATCATGTGCAAAGCGATCGGGTGATCAGACATGCTCGGAACATTGCCCCGGGTTTCATAATTTGTATTACAATGCAAACTTCAGGGACGGGCGGGGACGGAGGAGATTGGGCGGTCGATGCCGGTGTCGTACTCGCCATGGCTGGTTCTGCTCTCGGTCGCGCTGGCGATCCAAGGGTCCTATGTCGGGCTGAGCTTTGCGATTCAAGCCGCCGGCGCCGAAGGGACGCGGCAGCGCGCCCTTCTTGCCGGCGCCGCGATCACGCTGGCGCTCGGCGTCTGGACGATGCATTTCGTCGGCATGCTGGCGGAGCGGGTTCCGTTTCCCGTCGACTATCTCGTCCTGCCGACGCTGCTGTCGTTCCTTGTCTGCGTGATCGTGATCGGGGCGGGGCTTCTTGCCGCGAGCGCCGGTCCGCCGACACTTGCCGCGCATCGGCGCCGCCGCCGTGTTCATGGGACTCGGCGTCGTGGCGATGCATTACGTCGGCATGGAGACGCTTCGCGCCTGCGCGGAGATGGCCAATTCGGCCCCGATCGTGCTGGCCGCAACGGCGATCGCGATCGCCGCGTCCGGAATGGCGCTGTGGCTCGCCTTGGGCGGCGCTTCGCGATGGCTTCCGATCTCCGCCACCGTCCTCGGTCTCGCGATCTCCGGCATGCATTACACGGCAATGAGCGGGTTGTCGCTCTTTCCTCGACCCGCCCCCGCGGTCGCGCCGGCGCTGTCGCCCGACCTTCTGGCGGTGATCGTCGCCATCGTCGCGTTCCTGGTCTCGGGCGGCTTCCTGCTGTCGTTGACGCCGGCGCGGAGCTCGCTTCCGCGTGAGGCGGCGGACGAGGCGGCGCCGGCGCCCGCGACCCCCCAGGCCGACACAGTCGTCAAGGGCGCCGGCTCGCTTTCGCCGCTCGGCGGCGCCGGCGGGCCCCCGCGTCGACCCGCGAGCCATATTCCGATCGAGCGCAACGGACTGACGTCCTACCTGCCGTCCGCCTCGATCGTCGCCGTTCGCGCCGACGCGCATTACACGCACATCTTCGACGGGACGACATCCCACTTCTGCCTGCTGTCGATCGGCGAGATCGAGAGCCAGCTCGACCCGCAGCTTTTCGCCAGGGTCCATCGCAGCCACATCGTCAATATCGCCCGTGTCGACGGCGCACGGTTCAACGGCGACAGCGGGATGATCGAGTTCGCGACCCAGGAGCGCTACAGCGTTCCGGTCAGCCGGGCACGAATCGGGCAGGTCAAGGCTCGTCTGGCCGGGCTGGGACGCGCCGCGGAATAGCGGGTTCGCGTCAGCACTGCTGTCGCAATTCGTGCGAGCCCGCCGCAGCTGGCGCCCTAAGTCCCTGATTTGTGACTGCGTGCTTGCACGGAACGAGCGTTGCGCGCGACAAATCGCCGCAGGGGACATCCCCGACGAAAACCAATCATGCGCCGCGACCGCCGCCGGAGCCGGAAGGCCCCCGGGGCAGGCGAGCGGCAGGGAGGACGACATGATTCCCGCCGCCTTCGCCTATCATCGGCCCAAATCGATCGCCGAGGCGGTCGCGTTGCTGAGCGACCTCGGCGAAGACGCGCGCCCGCTCTCGGGCGGACACAGCCTCATCCCGATGATGAAGCTCCGCCTCGCCAAACCTTCCGACCTCGTCGATCTCGGCGCGATCGCCGAACTCAAGGGCGTTCGCGAGGACGGGCCGGACATCGTCATCGGAGCGACGACGACCCAGCACGACCTGCTCGGCTCGGCGCTCATCGGCGCCAGGGCCCCGATCCTCAAGGAGGCGGCGTCCGTCATCGCCGACCCGCAAGTGCGCTATCTCGGCACGATCGGCGGCAACGTCGCCAACGGCGATCCCGGCAACGACATGCCGGCGGTGATGATGTGCCTCGGCGCGACCTATCATCTCGCGGGCAAGGGGGGCGAGCGGCGAGTCGCGGCGCGCGAGTTCTACCAGGGCGCCTATTTCACCGTGCTCGAGCCCGGCGAGATCCTCTCCGCCATCCGCATCCCTGTCCCGCCCGCCGGGCACGGCTACGCCTATGAGAAGCTCAAGCGCAAGATCGGCGACTACGCGACCGCCGCCGCCGCGGTCGTGCTGACGATGGCCGGAGGAGGCGTGACGTCGTGCTCGATCGGCCTCACCAATGTCGGCGAGACGCCGCTCTGGGCGGAAGAGGCGGCGCGGATCCTGGTCGGATCGAACCTCGACGCTGCGACCGTCAAGCGCGCGGTCGCCGCCGCGGAGGCGATCACGTCGCCGGCGTCCGACACGCGCGGCCCGGCCGCGTATCGCACGAAAATGGCCGGCGTGATGCTGACCCGCGCCCTCGAGCGCGCCCGCTCGCGCGCAAGCTGATCCGGAGAGCCCGATGCCAAGCCCAGTCCCCAAAAAGACGCACGTATCGCTGACGGTCAACGGCAAGGCGGTCGAAGGCCTCGTCGAGCCCCGAACCCTCCTGATCCATTTCCTGCGCGATCAGCTCGATCTCACCGGACCGCATATCGGCTGCGAGACGACCCATTGCGGCGCCTGCACGGTCGATCTCGACGGCAAGTCGGTGAAGTCCTGCACCGTCTTTGCGGTGCAGGCGGATGGCGCCTCGATCCTCACCATCGAGGGAATCGCCGCGCCGGACGGAACGCTGCACGCGCTCCAGGAGGGCTTCCGCGAAATGCACGGCCTGCAATGCGGTTTCTGCACGCCGGGCATGATCACCCGCGCCTGGCGCCTGCTGCAGGAGAACCCGAACCCGAGCGAAGACGACATCCGCCTCGGCATCTCCGGCAATCTCTGCCGCTGCACCGGCTATCAGAACATCGTCAAGGCCATTCAATACGCCGCCGCCAAGCTCAGCGGCGCACAGTTCCAGGAGGCCGCGGAATGAACGCGATCGCGCCCACATCCGAAGAACGCGCCGAAAAGCTGCAGGGCCTCGGCTGCAAGCGTAAACGCGTCGAGGACATCCGCTTCGTCCAGGGCAAGGGCAATTATGTCGACGACCTCAAACTGCCTGGGACGCTCTACGGCGACCTCGTGCGCTCGCCGCACGCCCATGCGCGCATCAAGTCGATCGACGTCTCCGCGGCGATGAAGGTCCCGGGCGTCCTCGCGGTGCTGACCGCCGCCGAACTGAAGCCGCTCGCGCTGCACTACATGCCGACGCTTGCCGGCGACGTGCAGGCGGTGCTCGCCGAAGAGAAGGTCCTCTTCCAGAACCAGGAAGTGGCCTTCGTCGTCGCCGAAACGCGCGAGGCGGCGGCCGACGCCGTCGATCTCGTCGAGGTGGTCTATGAGGCGCTGCCCGTGGTCATCGACCCGTTCAAGGCGATGGCGCCCGACGCGCCGGTGCTGCGCGAGGACATCAAGGACAAGACCGACGGCGCCCACGGCAAGCGCAAGCACTACAACCATATCTTCACCTGGGACATGGGCGACCGGGGCGCGACCGACGCTGCCTTCGAGCGCGCCGAGGTCACGATCAAGGAGCTGATCTCGTATCAGCGCGTGCATCCGTCGCCGCTCGAGACCTGCCAGTGCGTCGCCTCCTTCGACAAGGTGCGCGGCGAGCTGACCGTGTGGGGCACGTTCCAGGCGCCCCATGTCATCCGCACCGTTGCGTCGCTGATCTCCAAGATTCCCGAGCACAAGATCCATGTGATCTCGCCCGATATCGGCGGCGGCTTCGGCAACAAGGTCGGCGCCTATCCGGGCTACATCTGCGCCATCGTCGCCTCGATCGTCACCGGGCGGCCGGTCAAATGGGTCGAGGACCGGATCGAGAATCTCTCCTCGACCTCCTTCGCCCGCGACTATCACATGACGACCGAGATCGCCGCCCGTCGCGACGGCAAGGTCACGGCCTCCGGGTTCATGTGCTCGCCGACCACGGCGCGTTCGACGCCTGCGCCGATCCGTCCAAATGGCCGGCGGGTTTCTTCAACATCGTCACCGGCTCGTACGACTTTCCGGTCGCCCATTGCGAGGTCGACGGCGTCTACACCAACAAGGCGCCGGGCGGCGTCGCCTATCGCTGCTCGTTCCGGGTGACCGAAGCGGCCTATTGCATCGAGCGGGCGATGGACATCCTCGCCCGGAAGCTCGGCATGGACCCGGCGGACTTGCGGATGAAGAATCTGATCCGGCGCGAGCAGTTTCCCTATCAGTCGGCGCTCGGCTGGGAATACGATTCGGGCGACTATCACGCGGCCCTGCAGAAGGCGATGGACTCGGTCGGCTACGCGAAGCTGCGCGCCGAGCAGAAGGCGAAGCAGGAGGCGTTCAGGCGCGGCGAGACGCGCGACCTCATGGGCGTCGGCGTCGCCTTCTTCACCGAAATCGTCGGCGCGGGCCCGTCGAAGAATTGCGACATTCTCGGCATTGCGATGTTCGACAGCGCGGAGATCCGCATCCATCCGACCGGCTCGGTGATCGCGCGCCTCGGCACCAAGTCGCAGGGCCAGGGCCACGAGACGACCTACGCCCAGATCATCGCGAGCGAGCTCGGCATTCCCGCCGACGACATCACGGTCGAGGAAGGCAACACCGACACCGCGCCCTATGGTCTCGGCACCTACGGCTCGCGCTCGACGCCGGTCTCGGGCGCGGCGACGGCGATGGCGGCGCGCAAGATCAAGGCCAAGGCGCAGATGATCGCTGCCCATCTCCTCGAGGTGCACGACGACGATCTCGAATGGGACGTCGACCGCTTCCGCGTCAAGGGCGCGCCCGAGCGGTTCAAGACGATGAAGGAGCTCGCCTGGGCGGCCTACAATTCCGTGCCCAAGGGCATGGAGATGGGACTCGAGGCGGTCAATTATTACGATCCGCCCAACATGACCTATCCGTTCGGAGCCTATATCTGCGTCGCCGACGTCGACGTCGACACAGGCGCGACCAAGATCCGCTCCTTCTACGCCCTCGACGATTGCGGCACGCGCATCAATCCGATGATCATCGAGGGGCAGGTGCATGGCGGACTGACCGAAGCCTTCGGCATCGCGATGGGCCAGGAGATCCGCTACGACGAGAGCGGCAACGTGCTGACCGCATCCTTCATGGACTATTTCATGCCGACCGCGGTCGAGACGCCGAAATGGACGACGGACTGGACGACGACGCCTTCGCCCCACCATCCGATCGGGGCCAAGGGCGTCGGCGAGAGTCCGAACGTCGGCGGCGTGCCCGCCTTCGCCAACGCGATCAACGACGCCTTCGCCTTCCTCGGGTCGACCCATATTGCGATGCCGCACGATCACTGGCGGACCTGGACGGCGGCGGAGAAGCTCGGACTGCACGCGGCGTAAGCGAGCGGCGCCCGACCGCGGCCGGAAGGATCGATTGATGCCGCTCGCGCGGGAAGCCATCGCCAGCCGTCTCGCCGAAGTCGGCTACATCGCCGACCGCGACCTCGCGACGGCGCTATGGATGATGGACTTCCTCAAGCGGCCGCTGCTGCTCGAGGGCCAGGCGGGCGTCGGCAAGACGGAAGTCGCCAAGGCGCTGGCGGCGCTGCACGGCGCCGAACTCATCCGCCTGCAATGCTACGAGGGACTGGATCAGAACGCGGCGCTCTACGAGTGGAACTACCAGCGCCAGCTCCTCGCCATCAAGGCGCGCGAGGGCGCGGGCGAAACGGCCGAGCGCATCGAGGAGCAGATCTTCTCGGAAAAGTACCTGCTCGAACGGCCGCTGCTCGCCGCAATCCGGCGCGTGGAAGCGCCGGTTCTGCTGGTCGACGAGGTCGATCGCGCCGACGAGGAATTCGAGGCGTTCCTGCTCGAGCTCCTGTCCGACTATCAGGTCTCGATCCCCGAGCTCGGCACGATCAAAGCGGTGACGATCCCGCGCGTGGTTCTGACTTCGAACAACACGCGCGAGCTTTCCGACGCGCTGAGGCGGCGCTGCCTCTATCACTATGTCGATTTTCCCGACATCGATCGCGAGGCGGCGATCATCATCGCGCGGACGCCGGGCGTCGGCTCTTCGCTGGCGGCGCAGATCGCCCGGCTCGTCGCGGCCATCCGCCGGGAGGATCTGCGCAAGGCGCCGGGCGTCGCCGAAACGCTCGACTGGGCCGCGACCCTCGCCGGGCTCGCCGTCGAGGACCTGCAGCCAATCGCCCGAAATCGTGCACGACACCCTGATCTGCCTGCTCAAGACCCACGAGGACCGCACGCGGCTCACCCGCGAGACGACCGCGCGTCTGATCGGCAAGGTCGCGTAAGGCGCGTCATGGCTCAAGTCGGCAAGACCTCTAAGGAGCTCGACGCCCAATCCGCGGCGAGGATCGCCGCCTTCGCCGGCGTCTTGCGCGCCAACGGCTTCGCCGTCGGGCTCGCCGAGAGCAGGGACGCGCTCGCCGTGCTCGCTTCGCCCGCCGGCCGGCGGCCCGCCTTGCTGAAACCGGCGCTCCGCGCGCTATTCTCGGCGACCCGCGAGGACTGGCGGCGTTTCGACGAGCTGTTCGACGCGTTCTGGCGCGGAACAGGCATCCGCCGGATCCAGCCTCTCCGCGGCGCAGGCAGCCCAAGTCCGGCTCAGCGCAAGTCCCTGCCCTCCGGTTTCGCGCCGGAGGCCCCGCAGGGCGGCAAGGAAAGCGGCGACCGCGACGACGAGGCCGGCGGCCGGTCGAGCAGCGGCGATCGTCGCGACGCGGCCTCCTCGGCCGAGGCGCTTGCGAGCCGCGACATCCGCCACATCGCCGACCCGCAGGAGATGGCGAAGGTTCATGCGCTCGCCGAGCGGCTCGCCCGGCGCATGCGGGCGCGGCTGGTGCGGCGATGGCGGGCGCGGCGGGCGGGCCCGCGGCTCGATCTCAGGCGCACCATCCACCGCAGCGTCGCCCACGGCGGGACCCCGATCGATCTCGTCTGGCGGCGGCGCAAGCTTCGCCCGCTCCGCCTCGTGCTGCTGCTCGACGCCTCCGGCTCGATGGAGCTCTACACCGCCTTTTTCGCGCGCTTCCTGCACGCGGCGGTCGACGCCTTCCGCGAGGCGGAAGCCTTCGTCTTCCACACCCGTCTCGTGCATGTGTCGAGCGCGATGCGCGAGCGCGACGTCGCGCGCGCCGTCGACCGGCTCGCGCTGATGGCGCAGGGCATCGGCGGCGGCACGCGGATCGGCGAAAGCCTCGCCGACTTCAACCGCTGGCACGCGGCGCGCGTGATCAATTCGCGCACCGCCGTCGTCATCGTCTCCGACGGCTACGACACCGGCGAACCGGAGCGGCTCGCCGGCGAGATGCAGCGGCTCGCGCGGCGCTCGAGGCGCATCGTCTGGCTCAACCCGCTGCTCGGCTGGCGCGACTACGAACCGACCGCGCGCGGCATGCAGGCCGCCCTGCCCTATATCGACCTCTTCGCGCCTGCCCATAACCTCGAGAGCCTCGCGGCGCTCGAGCCCTACCTTGCGAGGATCTGATGGACCGCCTGTCGGACGTGCTCGAACTCGCGCCGTTGCTGAAGGCCAAAGGAGAGGCCTTCGTTCTGGCGACCGTCGTGCGCACAGTCGCGGCGACCGCCGCCAAGGCCGGCGCCAAGGCGATCATCCGCGCCGACGGATCGATCTCCGAGGGCTGGATCGGCGGCGGCTGCGCGCGCGGCGCGGTGCTCAAGGCGGCGCGCGAGGCGCTCGCCGACGGGCGGGCGCGCCTCATCTCCGTCCAGCCGCCCGACGTTTTGCAGGCGCACGGCGTCGCCGCCGGCGACGAGCGCGAGGGCGTGCGTTTCGCCAAAAACACCTGCCCGAGCCAGGGCACGATGGACATTTTCATCGAGCCGGTGCTGCCTCGCCCGCAGATCGTGCTCTGCGGCTCGAGCCCGGTCGCGGTGGCGATCGCCGATCTCGCCCCCCGGCTCGGCTTCTCCGTGACCGCCTGCGCGCCAGCCGCCGAGCAGGCCGCCTTCGCAGAAGCTGACCGGCGCATCGACGACTACGCGCTGCCCGCAACAGAGGAGGGCGAGCGCTTCATCGTCGTCTCGACGCAGAGTCGCGGCGACGAGAGGGCGCTGACCGCAGCGCTCCTCGACCGACGCCCGCTACGTCGCTTTCGTCGGCAGCCGGCTGAAAGCGCAGACGTTGAAAGCAGCGCTGGCGGCGCGCGGCGTCGACGGCGAGCGTCTGACGAGCTTACGCGCGCCGGCCGGGCTCGACCTCGGCGCCATCGGCCCGGAGGAAATCGCGCTCTCGATCATCGCCGAGATCGTCGCCTTCCGGCGCGGCCGCGAACTCAAGGGTCTGGGCCCATGACGTCAAGCGCCTGCCTCGCCGCGCCGGCGCCGTCCCGACGCGAAATCGCCGCTAGGAACACGCCGCTGCTGTTCGTCGGTCTCACCGCGTTGCCGCTGGGGCTCCTCCTCGACCGCCGGTTCGGACTCCTGCCCGCGCTGACCGCGCGCTGCGGCGGGGCGGAGACGCTTCTGGGCGCGCTTCGATGGCATTGGTCCTGCATGCCGGCGACCTGTCTCATGATGCTCTTCGCCGCGCCCGCCTGGATCGGCATCGAGGCCCTGGCGCGAGCCGGCCGAGCTGGCTCCGCGCGGCGCGATCGCGGAACTGGCGCGCTCGCCGCATGCGGCTGTCATCTCGCGATGCTCATCGGGATGGCGTCGACTCTCGGCGCGGGCCCGGAACTCGTGGGCGCTCGCCGGCCTGCCGTGGACCGGCGGCGCGGCGATCGCGGCGATGGCGTTCGGCATGGTTGGCGGAATGGGAGCGGCGTCCGCGTGCGGAGCGATCAAGATCCGGCAATCGGACCCAAGGCCGACGGGATCGGCGCATATGCTCCCGCCCTGCTCCGCTCGCGGACGGAGATAGGCTGGAGTTACGCAGCGTCGTCATGACGCGCTTCGTCGGATCGCGGGCGGCGGTAATTTCGAAGGAACATCCGGACTGTCTCTTCAACGATCTCTTCGGCGGGGACCGCCAGGCGCTCGCGACCCAGCATCCACGGCCACAGAGAGAACTCGTTGAGGATCCCCATGAACTGGTGAGCCGCGAGCGTCGGACTGTGACATTCAAGGACGCCCAAGGCCGTCAAATGCGCGACATAGCGGGCGAGGCGCTCGGTCAGGGGGTCCATGACGGCGGCGAACTCCTCGGCGATCCAAGGAAACTGGCGCGAATCGGCAACCACCATGCGGAGGAACCCGAGATATTCCGGGCGCCTGTGGAGTTCCATGATCATCCGCGCGGTTAGGTGAAGCACCTCCTCGACGTCGCCTTGCGTTTCAATGCCGGGCGGGAATGCGTCCTCGAGATGCCCCGACACCCTCAGAAGCATCTCCCGAAAGATTTCCTCCTTACTGGTGAACTGGTTGTACAGCGTCCGCCGGGCCAAGCCGGCGGCCTCCGCGAGTTCGTCCATGCTCACCGATCCGAAGCCGCGCTCAAGGAACAGGCGCGACGCGGCCTCGACGATCGCTTCCCGCGATCCGCCGCGCGGAACCTTCGTGGCCATTCCGTTCGAATTTTCTCGAAGCTCCATCCCAAAACTTCCTTCTTACACTATAGAGTGCAATTTAATACACGGCGCTATGTAATGCAAGTCCCGGCGGTGCGGCGCCTCAGCGCACCCCCGACGGTCTGGGTCGGAGCCGAGCCAACCAGGCCTCCGAATTTTTTCGAGGCCCCATCTCAAAATCATTCTTGCACCCATAAGTGCATATCAATACACTGCACTATGTAATGCAAGAGCTGGCGGCGACGTGTGCGCCTTAGCACCCGGCCGACCTGCTCTCGTAGGCGGAATCTCACTTTAGCGTTCCTTTGAAAGGCGGCGCCAATGTTTAAGTCTCGAATTGCTGCAGCGGCCCTGATCGCCGCGACCGTTGCGGGTTGCGACAAGACGACCCCGCCGACTTCGGAGGCCCGGCCGGTTCGGGCGGTCGCTGTTCGGCAGGACGCGGAAGGCGAGATCGTCTCGCTGACCGGCCAGGTTCGCGCGAAGGACGAAGCGGCCCTCGCTTTTCGGCTCGACGGACGGATGCTCGAGCGGCCCGTTCATGTGGGCGACAGGCTCACCGCGGGCCAGGTCGTCGCCCGGCTCGATCCCCAGATCCAGCAGAACGCGTTGCGCTCGGCGGAGGCCAACCTTGCGTCGATGGAGGCGGTGCTGACCCAGGCGCGCCTCACTTTCGCGCGGCAGCAGGAACTCTTGAAGGACGGGTGGACCACACGCGCTAATTTCGACGAGGTCCAGCAGAAGCTCCTGACCGCCCAGGCCCAGGTCGATTCTGCGGAGGCGCAGCTACGGACCGCGCGCGAGCAGCAAAGCTACACGGTCCTGTCAGCCGACGCCGCTGGAGCGGTCACCGCCGTCGGCGCGGAGCCGGGCGAGGTGGTTCACGCCGGGCAGATGGTCGTGCAGCTCGCGCGTGAGGGCGGCCGCGACGCCGTCTTCGACGTCCCCGAGCAACTCATCCGAAATGGCCCGCACGATCCCATGGTCGAGATTGCCCTCGGCAACGACGCGCAGGTGAAGGCGACCGGCCGGGTGCGTGAGATTGCGCCCCAGGCGGATTCCGCGACCCGGACGTTTCAGGTCAAGGTCGGCATCACCGATCCGCCGGAGCCCATGCGGCTCGGCGCCACGGTCGTGGGGCGCCTCCGGCTGGCGGCCCCGCCCGGCTTCGAGGTCCCCGCTAGCTCGCTCACCGAGAACGACGGGCATCCGGCCGTGTGGGTGGTCGATCCGCAGAGCAAGACGGTGTCGCTGCGCGGCGTCGAAGTCGCTCGCTACGACCAGGCCGACGTGGTGATCAGCAAAGGGCTGAATACAGGTGAGTTCGTTGTCACCGCCGGCGTGCAGACGCTGCGCCCCGGCCAGATGGTCCGCCTCCTGGGAGCCGCCTCATGAACCGCTTCAACCTCACCGAATGGGCGATCCGGCATCGTTCGCTCGTGATCTATTTCATGCTCGTCATCGTGGCGGCGGGAATCGGATCGTACCTCCGTCTCGGGCGCAGCGAGGATCCGGACTTCACTGTCAAGACCATGGTGGTGCAGGTCGGTTGGCCCGGGGCCACGGTCAGCGACACGCTCCAGCAGATCACCGACCGCCTCGAGCGCAAGCTCGAGGAGACGCCGAACCTGGATTACCTGAAGAGCTACACGATCCCCGGCCAGGCCACGGTTTTCGTCAACCTGAAAGATTCGACGCCTGCGGCTCAGGTTCCCGACATCTGGTATCAGGTGCGCAAGAAGGTCGGCGACATCCGCGGCTCGCTGCCGCAAGGCGTCGTCGGCCCGGGCTTCAACGACGAGTTCGGCGACACTTACGGCATCGTCTACGGCTTCACCGCCGATGGGTTCACCCATCGGGAGCTGCGGGACACTGTCGACGACGTCCGCAAGCAGCTCCTTGAGCTCCCGGACATCTCGAAGATCGACGTCCTCGGAGCCCAGGACGAGCGCGTCTATGTGGAGTTCTCGACCGAGCAGCTCGCTGGCCTCGGGATCGACCGCGCCGCGCTGATCGCCGCCCTCGAGGCCCAGAACGCCGTCACGCCTCAGGGCGTGGTGCAGACCGACGAGGAGAAAATCCTCGTCCGCGTTTCGGGCGCGTTCCGGTCCGAGCAGGACATTCTGGCGGTCAACTTCGCCGCCAACGGCCGGATGATCCGTCTGGGCGACATCGCACACGTCACGCGCGGCCCTGCCGATCCGGCGCAGCCGATGTTCCGCGTCAACGGAAAAGAGGGCATCGGACTCGCCATCGCCATGCGGAAGGGCGGCGACATCCTCGCGCTCGGGCGCAACGTCGAGCACACCATGGCCGAGATCAAGGCGAACCTGCCCGTTGGCGTCGAGCCGACGCTCATCGCCGACCAGCCGGTCACCGTGGAGCACGCCGTGGCGGACTTCATGGAGGCGCTGTGGGAAGCCATCGCCATCGTCCTTGGCGTCAGCCTCCTCGCCCTCGGGGTGCGCGCCGGCGCCGTTGTGGCGCTCTCGATCCCGCTCGTCCTCGCCGTCGTGTTCGTCACGATGTCGGCGATCGGAATCGACCTGCAGCGAATCTCTCTCGGCGCCCTCATCATCGCGCTCGGTCTCCTGGTCGACGACGCCATGATCACCATCGAGTCGATGGTCACGCGGCTGGAGCGGGGCGACGAGAAGGAGCAGGCGGCCAAATTCGCCTATAGCTCGACCGCCTTTCCGAGGCTGGCCGGCACCCTGGTCACGATCGCGGCCTTCGTCCCCATCGGTTTCGCACACAGCGCCGCGGGCGAATACACCTTCTCGATCTTCGCTGTCGTCGCCATCGCGTTGATCGGATCTTGGTGCGTCGCGGCCCTGTTCACGCCCATGCTTGGCGTCTGGGTGCTTAAGAAGCCCAAGACGCCGCACGCGGAGGAGCCCGGTCCGCTCATGCGCGCCTTCCGCTCCTTCCTCGCGCTGGCGATGCGGGCCCGCTGGGTCACGATCGCCGCCACCCTCGCCCTGTTCGCGGCGGCGCTCCTTGGGATGCGCTTCGTTCCGCAGCAATTCTTCCCCGCATCCGACCGCCCCGAGCTTCTGGTGGACCTGCAGCTGCCCGAGAACGCGTCCATCACCGCAACCAAGGACGCCTCCGCCCGGCTGGACACGCTCCTCAAGGACGATCAGGACGTCGATCACTGGAGCGCGTATGTCGGGCAGGGCGCCGTCCGGTTCTACCTGCCCCTGAATGTGCAGCTCCCGAACGACTTTTTCGCGCAGGCGGTCGTCGTCACCAAGGGACTGGAGCAGCGCGAACGCGTGAAGGCGAAGCTCCAGCGGGCGTTGGCGGCCGATTTCCCGAACGCTGTCGGTAGGGTCTACCCGCTAGAGCTCGGCCCGCCTGTCGGATGGCCGCTCCAATACCGGGTGAGCGGGCGCGATCCGGAGCAGGTGCGCGCCATCGCATCGCGGGTGGCCGAGCTCGTCGGATCGGCCCCCGGCGCCGCGAACGTCAACTACAACTGGATGGGCCCCGCACGCACGATCAGGATCCAGGTCGACCAGGATCAGGCCCGTCTCCTGGGTCTCAGCTCGCAGGAATTGGCCCTGGCTGTGAACGCGGTCGTCTCGGGCGTCACGGCCACCGAGATGCGCAGCGGGATCTGGCTCGACGACGTGCTGGTCCGGGCCTCTACCGAGCAGCGCATGTCGCTGTCGACGATCCGGACGCTCCAGGTTCCGCTGCCGAACGGGAAAACCGTTCCGCTGAGCCAGATCGCCTCAGTCGAGTACGGCCAGGAATATCCCATCGTCTGGCGCAGGGACCGGCTGCCCACCGTGACGGTGCAGGCCGACCTCGCGCCGGGCATGCAGGCCGCGACGGTCGTGCAGTCGCTGGAGCCGCAGATCGCGGCGCTGAACGCCAGCCTGCCGGGCGGATACCACGTCAGCGTCGGCGGAAGCGCAGAGGAGAGCGGCAAGGCGCAGGCTTCGGTCATCGCCGTTGTGCCTTTGATGCTCGTCATCATGCTCACGGTGCTGATGATCCAGCTTCAGAGCTTCAGCAGCATGATCCTCGTCATGAGCGTCGCTCCGATGGGCGTCATCGGCGTCGTCGCGGCGCTTCTCCTCGCGGACAAGCCCCTTGGTTTCGTGGCGATCCTCGGCGTGCTCGCGCTCACCGGCATGATCGCCCGCAACTCGGTGATCCTGATCAACCAGATCGAGACGGACAAGGCGAAGGGACTCCATCCTTGGGACGCGGTGGTCGAAGCCACCAGTCACCGGGTCCGCCCGATCCTGCTCACAGCTTCCGCGGCGATCCTGGGCATGATCCCGATCGCGCCGACCATCTTCTGGGGTCCCATGGCCTACGCGATCATGGGAGGCCTGGCGGGCGCAACGGCTCTGACCCTCGTCTTCCTTCCGGCGCTCTATGTCGCCTGGTTCCGCATCAAGAAGCCGGAGCCCGACGCGGGCCAGACGATGGATTTCGGACATGTCGAGCCGCTCGGCAACGGCGAAGAGGTGAACGATGAGGACGTTCTGGAGCCTGTGTCCGCATCGCTGCAACCGTCTTGACTTCGGCTCCAGCGCCCTTGGCGCGATGTAGTCACCACGTCAAGGGAACCTCTAAGCAAGATACCTCGAAGTTGCTTTTAAACTCTTGGGTATTCTTGCGCCTGAAGATACCGATCGGAGACATCTGCGATGCTGACTTCCGCAGTCCAAAGTCGAAAGGGGTCGCGCACGCCTGTTGGCCCCACGTCAAAGCGCAAGACCCATGTGCCCACGGGACGGCCGCCGTTCGAGCGCATTGCGCTGATCCTGCAGGGCGGCGGCGCTCTTGGCGCCTATCAAGCCGGCGTCTATCAGGCGATGGCGGAGGCGGACCTGCATCCGGATTGGGTCTCAGGCATCTCGATCGGCGCCGTGAACGCGGCCATTATCGCCGGTAATCCGCCGGAAAGGCGCGTTCAGCAATTGCGCGCATTCTGGGAAACCGTGACCCAGCCAAATTTTGGGGTCCCCAATGTCTTTGCGGGTCTCGACATCCATGGCGAGCACATGCACGCCGCCGTCAATCAGCTGCGCTCGTTGGGCATCCTGCTCGGCGGCGCGCCCGGCTTCTTCACGCCGCGCATGGCGCCGCCGTTCCTGCATCCGCCAGGCAGCTCTGAGGCCGTCAGTTTCTACGATGTCTCCCCCCTCAAAGACACGCTCGAGCGCCTCGTCGACTTCGACCGCATCAATGCCGGCGGAATGCGTTTCAGCGTCGGGGCGGTGAACGTTCGCAGCGGCAATTTTGTTTACTTCGACAGCACCACTCACGAGATCGGGCCTGCGCATGTGATCGCGAGTTGCTCGCTGCCGCCCGGATTTCCGCCGACCGAGATCGAAGGCGAGCACTATTGGGATGGCGGCCTGGTGTCGAATACGCCTCTGGAGTGGGTGCTCGACAGCAGGCCGCGTCAGGACACGCTCGCCTTCCAGGTCGATCTTTGGAGCGCAACAGGCGAGTTTCCTCGCAACCTCATCGAGTCCGATTTGCGCCAGAAAGACATCCGCTTTTCCAGCCGCACGAGGGCGGCGACAGACGAATTCAAGAAAGAGCAGCTGCTCCGTCGTGCGGCCGCCAAACTCCTCGCAAAGGCTCCGGGCGCCGTGCGGCAAACGCCGGAGGCGGAACTCCTCGCGAGCGAAGCCGATGAGAAAGTCTACAATCTGATCCAACTAATCTACAATGCCAAGACTTACGAGGGCGCCTCGAAAGACTACGAATTCTCACGTCTGACCATGGAGGAGCATTGGCGCTCCGGCTACACCGACGCGGTTCGCACGCTGCGGCACCCGGAGGTGCTCCAGCGCCCGAACGGAAGCGACGGCGTGTTCACCTTCGACCTCGCCGTTCAGGGCCGCGAGTAGGTGAGCAGGACGCTCATCCCGCTTCGCAATTTTCTCGCATCAACGCCATCGCCAATCAGGAGACAAGGCTCATGAAGCTCGCCCAAGTTCGCGAAAAAGCCTTCGCGATGCCGCTAAACGACCCCGCTTATCCGAGGGGGCCGTACAAGTTCTACAACCGCGAATTCGTGGTCATCACCTACCGCACGGATCCTGACGTTTTGCGAGCCGTGGTGCCGGAACCGCTGGAGCCGGCGTCCGACACGGTGGCCTATGAATTCATTCGCATGCCGGATTCCACCGGCTTCGGCGACTACACCGAGACCGGCCAGGTCATTCCGGTGCGCTTCAGGGGGGCGAACGGCGCGGTGCAGGAAGGCAGCTACGTCCACGCCATGTATCTCGACGACAATTCGCCGGTCGCCGGCGGACGCGAGATTTGGGGCTTCCCGAAGAAGCTGGCCAGTCCGAAGATCTCGCACGAAAGCGAGAACTCTCGTCTGCACGCTGCATTACGGCTCGGTGCTCTGCGTGTCGGCGACAATGGGCTACAAGCATCGCGAGCTCGATCCGGCGCCGATCCTGAAGAGCCTGGCGCGGCCGAACTTCATGATCAAGATCATCCCGCACGTCGACTGCACGCCGCGCATCTGCGAACTCGTGCGCTACCATTGCGAGGACGTCACGGTGAAGGGCGCCTGGTCGGGCCCGGCCGCGATCCAGCTCTTCGAGCACGCGATGTGCGATGTCGCGCGGCTGCCGGTCCGCGAGGTGGTCTCGGCCAGCCACTACGTCACCGACCTGACGCTCGGCCTTGGCACGGTCGTCTTCGATTACCTGAAATAGACGCCCCATCTCTCCGCGGATTGAAAGGGAACTCGGCAATGTCTCGCTTCGACGGAAAAGTCGCCCTCGTCACTGGCGCCGCCAGCGGCATCGGTAAGGAAATCGCGCTCCGCTTTGCCGCCGAGGGAGGAATCCCGGTGATCGCGGATCTCGATCTCGTCGCCGCCGAAGCCACCGTGAAGGAGATCAAATCAAAGGGATCGGACGCCTTCGCGGTGGCGATGAACGTCGTCGACGAAGCCGCGGTTGAGAAAGGCGTCGCCGACACGATGGCGAAATTCGGCCGCATCGACATTCTGGTCAGCAACGCCGGCATTCAGATCGTCAGGCCGATCGTCGACTTCCCGTTTGCCGACTGGAAGAAGCTGCTGTCGATCCATCTGGATGGCGCGTTTCTCGCCACCAAGGCTTGCCTGAGGCACATGTACGCGGCCAACTCAGGCAGCGTGATCTACATGGGCTCGGTGCACTCGAAAGAGGCCTCGGTCCTGAAGGCGCCCTACGTCACCGCCAAGCACGGGCTGATCGGGCTCTGCAAGGTGGTGGCCAAGGAGGGCGCAGAACATAACGTCCGGGCCAACGTGGTCTGCCCTGGCTTCGTGCGAACGCCGCTGGTCGACAAGCAAATCCCCGAGCAGGCCAAGGAACTTGGCGTCAGCGAACAGGACGTCATCAAGCACGTGATGCTGAAGGAGACGGTCGACGGCGAGTTCACCACGACGGACGATGTCGCCGACGCGGTCCTGTTTTTCGCCGGCGCGCGCAGCAATGCGCTAACCGGGCAGTCGATCGTGGTGAGCCACGGGTGGTCCATGCAGTAGCCAATCTACGGGAACGAAGACCTCCTGGAGCACACATGTATATCGATGCAGCCATCCTAAGCCCCGTTTCAGCGCTCCTCGGGGCCCTCATAGGAGGCGGCGCCTCGGTTTGCGCCGCAGTTTACACTCAGCGCTACCAAAATCGTCTCCAGCATATCTCGGGTGAGATCGCGAAGCGAGAGACGGTCTATGCCGACTTCGTCATGAACGCGTCCAATCTGCTGCTGAACGCTTACGTCCACGACGACATTGCCTTGGGCGGCGAGGAGCAGCGCCTGATCGGGCTTATCAATCGAATGAGGCTGTTTGCTTCGCCTGATGTGGTCAAGGGCGCGGAGGCGGTGGTCAAAGCCATTGTGGAGATCTCGCTGAAACCCAGCATCGAAGTCCGGCGCCTCGCGAAAGAAGCGTTGTCCGAAAGCCTCGATCCCGACGCGCTTCTGTCATTCAGCCTGATTTGCCGTGCGGACCTGGACAACGTCCTCAGGACCGCAGTGTAGAGCCAATCACATATGGCGCTGGACCCGCCGGACCTGTCGCGCGGCGACGGCTCGCCCTTACGGCCCGTCGAAAGGCGGGTGTCTTTCTCCCGTTATTTTGCTCATGTAACGCATGATGATTCTTTCGTAATCGATTGGAAAATAATGCTTTTATTACGGCCAAGTCGCTCCTCTCGCTAACGATCCCGTCGAAACGCGTCGTGTGTTCATGCAACGCATGAAGATACTTTCGTAATTCATTGTAAAATATAGACTTTCATGCCTTAAGAGTGGGCAAAAACGGCGCCATTCCGCCTGGTCCCGGACGATTTCAGGCCTCTGAGTGTAGAAATTCTATACTTTCGCGCCCTCAGGCGGGCCACGAAAGCAGGTCTCCGGCTTCGGCTTTCCCCATAGTCTCCCTCCTGTTACGCGGCTTAACAGGGAGATCGGCTCCCTGTTATCCCGCTCACCCGTTACATGAACAACTCATCGCAAGTAACTGAAATTCAGCGCTTTCATGCCTCCAATCTGAGTGCGGCGAGGCCCCTCGTTCCCTGTTAGCAGGGAGTAACAGGGAGAATTCCGGTTTTGGCGAAGTTGCAGGCGGCGCCGGGCGCGAAGTCGCTCGTATAGTTTTTCTACACTCTGCGAGGGCAGGTGACGGTTCCGTCGAAACGCGTCATGCTCTCGCTTTGGGCGCAATTCGCATGAGCGCCCGAAGGGATATGGCCATGGCTGCTCTCGCGCGATCGGTGCTGAGGATCGACCGGCCGCAAGTCCAGCAGGGCATGACGCCCGAGCACCGCGTCAGGCCGCTGATGCCGGCGGCGATGCGGGGCGATTTCGCGGCGACCGACCCGTTCCTGGCGCTGATGGAGGACTGGTTCCCGCGCGGCGTGTTCGGCAAGCACCCGCATCGCGGCATCGAGACCGTAACTTACGTGCTCGAGGGCCGCATCGATCACTACGACAATCAGGGCCATCAAGGGGTGATCCGGCCGGGCGACGTGCAGTGGATGACCGCGGGCCGCGGGCTCATCCACAATGAGATCCCGGCCGAGGGCGTCGTCGTCCACAGCCTCCAGCTTTGGGTCAATCTGCCGGCCGCCGACAAGATGACCGCCCCGCGCTATCAGGACCTCGCCGGCGACGCCGTGCCCGTGCGGCGCGAGCCGGGCGCCGAGGTTCGCGTCTTTTCCGGCTCATCGGGCGGCGTGACCGCGCCGACGACAAACTTTGCGCCCGTCACCATGGTCGAATTCAGGCTCGAGCCGGGCGCCTGGGTCCGCCAGGATCTCCCCGCCGATTACAACGCGGTCGTCGTCGTGCTCGAGGGCGTGGGCGCTCTCGGCAAGGAGGGCGCGCCCGTCAAGGCCGGCGACGTGGCCTGGCTCACGCGAGGCGAGGACGCCAGTTCGTCGGAGGCTGCGATTCAGGCGGGAGACAAGCCCTTGCGCGCCCTGCTCTATGCCGGCCGGCCGCTGCGCGAGCCGGTCGTGGCCGGCGGCCCTTTTGTCATGAACACCGAGGCCCAGATCGCCGAGGCCTACGCCGACTATCGCGCCGGGCGCTTCGGTCCGGCCTAACGGCCGGAAACGCCGTCCATCCGCGGATTCGCCGGCCGCCCCTCTTCCGCCTGTTCCCACCCGAAAACGCTCCTCCCGCCATAGGCGTGCGAGGCCCGCCGCTCTTCCCCCATCAGCGCCTCCACCGTCGGGCCGACGGCGCTGCGTTCGAGCCGGCGCGACTGGACGTCGAGCCGCTTCAGGGCGGCCAGCTCCTCGTCGCGTCCGAGCTTGGCCTTCAGGACCGCGGATTTCAGCACCTCGATCGTCCGGTCATAGACATGGATCGGCACCGGAAACGGATGCCTGTCCTTGCCGCCGTGAGCGAACGAGAATCGCGCCGGGTCGCTGAAGCGATAAGGCGCGCCATGCATGACTTCGGCGACCATCGCCAGCGCGCGGACCGTGCGCGCCCCCACGCCCGGGACGAGCAGCAGCTCGGAAAAGTCGGCCGGGCCGCATTCCGCCGCCGCCGCCAGATTGCCGTGCAGACGACGTGTCATGACGTCGCTCGGGCGCACCTCATGATGGCTCGGCATGACGAGATGGGGCAGGAACGGCTGCTCCGAAGTCATCGACTCGGCAGACTTGCCCTCGCGCGGCGCCATCCGCGCATATTCCCGGGCGATTCTGGCGGGTCCGATCGCCTGCAGCATGTCGACCTGATTGCGCCGCGAAGCCTCCGCGCGCCGGTCCGTCAGATTGACGATGCTCCCCTGGCCGAGACCTTCGATTGCCGAATGCGGCTCCTCGACGAAGCTCTTCAGCCCTTCGGAGAGCCAGTGGTAGCGGCGCGCCTGTCTCAGATCGCCATTCATGCCCTGCTGCACCACAACCCAGCGTCCCTCGTCAGTGACGATGAAGCCGTGCAGATAGAGATCGAAGCCGTCCTGCACCGCGGCGCTGTCGACCTTGGCGACGAGCCGGCTCGCTTTGGCGAGCGCGGCGCCGTCAAACCCGACCCTGTCGCCGATCGCGACAAGCTCCTCAGGCGTCCGCCTCGAGTGCTTTCCGCGCCCGCCGCAGACATGGACGCCAAGTTCGCCGGCGAGCGGAGCGAGACCGCGCTTCAGCGCCCCGACGACGCTGGTCGTGATGCCTGAAGAATGCCAGTCCATGCCCATGACGGCGCCAAAGGACTGGAACCAGAAGGGATGGGCAAGACGGCGCAACAGTTCGTCGCGGCCGTAAGTGTGGATGATCGCTTCGGCCATGACCGCCCCGAGCCGCGTCATCCGATCGGCCAGCCACTTCGGCACGGCGCCGCCGTGCAGAGGGAGGTCCGCGCTCCCGGATCGGCGACCCATTGCGATGTTCCCCTCGGCGTCGATGTTCCTGAAACGTTCTAGCATCGCCTTTGCCCGTCGGCTAGACCGCCCGCGCAACTTTCACGGCGCTTCGCGGGTACGCGCCGCTTGACGGGCCGCGCGCCGATGGCCGAGAGTGACGCGTGATCACGACTCGACGGTCAGGCGTAGCGTAAGCGCGCGCTTCGGCCCTTCTACTCGTCGCAAACAAGGGAGGAGATGGCCATGACCAAGGCCCATTCGCGCGGCGGCGTGGACCGACGCAGTCTCGTCAAGACCGGGCTCGTGCTCGCGGCCGCGCAGTTTGCCAGCCCCTTTGTCATCCGCGCCCGCGCGGCGGACTCCGTCAAGATCGGCCTCGACAATCCGCTGACCGGCACCTACGCCGGGCCCGGCAAGAACGAGCTGACCGGCTGTCAGATGGCGCTCGAGGAGATCAACGCCAAAGGCGGCATTCTCGGCCGCCCCGGCGAGCTCATTGTCGAGGATTCGACCAGCGGCGATGCGGGCGCGGCGGTGCAGAAGGCGCGCAAACTGATCGAGAGCGACAAGGTCGACTTCCTGCTCGGCAACGTGAACTCGGCCCTCGCGCTCGCCATGGCCCAGGTTTCGAACGAGAAGGGCATCCTGCATATCGTGCCGGGCGGCCACACCGACGCGATCACCGGCGCGAGCTGCCACTGGAACGTCTTCCGCGTCTGCAACACGACGCAGATGGAGGCGAATGCGGTCGCCGGCGCGCTGATCAAGGAATACGGCAAGAAGTTCTATTACATCACGCCCGACTACGCCTTCGGCCACACGCTGGAATCGGGCCTGATCAAGGCGACCGGCGTGCTTGGCGGCGAGAAGGTCGGCGGCGATCTGGTCCCGCTCGGCAGCGTCGATTTCTCCTCCTATCTGATCAAGGCGCAGGCGGCGAACCCGGACGTCATCATCTTCCTCACCCAGGGCGACGACATGCTGAACGCCCTGAAACAGGCGGTTCAGTTCGGTCTCGACAAGAAAGTCCACCTCGCGGGAGCGCAGCAGGAAATGGAGCCGCTCGAAGGCCTGTCGCCGGAGGCGCGCATCGGAACCTGGGTCATGGAATGGTACTGGAACCAGCCCGGCGTGCCCCACGTGGCGGAATTCGTCGAGGCGGTGAAGAAGCGCACCGGGCGCGTGCCGACGGCGCGCACCTGGTTCGGCTATGTGTCGACCTGGACCTGCGCGCACGCCGCCAACAGCGCCAAATCGCTGAAGGCGGTCGACATGGCGAAGGCCCTGCAGGACTTCCATCTGCCGCCGGAAATCGCCCTCGGGCCGAACCCGGCCTTCTATCGCGCCGGGCAGAACCAATTGATCGCCTCGCTCTTTGTCGGCATCGCCCAGGCCTCCGGCTCCGCGCCGGACGATCTCTTCAAGGTCATCAAGGTCGTCAACGGCGCCGACGTCGCGGGAACGGTCGAGGAGAGCGGCTGCAAGATGACCTGGCCGCACCTGACTTGGCCGATCTGACTTGGCCAACCTGAGTCTCATGCGAGGACGCGGGAGCGCGCCGTTCCCGCCGCCACCCCGCCCGCAAGCGATGATTCTCATCGCATGACTCAGGTCGTCCTGTTCAACGTCTTCAACGGACTGATCGTCGGCGCATTCTATGCGCTGATGGCGCTTGGCCTTTCGCTGATCCTCAATCTCAGCGGCGTCATCAACTTCGCCCATGGCGGATTTCTGGCGCTTGGCGCCTATCTCGCCTACACGCTGATCCCCGCGATCGGCTTCTGGGGCGCGCTGATCGTCGCCCCGCTGCTCACCGCCGCGCTCGGCCTCGTCGTCGAGCGCCTGCTGATCCGCCCGCTCTACGGCAAGGATCCGCTCTACGGGCTGCTCCTGACCTTCGGCCTCGCCTATATCTTCGAGGACGGGACGCGCTTCATCTGGGGCGCGCAGAGCCTGCCCTTCCAGGTGCCGGCCTGGCTCACGACTTCGCTGTCGAGCCAGTTCTTCTTCGTCACCGGCTATCGCGTTTTCATGGTCCTCATCGTCATGGCGGCGGTTGCGGGACTGTTCGCGGTGCTGAACTTCACCAGGCTTGGCATGAGAATCCGCGCCGGCACCCGCGATCTCGACACGGTCTCGACGCTTGGCGTCAACGTCAGGGTGCTGCGCAGCCTTAACTTCGGCATCGGCATCTACATGGCGGGCCTGGCGGGCGTGTTGGCGGCGGGCCTCCTCGGTCTCTCGCCGACCATCGGCGCGTCGCTCATCATGCCGAGCTTCGTGGCGATCATCGTCGGCGGCCTCGGCAGCCTGCTCGGCACGCTGCTCGGCGGACTCTTGATCGGCGTCGCCTCGGGCCTGACGGCGGTCTACTTTCCCTCCGCCACCGAGGCGGTGATCTACGTCATGATGGGCCTCGTGCTGCTGGTCCGCCCCCGCGGCCTTCTGGGTGAAGAGGGGAGGCTGCATTGAACCGCCTGCGCGCCCACGGCCTCGACGCGGCGGTCTGTTTCGCGCTCCTTTTCATGCCGTTCTGGATGGGAGCGGTCGGCGGCTACACGGAGCTCGCCACCCGCATCGTCGTCATGGGGCTGGCGGCGATGTCGCTCAACTTCCTGCTCGGCTTCACCGGGGTCCTCTCCTTCGGCCACGCCGCCTATTTCGGCCTCGGCGCCTATGGCGCGGCGATGGCGATCAAGTATCTCGGCGCCGGGACGATGCCTGCGATCGCGCTCGGCATGCTGATCGCGACCCTCGCGGCGATGATCATCGGCGCTTTGATCGTCAGACGCAGAGGCGTCTATTTCGCCATGGTCACGATCGCCTTCGGCCAGGTCTTCTATTTTCTCGCCTTCCGCTGGAACTCGGTGACCGGCGGCGACGACGGGCTCACCGGCTGGCACCGGGCGCCGATCGACTTCGGCCTCGCCACGCTCGACATCTTCGGCAACGACAAGGCGTTCTACTACTTCGTGCTCGCGATCTTCGCCGTTTGCGTCGGCGCGATGGCGATCCTGCTGTCTTCGCCCTTCGGCCGCTCGCTCGTCGCCATTCGCGAGAACGAGCGGCGGGCGCGCTTCCTCGGCGTGCCGATCGAGTTCCATATCTGGCTGTCGTTCGTCATCTCGTGCCTGTTCGTCAGCGTGGCCGGCGCGCTCTACGCGCTGCTCAACAATTTCACCGATCCGCGCGCGCTGCGCTTCGATCTCTCCGGCAATCTCGTCATCATGGCGGTGCTCGGCGGCATGCGATCGTTCTGGGGGCCGCTGATCGGGGCCGCGATCTTCGTCGCGCTGCAGGATTTCGTCTCCAGCCGCACCGAGAACTGGATGTCGGTGATCGGGCTCGTGTTCGTGCTGGTTGTGCGTTTCTTTCCGCGGGGGGTGTTGGGGATGCTGCGCAACGCAGCCGGCGCATGACCCTGCTGCAGGTCGACGGCGCCTCGAAGCGCTTTGGCAATCTGGTCGCGATCGACGACGTCTCGCTCACGATCGAGCCCGGCGAACTGCGCGCGATCATCGGACCGAACGGCGCCGGCAAGACGACGTTCTTCAATCTCGTCAGCGGCCTCCTGAGCGCCAGTTCGGGCGCGATCCGCTTCGAGGGCCGCGACGTCACCACCCTTCCGCCCGAACAGCGGGTCGCGCTCGGCATGGCGCGCACCTTTCAGATCACCGAAATCTTTCCCGAGCTTTCGGTCGCCGACAACCTCCGCGTCGCGGTCGAGATCGCGGCAGGCTACAGGCTCAAGCCCTGGCTCGGCCGGGCCGCGCGGGCCAACGTCGAGGCGCAGGTCTCGGAGCTCCTCGGGCTCGGCGGACTGGCCGACAGGAAAGACGTCCGCGCCGGCGCGCTCCCGCATGGCGACCAGCGCGCCGCTGAAATCATGATGTCGCTTGCGCTCAAGCCCCGCCTCCTGATGCTCGACGAGCCGACGGCGGGCATGGGCGATCAGGAGACTTACGAGATCGCCCGCCTCATTCGGCGGCTCCATCGGCGCGAGGGGCTGACGATCATGTTGATCGAGCACGACATGCGCGTCGTCTTCAACCTCGCCGACCGCATCATGGTGCTGGCCGAGGGCAGGGTCCTGGCGGAGGGGACCCCGCAGGAGATCGCCGACAGCGACAAAGTTCAGGCCGCCTACCTCGGCAAGGCCGCCGCATGATCGCGCTCAAGGCCGAAGATATCCACACATTCTACGGCAAAAGCCACATCCTTCATGGCGTGAGCCTCGAAGTGCGCGAAGGCGAGATCGTCGCGCTCCTTGGCCGCAACGGCGCGGGGAAAACCACCACGCTGCGGAGCCTGATCGGCCTCAACCCGCCGCGCCAGGGCCGCGTCACGCTGTTCGGCGCTGATGTTACAGGTTTTCCGCCGTACCGCATCGCCGAGACGGGCGTCGGATACGTGCCCGAAGGCCGGCGCATCTTCGCCAATCTGACGGTGGAGGAGAACCTGCTTGTCCCGGTCGAGCGTCCGGGCGCCTGGACTGTCGGCCGCATCTTCGAGACCTTCCCGCGGCTCGCCGAGCGCCGAACCAGCAAGGGGGGCCAGCTCTCGGGCGGCGAGCAGGAGATGCTGGCGATTGCGCGCGCGCTGCTCTTGAACCCGAAGCTCCTCATGCTCGACGAGCCTTCGCAGGGCCTCGCGCCGCTGATCGTCGAGGATGTGTTCAGGATCGTCGTAGCTGCGCGCCGCGAGGGTCTCTCGGTGCTGCTAGTCGAGCAGAACGTGCGCGCCGCAGTCGAAATTGCTGACCGGGCCTATGTGCTCGACGACGGAAGGATCGTCTACGAAGGCGACGCGCGCGAATTCGGCTCCGACGAGCAAAGGGTGCGCGAACTCGCGGGCGCGAGCGCGGAAAAGTGGGACATGGACGACTAGCCCGTTTCTGAACCGGTCAGGGCGTCCCCGCCCGAGAAAAGCGTGCGACCCGAAGCCGAAGCGTCCCGGCGAACCGACCGCCCGCTCAGCCCTTCTTGGCCGAGGTCGGGCTCAAGGCCGCTCCGCCCTTGCCCTGCGACTGTTTATAGGCCGAACCCGAACCCTTGGGCTTCTCAGCCTTCGGCTTCTTGGCTTCCTTGTTGCCCTTGACCTGACCCTTCGCCATCTCGTCCTCCAATTCCCCGTCGACCGGGGCCGTCGCCTATTCGTCATGAGTTGCATCGCAATCGTCAAGGGCGATTGTGGGAGGTCCGCGGCCTTTCCCGCCCTGGTCATCCTTCCCTTGCATATGGAGGAAAAGCAGACATGATGGCTTGTCGGAGGAGCCGTATGCCGGGGATGGCCGGACGCGGATGCAACGGGCGGCCGATTTTCCGCGGAAGCGCGTCTGTTCATCATCGCGATGAGGGACGGAGTGTCTGCGCAAGGATCGTCTTCAATTCGACCGGGGAGCAGCCGATGGCGTTGGATGCAAAACAGTTGCTGGTGATGTCGCAAGCGGAGCTTGACGCGCTGTTCAGCGCGGACGAGTCGGGGCCCATCCCTGACGGCGAGGCCGTGGGCACGGCGATCATCGCCCCTGGACACCCTTTTCAGCGAACCGATCGCCGCCTGCATCAATATCTTCGCCTGGAAGGGCAAGGTGTTCGACGCGAAGGACGGGTTCCTGCGCAACGAGATTCTCCCGTTCGGCGCTGAAAGCCATCGTCGCGCGCGTTTATAAAGCCCCGAGCTGGCTCGACGGAAAGGAGTGCATCGTGCTCGACTATTCGCAGACCTCGCTCGTCGCCGCGCATGTTCGCGATGAAATCCGGCTTGTCGAACCGGGTTTCTATCTCGGCAAGGTCTATTGGGACAGCAAGCGGCTCATCGACTTCTCGCTCGACTTCAGAGGCACGGGGGCGGCGGCGTGACAGAAACGGACCTGCCTCGAACTGCGTCGCCCGGATGACCAACCCGAGGCCAAACGCGGCGCCATGATCCAGCAGGACAATGTCATTGTCGTCGCCGAGGTCGCCGAGGATCGCGTCGCGCCGTTGCGCACACTGCTGGCGACCATGACCCTGCCCGGCTTCCCGGGCGCCGCGGACCCGGCGAACCCGCTTCTGCCATTCGGCGCGTTCGATACGATCCATTACGCCCGTTTGGTGGTCCTCGCCGACCATACGCTCGCCGACCGGGCGCCTTATCCGCAACTGCCCCGCGTCGAACCGACCTATCTCTGCCTGATGGTCGACTGCGACGGCGACGCGACCGCGCTGCTCGAACGCATGGCGAGGGAATGTTCCGGCCTCCGGCAAATCTTCGAATTCTGCGTGGACTTCAACGCGAACGCGGATCTCGAGCGCTGGCTCAAGCGCGCATCGCGTCCGGGCCTCGGCCTCCTACGTCAACTGGGTCGGGCGCAGCGTCGTCCAGGCGCGGGAAGAGGCGCGCCTGCGTGAGCTCCTGCGCGAGGCCCTGCCGCAGGTCTCGGCGCAGGAGCCGCAGCGCCAGCTCGCGGAATTGCGCAGCGCCGTCGGGAGCAAAGCCCGCCTGACGCCGATCCCGCCGACGCCGTCCGACTGGCGCTTGAGAAACCTCGCGCATTTGCTCGCGCCCATCGTCATCGCCGCCGTCTGTCTGATCCTGTTTCCGTTTGTGACCGTGCCGCTCCTTCTCGTCGTCCTGATCGTCTTTCTCGTTGTGTTGCGCAGGCACGAGCTGACCGACCCGATCGTGGAGAACGGCTACGACGCCGCGTGGGTCGCGAAATTGCGGCTCGGCGAAGATCACGACGTGACCAATCAATATACGGCGATGGGTTCGATCAAACCGGGTTTGTTCCGTCTCAATCTCGCGCGTCTCCTCTTCTACGCGATCGACTGGTTCGCACGGCATGTTTTTACCCGCGGAGGTCTCGCGCGAATCGGCACGATTCATTTCGCTCACTGGGTCTTTCTCGATTCCAATCGCCGCATGTTCTTCTGCAGCAATTATGATGGCGGACACGAGGCCTATATGGACGATTTCATCAACAAGGTCGGATTTGGGTTGAACCTGTCATTCTCGGGCGCGATCGCCTATCCGCAGACCGACTGGCTGATCGCCAAGGGCGCCTGGCGAGAGCAGGACTTCAAGCGCTTTCAGCGCCATCACCAGATTCCGACCGATGTCTGGTACAAGGCCTATCCCGGCCTGACGGCGCGCGACCTCGCCCGCAACACCCGCATCCGCAACGGCTTCGAGAAAGCGACGATGAGCGACGACGAGATTCGACGCTGGCTCTCTGAGATCTGACGGGCGCCGCCGCATGACACGCGCCGACGTCGACCGAGCCGACATTCAGGCCATCGCCCGGACCGGCTTCCGCCCGCTGACCGGCGCGAGCTACCTCCTCTTGCGGGTCGGCGACGCGCCTGCGGCGAGACGCTGGCTCGGCGGGCTCGAGCCGACCCGCCTCGCTGACCTTTCTCCGGGCGGGGCGCGAGCCGCAATCCCCGAAGCGACGCAGGTCGCGATCACTGCCGCGGGCCTGAGGGCGCTCGGCATGGACGAAGCGATCGTTCAGCGCTTCTCGCCGGAGTTCGTCGAGGGCATGGCGGGCAGCGCCAACCGGTCGCAGCGTCTTGGAGACATCGGCGCGAACGCGCCCGCGAACTGGCGTTGGGGCGTCGGCGAGCGCGAGCCGCATATCCTCCTGATGCTGTTCGCCGCGCCGGAGCGCATCGCAGCCTTCGTCGGCGAAGCGCGCGCCGCGGCCGAACGCTGCGCGCTCGCGGCGATCGAAATGTTGCCGACCTCGGACATGGGCGGCGTCGAACCGTTCGGCTTCGTCGACGGCGTATCGCAACCGAGCTTCGACTGGGACCAGGTGCGCCGGCCCGGAACGAAGGCCGACCGGACGTTCACCAATCTCCTGTCGCTCGGCGAGCTGCTGCTCGGCTACGGCAACGAATACGGCTATCCGGCGGAGAGCCCGAGGCTTGATGCGGGCGAGCGAAACGCCGATCTCCTCTATCCCGCGGCCGGCGCTCCGGGCGAGCGCGACCTCGGCCGCAACGGCTCCTATCTCGTCCTGCGCGAACTGGCCCAGGACGTGCTGGGTTTCTGGCGCTGGACCGCGGAGGAAGCGGCGCGAGCCGGCGCGGACCCCGAGAGGCTCGCCGAAACCATGGTCGGACGACGCATGGACGGCGCGCCCCTCGCCGATTTCGAAACCGGCCTGCCTCTGCCGGGGGTCGATCCGCGCGACCGCGGCGTCAACGGCTTTGTCTTCGACGCGGACCCGGACGGCCTTTCCTGCCCGGTCGGGGCGCATATCAGGCGCGCCAATCCGCGCACCGGCGATGCGCCGGCCGGCCCGGAAGGCCCTGTCGACAATCTGCTCACGATGCTCGGTCTGACGACCCGCCGGCAGAGAAACCCGACCTCCTCGACCCTGCCCTGGGAGGAGAACACGACCGTCTGGCCCTACCTGCGCCACGAGGACGACGCGATCGCCTCGGCGCGCTTTCACCGCATCCTGCGTCGCGGCCGCGAATTCGGGAAAAGGATCGACCGTGCGGCCGCGCTCGATCCCTCGACGCCCGATCCCGGGGCGGGACTCCAGTTCGTCTGCCTCAACGCCAACATCTCGCGCCAGTTCGAGTTCGTGCAGGGCGCCTGGCTCGCGAATTCCAAATTCGCGGACCTGAGCGGCGAGCAGGACCCGCTGGTCGGAAACCGCGAGCCGTTCCCGGTTCCCCCGGTGATCGCGGCTCCCCAGCGCACCGACGGCTTCACTCGCCCCGGCGCCCCGCCCGGCCGCCGTCTCTCGAGCGGCGTGCCGCAATTCGTCACGGTCAAGGGCGGCGCCTATTTCTTCCTGCCGGGTCTCTCGGCGCTGAAGTGGATCGCGAGCCTTTAAGCGGAATCGTTATGAGGAAGCCATATCGCGTCGAAGGACCCGCTTTGACGCCGAGGGAGCGCCGGACGCATGGATCGACTCTCTGCAATTCCGCAATGCAATCGAGGCTTTTCAATTGTTTTGGCGCCAGAATTCTGATACTTTCACGAGGTCGGCCGGTTCGGCCCCGGGGCGGAGCCGATCGCGCCCGCCATTTCTGAAAACAGAACCATAATTTCGGCTCTTTGGCAAGAAAAAGTCGACTCTTCAGAAATACGATTTTTGCCGGACACGCGACGCGGTAACCATAGCCACGGACTCTATCTGTCCTTAAACCCGACACAACGGCTTTCACCCGTCAAATCGCAGCAAGCTCCGGCCGTACGGATGGCTCGCCCTAACTGACCGTCTCGGGCGGCGCCGGCGCCTCCTCGCGCGAAGGTCCGAACCGCTCCTCGCCGGTCGGCTCGACATGGACGACGCTGTTCATCCTCTGCCGGAACGACGCCATTTCGTCGTACATGCGCTTTCGCGCCCGGCTCTGGTTGCCGAGCGGGCGATGGTCCGGCAGGCAGTGCCACGGATTGAAGCGCAGATAGCGGGTGAAGGCGAGCTGATCCGGAAAGTCGAACGTCTGGCGGGGGATGCGAAGCGTCGCCACCGGCACGCGCGGCGACAGCCGCGTCGGCCACATCACCGCATTGTTTTCGATCGGCATCAGGAACGGATCGGTCTGCAGCTGCACCCGCAGCTCGAATTCGACATCCGTCGCATCGAGCGTCAGGACCATATTGTCGCGCAGGTAATTGTCGGCCGGCCTGAACGGCAGGCCCGGGATCCTGCGCGGCACGTTCGTCATCGGCCAGAAGCTGTACTGCATCGCCTGCCGCGGCCCGAGGAGGTAGGGCACGCAGGAATAATAGGTCGCGCCGAGTGGATTGGTCTGCGTCTCGTTCCACAGGCCCTGCATCATGAAGTCGATCAGATGGGGCGCCCGCGGGTCGAAAAAGTAGAAAACGGGCAGATGGCGCCGGCTCCAATATTGCAGCCGCGCGTTCGCCCTCACATTGGGCGTGACGAAACTCGGCGTGCAGACGGCGGTGAAGTCCTGGGTGTATTTCTCGTCATCCCATAGCTTCTCCCCCTCGACCCCCATCGCCTTCACGCTGATGCTGGCGAAGCCGACGTCGTTGATGTCGGGCTCGACATGCGGGCCGGGACCCGAGAAGCGGACCCAGCAGCGATAGGTCTTCGGCTCGGCGAAGAGCCCGTGGCGCAGGTTCGCGGGCAAGCCGTCGCGGATCGTCAGCTCGCCGCGCACCAGCCCGTGAGTCTTGGTGTTGCCTGCGCGCTCGAATCCGCCTTGCGGAAAGTCGCGGACGAGATGACGGCGCATCTCGTCGATCATCGTCTGCGTATCCTCCTCCTCGCCAAGCTGCGGCGTCTCCTCGGCAAGGCCCACGTTCTCGCGGCTGCGGCCGAGAGTTGATGCAGCCAGGTCAACGCATTGGCGATCGGCATGCGGAAGACCGCGTTGAACGCCGGCCGCAGGAACGGCTGCTCGATCCGGCGCATGACATGCAGGAAAATTTCGAGAATGCGATGCAGGAGCCTGAGAAGCATGGGCGCCGCTCCTCTGATCGCCGGCGCGATGCGCGGCGGATTGCTGTCCTGGCGCGAGCCGTCCGGCCTCCGCGGGCCGTTGGATCGAGCGCCCGAGAACGCGCCACGTTGCCACAACAGGACGGGCGTTGAAAACAGCCGGAAAGGGGTTGTGCGCCAGCTTGACCAACTCGACTCGTGGGTCAGCCCTCACGGCGGCGCCCGTGGGGGCAGGATGCAGAAGGGCGGAGCACCGCCTACAGGGGTCGCGAGGGAAGGGCGGGAATCCGCCCGAAGCATGGATCGATCAAGGCGCCGGCAGGACGTCGCGAAGCGAGTGCTGTGATCCTTCGAAGCCGCCACCCGGGACGGCCGGAGTGCGCAAATACCGGTCATTCCTCCTGCGGCGATGCGGACAGCTCAACTCGACCTAAGGCAGTGCTTTAGCCGACGGTCGAGGCTCCCTCTTATCGTCTGAATTGTTTCACAATGATACAAGCGGATTTGGCCGGGTCTTTGTGCTAGTCTCGATGGCGGCGGAGGTTCGCCATGAGCGAAACCCGGAAGATCGCAGCGATCCTGATTGCGGACATCGTCGGCTACAGCCGCCTCGCCGGCGCCGACGAGGATCGCACGCTTGCGCGGCTCAGAGCGCTGCGCAGCGACCTGATTGATCCGACCATAGCCGTGCATCACGGTCGGGTCGTCAAGCGCACCGGGGACGGCAGCCTCATCGAGTTCCGCAGCGTGGTCGACGCGGTGCACTGCGCAATCGAAGTGCAGAATGGCCTCGTAGAGCGCAACGCCGGTGTGTCGCCCGAGCGGCGGATCGAGTTTCGCATCGGCATACATCTCGGCGACGTCGTCGAGGAGAGCGACGGCGACCTCATGGGCGACGGCGTCAATATCGCCGCCCGGCTCGAAGGCATTTGCGCGCCCGGCGCAGTTTGCTTGTCGGAGGACGCCTATCGCCAGGTCAGGGGGCGACTTCGATCTCGGCGGTCACCGACCTCGGTCCGACCCAGCTCAAGAACATCGCCGAACCGATCCGGGTCTATTCGCTTCGCATCGGCGATGCCCCTGCTGAGACGCTGGCGGAGCCCGTCGAGCCCGCGGGGCTCACCCTACCCAATAAACCTTCGATCGCGGTGCTGCCATTCCAGAACATGAGCGGCGACCCAGAGCAAGACTACTTCGCCGATGGTATGGTAGAGGAGATTGTCACGGCGCTATCGCGCATTCGCTGGCTCTTCGTAGTCGCTCGCAACTCCAGCTTCATCTACAAGGGGAGGGCGATTGACATAAAACAGGTCGGGCGTGAACTCGGCGTTCGTTATGTGCTCGAGGGCTCGGTGCGAAAAGCCGGCCAACGGATTCGCATCACTGGGCAGTTGATCGACGCAGTTGACGGAACGCACATCTGGGCCGACCGTTTTGACGGTTCGATTGAAGAGGTGTTCGAGCTTCAAGACCGAGTCGCGATCAGCGTGGCCGGAGTGATTGAGCCTGCGCTGCAAGCTGCCGAGAAACTCGCCGCCTCCTCGAATCGACCAACTCGAGACCTCACGGCCTATGATCTCTATCTCCGGGCACTCCCGCTGTGGCGTTCCATGGACAAATCGGACATGTTCAACGCGGTGGGGCTCCTTGAGGATGCGGTCGAACGCGATCCGCGGTTCGGACCCGCCCTCGCTCTTTCCGCTGTTTCGCCGCCACCACATGGATATCAACGGATGGTTCGAAGATCGGGACGCGAACCGCCGGACCGCCGTCGATCTCGCCCGGCGCGCGTTGCTCGTCGCCGGAGACGATCCGGACGTTCTGGCCTACGGCGGTTTTGCCCTCGGGTACTTCGGTGAGGACATAAGTCGCCGTCATCGGGCGCTATTGCGCCCCACCCGGAATGGCGCAAAGATGCGTCATTGCGGGTGAGGCGGAGGCGGCGGGGATGCGAACATTGGGGTTGTCCGGCGTCTGGGTCCTGCTGTTCGGCCTCGTCTGCCCGCTAGCCATCGGCCTCAATGCCGCCGCGGCCGCTCCAGCGCCGCTCGACGAGGCGCAGCGCGCGGGCCGCAACGAGGCGAGCCTGCCGCAGGCGAGCGAAGACTTCTTCCGCGACATGGACAACGGCGCGCAACTCGGTCCGGACGAGGTTCAGGGTCGCAACATGTGGCTCGTCTGGACCGGCGGCGACGACCGCTTCTGGGACCAGATCACCCAGGACAGTCTCGCGACCTTCGACCTCCTCAAAGTCATCACCTCGCATCCGAGCCAGACCTATTGCGACGGTCAGCGCTGCGACCGCGATTCGCGCTGGCATTGGCTCGGCGCGGTCAACGAACCCTGCTTCGAAAAGCCGACCGCTCCCGATCCGCAGCGGTTCGGCCTCTGGCTCGACGTGCGCGGCGCGAACTGCCCGCCCGATCCGTTCGAGAACGAGGCGAACTATCCCGGCGTCAAGATCGGCGCGCGGGGATCGACGTTCAAGGACGGCTCGACGCTGCCGGTCGGCTCCTATTTCGGCTACGCCACCGGCGTCCTCGGCCTGCGGCTGTTTCCGAACCCGGACTTCAACCAGGCCGCCAGGGACAAGTGGGACCCGGAGCGCTATTACACCGATCCGAACTACTACAACGATCCGAAACTCGTTCGCCCCTATCGGGTCGGCATGGCGTGCGGGTTCTGCCACGTGGGCCCGAGCCCCATTCACCCGCCGGCCAACCCGGCCCATCCGCAATGGGCCGATCTCAATTCAACCGTCGGCAGCCAGTACCTGTGGATGGATCGCGTCTTCGTCTACGCCGCGGACATGAAGAACTTTCTCTATCAGATGGTCCATTCCTATCCGCCCGGCACGATGGACACCTCGCTCGTCTCGACCGACTACATCAACAACCCGCGCACCATGAACGCCGTCTATCTCCTGGGGCCCCGTCTCGCCGAGGCGAAGCTCTGGGGCAAGGAGACGCTGAAAGACGGCCAGCTCATCAACAAGCAGCTTCCAGGCTTTTTCGATCCCCCCGACACGTCGTGGTCGCCGCGCGTGCTGAAAGACGGCTCCGACTCGGTCGGCGTCATGGGCGCGCTCAATCGCGTCTACATCAACATCGGACTCTACAGCGAAGAGTGGACGCGGCACTTCAATCCCTTCTTCGGCGGCGAGCCGATCACGCCCATCCCGATCGCGACCGCGGAAAAGAACTCGGCCTACTGGCGCGCGACCGAAGCCGGTACGCCGCTCATGGCGAAGTTCCTGGTCGCAGCCGGCCAGCCGGATTCTCTCGCCAAGGCGCCGGGCGGAGACAAGTATCTGACCGCCGACGCCGCGACGCTCGATCGCGGCAGGAAGGTGTTCGCCGAGACCTGCGCGCGCTGCCACTCGAGCAAGCTGCCGGACGAGGCGCGCGCCCAGCTTCAGCCCGGCGGCTGTTCGGGTCCCGACTATCTCAAGTGCTTCAGCCGCTATTGGGCCTACACGAAGACCGACGACTTCAAGGCGAAGATGCGGGACATCGTCGCCGCGCCCGATTTCCTCAAGGACAATTATCTCTCGAACGAGGCGCGCATTCCGGTGACGCTTCTGCGCACCAACGCCTGCAGTCCGCTCGGCACCAACGCGATCCGCGGCAACATCTGGGACAACTTCTCGTCCGAGACCTACAAGAACCTGCCTTCGGTCGGGAAGATCACGGTGCAGGACCCGTTCAGCGGGGCGCGCTGGCAGTACCAGATGCCAGGCGGAGGCCTCGGCTTCACCCGCGTGCCCTCGCTCGTCAGCATCTGGTCGACCGCGCCCTTCCTGGTCAACAACCGCCTCGGACCCTATTCCGACGACCCCTCGGTCGACGGCCGCATGAAGATCTTCGACGCGTCGATCGAGCAGCTCCTGTGGCCGGAGAAGCGCGAGCGCGAACCGGGATTCGACGGCTATATCGTGCGCACGACCGAGCCCAGCTTTCGTCGACATCCCGAAGCGCAGCATTCCGGTCGAGCTCCGCAACCTCGATCGGCGCCTTGCCGTCCCGGCCGTTCGGCAAGGTTTTCGACCGCGACGGCAATTTCAAGCTCGGGCCGATTCCGAAGGGCTTTCCCATCAATCTGGCGGCGAGCTATCGGCCGAGGGCCGACATCCCCTTCGGCCAGCGGCTGCCGCATGACCTCGCGTTCACTCAGCTTGTGTTCGACGTCGCCCGCAACTGGCCGAGCCTCGACCCGAACGGCGACGACGCCGCGATGCTGAACTGGGCGGGGAAATTCAGCGGCCCGCTGCTCAAACTGCTCAAGTGCCCGGATTTCGTCGTCAACCGCGGCCATTATTTCGGCACGGACGAGTTCAACGACACCGCCGGTCTCAGCGACGACGAAAAGGCGTTCGGCGCCGAGACGCCGCTCAGCGACGACGACAAGCGAGCCCTGATCGAATTCATCAAGACCTTCTGACGATGGCCGACGCGGCGGGCGAGACGTTCGACTATGTCGTCGTCGGCTCCGGCGCGGGCGGCGGGACGGTGGCGGCGCGCCTCGCCGAAGCCGGGATGAAGCGTGCTGGTGCTCGAAGCGGGCGCCGACCCGGCCGCGCTCGAGGCCGGATGGCCTGCCGGAAGATTACGACGTGCCCGCCTTCCATCCCTTCGCCTCGGAAAACAAGGCGATGGCGTGGAACTTCCTGGTCCACGATTTCGGCGACGACGCCGAGCGCCGCCGGCGGCCTGAGAACGATCCGCCGCCCGGCGTCCTCTATCCGCGCGCCTCGACGCTCGGCGGCTGCACCGCGCACAACGCCATGATCCTCATGGTCCCGCACGATTCCGACTGGAACGGCATCGCCGAGCTGACCGGCGACCCGTCGTGGCGCGCCGAAAACATGCGGCGCTATTTCCAGCGCATCGAGGATTGCCGCTATCGTCCGCTGTGGCGGCTGCTCGCCTGGCTGACCGGCGGACTCTTCGATCCGACCGGCCACGGCTGGGACGGGTGGCTCTCGGCGGAAAGGCCGCTGCCGCCGAAAGCCTTCTCCGACCATCCGCTGATGTGCGTCATCCGCGACGCGGTGCGCGTCGATGTCGCGGCGGAAATCCGGTCGTCGCGCGCGCATCGCGTGCGCTCGGTGCAGCTTTCGAGCGCTGGGCGCGAGTGGTCGTGGGCGAAGCGGACCCGAACGATAAGCGTTTGCAGGGGCGGCTCGCCGAAGGCCTGACCGCGGTGCCGCTGTCGACGGCTCGCGGGCGGAGGCGCGGAGCGCGCGAGCGCGTGCTGGCAGCCATGAAGCACCCACGGGCTCAGCGTCGAATTCGACGCGCTCGCGACCCGCGTCCTCTTCGACGCCGACAACCGCGCTATCGGCGTCGAATATCTCAAAGGCGGAAACCTCTATCGCGCGTCGCCCGAGCCCAGCGGAGACAAGGGAGAGCTCCGACAGGCCTTCGCCCGGCGTGAAGTCATATTGGCGGCGGGGGCGTTCAACACGCCGCAAATCCTGATGCTGTCGGGCGTCGGGCCGGCCGACGAACTCGCCGCGCTTGGCGTCGACGTGCGCGTCGCGCTCGACGGCGTCGGGCGCAATCTGCAGGACCGCTACGAGATCGGCGTCATTCACAAGACAGGGCGCCCGTGGAGATGCCTCGAAGGCGCCGAATTCGCGGCCGGCGACCCGGTCTACCGCGCCTGGCTCGGCGGCAAAGGCATGTATCTCTCGAACGGCGCCGCGGTCGCCTTCTCGCTGCGTTCGAGCGTGGCGGGCCCGGATCCGGACCTCTTCGTCATGGCGCTGCTGACGCGCTTTTCCGGCTATTTTCCCGGCTATTCGGACGACATTCGCAAAAGTCGCGGCGACCTCACCTTCGCGGTCTTGAAGGCGCATACGAAGAACCGCGGCGGTCGGGTGACGCTCGCCTCAAGCGACCCGCGCGACCCGCCGCGCATCGATTTTCGCAGCTTCGAGGAAGGGACGGATGCGAGCGGCGACGATCTGACCGCGGTCGTCGACGGCGTGCGGCGGGTGCGGAGAATGGCCCAAACCATGCAGGGCGTGCTGCTCGCCGAGGACACGCCTGGAGCCGAACTGGCGAGCGAAGACGCGCTCAAGGCCTACGTCCGCCAGCACTCGTGGGGGCACCACGCCTCCTGCACCTGCGCCATCGGACCGCGAGATCAATCCGGCGTGCTGACGAGCGACTTCCGCGTGCACGGAACTGAGGGCCTGAGAGTCGTCGACGCCAGCGTCTTCCCGCGCATTCCCGGCTTTTTCATCGTCTGTGCGATCTACATGATCGCCGAGAAAGCGGCCGACGACATTCTTGGGAGACGCGACCAACGAGGGCCTTGAAAGGAGTGGCTGGGGACCTGGGTACAAACCAAGATTGGCGGAGTCAGAAGTTCGGTACGCTGGAAAACCCGGCTCTGGCGGATGTCTTCCGCCTCAATGGTGATCAGCGCGTCCAGACTCAATTCTGGGTCCTGCGCGGCAAAGAGCCTGTTCGCCTGGCGCAGGCGGGCGCGGTCGAGGGCGTTGCGGATCGAACGCGCGTTGGCGAACAGCGGCTGCATGCGCCTGAGCGGAATGTACTCGGCAAGCGCCTGGCTCGCCCCATCGCTCAGCTTGTAGTTGAGCGAGCCGAGCATCTTTTCCGCGATGGCGAAGAGGTCGCCGTCGGTGTAGTCGGGAAAGTCGATGTGATGGGCGACGCGCGAGCGAAAACCCGGATTGGAGTGGAAGAACCGGTCCATCTTGTCTGCGTAACCGGCGAGGATGACGACGAGATCGTCGCGATTGTTCTCCATCACCTGCAGGAGAATCTCGATCGACTCCTGCCCGTAGTCGCGCTCGTTCTCCTGGCGATAGAGATAATAGGCCTCGTCGATGAACAGGACGCCGCCCATCGCCTTCTTGAGCACCTCCTTGGTCTTGGGCGCAGTGTGGCCGATATATTGGCCGACGAGATCGTCGCGCGTCACCGCGACCAGATGGCCGCGGCGGACATAGCCGAGCCGGTGCAGGATCTCGGCCATGCGAGTCGCCACCGTCGTCTTGCCGGTGCCGGGATTGCCGGTGAAGCTCATGTGCAGGGTCGGCGCCTGCGCGGCGAGGCCGAATTTCGAGCCGCACCCGATCGACGAGCAGCAGCGCCGCGATTTCGCGGATGCGTTGCTTGACGGGCGCGAGGCCGATCAACTCGTCGTCGAGTTGTTTGAGCACGGGTCCGACGCCCGAGCTGCGCGAACTCTTCCGCGAGATTGATCTTCGCCGGCTCCGTCGGCCTAGCCTCGCCGATCTCGTTCACGTGTAGCGCTTTCCTTCGGGCCGGTCGATCGCATAGGCGCGCGTCGCATAGCGCTGCATCCGACCATGAGCTTCGGTGCGCTCGAGCCGGAAGCCGTCCTCGTTCTTCGGCCGGTTGACGATGAAAGAAATGCGCACCGACTTCCCATCCATGCGACGAATTGAAGGCCGAGAGGCGGATATAGCGGTCGCCGTACACCTTGCGGCAGGCGTTGAGCTCCATGAGCACGCCCTTGGCGTCACGTGAGATCGAACATCGGCAACCCCCACATTTCCCAATAGGTGTTGCGGGGATGCGGGTCGTCGGTGAACTCGAGATTCACCGCCCAGCCATTGTCGAGGCAATACTGGACCTGAGTCAGGATCTGATCGTCGGTGAGATCCGGCAAGAACGAGAAGCAGCCTTGAGTGATGCGCATGGGAGAAGACTCCTGATGTGTCTGAATGGTGGTTTGGCGGGTCAGACCGCCGCAGTCGGCGTCGGCACGTAGTCGAGCTGGTCGGTCGATGCGTAGTTGAAGGTCACGTCGCCCCAGACGTCGAGCGCCTGGCGCAGAGGGGTGCAGGTCTTGGCGGCGTCCGCAAGGATCGTCGGGCCTTCGAGGACATAGTCGCGCCCCGCGTTGCGCGCGAAGACCATCGCCTCGAGCGCCACGCGGTTGGCGGTGGCGCCGGCCTGAATGCCGTTCGGATGGCCGATTGTGCCGCCGCCGAACTGCAGCACCACATCGTCGCCGAGAAGGCTGAGGAGCTGGTGCATCTGCCCGGCGTGGATGCCTCCCGAGGCGACCGGCATCAGCTTGTTGAGCGAAGCCCAGTGCTGATCGAAGAAGACGCCATGCTCGAGTTTGAGCGGATTGAAGTCCTCGCGGCAGATGTCGTAGTAGCCCTTCGTCGTAGCAGGATCGCCCTCGAGCTTGCCGACGACCGTGCCAGCATGGATATGGTCGACGCCCGCGAGGCGCATCCACTTGGCAATGACGCGAAACGAGACCCCGTGCGACTTCTGGCGCGTGTAGGTGCCATGGCCCGCCCGGTGAAGATGCAAGACTCGTGTCGTTCCTGCGCGCCCATTTCGCCATCGACTGGATCGCAGTGTAGCCGATCACGAGATCGATCATGACGATGACCGAGCCGAGTTCCTTGGCGAATTCGGCGCGCTCGTACATGTCCTCCATGGTCGCGGCGGTGACGTTGAGATAGGTGCCCTTGACCTCGCCGGTCGCGGCCTGCGCCTTGTTGACCGCCTCCATGCAATAGAGGAAGCGGTCGCGCCAGTGCATGAAGGGCTGCGAGTTGATGTTCTCGTCGTCCTTGGTGAAGTCGAGGCCGCCCTTCAGCGCCTCGTAGACGACGCGCCCGTAGTTGCGGCCGGAGAGGCCGAGCTTCGGCTTGACGGTCGCGCCGAGCAGCGGCCGGCCGAACTTGTCGAGCCGCTCGCGCTCGACGACGATGCCGGTTGCGGGACCCTGGAACGTCTTCACATAGGCGACCGGGAACCGCATGTCCTCGAGTCGCAGCGCCTTCAGCGGTTTGAAGCCGAACACGTTGCCGATGATCGAGGCCGAGAGATTGGCGATCGAGCCCGGTTCGAACAGGTCGAGATCGTAGGCGATATAGGCGAAATACTGGCCGTCCGTCCCCGGCACGGGATCGACGCGATAGCACTTGCCGCGATACTTCTCAGTCGCCGTCAGGCGGTCGGTCCAAACGACCGTCCAGGTCGCGGTCGAGGATTTGCCGGCGACCGCGGCAGAGGCTTCGATCGGATCGACGCCGTCCTGCGGCGTGACGCGGAAGAGCGCGATGATATCGGTGTCCTTGGGCGTGTAGTCGGGCTCCCAATAACCCATCTTTCGATATTCCATCACGCCGGCCTTGTAGCGGTCCTTGCCCCTCACGGTCTGCGAGATCTGTTTGTTCATCGTCGTTCTCCTTGGTCGTTGCGACGCGCCGTGCGCGCCGATCGGGTTCGAAACTCAGCCGCGCGCGGCGCGGCGGCGCGTTCCACCAGTTTCAGAATCATCGGCGTTAGGATCAGCTGCATCGCGATGTCGAGCTTGCCGCCGGGGATCACGATCGAGTTGGCGCGGCTCATGAAGCTGCCGTGGATCATCGACAGCAGATACGGAAAGTCGATGCCGTGCGGGTCGCGGAAGCGGATGACGACCATCGATTCGTCGGGCGTCGGGATCCAGCGCGCGATGAACGGGTTCGACGTGTCGACCGTCGGCACCCGCTGGAAATTGATGTCCGTCTCGGTGAACTGCGGACAGATGATATTGATGTAATCCGGCATGCGCCGGAGGATCGTGTCGGTCACCGCCTCGGTCGTGTAGCCGCGCGACGGCCTTGTCGCGATGCAGCTTCTGGATCCACTCGAGATTGATGACCGGCACGACGCCGATCTTGAGGTCGCTGTACTGGGCGACATTGACCTTGTCGGTGATGACTGCGCCGTGCAGGCCCTCGTAAAAAAGCAGATCTGAGCCTGGCTCGAACTCGCGCCAGGCCGTGAAAGTCCCTGGCTGGGCGCCGTGCTGCTCGGCCTCGTGGATGTCGTGAACATAGGCGCGCGTCCGCCCGCCGCCGCTTTCGGAATAGGCGCGGAAAGTCGCCTCGAGCTCCTCGAACAGATTGGCGTCGGTGGCCGAAGTGGCTGTAGTGATGGTCGCCCTTGGCTGCGGCCGCCTTCATCTGCTCGCGCATTTCGAGGCGGTTCCAGCGATGGAAAGCGTCGCCCTCGATGTAGACCGGGTTGATCTTCTCGCGGCGGAAGATCTGCTCGAACGTCTGCTTGACCGACGTCGTGCCGGCCCCCGACGAGCCGGTGATCGCGATGATGGGATGCTTGATCGACATCTTGGCAGGGGTCCGGGGTTCGGAGATTACCGACGCAGGAGGCCGCGCTTGCCGAAGAGCGGAGCGCGTCTGCGAGTCGCTGGTCTCGGTGTAATATCGTTCAATCCGCTCGACCTTGTCCTTCGAGCCGAAGATCAGCGGCGTTCGCACATGGAGCGAGGCGGGCGTGACATCGAGAATGCGATCGAAATCCGTCGATCGCAGCGCCCCCCGCCTGTTCGATGAGAAACGCGATCGGGTTGGCCTCGTAGAGCAGGCGCAGGCGGCCCTGCTCGTAGCCCTCGCGCGAATCCTGCGGGTAGAGATAGACGCCGCCGCGGATGAGGATCCGATAGACCTCCGCCACGACCGCGCCGATCCAGCGCATGTTGAAATTCCGTCCGCGAGGACCCTCGTCGCCTTCTAGGCAATCCTCGATATAGGCGCGGACCGGCGCCGGCCAGAAGCGGGAATTCGAGGCGTTGATCGCGAATTCTTTCGTTCCGGCAGGCATCGTGACGCCGACGCGCGACATCCGGAACAGGTTGGCGTCGGGGTCGAGAGTCGCCATGTGCACGCCCGAGCCGGTCGTGAACACGAAGTCGGTATGCGGGCCATAGAGAGCAAAGCCCGCCGCGCGTTGCCTGACGCCAGGCTCGAGAAAGCTCTGCGGCGTGAATCTTCCCGCCGGGGCGTCGAGCACCGAGAACATCGTGCCGATCGAAATGTTGGCGTCGATGCTGTTCGAACCGTCGAGCGGATCGAGCGCGACCAGAAAGGCGCCGTCGGCGTCGAGCGGCGACGGGCTCGTCGCGCTCTTCGGACAGGACCGCGCGAACGCCTGCGCCGCGGAGCCCGTTGACGAAGGCCTCGTCCGCGAAAACGTCGAGCGCCTTCTGCGCGGTTCCGTCGTGGTCCGGGCCGACCGCCTCGTCGAGGTCGCCGGCCAGTCCGCCGCGGCGAATGAGATGGGCGAGCGGTAGAGAAGCTTCCGCGATCGCGCGAAGGACCTCGGCGAGCGGCCGGGGCGCGTGCGCAGCCAGAAAGCCGTCGAGATCCCGGCCGATCTCAAGCGTGCCTGTCACGAGGCGCTCCCTGTCTCTGCACCCAGTCGGCTGCAGCGTCCGAACCTGACAATACGAATTTGCCTATCAATGGAAACTGACTTAAATTTACCTTTGCATTCAAAAAATGTGAATGCCCAGCCAAGGCCCGGCACCTATCGTGCGCAACCTGTCGCTCCGCCATATCGAGACCCTGCAGGCGATCGCCGCGGCAGGCTCGCTCGTGCAGGCCGCCGCAAAGCTCAACATGACGCCGGCCGCGCTGACGGCGCGGGTGAAAGGCCTCGAAGAGGCGGTCGCGCTGAAGCTCTTCGACCGGACCTCGACCGGAATGCGCCTGACCAAGGCGGGCGAGTCGGCGCTCGAAGCCTCGCTCGGCGTCGAGCGCGCGATCCGCCATTTCGCCGACACGATGCGGGCGATCAGCGACGGAGAGGGCGGCAGGCTTTCCGTCGGCGCCGTGTCGACGGCGAAATATTTCGCCCCGCGGCTCATCGCGGCTTTCGTCGCAAGCCGGCCTAGGCTCGATCTCAGATTCCAGATCGGCAATCGCGACGCGACGATCGAGTCCTTACGGAGCGAGGAAGTGGAGATCGCGCTGACCGGGCGACCGCCGCGCGACCTGCCGGTCGAGAAATTTCCCGTTGGCCCTCATCCTTATGTGCTGATCGCCCCGCCGGAGCATCGACTGGCTCATGTCAAGGGGTTGAGGCGCTCGGATCTCGGAGGAGAGGCCTTCCTCTTCCGCGAATTCGGATCTGGCACCCGCTCGGTGTTCGACGATTTCATCGGCGATACGACGATCAGGCCCGTTCAGATGGGCATGGAACTCGGCTCGAACGAGACGATCAAGCAGGCCGTCATGGCGGGCCTCGGGATCGCGCTGATCTCGGCCCACACGATTTCGGCGGAGGTCGCCAGCGGACGGCTTGTCTGCCTCGACGTCGAAGACCTGCCGATCTTGCGCCAGTGGTTTGTGGTCAACAGGACCGATCGCGCCCTGTCGCCGGCCGCAAGGGCATTCCGCGAATTCGCGACGCAGCGCGGCTCGATGTTCCTGCCCACCTTGGGGTGAGTTTGTCTCGGGCGGGCATGTTGCGCACGTCATCGCATGCGATGCGGCCGGTTGCGGCGCCTGATGACTTGAGGAAAGAACGAAGCGCTGAACGCGCGGGATAGCACCTGTTGTCAACGCGTCCGGTCACCCAGTCCGCACCAGTAGAGGGATTGATAAGTGTCTCGACGATCCGGCTCCACGTTGGAAAGAAAGCCGTTCGGCGACATTCACCGGTCCATCTTCTGCAGCCCGGCCCTTCTTGCGACGGAGGGAACTTTTTTCGCTCAGTTCGATTTCTAAGCGTGCAGCCTTGTTAGCTTATCCGGCTATGCCGCAGTCACCATAGGAGAATCAAGATGGAAGCGCTGATTTGGGTTTGGATACTCGTCGCCCCAGCAGTCGCGTTTGTCGCAATGAGCTATATGTACTGAACGTTGGGGCAATTTTATCCGTCCTGGCTTCTTGACTGTCTTGATTAGGCCGAGCGCTTTGAGACTCCGGCCAATAGGTCGGTCGTCAGCTCTCGTCGATTGCGGAGTAGATAGGAGGCGACGTCGGCCTGGCGTTCGTCATTGATGAGCCTTGTCGACCGACTCTGTCACCATCCTGCCTGAGTGAGGTCATGAGACTTCCGAGAAAGGTAGGTCTTATCCCGGTCATCGCCGCGGTCGACAAAGAGCACTCGGTCGAGACGCCTTCGAGCCGAAAGCGGTTAGTTAGTCTGGCTAAAGGGATTAGTTAGTCAGGCTGACGACGGGCTTGAGGTGCGGCGACGCCGCCTGTCACATCCGGATCGGGATCATGATCTCGTTGCGGCGCCCTCGTGCCGAATGCTGCTTGACAACGCCAATTGACAAGCACGCCCTCGACATGTTCCACCGGCTTGTCAATTGCACGCCTTGGATGGCCGACAGCTTGTCCCCGGAGTCTGGGATCGGCGAAGGGGCAGGATTTGCGGATGGCAGTCCCATCTGGCCTTCGCGTGGTCTATGAGGCCGGACATGCCTAACCCGTTTCCTTTCTCTGCAATAGTAGGACAGGAGGACATGAAACTGTCCTTCCTGATTGCCGCTGTCGATCCGAGTATCGGCGGAGTCCTCGTTTTCGGCGACCGCGGAACCGGCAAGTCGACGGCGGTTCGGGCGCTCGCAGCCCTCCTGCCAGAAATGCGCGCTGTCGTGGGGTGCCCCTACAATTGCGAGCCCTCGTCGCCGGCCGGCTTATGCGCGGCCTGCGGACACGACGCGCGCGGCGCGCTCAAAAGCGTCCTTCGACCGGTTCCCGTGGTCGACCTGCCACTCGGGGCGACGGAGGACCGGGTCGCGGGCGCGCTCAATCTGGAGCGTGCGCTCTCGAGCGGCGAGAAATCGTTCGAGCCCGGGCTGCTCGCGCTCGCCAACCGGGGCTTCCTTTATATCGACGAGGCCAATCTTCTAGAGGACCATCTCGTCGACCTCCTGCTCGACGTGGCGGCCTCCGGCATCAATGTCGTCGAGCGCGAGGGCCTCAGCGTCCGCCATCCGGCGCGCTTCGTGCTGATCGGCAGCGGCAACCCCGAGGAGGGGGAGCTGAGGCCACAGCTTCTCGACCGCTTCGGCCTCGCGGTCGACGTCAGGACGCCGAGGGACTTGCCGTCCCGCATAGAAGTCGTTAAGCGCCGGGACGTTTTCGAGCGCGACCCCGAGGCTTTCCTCAAGGCTTGGTCGGGCGAGGAGCGGAAGCTCCGCAAGCGCATCGTCGCCGCGCGCGCCCATCTCGCCTTGGTCGCCACGCCCGACGCGGCGATCGAGACCGCGACCCGGCTCTGCCTCGCGCTCGGGACCGACGGGCTTCGCGGCGAACTGACGCTCGTTCGCGCCGCCCGGGCGCTGGCCAGCCTCGAAGGCAAAGCCAAGATCGGCGCCGCCGAGCTCAAGCGGGTCGCGCCGATGGCGATCAGCCACAGGCTCAGGCGCAACCCCCTCGACGATGCGGGCTCGGGCGTCCGCGTCCAGCGAGCGATCGAGGACGTTTTCGCGTCATGAGCGGGACCGGCGGCGCCGCTTGGCAACGCGCGAGCCTCGCCGCCGCCGCCTTCGCGCTCGACCCGCTCGGCGGGGGCGTTGCCGTCCGAAGCGCGCCCGGCCCGGCGCGCGACGCCTGGCTCGCCGAACTTGCCGCCATGCTCGATCCTGCCGCGCCGATGCGGCGCATTCCCGCAAGCATCGCCGACGACCGGCTCATCGGCGGCCTCGATATTGCCGCGACCCTGAAGGCGGGGCGACCGATCGCCGAGACGGGCGTCATCGCCCAAGCCGATGGCGGCGTTCTCGTGCTTGCCATGGCCGAGCGCGTTCCGGCCGGAACGGCGGCGCGCCTCGCGGCGGCGCTCGATACAGGCGCGGTCGCGCTCGAGCGGGACGGATTCGCCATGTCGCTCGCGGCGCGCTTCGGCTTCGTCGCCCTCGACGAAGGGCACGGCGAGGAGGAGAAGCCGCCGCCAGCGCTCATCGAACGCTGCAGCTATCTGATCGATCTCAGCACAGTCGGCGTGCGGGACATCGAGCCGAGCGTGTTCGACGTCGCGGATATTGAGGCCGCCCGCGCCCTCCTGCCCTCGGTCTTCGCCGGCGCGTCGGTCATTGAGGCGCTGGTCGCGGCAGCGGCCGAGCTTGGGGTGGCCTCGCTTCGCGCGCCCCTCTTTGCGCTGCGGGCGGCTCGCGCGATCGCCGCCCTCGACGGACGCGCCGAGGTCGAGGATCGAGACGTGGCGCTGGCCGCGAGCCTGACGCTGAGCGCCCGCGCCACCCGCATCCCCGCGGCGGACGATTTGGAGGCTGAAGAGGAGCCGCCAGCCGAACCGGAGGCCGAGGAGGACCGCGATCCGGATGATTCCGAGTCCGACCGGGCGCCGCAGAGGCTCGAGGATGTGGTGCTAGCCGCCGCGAAGGCCGCGATCCCCGAGACGCTGCTGGCGCAAATCGCCTCGGGTCACGCCGCGCGAACGCGCTCGGCGGCAGACGGAAAGTCTGGCGCCCATCAGATTTCGGCGCGACGCGGCCGGCCGATCGGCGCTCGCGCCGGCTCGCCGCGGCGGGAGCGCCTGAGCCTCATTTCGACCCTACGCGCTGCGGCGCCGTGGCAGCCCATTCGCCGGCGCGAGAGAGGCGCATCTCGAACGCCGGTCGGTTCTCGTGCGACCCGAGGACTTCCGCACCGTTCGCTATCGCCACAAGCGCGGGACGACGACCATTTTCGTCGTCGACGCCTCGGGATCCTCGGCGATGCAGCGGCTCGCGGAGGTGAAGGGCGCGATCGAACTCCTGCTCGCCGACTGCTATGTGCGCCGCGACAGCGTCGCGCTGATTGCCTTTCGCGGGCTTCACGCCGAGATCGTCCTGCCGCCGACGCGCTCGACCGCGCGGGCCAAGCGGCGGCTGACCGGATTGCCCGGCGGCGGCGGCACGCCGCTCGCGAGCGGGCTCGACGCGGGCGGGGCGCTTGCCGATCAGGTCCGGCGCAAGGGGCAATCCGCGCTGGTGGTTCTGATGACCGACGGACGGGCGAATGTCTCGCGCGACGGAACGGCCGGCCGGGCGCGGGCGATGGAGGATGCGCTCGACGCCGGGCGGCGGCTCTTTGCCGCGGGCGTTCAGGCGCTAGCGATTGACACCTCGCCGCCCTCCCGACGCGACGAAACGCCGGCGACGCGGCTCATTGCCGAAGCGATGCATGCGCGATACGTGAAGCTCCCGGTCGCCGACCCTGCGCTGGTCAACGTCGCCGTTCGAGCCTCCTCGCCCCGTTCGAGGCCCTGAACCCATGTTCGGTTGGAGCCGCGACCGGCTGTCCTTCGCGCGCGACGGGGCCGACTGGCCCCACCGCGACGCCAGCGCCTTCGTCGAAGTGGGGCCCCTGCGCTGGCATGTCCAGCGGATGGGAAAGGGCCCCGAACTCCTGATGCTGCACGGCACCGGCGCCTCGACCCATTCCTGGGACCGGCTCGCGCCCCTGCTCGCGAAACGGTTTCATCTGACGGCGCCCGACCTGCCGGGCCACGCGTTCACGAGCGCCAAGTCGGGGCTCGATCTGTCTCTGCCAGGAATGGCGCGCGCGGTCGCGGCGCTGCTCGCCGCGCTCGACTGCCGACCGCAGGTCGTCGTCGGGCATTCGGCGGGCGCGGCGATTCTCGCCCGGCTCTGCCTCGACGGGACGATCAAACCCAAACTCTTTGTCAGCCTCAACGGCGCGTTTCTTCCTTTCGGAGGCATGGCCGGCGTTCTTTTCCCGCCGATCGCCAAGCTCTTGTTTCTCAACCCGCTCGCTCCGCGCGTTTTCGCCTGGGCGGCCGACGAGCCGGCGGTCGCGAACCTCCTGCGCGGAACGGGATCAAAGATCGGGCGGCGCGGCGTCGAGCTCTACGGGCAGCTCCTGCGCAATCCGGCCCATGTCGCCGGCGCACTGGGCATGATGGCGAACTGGGACCTGACCGATCTGCGCCGGGAATTGCCTCACCTGAAGGCCAAGGTCCTCCTTATCGTCGGTCAGGACGACAAGGCTGTACCGCCGAGCGGTGCGGAGGCGATCGCGACGGAGATTCCCGGGGCCGCGGTCGAGTTCGCTGCCCCATGTTGGCCATCTCGCGCATGAGGAGAGGCCGGACGAGGTCTGCGGGCTCATCCGGCGCTACGCCGCCCTCGCCAATGTCCCGGAGTGATGACCGGGCCGCCGCTTTTACGCTTGATCAAGCTGGCCTGACGCTGCTACTGTCAAGAGGTGTTGACACTCGATCGGCCACCTCTCGCTCCGGTTGTTTCCCATGCGCGCCCGCGCGCAGTCATCATCGGCGGCGGATTCGGCGGTCTCGCCGCAGCGGTGCGCCTCGGCGCGCGAGGCTATCGCGTCACGGTCCTCGAAAAGCTCAGCGCCCCGGGCGGGAGGGCTTTCGTGCTTCGTCAGGACGGCTTCACCTTCGACACCGGGCCAACGATCGTGACCGCGCCTTTCCTGTTCGAGGAGCTTTGGGCGCTTTGCGGGCGGAGGATGGCGGACCACATCGAGCTGCGCGCGATGACGCCGTTCTACCAAATTCGCTTCCACAATGGCGACGTCTTCAACGCCAGCGGCGACGAGGCCGCGATGCGCGCCGAGATTGCGCGCTTCGATTCCGCAGATGTCGCGGGCTACGACCGCTTCATGCGCCGCAGCGAAGAGATCTACCGCATCGGCTACGAGCAGCTCGGCGACACGCCCTTTAATTCCATCCTGGACATGGCGCGCATCGCGCCGGATCTCGTCCGGCTCGAGGGCCATCGGAGCGTCTTTGGCGTCGTCTCCAAGTATTTCCGCGACGAGCGCATCCGGACCGTCTTCAGCTTCCATCCCCTACTGATCGGCGGCGATCCCTTCCGCGCGAGCTCGATCTACTGCCTGATCAGCTTCCTGGAAAAGCGCTGGGGCGTGCATTTCGCAATGGGGGGCACGGGCGCGCTCGTCAAAGGTCTCGTCGGTCTGATCGAGAGCCAGGGCGGCGAAATCCGCTGCGGCGAAGAGGTCGAATCGATCGTGGTCGAGAACGGCCGGGCGACCGGCGTCATGCTCGCCTCGGGCGAAACGATCCGGGCGAGCATCGTCGTCTCCAACGCCGATTCGGCCTGGACTTACCGCCGTCTCGTTCCGGCCAGCGCACGCCGGCGCTGGACCGATCGCAAGATCGATCGGGCGCGCTATTCGATGGGCCTTTTCGTCTGGTATTTCGGCGTCAACCGCCGATACGAGGACGTCGCGCACCATACGATCATCATGGGTCCGCGCTACCGTGAACTCCTGCGCGACATTTTTGACAGGAAGCGCCTCGCGCCCGACTTCAGCCTTTACCTGCATCGACCGACCGCGACCGATCCCTCGCTCGCCCCGAAGGGCTGCGATACGTTCTATGTCCTCTCGCCGGTGCCGAACCTCCTGGGCGGGCAGGACTGGCGGGTCGAGGCAGAGCCTTACAGGCAAGCGATCGCGCGGGCCCTCGAAGGCTCGATTCTTCCCGGCCTGACGCGGGCTTTGGTCACCTCCCGAGTAGCCACCCCACTCGACTTTCAGAACCGGCTCAATTCCTATCGCGGCGCCGGATTCGCGCTCGAGCCCATTCTCACGCAAAGCGCCTGGTTCCGCCCGCACAATGCCAGCGAAGACGTGCGCAATCTCTATCTGGTGGGCGCCGGAACCCATCCGGGCGCCGGCCTCCCGGGCGTCCTGTCCTCCGCTCGCGTTCTCGACAAGGTCGTTCCGGATGCCTCAGTTTTTGTTTGATCCGTCGCTGGCGAGCCTCAGCGACCATGCAGAATGCCGCGATGCGATTCGCATCGGGTCGCGCTCGTTTTACGCCGCCTCCCGGCTGCTTCCCGCGGTCGTCCGGCGACGAGCTTTCGGACTCTACGCCTTCTGCCGGCTGTCGGACGATGCGATCGACCTCGGCGGCGGCTCGACCGAAGCGCTCGAGCGCTTGCGCAACCGTCTGGCGCGCGCGAGCGAGGGACGGCCCCTTCCTCACGCGGCAGATCGGGCGATGGCCGATCTCATGGATCGCTGCGCCATTCCAAGAGCCGTCCCGGAGGCGCTCCTCGAAGGGTTCGCCTGGGATGCGGAAGGCCGAGCCTATGAGACGCTGGACGACCTTCTCGACTATGCGGCGCGCGTGGCGGGCACTGTCGGCGTGATGATGGCGCTGATGATGGATGAACGCTCGCCCGAGGCGCTGGCTCGCGCCTGCGACCTCGGCGTCGCGATGCAACTGACGAACATCGCCAGGGACGTCGGCGAGGATGCGCGTCTCGGCCGACTTTATCTGCCGAAGGCGTGGATGCGCGAGGCCGGCGTCGACCCGGACGGATGGCTCACAAACCCCAGCGCCTGCGACGGGATCCGGCTGGTTGTCGCGCGACTACTCGATGCGGCGCAGAGGCTTTATTCGAGAGCCCGAGCCGGGATCGCCATTCTGCCCGCCGGCTGCCGTCCGGCAATTCTCGCCGCCGCCCTGATCTACGCCGAGATCGGCCGGGAGGTCGAACGCAACGCGTACAACTCGATCACCCAGCGGGCGCGAGTCTCGCGTACGCGCAAAGTTCAGCTTCTCGCGCACTCGCTCGCCGCCGGCCCGCTTCTGCGCAGCGAGACGCCGGCGCCCGCGCTCGACTGCTCGCGCTTTCTCCTCGAGGCGGTGGCGAATGGTCCCGCGCCGAAACGGCCGCGGCGCGCGACCGAAGACTGGCGCGGATCCCTTGTCGGCGTGCTCGAGACGTTCGAAAGGCTGCAGCGCGCGGAGCGGTTCGGGGACTGAACCATGGACCCCAATTACTACGGCTTAATCGAGATGCTCCTCTCGTTCGGCGTCGTTCTCGCCATCTGTTTCTGGCAGCTCCATTCTGTCTCGAAGGCGAAGAAGGCGAGGCTCGAGCGCGAGCGCCAGGAACGCCGAGGCGAGTAGCGCTTCGCGCCCCGCTACAGCCTCGGCATCCGGAACGGAAGCATCGCGCGAACGATCGGCCAGGAAAACCGATCAAGCGAAAGGCTCTCATGCACCGACTCGAGACGCTCGCCGAAAACCTCATGCGCGACAAGGCCTCGGGAATAGAACGGCGTGTCCTCGAAGGAGCGGACGAGGGCGGCGCGCCCGTCGTCGGCGCGCGTCATCCGCGGCAGACGCCAGCGTGTCGCCGGTAGGGCGGCGGACGGCGGCGATTGCCGCTGCTCCAAACTGCCGCTGCGGTCAAACCCCAGCGCCAGTGAGAGGGGCGCCTCGCGCCTTCGGATGGCGTCATAAAGGATCGTCGCACCGTTTCGCGTCTTCGCGCGTGACCAGGTCCAGTGGGAAAACGCGCGTTCGATCGGCTCGCCGCCGGCGTTCTGGTCGATATAGCCATCCCCGCGCCAGCTCAGCGCCGGCGAGTGCATGTCGATCGCGACGCGCGCGAGGGGAGCAAGAGGCCGCCACCAGTGCCTCCCCTGCCCTTCCAGGACGAAGGTCTGCGGATTGATTGATTCCGCGCGGATTTCGACCCGGCCGCGAAGCCGGCGCGGGATCGGCGCCGCGGTCTCGTCGATTGTGAAGGTGAGGACCCCTGCCTCCCAGGTCGCGGTGGTTCGGCCGATCGCGAGCGCGTCGCGAGATCGGCGGACCGCCGATCGTCGTCTTTCTGTCATCGCCCAAAGCGAACCGCGCGGGCCGTAGAGCGCGACATTGACCGCGCAGTGATTGAGCGGATCCCGTCGCCCCGCCCAGGCGTAGTAGGGCGAAAAGACGCTGCCGACGAAGGCGATGATCGTCAGGCCATGTCGTCGATCGTCGCTGATCGCATCGACGTACCACCAGGCGTAGCCGCCGGGGTCAACCTCCTGGTCGAAGTGAGGTCCCGCATCACGCGCATCGCCGCCTGCCGGCCCGACAGCGCCGCCATCGGAACTCCAGGTCCCGGATGGACGCTGCCCCCCGCCAGATAGAGGCCCGGAAGCCTCGTGGCAGACCCCGGCCGCGCGAACGGCGCCCTCCATCCATGGGTCGCCCGGCCGTACAGCGCTCCTTGCGTCGAGGGGAAGAGGCGAGCGAAATCCTCCGGAGCCGTGCGGACGGTCGAACCCGGGTCGCGCCGGATCCTCAGGCCGCATGTCTCCAGCAGCCTGAACGCCGTTTTCTCGCATGATCCCATCTCCGCTGCGGTGAGGGGTTGGCCCGACGGGCGCGCCGGGGCGTTGACGAGGCAGAAGACGCGTTCGGGGCCTGGCGGGTGGTCGCCGATGTCCGCGTCGTCCCGATCTTGCGCGCAGACATAAACAGTCGGGCTGCGTGGCAGACGGCGCTCCCCGAAAATATCGTCGAATTCCGCCCGGTAGTCCCCGGAGAAGAAGACATTGTGGCGAACAAGCGGAAAGCCGTCGACCCGCGCCGCCATCGCCCACGTCAGGGCGGACATCGAGCGGTCTTGCAGCAGTGGCCCGACCGCGCGCGCCGCCTCCGGCCCGGCGCTGCCGTCGGCGAGCGCCGATACGTCGCCATTCCAGATCACAGCGTCAGCCGGAACGCGCTCGCCCTCACCCGTCTCGACGCCTGTAACCCGGCCCTTCTCGACGACAATGCGGTTCGCCCGCCGCCCAAAGCGAAAGATGGCGCCGCGCGAACGCGCCAAATCGCTGAGCGCGTCCGCGAGACGCGCCATGCCGCCCTCGACGAGCCACACCCCATCGCGCTCGACATGGGCGACCAGCATCAGCGTCGCCGGCGCAAGGAAGGGAGACGACCCGCAGTAGGTCGCGTAACGGCCGAACAGCTGGCGCAGACGAGGATCGGCGAAATATCCCTCCAGTGCGCGCCAGAGACTCGTGAAGGGTGAAATCCGGAAAAGATCGGGCGCATGCGCAAGGCCAACACGCGCGGCGAGGCCCAGAGGCCCCGTCTGCGCGACGCCGATGAAGCTGTCGCGCAACGTTTCGTAGATCGCTTGTGCCCGCGCCGAGAAACGGCGATAGCCGTCAGCCTCGCGCGCGCCCGCGAAGCGTCCGATCGCGTCCGCGCTGCGCCCGATATCGGAATAAAGGTCGAGTTGCACGCCGTCGCTCCAGGCGTGCCGCGCGAGCCTCTCCAACCGACGGAGGGCGACGAAATCGGACAGGGACGCGCCGGCGTCGTCGAAAATCTGCTCGAAGGCCCAGCGCATCGTCAGCACCGTCGGCCCGACATCGATAGCGAACCCTCCCTCCTCGACCTCGCGCATTTTGCCGCCTGGCCGGGCGGCGGTTTCGAGCACCGCCACACAAAACCCACGCGCAGAAAGCGCTGCGGCCGCGGCCAGGCCGCCCATTCCCGCGCCGACGATGACAATGCGCCGCCCCGACGTCACGGCAGCCTCCGATTCGACCGGTTGATCAATCCGCAAAGTTGTGTCACTACTACTTGACACACAGAACGACAAGTCAGTTTGACAGAACGGCGGGAGTGGCCATGCAAACGTCGGGGCGTATCGAAGGGACCCTTGAACGCGCGATCGGTCTCGCGCAAGGCGCCGGCGCGCCGCCGCTGCTCGCCTCGGCGATGCACTACGCGGTCTTTCCCGGCGGGCATCGCATCCGGCCGCAACTTTGTCTCGCGGTCTCGATGGCGTGCGGCGACGCACATCCGGCCGCCGCTGACGCTGCCGCAGCGGCGATCGAACTCCTGCACTGCGCCTCGCTCGTCCACGACGATCTGCCGTGCTTCGACGACGCCGACACCCGGCGGGGCAAGCCTTCCGTGCACGCGCAGTTCGGCGCTCCGCTCGCGGTGCTGACGGGAGACGCTCTCATCGTCATGGCGTTCGAGACCCTGGCGCGCGAAGTCTCGGCGCGATCCGCGGCCGACTTGCCCGGCTCGTTTCGATCGTCGCTGCGGCGGTCGGCGCGCCCAGCGGGCATCGTCGCCGGCCAGGCCTGGGAATGCGAGGCCGCCGTTCCGCTCGCCGACTATCAACGCGCAAAGACCGGCGCCCTGTTCGTCGGCGCGACGCTGGCGGGCGCGCTGCCGCGGGCGCACAATCCCGAACCGTGGCGGGCGTTCGGCGAAATGCTCGGCGAAGCCTATCAGGTCGCCGACGACCTGCGCGACGTTCTCTGTGACGCGGACGAACTCGGAAAGCCGATCGGCCAGGACGCCATGCGTTACCGCCCTAACGCCGCGGCCCAGCTCGGAATCGGCGGCGCGAAGTCGCATCTAGAGGGGCTGGTCCAGGCCGCAATCGAGTCCATCCCGCCGTGCCCCGGCCGCGCCGAGCTTCGAGCGCTCATCAAAGACGCAGACCCAGCGGTTCTTTCCCGAGGAGTTGGCCCGCGTGGCCGCCTGAAGCCAAGGCTTCATAAGGAGGGCGCAGATGTCCGCCCTTGTCGATCCGCGCGCGTCTCTCCGTGTCTCGGATTGGGGATCGCTTCCGGACGTGGAGGAATCGCCTTCTCGCCGACGCCCGCTTCCAGCGGTGGGCGGCCGCGTTCCCCGCTGACGCGAAAGCTCGCGCAGCGCAGAGCCCGCGCGCTGTTCGATCTCTGCGCGGGGTTCGTCTATTCGCAGATCCTCTTCGCCTGCGTGAAGCTGGACGTTTTTGAACTCCTGCGCGACGGGCCTCGGGACTGCCAGGCGCTCGCGCCCCGAATGGGGCTGACGGTTGCCGCCGCGCGACGCCTGCTGATGGCGAGCGGCGTCCCTCGGCCTCCTGCGCGCCCTGCCCGGCGATCGATTCGCGCTCGACGATCTCGGCGCGTCGATGCTCGGCAATCCCGCGATCGCTGCGTTCGTCGCTCACCACGATCTGCTCTACGCCGACCTCAGCGACCCCATCGCGACTGCTTGCGCGGCGAAGCCGAAACGAGGCTTTCGCGCTTCTGGCCCTACGCTTCCCGGCGGCCGGACGGCGGTTCGGAGGCGGTCGATGCGCCGGGCGTCGGCGGCGAAGTCTACGGCGCCTACAGCGACCTGATGTCGCAGACGCAGATGCTCGTCGCCGAGGAGATCCTGGACGCCTATCCCTTCGCCCGGCACCGGCGGCTCCTCGACGTCGGCGGCGGCGAAGGCGCATTTGTCGCAGCTGCGGCGAAGCGCGCGCCGCATCTCGAGCTCGAACTGTTCGATCTTCCCCCCGTCGCCGCCCGAGCGGGCGCAAAGCTCGCGGCGCTCGGGCTCTCCGACCGCGTCGAGGCGACGGGCGGCGATTGCCTCAGCGACCCGCTGCCGCGGGGCGCAGACATCGTCTCGCTGGTGCGCGTTCTGCACGACCACGACGACGAATTGGCGCTTGTCCTGCTAGGCGCCGCGCATGACGCCCTGCCGCGGGGCGGCGCGGTGCTGGTTGCGGAACCGATGGCGCGCGACGCGCGGGGCCGAACCGATGGGCGACGCCTATTTCGGCATTCTATCTCCTGGCCATGGGGCGCGGGCGCCCGCGCTCGTCCGGCGAGATCGCCGCCCTCCTGCACAAGGCCGGATTTCGATCGCGCGCACATGCTGAAGACGCGAAACCCGCTGCTGGTCAGCGCAGTCGCAGCGCGCCGAGTGTAAATATGACTTGACGCATTCATATGTCTATGTAGACTTACATTCAGATAGCGGACTCGATCTTCGAGGAAGGGGCCCAGGCACATGCTGAGTTCTCTGGCGGTCGTTTTGGAGCAGCCGGAGCGCATTGCGCTCTCGACGGCTCCCGCTCGACGCGCCGGCGGCGGGCGATGTCGTGGTCGAAACTCGGTGGAGCGGCGTCAGCGCTGGCACCGAGCGCCTTCTGTACACAGGCCGAATGCCGCAATTTCCGGGCATGGGCTACCCGCTCGTTCCCGGCTACGAGAGCGTCGGGCAAAGTCGTCGAGGCGGGGCCCGAGGCCGCGATCGAAATCGGCGCCCGGGTCTTCGTGCCCGGCGCCCGCTGCTTCGGAGCCGGTCGCAGGCATTCACGGCGGGTCCGCGTCGCATCTCGTGGCCCGGCCGCCGCGGGTCGCTCCAGTCTCCGTGAGAGCTCGGCGAAAACGCGGTGCTCATCGCCCTGGCCGCAACCGCGCTGCACGCGCTCGCCGGAGCCGCGACCATGGACGGCGTTCTTATCGTCGGCCACGGCGTTCTCGGCCGGCTGCTCGCGCGCCTAGCCGCGCTCCGTGGTGGAAGTCGCCCGGTCGTATGGGAGAAGAACGCCTGCTCGAACGGGCGGCGCCGTCGGCTACGACGTGACCTCGCCGGACGAGGACAAGCGCGCCGACTATCGAACGATTTTCGACGTCAGCGGCGACCCGGCGATTCTCGACCCGCTCGTGCAACGGCTCGGCCGGGGGCGAGATCGTGCTCGCCGGCTTCTACGACCGCGCTGAGCTTCAACTTCCCGCCCGCCTTCATGCGCGAAGCGCGAATCCGCGTCGCGGCGCAGTGGCGCGAAGGCGATCTCGGCGAGATCGTCGACTCGTCGATGCCGGGCATGCTCTCCCTCGACGGCCTCATCACCCATCGCCGCCCGGCGGTCGAGGCCGCCTGCCGCCTATCCGCATCGCGTTCGACGATCCCATCGTGCCTCAAGATGGTCCTGGACTGGAGATCGCCCTCATGAGCCTCGGCGAAGGATTTCTCACAGCGGCGGAACTCGCCGAACCTCCAGCGCATCTCCTGCGCGCAGAGGCCGCGATCGAGCCCGATCCCGTCCCGACGCAGGCGACCAAGACGACCCAGATCATCGCCATCTACGGCAAAGGGCGGCATCGGCAAGAGTTTCACTCTCGCCAACCTCTCGTTACATGATGGCGCAGCAGGGCAAAAAGGTTCTGCTGATCGGCTGCGATCCCAAGAGCGACACCACGTCGCTTCTGTTCGGCGGGCGCGCCTGCCCGACCATCATCGAGACATCGACGAAAAAGAAGCTCGCAGGCGACCAGGTCGCGATCGGCGACGTCTGCTTCAAGCGCGAAGGCGTCTACGCCATGGAGCTCGGCGGCCCAGAGGTCGGCCGCGGCTGCGGTGGACGCGGCATCATCCATGGCTTCGAACTCCTGGAGAAGCTCGGGTTCCACGAGTGGGGGTTCGACTTCGTCCTGCTCGACTTCCTCGGCGACGTCGTTTGCGGCGGGTTTGGACTGCCGATCGCGCGCGACATGTGCCAGAAGGTGATCGTCGTGGGGTCGAACGATCTCCAGTCGCTCTACGTCGCCAACAACGTTTGCTCGGCGGTCGAATATTTCCGTAAGCTCGGCGGAAATGTCGGCGTCGGCGGCCTCGTCATCAACAAGGACGACGGCACCGGCGAAGCGCAGGCTTTCGCCGCAGCGGTCGGGATTCCCGTCCTTGCGTCGATTCCGGCAGACGACGACATCCGCAAGAAGAGCGCCAATTACGAGATCATCGGGCGGCCCGAGAGCCGTTGGGCCGGACTCTTCGAGACGCTGGCGACCAATGTCGCCGAGGCCGAGCCGAACCGACCGAAGCCCCTCACACAGGATCAGTTGCTCGGCCTGTTCAAGGGCGAGTCGGTCGGTCGGCACGTCGTTCTGGAGCCCGCCACGATAGAGGATATGTGCGGAATAGCGCCAAAAGCCAAGCCGTCTCTCGAAGTCATCTACGACGAGGTTTGAGGCTGCTTCCGCAGAGCTGACGCCATGACACTGATCGCGCCAACGGAACTCCTGAGGACCGCCTTCGACGGCGAAGGCGACGTCGACGCGCGGCCGACTGTAGCGAGTACGGAAGGTCCGGCTGCCATTCCGGGAAAGAGCATCTCCGCGAGGCCGCCAAAGCCGCGGGGATGAACGAGACGCTCGAGCGCTACGCGCACGACTATCCGGTCGGTCCGCACGATCAGCCGCAAAGCATGTGCCCCGCCTTCGGCTCGCTGCGCGTGGGACTGCGCATGCGCCGGACCGCGAGCGTCCTCTGCGGCTCGGCCTGTTGCGTCTACGGCCTGACCTTCACCTCGCACTTTTACGGGGCGAAGCGCACGGTCGGTTATGTGCCGTTCAATTCGGAGACGCTCGTCACGGGCAAGCTCTTCGAGGATATCCGGGACGCGGTCTTCAAGCTCGCCGACCCGGACAAATACGACGCCATCGTCGTCATGAACCTCTGCGTCCCGACAGCGTCGGGCGTTCCGTTGCGGCTCCTGCCGAAGGAAATCCACGGGGTGCGCGTCATCGGGATCGACGTCCCCGGTTTCGGCGTGCCGACACACGCGGAAGCCAAGGACGTGCTGGCGGGCGCGATGCTGCATTTCGCCCGGCTCGAAGCCGAGCAGGGTCCCGTCCAGGCGCCGCGCGGACAGCGCGCGGGAAAGCCGACTGTCACCCTGCTCGGAGAAATGTTCCCGGCCGATCCCGTGCAGATCGGCTCGATGCTCGATCTCCTGGGTCTCGCCGCCGGGCCGGTCGTGCCGACGCGGGAGTGGCGCGAACTCTATGGCGCGCTTGATTGCGCCGCGGTCGCGGCCATCCATCCCTTCTATGCCGCTTCGATCCGCGAATTCGAGCTCGCGGGCCGCCCCATCGTCGGTTCGGCGCCGGTCGGCGTCGACGGCACGGCGGCCTGGCTCGACGCGGATCGGCGAAGCGTGCGGCGTTTCGCGGGACCTCGTCGGCGCGGCGAAGGACAAGCTGCTGCCGGCGGTCAAGGCCGCCCTCGCCCGGACGCCAATCAAAGGGCGCATCACCCTCTCCGGGTACGAAGGGTCGGAACTTCTGGTCGGGCGGCTGATGGTCGAGAGCGGCGGGGACTTGCGCTATGTCGGGACGGCGTGCCCGAGCACCCGCTTTTCGAACGCCGATCGCGATTGGCTCACGTCAAAGGGCGTCATGGTCCAGTTCCGCGCCTCCCTCGAACACGACCTCGCGGCGCTCGCCGAGTTCGAGCCGGATCTCGCGATCGGCACGACCCCGGTCGTGCAGAAAGCGAAAGAACGTGCAATTCCGGCCCTTTACTTCACCAATCTGATCTCGGCGCGTCCGCTGATGGGCGTCGCCGGCGCACACTCGCTCGCCCAGGTCGTCAACGCCGCGATCGCAGGCAAGAGCCGATTCGACGAGATGCGCGCCTTCTTTGAGGGCGTGGGCCAAGGCTTCTCCGCTGGCGTCTGGGAAGACACGCCGCGCGACCGGCCCGAGTTCAAGGCGAAGCGGCGCGCCGCAGCCAAGAAACCCAAGGTCGAGGAGATGGGCTCATGCTAGTCCTCGACCACGACCGCGCGGGCGGTTACTGGGGCGCCGTCTACGTCTTCACCGCGATCAAGGGCCTGCAGGTCGTCATCGACGGCCCGGTGGGCTGCGAGAACCTGCCAGTGACGGCGGTGCTCCACTATACGGACGCGTTGCCGCCGCACGAGCTGCCGGTCGTGGTTACCGGCCTCTCCGAGGAAGAACTCGGGCGCCACGGCACGGAGGGCGCAATGAAGCGCGCCCATTCGACCCTCGACCCAGACTTGCCGAGCGTTGTCGTCACCGGCTCGATCGCCGAAATGATCGGCGGCGGCGTCACGCCGGAAGGCACCGGCATCCAGCGGTTCCTGCCTCGAACCATCGACGAAGACCAATGGCAGAGCGCCAACCGCGCGATGGCGTGGCTGTGGAGCGAATTCGGCCCGAAGAAGGGACGAGTCCCCAAGGCGAAGCCGCGTACGCCGGGCGCAAAGCCGCGGATCAACATCGTCGGCCCGACCTACGGCGTCTTCAACATGCCCTCCGACCTCGCCGAAATCCGGCGGCTCGTCGAAGGGATCGGCGCAGAAGTGAACATGGTCTTCCCGCTTGGCAGCCATGTCGACGACGTTGCGCGACTGGCGGATGCGGAGGTCAACGTCTGCCTTTATCGCGAATTCGGGCGACTGCTCTGCGAGGCGCTTGACCGACCTTATCTGCAGGCGCCGATCGGCCTGCATAGCACGACCAAGTTTCTGCGCAGCCTCGGCGGGCTGCTCGGCCTCGATCCCGAGCCCTTTATCGCCCGGGAGAAACACACGACGATCAAGCCGGTGTGGGATCTGTGGCGCTCGGTGACCCAGGACTTCTTCGGCACCGCAACGTTCGCGATCGTCGCCAACGAAACCTACGCGCGCGGCGTCCGGCATTTCCTCGAGGAGGAAATGGGTCTGCCTTGTCTCTTCGCGATCTCGCGGCGCCCCGGCGAGAAGACGGACAACGAGGCTGTGCGCAAGGCGGTGCGCGAAAAGGCGCCGCTCGTGATGTTCGGCAGCTACAACGAGCGGCTCTATCTGGCGGAGGCTGGGGCGCGGGCGATGTATATCCCCGCTTCATTCCCCGGTGCGATCGTCCGCCGTCACATCGGCACGCCTTTCATGGGATATTCGGGCGCGACCTACGTCGTACAGGAGGTCTGCAACGCGCTTTTCGACGCGCTGTTCAACATCCTGCCGCTCGGGACCGATCTCGACAAGGTGGAAGCGACGCCGGCACGGATTCATCGCGAGCTTCAGTGGGACGACGCCGCGAGGGCACGGTTCGACGAAATCGTCGAGGCGAGCCCTGTGCTCGTTCGAATTTCTGCAGCCAAGCGGCTGCGCGACGCGGCCGAGCGCGACGCGCGGCGGGCGGACGAGGACCGAGTTACCGCGACAACAGTCGGGCGGGCCAACGCCATGCTCGTCGAGGGCCATCCGATCTGACGATTGGATCAAGAACAAAACCGAGGAGACCGGCGATGGAAATGGCGATGAAGACGAGCCCCGAGCACCGGGACGACAGCGCCGACGGCCGCATTCTTCGCTACGCCCTGCTTCCTCTCTTCGTCCTGGCCGAAGGCGCCCATTTGGTCGTCGCCGGTTTGAAGCATGACCACGAGGCCGCGGCGCGAACCTGGTTCGCGGAGGCGCAGTCGCAAGCGTCCGTTGCGACGTCGTACGTGCTGATGGCCCGATCGATGTTGCAGTCATCCGAGCGGCGTCACCGCCCGGAACGCCTGTCGTGACGGAGGTCCCGACAAAGTCGCCGTGAAGGGCGTGCACGGTAACGCAAACGGAGGTCAAGATGGCCATCGACAACGACAGATCGTCTCTGTCCGGACTGACTGAAGCGGAGGCGCAGGAATTCCACTCCCTGTTCGTCACCAGCTTCATAGTATTCACGATCATCGCAATCATCGCGCACATCCTGGTTTGGATGTGGCGGCCGTGGATTCCCGGTCCCAAAGGATACGCGCTGCTCGACAGCGCGGTAAGTGCGGCCCATAGCGCGCTGTCGCTGATCAGCTGAGAGGACCCGTTCATGTATCGGATATGGCTTCTCTTTGATCCGCGCAGGGCGCTCGTCGGGCTCTTCGCGTTCCTTTTCGTGCTCGCGATCATCATCCACTTCATTCTGTTGAGCACGGACCGGTTCAACTGGCTGGAAGGTCATCCGGTCAAGGCGGGACAGGTCGATCAGACCCAATCCCTGACCCTGACCAGGGTCGGATGACGAAGGCCCGGAAGTGGCCTTGCAGACGGGCGCGCACAACGCGCCCGCCTGTAGACCGATAAGGTCCACCGGGACCTTGGAGACAAACGAGGAAGCGCTCGGCGCGGTGCGCCTAAGCGCTGTTGGACTTTGGCTTGACGCAAGCGCGGAGACACGACCGTGGCGATGCTGAATTTTGAACGAAAGTACCGCGTGCGCGGAGGCACGTTGGTCGGCGGCGACTTGTTCGACTTCTGGGTCGGCCCGTTTTACGTCGGCTTTTTCGGGGTGACCACCCTCATCTTCACCGCCATCGGCGTGGCGATGATCGTCTATGGTGCGGCGATCGGTCCGACATGGAACATCTGGCGGATCAGCATCGCGCCGCCCGCCATCAAATATGGGCTCGCCTTGGCGCCCCTCAAGGAGGGCGGCCTCTGGCAGATCATCACGGTTTGCGCGCTCGGCGCCTTCATATCCTGGGCCCTACGCGAGGTCGAAATTTGCCGCAAGCTCGGCATGGGCGTGCATGTTCCCGTCGCTTTCGCCATGGCGATCTTCGCCTATGTCGCTCTGGTCGTCATACGGCCGATTCTGATGGGCGCCTGGGGCTACGGGTTCCCCTATGGCATCCTCAGCCATCTCGACTGGGTGTCGAACACCGGCTACCAGTACCTCCACTTCCATTACAATCCGGCGCACATGCTCGCCGTGTCGTTCTTCTTCACGACAGCGCTGGCGCTTTCGCTGCACGGCTCCCTGATCCTGTCGGCGGCCAATCCCGCGCCTGGGCACACCGTGCGCGAGACGGAATACGAAGACACCTTCTTCCGGGATGCGGTCGGATACTCGATTGGCACGCTCGGCATTCACCGCCTTGGCGTCTTTCTCGCGTTGTCGGCGGTCTTCTGGAGTGCGGTGTGCATCATCATCAGCGGTCCGTTCTGGACCCGTGGTTGGCCCGAATGGTGGGACTGGTGGCTCAACCTGCCGGTCTGGCGTTAGGGACAAAGGAGACTGCCTGTGTCCACCTATCAGAACATCTTCACCCAGGTTCAGGTTCGTCCTGCGGAATATGACGTGGGCGTCGCGGGCTCCCGGATCGAGCGCGAAAGAGGCGCCTTGTTCGTGCACCTCGCCGGCGTGATCGGCAACGCCCAGATCGGTCCAATCTATCTTGGCTACCTCGGTGTGCTGTCGCTAATCTTCGGTTTTGCGGCTTTCGAGATCATCGGACTCAATATGCTGGCGTCGGTCGACTGGAGCCCGATCCAGTTCATGCGCCAGCTGCCGTGGCTGGCTCTCGAGCCCCCGAAGCCGGAATACGGCCTTCGGATTCCTCCGCTCAACGAGGGCGGATGGTGGCTAATGGCCGGGTTCTTCCTGACGACGTCGCTCTTTCTCTGGTGGTGGCGGATGTACCGGCGAGCACGCGAGTTGGGACTCGGCTCGCATACCGCCTGGGCCTTTCTCTCGGCGATTTGGCTCTATCTCGTGCTTGGCTTTATCCGGCCAGTGCTGATGGGCCATTTTAGCGAGGCTGTGCCGTTTGGGATCTTCCCGCATCTCGATTGGACCGCGGCGTTCTCGATCCGATACGGCAACCTGTTCTACAATCCGTTCCACATGCTCTCGATCGCCTTCCTCTACGGGTCGGCGTTGCTGTTCGCCATGCATGGCGCGACGATACTTGCGGTCGGCCGTTACGGCGGCGAGCGCGAGGTCGAGCAGATGCTCGATCGCGGAACCGCGGCCGAGCGCGCGGCGCTGTTCTGGAGATGGACGATGGGCTTCAACGCGACGATGGAGTCGATCCATCGCTGGGCGTGGTGGTTCGCGGTCCTCGTCCCGTTCACCGGCGGCATCGGCATCCTGCTGAGCGGAACCGTCGTCGATAACTGGTATCTCTGGGGCGTTCATCACGGCATCGCGCCTCCCTATCCGCAATTGTGGCCGCCCGTGATCGACCCCGCAGCGTCGGGAACAGGCCAATGAGAACCGTCGCTCTTATTCTCGCCGCGATCGTCACAGCCTTGCTGACAGTCGCCATGCTGTTCACTGCGGGCTGGACCCGCCCGCCGATCCTCGGGCAGCAGATCGGCTATCGCGGAGTGGGAATGGAACAGATCACCACGCCCGCGGCCCAGCGGCGGCTGGAGCTCGCCAACTCGCTGCCGGATCCGATTGCGCCGGCTTCGCCAACCGGCGACCGCGCGGTCGACGTCTACAAGAACGTCCAGGTCCTGACCGACCTCAGCGCCGACCAGTTCAACCGCGTCATGTCAGCGATCACCCAGTGGGTGGCGCCGCAACAGGGTTGCACCTACTGCCATAACGCCGAGAATCTTGCCGACGACAGCCTCTATACGAAGGTTGTGTCACGCCGCATGCTTCAGATGACGCGCCACATCAACACCGACGAGCAGGCGCATGTCGGAACGACCGGCGTCGTCTGCTACACCTGCCATCGCGGCAACCCGGTGCCGGCTTACGTCTTCTACAACGACACCGGTTGGCCGCAGGCGGGCGGATTCGCTACGACCAACCATGGCATGGGCCATCCCGCGGCCGCCAACGGATCGACCGCGTTGACGCAGGATCCCTACCCGGCTCTGCTGGAAAAGAACGATGTCATTCGGGTCCAGGCGACCCAGGCGCTTCCGAAGGAGGGAATGGGCGCCTCGATCCAGTCGACCGAGCGGACCTACGCGTTGATGATCGCGATATCCAAAGGACTCGGCGTCAATTGCACGTTCTGCCACAACTCCCGCGAGTTCGGGCAATGGCCTGAAAGCACGCCGCAGCGCGTCACCGCGTGGCACGGGATTCAGCTGACGCAGGATCTCGACAACGCCTACCTCGACCCGTTGAAGGACACTCTGCCGGCAAACCGGCTCGGGCCGCACGGCGATGCGCCTAAAGTGGATTGCGCGACCTGCCACCAGGGCGCCAGCAAGCCGCTGCTCGGCGCCAGCATCGCCAAGGACTTCCCCGAGCTCGGAGGCGTCGCTTCGCCCTAAGACGCGCCGAGCTGCGCGAATACGGACCGAGCGGGCTAGCTCGTTCGGTCCATTGACCGAAGCGGCGGACGAGCCGACCTCCTCTTTCCAATTCAAGAGGCATGACCGAGCTAGCGAGCAATTCGCGCCCGAGCGAGAGGCGGGGCGCGATGCGCTCGGATCGCGTGCAGATAAGCGGGGCGCTTGACGATGTTGGAACTCTCCCTGGGGCCGGTCCGGGCGGCGCAGCCGTCGGGATCGGCCGCGGAGGTCGGACGGGCGCCCGCCACGCCGGACTATCTCGAGACGGTCTATTGGTGGGCCTATGTTCATCCGACGGCCATCCGGGTGTTCGAGCGGCAGTGGCTCGTCAATGCGATCCTGTTCGGCAATTATGCGCGTCTGCGCGATGGGGCCCTGGACGCGCTCGGCGAACGGCTGCCTGGGCTCACCCTGCAGATCGCCTGCGCCTACGGCGACTTCACCGACCGCCTCGGCCGGCGGGTGCGGGCGGGCGACGGGCGCCTCGACGTGGTCGACGTCGTTCCGGCGCAGATCCGGAACCTGCGCGACAAACTGGCGGCGGAAGTCCCGGCCCGCATGCTCCTGATGGATTCGGCCGCCCTCGACCTGCCCGAGGCCCGCTACGATCGCGCGGTTCTGTTCTTTCTGCTGCACGAACAGCCGGAGGCGTGGCGGCGAAGGACATTGGCCGAAGCGCTGCGGGTCGTGCGTCCGGGGGGGCGGATCGTCATCGTCGACTACGCCAAGCCGCGGTGGTGGCATCCGCTGCGCTACCTGCTCCGGCCGGTGCTCGCCCGTCTCGAGCCGTTTGCGCTCGACGTCTGGCGCGCCGAGATCGCGAGCTTCCTGCCGCCGTCGGCGGCGTTCCGGGCCCTTCGGCGCCGCACGGTCTTCGGCGGGCTCTATCAGGAGATCGTCATCGAGCGCTGAGCCGCAGGGGCTTCGATGCGTCAGCCGCGAAGGGATAGACAATCTATACTCACGGCTTCGCGCCGGGCGGCGTCTGTAAGTTTCGCCAAAACCGGAATTCTCCCTGTTATCCCCTGCTAACAGGGGAACGCGGGCCTGGCGGCGCTCGGCGCGGATGCACGAAAGCCCAGAAGATCAGTCGCTTGCGATGACTTTCTCATGTATCGGTTGCGGCGGATAACAGGGAGCCAATCGCCCTGTTATGGCCCATAACAGGCAGAAGACAAGTCGGGAAAGCCGAAGCCGGAGACCGGCTTTCGCGGGGCGTCCGAGGGCGGTGGAGTATAGAATTTCTAAACTCTGGCGCCCGAAACCGTCCCAAACCGGGCGGAACGGCGCTGTTCTGGCCCGCCATTGCGGGATGACAATCATGATATTCCAACGGCTTACGAAACGATCTTCATGTGTTGCATGAGCAAAGGTTAACGCATCGCTCCCGCTCAGGACGGCTTCGGGCGCGGCTCCCTCGCAATTGCCAAATCCTACGTCGCCGCAAAGGCTTGTGCGAAGATGCTCATGTGAAGGATGAAGGACGGAACGGGAGATCATTTCCCCCCGAAGAGAGCACCGGCGAACAAACCGGGCGTGAGGTCCGGCGCGAGCGCATGATCTTCGGTAATGTTTCAAACTCGCCCGAAGGCGGCCCCAAGAGGGGTCGCGCAAATGACCGGGTGCGTCGGCTTGAAATCGTCCTGCTCTCAATCCGCCCGATCCGCCGGCCGCCCCCGCCGTCCTGCGCCGTGTGAAGGGCGCCCTGGCGGCGCGCCCACGGCCGCATGGCGGACCAGGCGCGACCCGCGAAACGATGACTTTGGGATTGGGCTCGCTGGAGATCCGCAACACATTCGCTTGCCCGGCTTTCCGGCAACCTCCCGTCGCCTCCCGGACCTTAAGCTCCCAGGAGCGCCGCGCCGCCGGGGTCAAGGGGCCGCCGAGGCCGAAGCCGAAGCGGTCGCAAACGCGGTTCAAGGATTTCGAGACCGCTGAACTCACGGCGCGCGTCGCAACGGACGCCAAGCCGTCCTCGTCTCGCCGGACGACTGTCCGAATGCGATAGAGTTCGCGACGGACGGTTCAATCCTCGCAATCGCTACGTTTATTCCGCCGCCTTGCGCATTTCAGGATACGCGCACTCGAGTTCGCTCACAGGCTTACGCCGGCGTAGCTGCAGGATTTGCGCCTGCACGAAGGGAAGCTCGAGCGTATTCCAGACGTCGACGAGCGCCTCGACCAGATTGGAGACATGCGCTTCATTGTGCCGAGGGGTCGGCGTGATGCGCAGCCGCTCGGTTCCGATTGCGACCGTCGGGTAATTGATCGGCTGGATGTAGATGTCGTGCCGACGAAGCAGCAGGTCGCTCGCCGCCTTGCAGCGCTCCGCGTCGCCGACCATCAGCGGCACGATGTGGGAGGGATTGTCGAGCACCGGCAGGCCGGCGGCGCGAAGAGCGTGCTTGGTCACAGCCGCCATGTACTGGTGGCCCTCGCGCTCTGCATTCGATTGCTTGAGGTGGCGAATCGCCGCGCAGGCGCCCGCGGCGACCATCGGGGGCAATGTGGTGGTGAAAATGAACTGTGGGGCGAAACTGCGGACCGCGTCGACGATGGAGGCGTCGGCGGCGATGTATCCGCCAAGCGCGCCGAACCCCTTGGCGAGCGTGCCCTCGATGACATCGATGCGGTCCATGAGGCCCTCGCGTTCGGCAATGCCGCCCCCGCGCGGACCGTACATGCCGACCGCGTGAACTTCGTCGATGTAGGTCAGCGCATTGTGCCGCTCGGCAAGTTCGACGATCTCGCGCACCGGCGCGATGTCGCCGTCCATCGAATAGAGGCTTTCGAATGCGATCAGCTTGGCGCGCGTCGGGCCGGCCGCGATCAGCAAGCGTTCGAGGTCAGCGACGTCATTGTGCCGCCACACCTGCTTTTCGCAGCCCGAGCGGCGGATGCCTTCGATGATGGAATTATGATTGAGCGCGTCGGACAGGATCAGGCAGTCCGGCATCAGGGAGGCGATGGTCGAAATGCCCGCGAGATTCGAGACCCAGCCGGAGGTGAAGACGAGCGCTGCCTCTTTGCCGTGGAGATCGGCAATTTCGGCTTCAAGCTCGACGATGCGATGATGCGTGCCCGAAATGTTGCGCGTGCCGCCCGCGCCGGCGCCGTGCCGCTCGACGGCGCTGATCGCGGCTTCGCGAACCTTGGCGTGGCCGCCCATGCCGAGATAGTCGTTCGAGCACCAGATCATGACGTCGTGCGTGCGCTCGTCGCCATCCGGCCGCCACAACGCCATGGGGAAGCGCGATGCGTCGCGTTCGATGTCGACGAAGATCCGGTAGCGCTTTTCGTCCTTGAGCCGTTGGATCGCATTGACGAAATGCGCCCGGCTGTTCTGATTGGGTGCGGTCATCGGATTCTCCGTCTCAACCTTCTTTTTCCAACGCGTCAAGCAAGCGCGGCGCAGCCGTCGAATGCGGCCTGCAGCCGCACGCGATCGAACCGGCGTCCTCTTGCGATCACCAAGGGCTTGTGCGCCCGCTGCGGAGCGAAAGCCGCCATCCGCGCGCGACCGTCGGTCAGCTCGAAACAGACCCAGTCGGCCTTCGTGCGCACGAAACCATGGACGCAGTCGACTTCGCCGAAGCTCCCGGCCGCGATCCGCTCAAGCAGAGTCTCGACCGTTCGCGCGTCACAGACCGCCGGGGGATCCGCGCTCCACGAATGGGTCCATGGCGGTCCGGCTGCGGATGCGTCCGATTCGCCGTGCATTTCGTTGATGGCCGAAAGCCCCGCCCGGCTCGCCGCAAGTTCGAGCTCGATCCGCCGGGCCGCGTCGAGTCCGCTCGCGGGAGGCCGCCGGCGGAATGCGCGCCACAGCGCGTTGCCGTCGACCGGCGCGACAAGAAACCAGTGCTCCAGGACCGCGAGCGCCATCAGCGTGCCGAGCAGCATGGCGCCGACCGCCTCGATCGTCGTCGCCCCCGGCGTCGCGGCGCGCGCGAAGAGAAGCGCGGTCACGACTGTGGCGATCGTCACTGAGAACGGAAAGAACAGGTTCATCCGCCGCCGCGTCATGAAGCTCGTGAGATAGGCCAGATGGTCCGGCAGCATCTCCTCGCCCCAGTTCGGAACGCCAAAGAAGACATTCAGTTTCGCGCTCTGGTGCATCGCCCAGAGAATGAGATAGGTCCAAAGCGCCAGCTGATTGGGCTGGCCATAGGTCAAGGCCAGCAACAGAAGCGCGCCCAGAACGGCGGTCAGTTCGTGATAGAGGCTCGCGCCCGTCGCCTGAACGAATTTCGCGAGACCCCGGCAATCCGGAGAACAGGGAGCCTTGTTCGGACCGGTCACATAACCGGTATAGAAGCTCAGAAGCTGCCAGCCCCACGCGACGAGCCCGCAGGCGAAGGCCTCATAGGCCGCGCCCGCGGTCGTCTGGCTGGCGCTCTCCGTCACGAACCAGAGGGAGACGACGAAGATCGCGCTAGCCCCCAGCATGGTTCCGACGTAGGTGCGCCGATCGAGACTGTCGAGATGGAGAATCAACCCTGTCGAAGCCCACCAGAGGGCCAGGGTCGCCAGGATCGGCAGTCCGTGCGCCGTCATCGCGCTCACCAGGCCGGCGCCAGGCGGATGTCCGCCGGCAGGGGATTGGCCTTGCTCGGCAGCATGTAGAGTCGCGCAAAGGTCAGCGCCGCGGCCCCGCTCAGCCAGGCGCGGCGAAACTTTCCGCCGAGCCCGCCGTCAGCCTGAGCCTTTTCGAGCGCGCGGGCGATCTCATAGAGGCGATCGAGGCCCCGCCTGAAGCGCGGGTTGTCAATGTCGAGCGTCAGCGGAAAGGTCTGGCGCGAGATCTCCGAGGTGAGGCGGAAGACCGCGAAGTCGTAGTCCGTCGGATCCATCCCGATCGCCTGGTGGAAGGCCGGCCGGCAGTGATCGCGCACATACATCGTGGCGAACACCGCCAGGACGAAGAACTTGATCCAGTAGACGTTCACTCCCGAGATCAATTTGCGGGTTGGCGCGCATCAGAAGCGCAAACGCCTCGCCGTGGCGGAACTCGTCGTTGCACCACTTCTCGAACCATTTGAAGATCGGGTGAAAGCGCCGCTCGGGATGGCGCTCCAGCTGGCGGAAGATCGTGATGTAGCGCGCGTAGCCGATCTTTTCCGAAAGGTAGGTCGCGTAGAAGATGAACTTCGGCCGGAAGAAAGTGTATTTCTTGGCCCTGGTCAGAAAGCCGAGATCGACGCCGATGCCGAAATCCTTCAGCGTGTCGTTGATGAAGCCGGCGTGGCGCGCCTCGTCGCGGCTCATGAAGGTGAAGAGGTCGCGCATGTCCTTGTTCTTGGACGCGCTTCTTCATCTCGGCGTAGAGCACGCAGCCGGAGAATTCGGCGGTGATCGAGCTGATGAGAAAGTCGCGGAACTCCTTGTCGAGCTCGGGCGGCAGGTTGGAGAAGTCGCCGTCGAACTCTTCGGTGCGGACGAAATGCTTCTTGTTCGGATCCGAGCGCATCTCGGCGATCAGCGCGTCCCATTCGGCGCGCACCGAGCTCACGTCGGTCTTGTCGAGTTCGTCGAAGTCGGTCGTGTAGAAGCGTGGGCTCAGCAGCGTGTTCTGCTGGGCCACTCGTGTCGCGTCCAGCGACGTATCAGTGCAGGCGGAAGCGCTCATAATCGTCTCCTGTCTGTAAAGCTGACGTCGTAGAGCTCGGCGAGCTCGAAATTTCCGGCAAACCGGGTCCACAGGCGCTCCGGCAGTCCGGCGCGCGTGATGGTCGCCATCCGCCGCACAACAATGCGTTCGCCGAACGAGGGCTCGGTTGGAGGATCGCGCACCTGGACCTCGTCGCCCGGTCGGATGGCGACATCGCCGTCGATGACGACATGCGCCTGCAGAAACTCTGCAGACCGCTCGATCTCGACGGTGCAAGGAGCCTCGAAGCTCTGACGGCGCATGGACGAGAGCAGTGTCATCGCGCGCCTCCAGAAAGCGGGAACAGCTGGGCGAAAGCGCCGGCGTTGGTCGGCCCGAAAGCCTCGAGCGGCACGCGCCGTCCGGTTGTCGTATCGTCGAGCGACATCCGCCCATCGTCCCAGCGGGTGAGCAGAAACGGGGTCGCGTCGCCAACATCCGAGCGCTTGCGTTCGCGCACGAGGCCCCTGACCGTTGCGCGCATGAAGCCGTTGGTCTCGGGCGCGATCGTGTAGATCACGGCGCCGTCATCCGCGTTGCGCACGAGAACCGAGCCGTTCGCCTGATCCTCGAAGCGCAGCGAGAGGGTTTGCACCGCCCGAGCGACCGGCGTCCGGTCCGCGCCGACGCCGGAGAGCTTTGTGGCGCTCGCGCCAACGATCGCGAAGGCGATGAGGGCGCCAGCGGCGATGAGCACGCCCCTCGGCATTCCGGACGCAGGGCGCTTGACGACTGCAGCATCGGTCATGACCCTCTCCTCACGCCGCGGCCTGCTCGGGAAGTCCGAGCGAGCCCGTCCTCGCCCCGCCGGCCAGGCTGATCTCCTTCGACGGAGCGCCTTCCCCCGTCTGACCGGACGCTTCCCTCAGGGCGCGGCCAAGCGCGTCGGCGACATCGGCGGCGTCGGCGACCGAGCGCAGCGACGGCTGCGGCCTGGCGAAATGGAGCGGCCGCGCGTGCGGCCACAACGCGAGATAGGCGACGCGCTGGTTCGCGGACAGCATGACCGGAATGTCGCCGGTTCCGTCGCCAAAGACGCGCGCCGAGGCCGAGACGATCTGGTTGAACGGAAGATTGATGAAGATCGGCAGGGCCACGCCGACCTTCAGAACCAGGCGCCGCGACGTCACGACATAGAGCGTCGTTCGCGCCGAGGCGTAGCTCATCAACGCGATGAGCGCCAAAGCCGCCGCGCCGATGCCAAGCGTCTTTGCCGCGACCAGCACCGCCGCGCTCCAGCCGCGATACGGGGCCGACGGAAAGGACATTCCAAACCGTCAGCGCGACAAAATACGCTGCGATGAAATCGCCGCGATAGGCGCGCCGGGCGAGGCTTAACCATCTCGGGCGACCGTGCCAGAGAATCCGTTCCCCGGCGGGAATGTCTTCCGGCAGAAGTTTTTCGAGATTGACGGCTTTCATAGGAGCGGCTCCACTCGTTGCGGCGTCGCGTAGAGCGTCCCAGCGCCGTAGTAGCTTGTGATCCTGTCTTCCTCGAGCAGCGTCACCTTGTCGGAATTGCGCGTCGCCGGCACCCCGGCGAACTGCACGGCCGTCAGCGCGGAGACCTTCACGCGGCGGCGCTTGGCGTCGACGTCGCTGAAACGTGACGGGCAGCAGCACGCGCTTGCGCGCCTCCGGCGACCTCGACCTCGTAGTACCGCAGAATGCACTCACCGCGGTCGACCCACAGGTCCCTGATGACGCCGGCCTGGCCTCGATCCGCGCCAATGACGGCGTAGCCGATCGGGTTTCCGCTGTCCGGAGCGACGGCGAAATTCGTCGCCACGCGCAAGGGAACGATGAGATCCTGACCGTCATGGGTCTTGTAGGTTTCATCGGCCCGCTGGGCGTAACTTCCGGGACCCACGCCCGCGAGCAAGGGATCGCCGGTCGGCTGCAGAGGCGCTCCCGGCCACGGCTCGGTCTTCGTCGCGTTCACCGCGCGGGTGTCGGCCCTGAAATTCGGCGCCGAGACCTCGCGCCCGTCCGAGAGCTCGAAAGTCTTCGGTCTGGGGATCAGGATGGAATCGGAGGATTTCAACCTGCCGGTGGCCTCGTTCTCGAGGGGATACCCCTCGCGGCGATCCTCCCGTCGCAGGTAGAAGATCAGTCCGGCGAAGAAGAACCAGAACGCGTAGAGCACGATCTGCGCGACATCCAGATTACCTACGGCGCCTCTCATTTCACCATCCTCCAGACTTGAGCCCGGCTGGGTGCGTAGCGGCGAAGCCGGACGGCTTGCCCCGGCGCATGTCGTCCTGGGACCGCACGAGCGGCCCGATGGCGACGAGCGTCGCAAACAGAAGAACGATCTCGACCGAATAGACGAAGGCGTAACCCGTCACCGGGTCCGCCAGCGCTTCGCCGAATGCGCCGCGCACCGCGAGCGACGAGACGACGTCGTTGAAAACGCCGCTGAAGGCGATCGCCAGACCCGCGGCGGTCGCCTGCGCCGCGCCCCAGGCGCCGAGCGCGAGGCCGCGATCCTCGGGCTTGGCGAGCGCCATCGACGCGGTGAGCGTTCCATGCGCGAACAATCCGCCGCCAAATCCGATCAGGGCGACGCCGAGGCCGAACAAAGCGCTGAGCGTCCAGCGGCGCCGAAAAGATGACGCAGGCGAACGCGACGACGCCGACGAGCGCGCCGAGTCCCGCGACCCGATGGGCGTCCGCTCCGCGGGCGAGCCGCCGCGCGGCAAGCGTCAGGCCCGCCCCGCCGCCGAGCGCCAGCATCGCCGTGAAAGCGGTGGTCGACGCCGACCGGCAGGTGGAGGATCTTGCCGCCGTAGGGCTCGAGAAGAATGTCCTGCATGCTGAACCCGGCCGTGCCGAGCGCGGTCGCGATGAGACGCCGGCGGGTGCGCCCCGCAGTCGCAAATTCGTTCCAGGCGTCGAAGAAGCCGACCCGCGCCCGGACCGTCTCCGGAAAACTTGTCGTCGCGCGGCTCCTGCTTCCAGAGCGCGGCGCAATTCAGCACCATCGTCACGACCGCGGCGCCCTGGACGACCTGGATGAGGCGCACTTCGCTGAAATGGGCGAGCAACAGGCCGAAGGCGATTGCGCTGATCGCCATCCCAGCGAGCAGCATCGCGCAAAGGAGCGCGACGACCCGCGGGCGCGCGCGCTCCGGCGCAAGATCGGTCGCCAGAGCGAGGCCAACGGTCTGAACCGTGTGCAGACCCGCGCCGACGAGCAGAAAAGCAAGCGCCGCCGCGACCTGCCCGACCCACGAGCGGGCCGGTCGTGTCGCCGGAGAGAATGAGCAGCGCGAACGGCATGATCGCGAAGCCGCCAAACTGCGCCATCGTGCCGAACCAGATGAACGGCACCCGCCGCCAGCCGAGAACCGAGCGATGATGATCCGAACGGAAGCCGATCAGAGCCCGCAGCGGCGCGAACAGCAGCGGCAGCGACAGCATCCCGGCGACGATCCACGACGGCACAGCAGAGTTCGACGATCATGACGCGATTCAATGTGCCGATCAGCAGCACGGCGGCCATGCCCACCGTCACCTGGAAGAGCGACAGACGCAGAAGCCGCGGCATCGGCAGTTCCGGCGTCGCAGCGTCGGCGAACGGGAGCACGCTCGGCCCGAGCTTCAGGAACCCCTGAACGATGGCTGCGCTGGCGCGATTCATGAGCGTGTCGCCTCAAGCGCCTGGGAGACGTAGAAGCCGCTGTCGACGCGGCTCGCGCGCGCGATGCGCCAGCTCCTGAGGTCCGGGTGGTCGTCGAAGTGGCGGTCGAGCGCCGCCCGCGAGATCGGCGCGATCGCCGGCGCCCGGTCGCCGCTCGGGAAACATCGCCCCACGGCGTGCATGAGCGACAGGGCGAGCGTGCGCGGCGCGACGGTGAAGACGATCGCCGAATGGGTCTGCCCCGCAAGCGTCGCAATGGTCCGCGCAATGTCTGCGCCGTCGTAGTGGATCAGGCTGTCCATGGCGACGACATAGTCGAACCGGCCGAGTCGCAGGATCGAGCATGTCGCCGACCGCGAAGGTCGCCTCGCCGGAACCCGAGATGCTTGGCGCCCGCTCCCGCGCAAGTTCGACGAGCGTCGGCGAGACATCGACGCCGACCACATTCGCTCCCCGCTTCGCGAGCTCGATCGCCAGCGCGCCGGCGCCGCAGCCTGCGTCGAGAACCCGGGCGCCGCGGAGGTCCTCAGGCAGCCAGGAAACAATCACGTTGCGCATGGCGTCGCGTCCGGCGCGAACGGTGGCGCGCACGCGCCCGACAGGGGCGTCCGAGGTCAGGCGCTTCCAGGCGTCAACGGCGGTGCGGTCAAAGTAGTGCTCGAGTTCGTCACGGCGAGCTATGTATGACGCGCTCGTCATCAGTCAAATCCCAGGAATTCGAACAGGTCGCGGTCCTTCATCGGCTTGGCCGGAAGCGGCTCGACCCCTGCCCAGAGCATCTCGGCCAAACTGAGATATTCGTTCTGAACCGCCTCGAGCTCCGGCGACGGCTCCATCTCGAACAAGGTCGACTTCTTCAGCCGGCTGCGACGCACGACGTCGAGGTCGCGGAAGTGCGCGACGCGCTTCAACCCGACGGCGGCGTTGTAGCGGTCGACCTCGTCCGTTCCGGCGCTGCGATTGGCGATGACGCCGCCGAGCCTGACGTCATAGTTCTTGCCCTTGGCGTGGATCGCGGCGACGATCCGGTTCATGGCGAAAATCGAGTCGAAGTCGTTGGCGGTGACGACAAGCGCGCGCTCGGCATGCTGGAGAGGCGAAGCAAAGCCGCCGCAGACCACGTCGCCGAGCACGTCGAAGATGACCACGTCGGTGTCCTCGAGAAGGCGGTGCTCCTTGAGAAGCTTGACCGTCTGCCCGACGACGTAGCCGCCGCAGCCCGTTCCTGCCGGCGGACCGCCGGCCTCGACGCACATGACGCCCGCATAGCCGGTCGCGACGAAGTCCTCGACACGCAACTCCTCACTATGAAACTGCACCGACTCCAGAGCGTCGATGACGGTCGGAACCAGTCGCTTGGTCAGCGTGAAGGTCGAGTCGTGCTTGGGGTCGCAGCCGATCTGCAGAACCCGTTTTCCAAGTTTTGCGAAGGCGACAGAGAGATTGGAAGACGTCGTGCTCTTGCCGATGCCGCCCTTGCCGTAAACCGCAAACACCTTGGCCGTGCCGATCGCGATGTTCGGATCGAGTTCGACCTGGCAAGATCCGGCGGGCCTCTGAGTTCCTGAGCGGAATGTTCATGCTGCGATCCCCGGGCTCACGCCCTCCAAACGGTCCTCGAGTTCGTCGCCCGCTTCGAGGAGGGCGGCGAGCGTTTCCCTGTCCGGCTTCCAGAACCCGCGCTCGTGAGCTTCGATGACCCGGCTCGCCAGTTTGGTGGAAGCGGCGGGATTGAGCTCGGCGAGACGGCGGCGCATCTCGGCGTCGAGCACGAAGGTCTGTGTGATCCGCTCATAGACCCAGGGATCGACCTGACCCGTCGTCGCCGACCATCCCATGGTGTTGGTCACGTGGGTTTCGATCTGACGAACCCCTTCGTAGCCGTGCTTCAGCATGCCCTCGTACCATTTTGGGTTGAGCATCCGGGTGCGGGTTTCGAGGGCGACCTGTTCGTTGAGCGTCCGCACAACGGCCTGCCCTTTCGTCTGATCGCCGATATAGACCGGCGCGACCCTGCCCTTCGCCCGCTTCACGGCGCGGCTGACGCCGCCCAGGGTGTCGAAATAATTGTCGACCGTCGTGACGCCGAGTTCGACGAAGTCGAGATTTTGGTAGGCCAGGTCCACGCCCGCGAGCACGCTGTCGAGCAGTTGGAGCCGCTGAACCGGTTGGCCGGCGCGGCCATAGGCGAAGCCTTTTCGGCGGGAGTAGGTCTCCGCCAGTTCGTCCTCGTCGTCCCAGCGGCTGCTCTCGATGAGATTGTTGACGTTCGAGCCGTAGGCGCCCTCGGCGTTGCCGAACACGCGCAGCGAAGCGGTTTCGATGTCGCCGCCGTGCGCGTCGACATAGGCCAGGGCGTGCTTGCGCACGAAGTTGCGCTCGACCGGCTCGTCGGCCGAAGCCGCGAGAAAGGCGGCCTCCGCCAGCAACTTGATTTGCAGCGGCAGCAGATCGCGGAAAATGCCCGAAAGCGAGATCACCACGTCGATGCGGGGATGGGCGAGCTGGTCGAGCGGGATGAGCGAGGCGCCTGCAAGTCGGCCATAGCTGTCAAGGCGCGGCGCGGCGCCGATGAGCGCGAGCGCTTGCGCGATCGGCGCGCCTTCGGTCTTCAAGTTGTCCGTGCCCCAAAGGACCATCGCGATCGTTTCGGGAAACGGATTGTCGTCGCCCAGATAACGCTCGAGCAGACGCGCCGCCTGTCGGGCGCCGTCCTGCACCGCAAAGGCGCTCGGGATCCGGAAGGGATCGAAGCCGTGTAGATTGCGTCCCGTCGGCAAGACCTGGGGCGTCCGCAGGAGATCGCCGCCGGGCGCCGGACGCATGAACCGGCCGTCGAGGGCCCGCAGGATGCCGGAAATCTCGTTATCGCGGGAGAGATGGTCGGCGGATGCGGCTAAGGCGCGGAGCGCGCCGCGCGTCTCCTCGTCGCATGAGATGGCGTCGACGGCCTCTCCACGGGCAAGCGCCTCGACGGCTTTCCGTGGGAGCGTCTTGCCATGGGCTGATTCGGCCATCGCCAGCAGCATGTCCACGCGCTCCTCATGCGACAGCGGCTCGCCGACGACGTGCATGCCGTGAGGGATCAGCGTGTATTCGAGCTCGAGCACGGCGTCGCTGAGCTTGGCGATCGCGGACGCCGCGGTCTCGCCCCACGCGGGCTCAGCCTTGGCCAGATCGAGCTCGGCGGCCTGCGCCTGGATGACCGCGGCGAGCCTCCTCGCGCTCGAGAGCGGCGTCCGGCTCGGACCGGCGCCAGCGATCCAGCGAGGCCTTGAGATCGACGAGCCCGCGATACAGCCCCGCGTTGGCGACCGGCGGCGTGAGATAGCTGATCAACGTCGCCGCGGCGCGGCGCTTGGCGATCGCGCCCTCGGAGGGATTGTTCGACGCGTAGAGATAGAAATTCGGCAGATCGCCGATCAGCCGGTCCGGCCAGCACGCCTCGGAGAGACCGATTTGCTTTCCCGGCATGAATTCCAGCGCGCCATGTGTGCCAAAATGCAGCACCGCGTCCGCGCCGAAGTCGTCGCTTCACCCACCGGTAGAAGGCCGAAAACGCGTGCGTCGGCGAGAAGCCCTTCTCGAACAAAAGACGCATCGGATCGCCTTCGTAGCCGAAGGCGGGCTGGACGCCGACGAAGACGTTGCCGAACCGTTCACCAAGCACGTGAATCGACGCGCCGTCGGACTGCTGCCTGCCAGGCGCCGGACCCCATTGCTGCTCGATCTGGGCCAGCCAGCTCTCGCACCGCAGATGGTCATCGGTCGGGATTCTGGCGTGCACGTTGGCCAGCGCGCCGAAGCGGGCGGAATTGCCGTTGATGATGGCGGCGCGCAGCGCATCGACAGCTATCGGGCGCTTCGACGGCATAGCCGGCCCGCTTCATCGCGCCGCAGAACTCGGTGCAGCGATTCAAACACCGAGAGGTACGCCGCGGTGCCAGTGTTTGCCGGCGTTTGGCGGGAAATTGAAGAGCACGATGGCGATCTTGCGGCGCCCTCGCTCCGTGCGCCGCAACAGCGCAAGCTTCTCCACACGGGCCGCCAGCCTTTGCGCACGCTCGACGCAGACATGCATGTCGCGCAGGCTCTCCGATTGCGGGAACTCGCAGCGGAGCTTGCATCCCCCACAGGTCGCGCCGCCCTGCGCCCGGCCGCCGAATACCACCGGCCCTGTCGAGCCGTCGAGTTCGGGGATCGCGACCATGATCGTCGATTCCACCGGCAGGAGGCCGCGATCGGATCCCTGCCATTGCTCGAGAGTCTGAAACTCGACCGGATGGGCTGCAATGTAGGGCACGTCCAATTTGGCGAGAATCTACGTCGGCGGCTTTGGCATCGTTGTATGCGGGGCCGCCGACGAGCGAGAATCCCATCAGCGAGACCATGGCGTCGATGACGGGACGCCCATCCTCGATGAAGAATTTTTCGATTGCAGGCCGCGCGTCCAGTCCGGTCGCGAAGGCGGGGATCACGCGCAGGCCCCGAGCTTCGAAAGCCGCGATCACACCGTCATAATGACCCGCATTGCCCGCCAGGACATAAGAACGCATGACCAGCAGGCCGACCGTCGCCTTCGCCCCGCCGGCGGGATGGGGCAGCTTGTCCAGCGTTTCGGAAACGCGGCCGGTCATGCGCGGATGATAGACGCCGACCTCGGGATATTCGGTGGGGGGCTCCGATTTCAGCGCGCCGCGAAGATGACGCCGGGGGCCGTCGGCGTAACGATCGATGAGAAACCGGATCAGGTTGGCCATGTTCTCTTCGGAACCCGCGAGCCAGTACTGCAGCGTCAGGAAATACGCGCGCACGTCCTGCGCCGTGCCTGGAATGAAGCGAAGCAGCTTCGGGATTCGCCGCAGCATCGCCATCTGATTGGCGCCCGCCGTGGCGCGACTTGGTCTTGGGGCCGCGCAACTTCTTCAGTAGAGCCATCGGACCGCTGGACGGCGCGCTCATGTCGAAGCGGCCCATTCGCGTCAGTTTGGTGACCTCGCCCGCCGACATCGCGCAGACCATCGCGTCGCAATGAGTCGCGCCGGGCCAAGAGATCCGGAAGCAGAGGCTGAAAATGGTCCTCGAGGAACAGCATCATGTTAATGATGATGTGGGCTTCGGCGATGTCCGCGCGGCAACGCTCCAATCCCGCCGGATCCGAAGCGAACTCCGACGCGGCGTGGACATGCAGTCTCAGCCCCGGAATCTGCCGCGCGAGCGACGCTCGCGCGCGATCGGTCGCGCTGGCCACGTGCGGGTCCATCGTGACGATAACGACTCTGACGGGAGTCGCCTCAGCGCGCGAAATGGGCTTTTGCATCGTAAAGTGTCTCGATTGTGATTTGCGCCACGCCTCGCTCCGTCGCGAAGCGCTCAGTATTGCGGCGGGCTTTGCCGCGCACGAAGAACGGGATTTTCTTCAGCTCCTTTTCAGCGTCCGGCGTCCAGGCGAAGGGCTCCTCAGCATCGATCGGCGGCACTCGGATTTCGTCGCGCCTCAGCGCTTCCGCCGCGGGCTGCCCGGGCGCGTCGACTTGAATCGGTACCGGCGCGGCGCTGGTCACGGCGCCCAGATGCGAGGGCGCGGCGCCGTTGCCAAATTCAGAGTCTTCGCGGAACATCGAGAGCAGATGCTCCTCGAGCCCCATCATCAGCGGATGGATCCACGTGTCGAAGATGACGTTGGCGCCTTCGAAGCCCATTTGCGGCGAGTAGCGTGCGGGAAAATCCTGGACGTGCACCGGCGCGGAGATGACGGCGCAGGGGATGCCGAGCCGCTTGGCGATATGGCGCTCCATCTGCGTGCCGAGCACGAGATCCGGCTGCAACTCCGCGACCCTGGCCTCGACGTCGAGATAATCGTCGGTGATGAGGGCCTCGACATCGTAACGCTTGGCTGCCTCGCGCAGCTCCGCGCGCGAATTCGCGGGAATAGGTCCCGAGACCCACGACCTTGAAGCCGAGTTCGTTTTGCGCAATGCGTGCGGCCGCGACGACATGCGTCGCGTCGCCGAAGATGAAGACCCGCTTGCCCGTGAGATAGGTGGAGTCGACCGAGCGCGAATACCATGGCAGACGCGAGGTCTCCTCGGCCAGAACCTTCGTCGAGTCGACGCCCGCCAGATCCGCGACCTCGGCGATGAATTCGCGCGTCGCGCCGACGCCGAGCGGTACGATCCGGGTGAACGGCTGGCCGTGGGCCTTTTCGAGCCATTGCGCCGCTGGCAACGCGATTTCGGGATAAAGGATGACGTTGAAATCGGCTTCACCGAGACGCCTCAGGTCGGACGGCGTGGCCCCGAGCGGCGCCGTGACGCCGACTTCGACACCGAGCCGGTCGAGCAGACCGGAGATTTCCCTTACGTCGTCGCGGTGGCGAAAGCCCAGCGCCGTCGGACCGAGAATGTTGCAGATCGGCCGAGCGCCATGCGCGCGTTCGCGACGCGCCCCCGCGATCGACCGCACGAGCCGATATAGGGTCTCCGCCGCGCCCCAGTTCTCCTTCTTCTGGTAGGCGGGCAGCTCGAGCGGAATCACGGGGATCGGAAGATTGAGCGCCGCCGCCAGCCCACCCGGGTCGTCCTGGATGAGTTCGGCGGTGCAGGAAGCGCCGACAATCATGGCCTGCGGCCGGAAGCGCTCGAAGGCCTCGCGCGTCGCGGTCTTGAAAAGCTCCGCAGTGTCGCCGCCGAGGTCGCGCGCCTGGAAGGTCGTGTAGGTGACAGGCGGGCGGGCGTCGCGGCGCTCGATCATCGTGAAGAGAAGATCGGCGTAGGTATCGCCCTGGGGTGCGTGCAGGACGTAATGCAGCCCGTGCATCGCGGTTGCGATCCGCATGGCCCCGACATGGGGTGGCCCTTCATAGGTCCAGAGCGTCAGCTGCACGGGTTCAGACCTCCAGCCGAGCGCGCCGGACAAGGGGCCGGGCGAAGAGTTCTGCGAGATCTCCGGCCTGGTCGTAGCCTTGGATGGGCGTGAACAGCAGTTCGATCGACCATTTCGTCGTAATGCCTTCGGACTCGAGCGGGTTTGCGAGGCCGAGGCCGCAGACCACGATATCGGGTCGAGCGGCGCGGCAGCGGTCGAGCTGGTTTTCGACGTGCTGGCCCTCGCTGAGGCGCACGCCCCGCGGCAGAAGATCGAGTTCAGCCGCAAGGTGCGGGCGATGCAGATAGGGCGTTCCGGCCTCGATGACATCCATCCCGACTTCGCGCGACAGGAACCGCGCAAGCGGCACCTCGAGCTGCGAATCGGGTAAGAGGAAAACGCTCTTGCCTTCGAGCATCGGACGGTAGCGTTCGATCGCCTTGATGGCGCGAGCGCGACCCGGCGCCGTCACGGCTTCGAATCGATCCGGCGCGACGTTCCACGCGGCGGCGGCTGAGCTGAGCCAAGCGGTCGTTCCCTCGGCGCCGAGCGGAAAGAGCGCACCGACGCGTTTGGCGCCGCGCTCTTCGAGCGCGCGCGCAGTGTCGCCGAGGAACGGCTGCGCTAGCAGGTACGAAGTCCGCGGGCCAACCGGGGGCAGATCGGCAGCACTCCGCATCGGCAGAAATCGCACCGGCGCGACGCCCAGCGCATCGAACAAGCGTGCGACCTGGTCCTCGACGACGTCAGCGAGCGCCCCGACCACCAGCAGCGAGGGTTTCGCGTCAGCCGACTCGGTCGGCAGCGTCGGAACGAGCGAGGCCAGACACGCGTCCTCGCCTTGCGTGAACGTCGTCTCGATACCGCTGCCGGAATAGCTGAGAATTCTGACCTTCGGCGCATGCAGGCGCGATTGCCGCGCCGCGGCCCGCCGAAGGTCGATCTTGATGACTTCGGACGGACAGGAACCGACCAGAAAGAGGAGTTTGATGTCGGGCCGACGCTCGAGCAACCGGTTGACCACGCGGTCGAGTTCAAGGTCGATATCGGCGAGGCCGGCCAGGTCGCGTTCATCGAGGATGGCGGTCGCGAAGCGCGGTTCGGCGAAAATCATCACGCCGGCCGCGGACTGGATGAGATGGGCGCAGGTGCGCGATCCCACGACCAGAAAAAACGCGTCCTGAATCTTGCGATGCAGCCAGACGATGCCCGTCAGCCCGCAGAAAACCTCGCGCTGGCCGCGTTCGCGAAGGACAGGCCGGGTCTCACACCCGCCCATGGCTGCCGCCGGTTCGATTGGGACCCGAACGTTCATGGCGCCAACTCCGGATCGGCGCTCAGGCCGAAGCGGGCCTCACGGCCGGCCTCCAGGCGAGCGGCGCGCAGCTTCAGCAGGAATTGGGAGGCGTTGACGACATAAGCGGCGTAGGCGGCCAGCGCGAGCGCCATGAGATTGTGGGCGTCGAGAAGGCCGAAATAGAGCGCCGCCAGATAGGTCGTGTGGAGGGCGAGGACGAGCATCGATAGCGCGTCCTCCCAGAAGAAAGCTTCAGCAAAGAGATACTTTTTGAATACGACCTTCTCCCAGATCGAGCCTGTAATCATGATCGTATAAAGCGCGAGCGTCTTGACCACTACCGAGACGGTCGCCGCGGTCTCGCCGGCCCCCGTCAGCAGGAAGCGCAAGACCAGCGAGAGGCTCACGAGAAAGATTGCAAACTGCACCGGCGCAAGAACGCCCTGCACGAGCGTCCATCCGGACTGATCACGGCGCCGGCGTTGTTCGGCCGAATAGAGCGGCTTGTGTTGTGTTGCTGGCAGGCGTCGTTCGCTCATCTAGCCCGCGTCCCCGGTTCTCGACCTCGGCGGCGCCGGGGTGAGATCCCGGCAAGCTCGTCGGCGCCGGGAGAGTAGGACGACGCGGCGCGAACTGTCAAGTAATCTTGACGTCTGTTTTTGATTACACTAGTGTCCAATTCCGGGTAGGATCGAGCCGCCCGTCATGGTGCCGCAATGCAGGAGTTTGTCCGTCAACCCGGAAACCTCTTTGTCGATCCGTGTCCGCGCCAAACGGGCAAGGGGCCGTTCCTACGAGCACTCAGCGACGACGACGCCCCGGTTCAGGTCAATTCCGCCGCATATGCCCAGCTGTTGGTGGCTGAAATCATCCCCCGGCTCTTGCTCGACTGCAAAGCTATGCTTCGGCCGCCGCCTTTCGATTTGAGGCGGAAAAACATGAATGGGAGCGGCGAAGCGACCGATTTCAAGGGTCTCGCGTCGCTCCTGCTCCGCGGCGAGAGCGCAGACGTTTCACTATTCATCGATGCGCGCCTCGGTGAGGGGGTGACGATCGAAGCGCTATTGGCTGAGTTTCTGGCTCCTGCGGCGCGCCAGTTGGGGACGCTTTGGGAGGCCGACGAGTGTGACTTCGTCGATGTGACAATTGGGCTTCACAGGCTCCACGAAGCCGTTCGGAGACTCGTCGGCGACGACGACTGCCAACCCTTCGCGGGCGCGAACGGGCGCGTCCTCCTACTTCCTGCCCCGGGCGAAACGCATCGACTCGGCCTCGAAATCGTGCATGGTTCTTTTCATTCGGCCGGCTGGAGCGTTGAGCGTTGCGAGGCGACGAAACTCGAATCCTCGCTGCGTCAAGGCTGGTTCGATCTTGTGGGGTTCTCGGTTAGCAGTCACCGCTTCCTTGATGGGTTGCGCCACGCCGTCGTCCGTGCGCGTAAAGCTTCCCAGAACCCGGCGATCCTCGTGCTCGTAGGTGGGGCAATCGTCGCCACAGAACTCGGCCTCGCCCGATCTATTGGCGCCGATATCGGCGCCATCGACGCCGAAGAGGCTATTGTTCTTGCAAAGGATTTGCTAAAGCGACGCGTCCGAGCGTAACCGCGCGGGCACAGGGAATCGTGTCAGTGACCTTTGTCACAACTTACGAGGCAAGCTCGTGATAGAAGCCGCAACGCCGGCGTCCTTGTCGCGTTTTTCCGCCGCGGCTGAGGTTTTGCGGGGGATTGATGCGGAGGCAGCAGGCGACCTGATCGCATCCGCAGCCGACATGGCGCTCGTTGTCGACAGGGAAGGCGTCGTCCTCGACGCTGCATTTTCCGAGCCAGATTTGGCTAAAGAGGCATATCAGCGTTGGATCGGCCGGCGCTTTTCGGAGATTGTCACTGTCGACAGCCGCTCCAAGATCGAGGAACTGCTAAGGGACGCGACTCAGCGCACGGCTTCGCGCTGGCGACAGGTCAACCATCCCGCAAAAGAAGGCGCCGACATCCCGATCCGCTATCGCGCGATTCGGTTTGGCGCGGACAACCACATCTTGGTCGTTGGTCGCGATCTCCGTCCGCTCGCGGCGCTGCAACAACGCCTTGCTGAGGCGCAGCAGGCTATGGAACGCGAGTACACGCGCATCCGAAATGCGGAGAAACGCTACCGCATGTTGTTTCAGCTCGCCTCCGAGGCTGTGCTGATCATCGATTCAAACTCGGGGCGGGTCACGGAAGGGAACCCGACGGCGGCGACACTGCTCGGCGTCGAGCCAAAGAAGTTGCTCGGCCAGCCATTCGAGGAGTTGTTCGCAGAGCCGAGCCTTCAAGCGGTTCGATCGTTCCTGGCGGCGGCGCGCGTCGCGCCGCGCGTCGACAACGTTCATGCCAATCTTGCGCGCGACCAGACCGGCGTCCTTTTGACCGGATCACTTTATCGACATGAGGGAGCCGCGCATCTGCTCGTTCTCCTCTCTCGGCATGACGACAGCGCGCCGCCGTTATCGAACGAGGACGCATCGCTCCTTCGGCTTGTGGCGGCCATGCCCGAGGCTTTCGTCGTTATCGACGCTGAACGGAAGATTTTGACAGCGAACGCAGCTTTTCTTGATCTGATCCAGGCGACGACCCTGCTTCAGGTGCGCGACCAGCCAATCGAGCGCTGGATTGGACGTCCGGGCGCCGAAATCGATGTTCTATTTGCGAATCTTCGGGCGCACGGCGCCATCCGTCATCTTTCTACAATCGTGCGCGGCGAATTCGGCACGAACGAGGATGTCGAGATTGTCGCCACCTCGGCCCTTGGCGGACCGTCGCTCTGCACCGGCCTAACCATTCGCGCAGCCGGATGGCGGGGCGGACGGGAAACGCTCGGCGGGCGTGAACTGCCTCGCACGGTTGAGCAATTTACCGAACTTGTCGGCCGCGTGCCGATGAAAAATCTTGTGCGCGAGACGACCGACCTGATCGAGCGCCTCTGCATCCAGGCTGCACTCGAGCTGACCCGCGAGAACCGCGCCTCGGCCGCCGAAATGCTCGGCCTCAGTCGCCAGGCATTCTATGTGAAATTGCGCCGATACGGTCTGGGCGACACGGCGGAGGCGGACTCCAACTAAAGGCGACCGGAGACTGTCGCCCGCGGGCGACAGTGTCGCCTCGATTGTGTCAATCTTACTTGACACATGGAAACGCCAAGTCTAGATTTCGTCCATGCGGAACCCAGAGCCGGCGGCCGTCCTTCAGTTGCTGAAGCCCATTACGTGGTTCGCACCCATGTGGGCATTTGGCTGCGGCGTCGTTTCCAGCGGACTTTCCGCCTCCGCGCGCTGGACCGTCGTGCTGGCCGGAGTGGCGCTCGCCGGGCCGCTGGTCTGTGCGACAAGTCAGGCGGTCAACGACTGGTACGACCGTGACGTCGACGCCATCAACGAGCCCGACCGACCGATTCCTTCCGGAAGAATACCCGGTCGCTGGGGTTTCTACATCGCCTGCGTGTGGACCATCCTGTCGCTCGCCTGGGCCTGGTCGCTCGGGCGCTGGGTCCTGTGCGCGGCGATCGTCGGGCTCGCCCTCGCCTGGGCCTATAGCGCGCCCCCATTGCGGCTGAAGCAGAACGGCTGGTGGGGCAATACCGCGGTGGCGGTCGCCTATGAAGGGCTGCCGTGGTTCACGGGCGCCGCGGTCATGGCGGCGAGCCTGCCGGACTTCAGAATCATCGCGCTTGCGACCCTCTACAGTCTCGGCGCGCACGGCATCATGACCTTGAACGACTTCAAGTCGATCGACGGCGATCGGCGCCTTGGCGTTCGCTCCCTGCCTGTGCAGCTCGGCGCCGGCCGCGCGGTTCGGCTGGCTTGCGGAGTGATGATCGCGCCTCAAATCGTCGTCATCGGGCTCCTCTGCGCATGGGGACGGCCTGTCTATGCGGCGATGGTCGCCGCGCTTCTCCTTGGACAGCTCGCGCTGATGCCTCGCCTGCTCGCGAACCCGCGCAAAAGCGCCGCTGCCTACAACGCGACGGGCACGACGCTTTACGTCCTCGGGATGCTGACGAGCGCCTTCGCCCTGCGCTCTGTCGGGTTGGGGGGCCTATGACGCAGGCGCGGTTTGGATGGATATCGATCGTGCGGCTCGGGCTCGTGCAGACGACGCTCGGCGCGATCATCGTTCTCATGACGTCGACGATCAATCGCGTGATGGTTGTCGAGCTCGCCTTGCCGGCCCTGGTTCCGGGGCTGCTGGTCGCTTCGCACTATGCGATCCAGATCCTGAGGCCCGCCTGGGGCTACGGCTCGGATGTCGGCGGACGACGAACTCCCTGGATCGTCGGCGGAATGGCGGCGCTTGCCCTTGGCGGCGTCGGCTCGGCGCTGGGAACTGCAGTCGCTGCGACCTCCAAACCCCTCGGCATCACCTTGGCGGCGATGTCGTTCCTGCTAATTGGCGTCGGCGCCGGTTCGGCGGGCACTTCGGTCCTAGCGATGCTGGCGACCCACGTGGAGCCGCGCCGGCGGGCCGCCGCGGCTTCGGCAGTCTGGATGATGATGATCCTCGGCTTCGCGATCTCAGCGCCTCTAGCCGGTCATTTCCTGGACCCGTTCTCCAACGTGCGTCTGATCGCCGTGACCGCGACGGTCAGCGCAACCGCCTTCATCCTCGCTACGCTGGCGGTCTGGGGCGTTGAAGGCCGCGCCGCAGCGGCATCCGAGCGCCAAGGTGTCGCGCCGATGAACGGCCGCTTTCTCGATGCTCTGGAAGCAGTGTGGCGAGAGCCTGCTGCGCGTCGGTTCACGATTTTCATCTTCGTCTCGATGCTCGCCTATGGCGCGCAGGAGTTGCTCATCGAGCCATTCGCCGGACTCGTCTTTGGCATGACGCCCGGGTCGACGACGAAGCTCGCCGGCCTGCAGCACGGCGGCGCGCTGACCGGGATGGTGGGCGCGGCCGTCGCCGCTTCGGCCATCGGGGGACCGATCCTTGGCTCGTTGCGCCTCTGGACGATTGGAGGATGCGTGGCCTCCGCATTGTCCCTGGGAGGCGTCGGTGCGAGCGGTTTTGTCTTGGATCCGAGCATGTTCCGCGCCGCGGTTTTCGCGCTCGGCGTATCAAATGGCGCCTTCGCGGTCGCGGCGATCGGCTCGATGATGGGTCTGGCAGGCGCCGGCGCGGCGTCGCGCGAAGGCACGCGGATGGGGCTTTGGGGTGCAGCGCAGGCCATTGCCTTCGGTCTGGGCGGCGTGAGCGCGACGGTCTTCGTCGACGCTGCGCGAGAACTTTCTGCGACGCCGCTCGTCGCCTACGTCTTCGCCTTCGCCCTCGAGGCCATGCTGTTCCTCGTCGCGGCCCTCCTTGCGAGCTCCAAAGCGCGTCACCGCACGTATCAGGACGTAGACACCGTGATGAGCGCGCATGGCGCGTTTCCGGCACGACCTTGAAAGGCGCAGGCGCGATGAGCTCTGAAGAGGTTTTCGATGTCATCGTGGTCGGCGGAGGCCCGTCGGGAGCGACTGCCGCCGACGATCTCGCGAGTCGCGGTCGCAAGGTCGCCCTCATCGACCGAGCGGGGCGAATCAAGCCCTGCGGCGGCGCAATCCCGCCCCGCTTGATCAGGGATTTCGCAATTCCGGGCCATCTCCTCAAAGCCCGCGTCAATCTTGCGACAATGATTTCGCCAAGAGGCAAGTCCGTCGACATGCCGATCGAAGGCGGCTTCGTCGGCATGGTGGACCGGGGCGAGTTCGACGAATGGCTCCGCGCGCGCGCGCAAAGATCTGGCGCGACCCGGTTCACCGGCCGATTCGAGAAGATCACGCGCGACGCTGACGGTTTGCCCCGCGTTCATTTTGAACACAAAGGCGACAGCGGCGCAGAACGCACGCTCAAGGGCCGAATCGTCATCGGGGCTGACGGCGCGAATTCGACCGTCGGCAGGCAGGAGGTGCGCGGCGCCGATCGCGGCCGCTTCGTCTTCGCCTACCATGAGATCATCGAGGCGCCGCGCGACGATGTTACGCAGTCCGTCGATTCCCGCTGCGAGATTCTACTACCGGGGAGCGCTCTCCCCGGATTTCTACGCATGGATCTTCCCGCACGGCGACACGATGAGCGTAGGCTCGGGCAGCGCCAAAAAGGGATTCTCGCTCAAATCCTCGGTTCGGTCGTTGCGAACTTTGACGGGTCTCGAGGGCGCTGGGACGATTCGCCGCGAAGGCGCGCCGATCCCGGCGAAGCCCCTGCCCCGATGGGACAACGGGCGCGACGTCGTACTGGCCGGAGACGCCGCGGGCGTCGTCGCGCCGGCGTCGGGCGAGGGCATCTACTACGCGATGTTCGGCGGGCGCCTGGCTGCAGAGCGGCCGAGCAAGCGCTCGTCAGCGGCGACGCGCGGGCGCTGGCGCTGGCGCGAAAGCGCTTCATGAAGGAACACGGACGGGTGTTCTGGGTTCTCGGGATCATGCAGTTCTTCTGGTACCGCAATGACAAGATGCGAGAACGGTTCGTCAGCATGTGTCGTGACAGGGACGTCCAGAGACTGACCTGGCAAGCTTACATGAACAAGGAAATGCCGCTTCGCGACCCGATGGCGCACGTCCGCATCTTCTTCAAGGATCTCGCTCACCTCTTGAGGCTCGTGCCGCCATGATCGAACTCCTCCCGACACGGGGGATCGAAATCGCAGTCGCGACGGCGGCGGTCGCGGTCGTCGCCGTTGCGGGCGGACTGATGACCGACGTCGGAGACTGGTACGAGAGCTTGACCTTCCCCCGCCTTCGTCCACCTAATTGGCTCTTCGGTCCCGCCTGGACGGTCATCTTTGTCTTGATCGCCGCCAGCGGCGTCATCGCCTGGGAGCACGCCTACGGCGCCGACCGATCGCGCCTTATCGCGCTGTTTGCGATCAACGGCGTCCTCAACATTCTCTGGAGCCCACTGTTCTTCCGGCTGCGCCGACCAGATTGGGCGTTCTATGAGATCATCCCGTTCTGGCTCTCCGTTCTCGCGCTCGTCGTGGAGTTGTCGAGGATCTCGAGCATCGCCGGTTGGCTGATTGCGCCCTACCTCGCCTGGGTCACGTTCGCCGGCTGGCTGAACTGGCGAGTCGTTCAACTGAACAAGCCATTCGGCAGGCGCGCGCTCACCCCCGCGGCGTCGGGGAAAGTTGGAGGCGATCGCCGTGTCTCTCCTTGATGGGCGGGCGATTGACGCAATCCTTGCGCTTCTCGCGATCGAAGGCCTGGCTCTCATTGCATGGCGCGTCGTGACAGGCGGCGGTCCACACATTGTCACCGCGATCACGAATCTTGTGGCCGGGGCCTGCCTGTTGCTCGCGATGCGAGCAGCGCTGACCGGCGCCTCGACCGAAGCGATTGGCGGATATCTCGCGTTGGCGTGCGCTGCCCACGTCGCGGATCTCGCCGGCCGCTGGAGGCCCGCGTCGCAATCTCGCCAGGCAACCCATCCTGCTGATGAGTCTCCATCCGTCGCGCTAACGTCGGAGTCTTTCCGTGCATGAGAGCCGGACCCCGCTTCTCGACACCATCGATTCCCCGGCGGACTTGCGCCGTTTGCCGAAAGACGCGCTCCAGCCGCTCGCTGACGAATTGCGTCACGAAACGATTAGCGCCGTCTCGATAACGGGCGGGCACCTCGGCCCTAGCCTCGGCGTGATTGAGTTGACGGTTGCGCTTCATCGCGTGTTTGACACCCCGCGCGATCGACTTATCTGGGACGTCGGCCACCAGGCCTATCCCCACAAGATCCTCACTGGCCGACGCGCCCGCATCCGAACACTGCGGCAGGCCGGCGGTCTCTCGGGATTCACCAAGCGCAGCGAGAACGAACACGATCCGTTCGGCGCCGGGCATTCCTCTACTTCCATATCGGCCGGTCTGGGCATGGCTGTCGCCCGCGATCTCTCTGGCCTGCGTCATAGCGTCGTCGCCGTGATCGGCGACGGCGCCATGTCGGCGGGGATGGCCTATGAGGCGATGAACAACGCCGGCGCCATGGATTCGCGGCTTATTGTCATCCTCAACGACAACGACATGTCGATCGCCCCACCGGTTGGCGCGCTGTCGTCCTATCTCTCTCGCCTCCTGTCGGGCAAAACCTATCGCAGCCTCCGAGAGAGCGGAAAGCAGATCGCGCGAAAGATGCCGAGAGTCATCTTCGAACATGCCCGACGCGCGGAGGAATTCACGCGTGGTTTCTTCACGGGCGGCACATTGTTTGAGCAACTCGGCTTCTACTACGTCGGCCCGATCGACGGACACAACCTGGATCATCTGCTCCCTGTGCTCGAGAACGTCCGCGATTTCGGAGCTTGGTCCGATTCTCGTCCACGTCGTCACGAAGAAGGGTAACGGCTATGCGCCAGCCGAGTCGGCGCCGGACAAACTCCATGGCGTCAGCGCATTCGACGTCATCAGCGGAGCACAGGTGAAACCGAGGGCGAATGCGCCCGCCTACACAAAGGTTTTCTGCGAGAGCCTGATTCGCCTTGCGCGCAACGACGACAAGATCGTCGCCGTCACCGCCGCGATGCCTGCGGGAACCGGCGTCGATCTCTTCGCTGCGGAGTTTCCGAGGCGGGCCTTCGACGTCGGCATCGCGGAACAGCACGCGGTGACCTTCGCGGCTGGCCTCGCAGCGGCAGGCTTCAAACCGTTTTGCGCAATCTATTCGACCTTCCTGCAGCGCGCCTATGATCAGATCGTGCATGATGTCGCGATCCAAAACCTGCCTGTGCGCTTTGCCATCGACCGCGCCGGCCTCGTTGGCGCAGACGGCCCGACTCATGCCGGCTCTTTCGACATCGCCTATCTCGGTTGCCTACCCAACATGGTTATCATGGCGGCCGCAGACGAGGCGGAACTCGTCCACATGGTCGCGACTGCGGCCGACTACAACCAAGGCCCTATCGCGTTTCGCTATCCACGCGGCGAGGGTGTCGGCGTCGATATGCCGGAGCGCGGCGAGCCGCTGACAATCGGCCGCGGCCGAATTTTGCGGGAAGGCTCGCGCATCGCTCTCCTATCCCTCGGCACGCGTCTGGCTGAGTGCCTCAAGGCCGCCGAGGAGCTGGCCAGCCGCGGGCTTTCGACAACTGTCGCGGACGCCCGCTTTGCAAAACCCCTCGACACGGCGCTCATTGAGCGGCTCGCGCGCGAGCACGAAGTGCTTCTCACTGTTGAGGAGGGATCAATCGGCGGATTTGGTTCCTATGTGCTCAATCATTTGGCGGAGGCCGGTCACCTCGACAAGGGTCTACGCGTTCGCGCCCTGACCCTTCCGGACCGCTTCCTTGAGCAGGACATCCCGGAGCGGCTCTATGCTTCGGCGGGTCTCGACGCTCGCGCGATTGTCTCGAAGGCGCTCGCGGTCTTGCCGCGACTGTCGGAAGACTGTTTGCGCGCCAGCTCCTAGCATCCAAATTGTGGCGCATCGTTTGGAGATGCCATCAAAATTTGGCGCGCACGTCAAATTTCCCTTACAGTTTATAAGGGCGTCAAGACCCCTTTACAACTCTTAGGTTTTCGCCTTCAATCGCTGTCGAGTAGCGTTCCCATTCGGGCCTGGGACGAGCCCAGCCGAGATGGTCAGGGAGGGTGCTATGGCGGCGGAGGGAGATTTTTCCCTGAACCAGGCGGAGTATCCGTGCTCCCGCGCGAATGATTTCCACGTCCGCGCGGCTGCTCGTGCAGCACCTTCTTTCCAAATGGAAACAGAGCGCGTCCGGAAGGACCTCGAAGACGTGATCGAGATTGAAATCGGTCCGAGACTCGTCCTTCTCCACCGTGGATCATCGGCCCCATGCGCCGATCGCAGGCCAACGCGCGAGGACGTCGAGACCCTCGCAAACTTGGCGATCGGAAGAGATGAAGCCGCCGCCTCGGCTCACTTCGAGAGCGTGCGCGCGCGAAAGCATTCCTACGCGACGCTCCTGGCATCATTTGTCGCCCCTGCCGCCCAGCATCTCGGCGAACTCTGGAGACAGGATCTATGCGACTTTTTTGACGTCACCGTCGGCATCGGCCGCTTGCAAGCGCTCATGGATCGCTTCGACACGAATGATGTCGCGCCGACCCCGGACATTCGCCGTCGCGCGCTGCTGATCGCCCTGCCGGGCGAAACCCATCTCCTGGGCCCGCAAATGGTCGCGAAATTCCTCGAGGCCACGGGGTGGAGCGTTTCGCTCGAGTGCGGTCGCCTTGCTGAGGAGAACGCAAGGACCGTCGCCGAGGAATGGATCGGGGTCATTGGCCTCACGCTCAGCACGATCGCGCGACTGGAGCAGGCCGCTAGAACGATCGCAACGGTGCGGTGCGCATCCCGAAACCCGCACGTGAGCGTCATGGTCGGGGGCGCCGCATTCAACGACGATCCAGGACTGGTGGCCCAAGTCGGCGCTGACGCGGCCGGGTTCGACGCGCCAACCGCGACGGTCCTGGCTTCGCATCTGCTGATGCGACAGGCCTTTGCTGGCTGACGACTAGGCAGAGGGGCCGGTTTCAGCCCTCCAACCCACCATCCACGCCTCAAATTCCTGGAATGTGATGACGGCGGCCTCGATCGCCTGTGTCGCCTGCTCCGGGCTTTCGGACAGTGTCTCCAACCGTTCGACAAAATCGCCCCACATTGCGCCCTGTTGATCGCCCCGGCCGAGAAAGAACCGTCGGCCGTCCCCCGTTTCGTCTCCGATCTGTCCCCTTAATGCGCGGGCGATCTGGATGCCCCCCAATGTGGAGCCTTCCAGAACATAGAGCGCGCCGAGCAGCGAACCTTCGCTGTCGATTTCGATGCGGAGCGGCCCAAAGCGGCAGGCGCGCGATCGCATCCTCGTCGAGCCCAAGTGCCTTGAGGTCGGAAAGGAGCGCGGGCGACCTGGCGCGCTCGTGGATGTCGATCTCAACGCCGGCGGTCACAGCGGCCTCGCTCGCGACAGCCTCGAAGGGCTTGTGGAACCCGAAAATGCGGGCAAGCAGCCGGCGATAGTCGGACAGTCTAATCGCGCCCGCCGCCGCCGCCGCGAATCCCGGATGGCCATGCATGCGTTCGTGCGCTGCGGCCGTCGCGACGCGTAACCGCGAGCGTATGCCCGACGCTGATTTTCTCTGGTGGCACGAGCCCGTCGGGGCGAGCGCGGCGAAATGGGCATCTGTCATTTGCGACCCCGTGAGTGCGTAAGGTCGATCACGCCCTTGCTCCCAAAGGCAAGCTGATCGAGAACCTCGGCGGTTCTGGCGACCGAAGTCCTTACGCTTTCAAGCAGGGCCGGCACGTCTGTGAGATCCGTTCCTTCCGTAATCTCAAGAGCCGCGAGCTGAGCGTTTTCGATGACCGACGACATCAGGTTTTGAACCGAGACTTCGCTCGGCGAATTGCTGCTGGCAGACACTTTGCGATGACTGAGAACAATGCCGTCCTGGAAGCGCCGACGCGCGGACTCGGCTGCTTTGCGATCGGTCAGGTCCGCGAACAGCAGGACGAATCCCAACACGCGTCCCGGCGCAGCGAAGACCGGATCCGCCCGCACAAGCACCGCCTTCGCTTCACCCCGCGCGCTCTCCACGATCGCTTCGCCTCGCCAGGGCAGGCTCTGAGTGACCAGCGCCCTGAGCTTCCGACGCGCATTGTCGGGATCGGCAAAATAGCTCGGCAATTCGTCGACCCGCCGCAAGGCACCGTTTTCGATCGCGAGCAATTCGCTGAATGCAGCATTGCTTTCGAGGATGACGCCGCGAGCGTCAGCGACGATGACCTGCTGGTCGGAACTGCGGACCTGACGCAGGACCTGCTGAAGTTGGTCCTGAGCGATCAAGATGCGCACGGCGCGAAACTGCACGATGACGTCGGTGATGCTCGCGCCGATCAGCCGCGCGGCAGCGAGGTCGGCCGCCGTCCATGGATCGGATGTGCCCTCGACCACCTGATGCCACTGCGCGAACGAACGGCGCGGCGAAAGCTCGGACGGATCATCCTCCAGGGAAGGCGCCTTGAACGGATTGCCGCCCCAGGTGACCGTCCGCACCCGTTCATTTCGAAACCAGATCAGCATCTCGTCGTCTTGCGCCGATATGGGCGCAGCCACGACGCCGCTGGCGAGCCCCGCGAGCGCGGCGAAGGCCGGCTCGTCTGTCCCGAGGCTGGAAGTCGAGAAGACGCCAGTCCTCAACTTGGGACCGACCCAATGCGCGATCTCGCGAATTTGGTCTGATCCCGGAACATCTCCGGTCGCAGTGATTTCATTCTCAAAGATGAGCGCGGCGCCGCTCGCGCCCAGCGGCAAAAGCAGGGGCCGGGAGCGGTCGAACAGCGCGCCTCGCCAGTCTCCGTCGCGCGAAACCAGTTCAATCATCCGCTGCTCGAGACGACGCGCGGCGAGTTCGCCCTGCCCTCTCGCGAAGCCTTCCAAAGCGGCGATTTTGTGCCGATCACTTCGGCCAGAAGCTCGCAGACCGACCGCATGTCGAAGTGCAGGAGGCGAGGAGAATAGTGATGGCAGGACACCAGCCCCCAGAGCCGACCCCCCACCATCAACGAAACGACCAGGGTCGCCACGACGCCCATGTTCTTGAGATATTGAAGATGGATCGGGGATACACTGCGCAAGAAGCACAGCGACATGTCGAGATCCCTGCCGGTTATCGGCGACAGCCGGGGCGACAGCGCTGCCGGCGAGTAATTGATGTCGGCGAGAACCCGCACGCGGTTGCGTTCATAGAGCCGTCGAGCGATTTTTGGAATGTCCGAAGCGGGATAGCGATTGCCGAGAAAGGCTTCGAGATCCTGTTTCTTCGTTTCTGAATAGACCTCGCCATGCCCCTCTTCGTCGAAGCGATAGACCATGACGCGATCGTATCCTGTCAGATCCTTGAAGATACGAGCGCTCTCGTCACAAAGTGTCTGAAGGGTTGTGGCGGAAACAATGGAATGAACATCGCTTTCGAGGCCCTCGGAAAAAGGAGCGAGCGGGCCCGCGCGTTCGATCTCGACGACAAGTTCCCCGTCCGGGGTGCGATGAACGAGCGCGTTGCAGGAATCGCCTCTCGCTCCGATTGTGCACCGCACGGCGGCAGGGATCGACTGGATGCTGTCCGGCAGGCGTCCACCGGTTCGCTGCCATAGGGTCCCGCCGAGTGAGCGCAATCGGTCGCCTTGGAGTTGCGCGACACCGAGGTAGCCCGCCGCGTTATGGCTCGCCTGCACGATAACCTGATCGGACTCGCGGACGACCAGCAACGCTCCATGCGGCTGAATGGAACCCGCCAGATGGATCTGCTCACGCTCGCAGTTCGAAAGGTCCGCGGTTCCGAATGCGGGTGACGACGGCTGGGCGACTGCCAATGCCCGGAGCTCCCCTGGCGGCCGATTCGAGGCGGCGGTCTACTTGGACCCCAGCCTGTATTTCTTGAGCTTGGCGTGCAAGCTTTGGCGACTGAGCCTGAGGGTCTTCGCCGCCAGCGTGCGATTGCCGCGGTTTCGCGCCAGCGCATCGACAATGTGCTGGCGCTCGATAGTTTCGATCGAGGATCTGACGATGTTTTCGAGCGGCGAGTTGCCGGACCGGCCGATCAGCGCAGCGCTAAGCGGGTCGGCCCCAGGCACGGGCGCGCGCGACATAGCGTCGCGGAAAACGAGACCGAAATGACGCGGCCGGCCGACCTGATCGCCCACCGCTGAAATCTCGACCTCCGTGCTCGCGCCGAGTTCGCCTTCGAGAGTTGTCCGCATCGCGCGCACATTGCCGTGACGCTGAACCAGGCCCATAACGACGTCTATGCCGGCTCCGGGCCGGGACAGCCAACGCTTGATGTTCTGGCCGACAACCGCGCTTTCGACGCCGGCCTGCACGAGGTCTAGAAACGTGTGATTGGCTTTCGTTATCAGGCCCTGATTGTCGATGATGACGAATCCGTCGGGCATGCGTTGCACAAAGCTCTCGACCGAAAACTGATCGCTTTCGCGGCGATTCTCCCCCGCGCGTCTCGCCTCAGCGCCCCCGGCTAGGGGCGACATCTGGAACAGATAGAACGCGCCGGCCTCGCTCGTGATCATCGAGCTGCGCAGGCTCCACTGAGAGTCCCCGGCGAGATGGAGCACGACGCCCGGCGCACGGCCTTTCATGCGAACCGACTCGAGCATGGCGTCCAGAACACTCTGGTCGCGCTCCGGCAGGTCAGGATAGAACTCCCCGCCGGGGACCATGCCGAGCAGCTTCGTTGCGGCGGCGTTGGCTTCCACGATGCGCAGATTTGTCACCCGAACGAGGACGACCGCCTCCGACGACGCGTCCAGAAGCGCCCGGTAGCGAGTCTCGATCTCGCGAAGTTTCCAGTAATCGTGTTCGCGTTCCTGTTGCACGAGCGCGAGACGCGACTGGAGCTCGGCAGTCGCCTGCAGGCTCTTTCCGATCGCGATGAACCCCGCCTTCTTCCCGAGATTGACGGTCGTGTATTCCAGCAAGATTTCCCGGCCGCTCGGAAACTTCTGGTTGATTGTAAAGCAGGACGACTTGCCGCCGCGGCGCAAGTCCTCGATGCTCCGGGCGACTTCCTTGACCAGTTCGGACGGAACTGTATCCGTCCAGGGTAGGCCGCGCCACCGATCGAGCGCTTCGTCGGCAAGCGTTTCACCAGAAACAGCGCTGCGGATCACCCCTTCCGCATCGACCGCGAGAGTGATGTCCGGCCGGACCCGCAGGTGTTCGATCATCGCTCCAAGCTCTTCCAGATCAGCCCAACGCGATGAAAGAGAAGCCCCCGCCTCACAGTCTTGCCGCAAGGGGGCGGGCTTACTCCGACGGTTGCGCGTCGCGGCGTGCCAAGCCTTAGCGCAGCTGATGTATCCAAGTCCAGTTACGCGTTTGCGCGCGTCTGACGATCTGATCGATCGAACAGCAGGTCGCCAAACAGGCGGACGTAATGGTTGAACCAGTAGGTGTAGGCATTGGGCCTCGCGGCAAGGTCGGCAAGCAGGAATTCGTGCGAGCGCCAGGCGACCTCCTCGACTTCATCCGGATTGGGTTCGACGCTCCCGTCGTAATCGCCAGAGAAGAGATGGACGATCTCGTTCTCGACAAGGCCCTTTCCTACTGGCGCGCGGTAATGAGTGCGAAACATGAAGCGAATCCCGCATGCGATGCCAAGCTCCTCTAACAACCGTCGCTCAGCCGTCTCCTGAACGCCCTCGCCCGGACGCGGATGCGTGCAGCAGGCGTTCGTCCACAATCCGCCTGAGTGGTATTTGCCGATCGCGCGGCGTTGCAATAGCATTCGACCCTGAGGATCGATAAGGCAGACCGAAATGGCGCGGTGCCGCTGGCCGAGCTGATGGGCGGCGAGCTTGCGGGCGAAACCCACTTCCCGATCCCGTTCGTCCACCAGGACGACAAGGTCTTCGTTTTCGTTCATTGGGGGCGCCAATTCAGCGAGAACCGGCAGCAGTCGTCGCCGCGCGCACGGCAATGCGTTTCCACCACATGTGCGGCGGGAGAGACCAGCGCCTGAAATAGTCTTTGGAAAACAGCCGCGTGCCATACGCAAACAGGCTTCGGCGCTCTTTCGCCGGCGCACAGCGGGTTGGACCAGATTTCGTATCTCAGTCCCCTGTCGTTCGCGCTCGAGAACCTTCCCGACCCCGCGAACGTCCAGGCGTGGCCCTGGATCGCGCGCGTTAGCACGCGGGCCGAGCCGGAGGCAGGCAGAGCGGTCAATATCGCGCGCGCCCAATGCGGGATTCGCGCCTCGAGAAGGTAGTCGGCCGTCAAGGAGCCCGCTTCACGCAAGACGGTTTCTGAGCGTTCCCGACCCAGGAGCGCCCGCGTCGCCTTGTGGAGACCGGCGACCCTGCGCTCGTCGACCATTGCATGCGGCGGATCGGCCATCCAGGTTTCCGCTCCAGCGGCGGCGAATATGCGCTCGATCGTCGACGGCTCAACGGCAAGATGCAATGCGACAAGCAGTTGCGTCGCCGCATTTGGTCCGATCGCAGCGGCGCCCGGCTCCGCCGATCGTGGAAACCGCGCGCGGCGGTCAGATATGGAGTGCTGCGCCGGCGTCATCGGTCTCGGCCATCTGCTCCTTCCCGCCGCCGCAAGCCCTCACATCGTGAATCTCCGCCTGCGTCTTTCGCGAGCGGTCCGCCTTCGCCTGCCAGTCCGTCATTTGCGCGACGGCGATGGTGCGGGTCTCGTCGAAGTGAAAATCGACCTTCTTCCTCGATTGCGGTCCCCAATACCCTACCTTGCCCAGGTCATAGAACTTGCGCTCAAAGCCGGCCTTCAGGAAGGCCTTGAGACAGCCTAGGAGGTACCGCCTACGCTGGCCCGTTCCGGCCCAAGGATAATGAAACAGCGCCTTCTGGATGTAGAAGCGGCGATAATTGTTCATCACGCGGTCGAGAAGCTCGCCGCGCTCCATCGCCTCCGGCTTGATGATCGGCGTGACAAAATTGTATTTCTCGAAGTCGAAGACCTGAACCTTGTCGCTCATGTCCTGGTAGAGCTTCGTGAACGGCCAGGGGGTGTACATCGACCAGTTGGCGAGATCGGGCTTCCAGTCCTGCGCCATCCGGTATGTCTCTTCGAGGGTTTCCGCTGTCTCGTTCTCGAGACCGACGATGAACTGGGCCTCGACGACGATGCCGGCCTCGCGCAGGAGCTGGATCGCCTCTTGTTGTCGGCGACCTTCGTTTCCTTGTTGAAGCGGTCGAGCTTCAGTTGCGCCGCCGCCTCGGTGCCGAGCGACACATGAAGGAGTCCCGCCTTGCGGTAGAGAGGCAAGAGCTCGGCGTCGCGCAGAATGTCAGTCACGCGGGTGTTGATGCCCCACTGCACCTTGTCCGGCAGTCCGCGCTTGATGAGCTCTTCGCAGAACTGGACGAACTTCTTGCGGTTGATCGTCGGCTCCTCGTCAGCGAGGATGAAAAACCGGACGTCGTATTTCTGGTAGAGCGTCTCGATCTCGTCGACGACCTTCTTCGGATCGCGCACGCGATAGTCGCGCCAGAACTTCCATTGCGAGCAGAACGAGCAGGTGAAAGGGCAGCCGCGCGCCATATTGGGGATCGCGACGCGGCAGTTCAGCGGGATATACTTGTACTTGCTCCAATCGAGGATTCCCCAGTCCGGGGTGATCGCATCGACGTTCTTGACCGTGGGCGCCGCTTCGGTCGCCACGATCTTGGTCCCTTCGCCGGCCTCCTCAATAAAGGCCAGGCCCTTGATGGCGCGCCGCCGCGTCATCCATTCGCCGCTGTCGATCGCGCGGACGACTTCAGTGAGAATCTCTTCCCCCTCCCCTCGCACGATGGCGTCGATCCACGGCGCTTCGCTGAGGACCTGCTTGAACATGAAGGTGGCATGGACGCCGCCGAGCAGCGTGATCGCCGCCGGGTGGACTTCCTTGGCGATCTGCAAGGCCCTTTCGGCCTTGTAGATCGAGGGTGTAATTGCGGTCGCGCCAACGATGTCGGGCTTCTGCTCGGCGATTTTTGCCGGCGAGCGCCTCGTCGCTGAGATCGTTGGTCATTGCGTCGATGAAACGAACGTCCTGATACCCCGCGGCCTTCAGTGACCCTGTGAGATAGGCCGCCCATGCCGGCGGCCAGTTCCCGGCGATTTCAGCGCCGCCCGAGTGATAGTTCGGATGGATGAGAAGAATCCGCACGCCATGTCGCTCCGGCCGTTCCGTGAGTTGACGAAAAAGACTGTAAAGATAACTTTACACAAGTCAAGATCTCCCGCCAAAATTGCGCTGCTTGCGTGCTTGCCGTGAACAACGTTGCCGCCTGGAACCTGACGAGCCCACAGCCACGCATCTTCGGCATCCCCAACCTGGTAGGTTCGCGTGGCACCGATCGTGGGATGCCATGTCATTGCGGACGGTGCCAGGGAAGGAGTTCCTCTGTCGGGCACGACGCGGCGCAGGGTCGCTACTTGCTTTTCAGCATACCATGCTCAGTTGCGCTCCTGGCGGGGTGGTCAGCGTGACATCCAAAGGCATCGGGGCAGTGCCGCATGGCCTAAATGTCGTCGTGGCGATCGAGCGCCGTTCGCCTTCGCTCGGACAAGCGCGAGAAATCATCGCAACTTTCCAGGCCAGGAGGAAATCGCTCGTCGACCCTGCCCCTGCGAGCCCGAACCAGTTCGGTCGCGCCATTCGCCAAAGGCGTCATCAAAGACAAAGTCGCGGTCAGCGCCGCTGATTTTCCTCAAACTGGTCCAAAGGGTTCAAATCACCAAGCTGAAGAAGCTCGTCAAGCGCCAGATGTACAGGCGCGGTGAGCTCGACTTGCTCAAGCCCGCTTCATTGGCGCGGCATGAGGGCCTCGTCATCAAAATGCGTCAGAGGCAAAATTGCACGCCGAATCACAAGGATCAAATCAATGACTTTGCCGAGGCGCTCAGGATGCTCGCCGCCCTCGGGCGAGGATGTTTGCTCAGTCGTACAGCCGCGGACGCGGCGCGCGCATCAGCGTCGCCTCACGAGCTTCGGTAAGACCTGCTGCGATCTGCTCTGCGATGGCCGAGGCGACGTAGCCGTCCCAAGCGCTCGCCCCGACCGGAATTCCTGTCTTCACGGCGTCGACCCAATCCGACCAACTGCCGGCGATAGGCGTCCGCGAACCTCGGCACCCAGTTTTCCGGATACGAGATTCCGCCGGCTCTGTCCCTGTTCCGCAGGGTCATCGACGGCGGCGCCAACGCGATGGTGCCCGAACGGCCCACCAACTCCGCGTGGACGTGATAGCCGTAAGCGGCGTTCATGAAGACCTCGGTCGAAACGATCTCGTCACGGTCGGTCCGCATCGTAATCATCAGCGGGTCGCCGCCTGGTCCGGCGGAGACGTGGGCGGAAACCATCTCCGATCCGGTCAGCCACCGGCTGATGTCGATCTCGTGCACAAATGAATTCGTCACCGCCATCGGCCCGGTAAACCACTCAGGCGCGCGAGCGTTCCGGTGCACATTGTGCAGCAACACGGTTGCGCCCACACCGCCTTCGTCCTTTATCCGCTTGATCTCCTGATAGCCGGGATCGAACCTGCGCATGTAGCCGACCTGGATCAGCCTGCGATTCAATGCGACTTCCGCCTGCACGACGCGCAGTGCTTCCGTCGCCGACGCAGCCAGCGGCTTTTCGCATAGGACCGGCTTGCCGGCCTCCAGGCAGGCTAGCGTCAACTCCGCATGGGTCGCATCCGGCGAAGCGACGATCACCGCTTCGATGCGGTCCGATGCGATCAGAGATCGAGGATCGGAAAAGACCGCGGCGCCCGCCGCGGCGGCCTCAGCGCGGGCCGCGTCGGCGTCGAAGACGCCTGCGAGATGCGCGCCGGGCGTCTCGCGCCTGAGAAGGCGCGCATGTTCGGAGCCCATCACGCCCGTTCCGATGACACCGACGCCGACGCTCACTTCACCGCTCCTAATGGGGATCTTGTCCGTCAATACGCCAGTTGCATCGGAGCATCGCCGGCGATCACGCACAATTTGTGATCCATGCGGTTCATTGTATGACCTCGTAGCCGGCCAGCGCCATCACGCGCATCAGCTCCGCGTGGCCCTTCTTGGCCATTTCGAGCGGCGGACTGACCTTCGGGTCCTGCTCGGCCTCGACCACGAACCAGCCCTCGTAGCCATAGGAGGCCAGCCGTCCGACGATGGCGGCGAAGTCGAGCGAGCCGTCGCCGGGCACGGTGAAGGCGCCCTTGACGACGGCGTCGAGAAAGCTCTCCCGCTGCGGTCGAGCTTGTCGATGACGCCGCGGCGGACGTCCTTGGTGTGGACGTGGCTGATGCGCTTGTGGTGCTTGTCGATGACGCGCAGCACGTCGCCGCCGGCGAAAGCCATATGGCCGGCGTCGAACAAGCAGCGGCAGCGCCTCGCCGGAATTGGCCATCAGAAGGTCGAGCTCCGGCTCGGTCTCGATCGCCGCGGCCATGTGGTGGTGATAGGAGATCGGCATGCCCTGCTCGGCGCACCATTCGGCGAATGCCGTCATCTTGCGGCCGTAGGCCTTGATCTCGTCCTCCGAGAGTTTCGGCTTGGTCGCCAGCGGCGCCGAGCGCTCGCCCTGGATCGAGCGCGCGGTCTCGCCGTAGACGATGCAGGGCGCCTTCGCGGCGATGAAGAAATCCATCTGGGCGCGGATGCGATCCTTCTCGCGTTCGATGTCGCCGTCGAGCAGCAGGCCGGAGAACCAGCCGCCGCAGACGGAGATGCCATAGCGGGCGAGGATCGGCCCGAGTTCGTTCATGTTCATCGGGAAACGGCGGCCGGTCTCCATGCCGGTGAAGCCTGCCACGCTCGCCTGACGCAGGCATTCCTCGAGGCTCACGTCGTCGGACAGCTCCGCGAGATCGTCGTTCCACCAGGCGATGGGCGCAATTCCAAGTTTGGCTTTCATGGCTCTCACACTCCGATCGCGACTGCTTGGCGCGAATCTGTTCCTGTTGCTTGCGCGCGCTCTCGGACCGACTTCGCGCGACGAGACCTCCGGCACGCCGACGTCCCACTCGGCGTCGCCCGGCACCCAGGCGTAGGCGTCGGAGGCGATCGACAGCACGGTGGTGCGGTCGTTGGCCTTGGCCCATTCGAGCGCGGCTTCGAGATCGGCGAGGCTCTCGCAACGCCGCGCGGCCGCGCCCATCGACTTCCGCATGCTTGGCGAAATCGACGTGCAGCGGCGCGCCGCGGTCCTTGCACGCGGCAATCGACCGAGCAGATTGTTGAAGCCCGGCACGCCCTTGGCCTGCTGCAGCCGGTTGATCACCGCGAAGCCGCCGTTGTCGCAGACGATGACGATCATCTTGTGGCCGCTGAGCACGGTCGAATAGATGTCCGAATTCATCATCATGTAGGTGCCGTCGCCGACCATGACGATCGGCGTGCCGCCGAGGCCGCCGGGCCCGGAATTCGCCATCGCGTGGCCCCAGCCGGCCGACGATCTCGTAGCCCATGCAGGAGAAGCCGAACTCGAGATCGAAGGTGTTGGGCGCCTTGACGCGCCAGCTCTTCGTCGACTTCGCCGGGCAGGCCGCCGGCCGCCGTGATGAGCGTGTCCGTCGTCGCCCGGCCGCTGCGTTCACGACGCCGACGACCTGCGCATAGGTCGGGACCGGCGCGTTGGTCGGCGTCTGATGCGTGTCGAGCAGCGCGTCCCATTCCTTGAACAGCGCCTTGGCGCGCTGCCAGGTGCGCGGGATCGGCGCGCCAGCGAGCCAAGCTCGGCGTCGAGTTCGGTCACGGTCTCGCAGGCGTCGCCGACCACGGCGAGCGCGCGATGCTTCACGGCGTCGAAGCGGGCGGCGTTGATCGAGATGAAGCGCGCGTCCGGGCTGAACGCCGTCCATGAGCCGGTCGTGAAATCCTGCAGGCGCGTGCCGATCGGCGAGGATGACGTCGGCCTCCGCCGCGAGCGCGTTGGCCGAGGTCGAGCCGATGATGCCGATCGGGCCGGCGTGCGCGGGATGATCGTGCGTGACGCCGCCCTTGCCGGCGATGGTCTCGACGATCGGGAATGCCGTGCTTGACCGCGAAGTCCGCCACCGCGTTCTCGGCCAGCGAATAGCGCACGCCGCCGCCGGCGATCAGGATCGGCTTCTTCGCGGTCTTGAGCAGCGCGGCGGCTTCGGCGAGCTTGCGACGGTCCGGGCGCGGCCGCGGAATGCTCCACGTCCGCTCCTCGAAGAAGACCTCCGGATAGTCGAACGCCAGTTCCTGCACGTCCTGCGGCAGCGCGAGGAAGGCCGGGCCGCAATCGGCGGGATCGAGCATGGCGGCGACCGCCTGCGGCAGCGACGAGAGGATCTGCGCCGGATGGGTGATCCGGTCCCAGTAGCGCGTCACCGCCTTGAACGCGTCGTTCACGGTGACGGTCGGGTCGCCGAAATGCTCGACCTGCTGCAGCACCGGGTCGGGCAGCCGGTTGGCGAAGGTGTCGCCGGAGAGCAGCAGCACCGGCAGGCGGTTCGCATGCGCCGTTCCCGCCGCCGTCACCATGTTGAGCGCGCCGGGGCCGATCGACGACGTCGCGATCATGATCTGCCGGCGGCGCTTGGCCTTGGCGAAGCCGATGGCGGCCAGCGCCATCGACTGCTCGTTCTGCCCGCGCCAGGTCGGCAGACGGTCCTGCACCGCCTTCGAGCGCCTCGGACAGGCAGGTCACGTTGCCGTGGCCGAAAATGGCGAACACGCCGGCGAACAGCGGCACGCGAACGCCGTCGATTTCGGTGAACTGCTGCGGTCAGCCAGCGCACCAGAGCCTGCGCCATGGTGAGCCGGATCGTGGCGCTGGTCATGCGGTCTCCTCCCTCGACGGATTGCGTAAAGCGTCTTCGTTTGCATCGTATATTGACAATCATGCGCAGATGCAACAAAAATTGCAAATGCGACCAGGGAGGAAAATTGATGATCCGAATTGCCGTGCTCGGCTGCGGGCGCATCGGCGCGATGCATGCCGCCAGTATCGCCCCGAGCGCTGCGCCCACCGGCCGGTATCGAGAGGCGTTTGACGCGGAGATCGACGCATTCGTCGAAGCCGCTCGAGACGCGTCGGCCCCCGACGCGTTGGCTTCGACGACGGCGACGGGCGCTGGCGCTCGCAGACGCGGCCCTCAAGTCGATCGTCAAGGTTTCGGAGGTTGCTTGAGATGTACGAACGATTCGGACTTTTCGTGGCTGGTGAATGGCGGCAGGCCGCGAACGGCGCCAAGGCGGCGGTGATAGCCCCGTGACCGAGGCCGCTCTGGGCGAGGCGCCGGTCGCCAGCGTCGCCGACACGGAAGAAGCGCTCCACGCAGCCGAGGTCGGCCTGAATGTGTGGCGCGCAACGCCGGCGTTCACGCGCGCCGACGCACTGCACGCGATCGCCGACGAAATGATTCGCCGCGCCGGCGAAGCGGCGCGAATGATCTCCAGCGAGACCGGCAAGCCGATCGCGCAGGCGCAGCGCGAATGGGCGCTGACTGTCGATCAGTTCCGCTGGTGCGCCGAGGAGGCGCGTCGGATCTATGGCCGGCATCGTCGAAAGCCGCGTGCCCGGCGGACGTTTCGAAGTCAGCCACGAGCCTGTCGGCGTCGCCGCCGCCTTCACGGCGTGGAACTTCCCGGCCGCGCTGATCGCCCGAAAGGTCGCGCCCGCGCTCGCGGCCGGCTGCTCGGTCATCGTCCGCCCCTCGTCGCAGACGCCGGGCACGGCGATGGTGATCGTCGACTGCTGTCGCGCCGGCAATCTGCCGCCCGGCGTCGTCAACCTCGTCGTCGGCCCGACGGGCGCGACCTACGCGCCGATCATGGCGTCCAAGGCGGTGCGCAAGGTCTCGCTGACCGGCTCGACGCGCGTCGGCCAGCAGATGATCCGCGACGCCGCCGACACGATGAAGAAAGTGTCGATGGAGCTCGGCGGCAATGCGCCGCTGATCGTCTACGACGACGCCGATCTCGAACCGGCGCTGAATGTCGCCGTTCCGACCAAATACGCCAACGCCGGCCAGGTCTGCGTGACGCCGGACCGTTTCTATGTGCACGAGAGCCTGCACGACGCGTTCGTCGACGGGCTTCGTCGCGCGCGCCAAGGCGATCAAGCTCGGCGACGGGCTCGACCCCGCGGTCGGCATGGGACCGCTGATCAACGCGTCGCGCCTCGGCGGAGATCGAAAGGATCGTCGCCGAGGCGGTGCGCGCGGGCGCCAGGGTCGTCGCCGGCGGCGGCAGGGCGTCCGCCTTCAACGCCGGCCATTTCTTCGAGCCGACCGTGCTGACCGACGTCACCGACGACATGAAGGTCATGGCGGAGGAGAACTTCGGACCGATTGCGGCGATCACGCGATTTCCGCACCGACGACGAAGCGATCGAGCGCGCCAACGCCTGCGACATGGGCCTTTCGGCCTATGCGTTCACGCGCTCGCCGACTCGCGCGCGGCGGACCATCGCGGAGCTGAAGGCCGGCATGGTCGGGCGTCAACTCCTTCGCGCTCGCGGCGTCCGAGGCGCCGTTCGGCGGCACGAACTTTTCCGGCATGGGACGCGAAGGCGGCGTCGAGGGCATCCGCGACTATCTCGACGTCAAACTCGCGCAGGTGGTGTTCTGAGATGATCCCGAACAAACTCAAGCAACTCTGGTCCGCAGGGCAAGCCGACGATCAACGGCTGGTGCTCGATCGGCAACGCCTTCACCGCCGAAATCATGGCCGCGCAGGGCTACGACTCCGTCACCGTCGACGTGCAGCACGGCGCGCTCGACTATTCGAGCCTGCTGCCGATGTTGCAGGCGATGCGGGCCTCCGGCGTCGTTCCGATGGCGCGCGTGCCATGGCTGGAGCCGGGCATCATCATGAAGGCGCTCGACGCCGGCGCCTATGGCATCATCTGCCCGATGGTGAACAACGCGCGACAGGCGGCGGAGTTCGTGAGCTACATGCGCTACCCGCCGCTCGGGCAGCGCAGCTTCGGGCCGACGCGCGTCTCGTTCGCCGCCGGCGCCGACTACGGCGCGCAACGCCAACGACGAAATGCTGGCCTTCGCGATGATCGAGACCGCCGAGGGCATGGCGAATCTGTCGTCGATCGCCGCGACGCCGGGTCTCGACGGTCTCTATGTCGGGCCCGCCGATCTCACGCTCGGCCTCGCGCAGGGTCGCCTCGCGCCGGGCTTCGACCGCGAGGAGCCCGAGATGATCGCGGCGCTCAAGGAGATCGTCGCCGCCTGCAAGGCCAATGGCATCCGCGCCGCGCTGCATTGCGGGACGCCGGAATACGCGGCGCGCGCCATCGAGTGGGGCTTCGACATGACGACGGTGTCGGGCGACTCGCGGCTCCTCGCGCGGCTGCGGCGGCGCGAGCGTGACGAAGTTCCGGCAGCTGACGGGCCAGATCGGCTCGAAGTCCGAAAAGGGAGCCTATTGATGCCGCATCTGCTGATCGCGGGAAAGCTGCATCCCGCCGGTCTCGCGCTGCTCGAAGACGCGCCGACGGATTCACCTACGACTACGTCGAGGAGGTCTCCGAGGCGAGCTACGCGCCGCTTGATCGGCAAAGCCGATGCGCTGGTCATCCGCACCCAGCCGCTGTCTGCCGCAACGATCGCGCAAGCGTCGCGGCTCAAGATCGTTTCGCGCCACGGCGTCGGCTACGACTCCGTGGACGTCGCAGCGCTGAACAAGCGACGGATTCCGCTCTGCATCGTCGGTGACGTGAATTCGCTTTCGGTCGCCGAACACGCGATGATGCTCATTCTCGCCTGCGCCAAACAGGCGATCCGCGCCGATCGCGCGGTGCGCAGCGGTCCCTGGGGGTGGCGCAACCGGCTGGAGGCCGGCGAAATCTCGGGCAAGCGCCTGCTGATCATCGGCTACGGTCGCAGCGGGCGCCATCTGGCGCGGATGGCGCGAAGGCTTCGGCATGGAAATCCGCGCCTTCGATCCGTTCCTTGTCGAACGAGGATGGCCTGAAGGAGCGGTTCCGCCCGTCGCGTCGCTGGCCGACGGGCTTGCCTGGGCCGACGTCGTTTCGGTGAACGTGCCGAAGGCCGGTCGGCCGATCGCTCGGCGCGGAGGAGTTCGCGCGTCTCAAGCCGGGCGCGATCGTGGTCAACACCGCCCGCGGCGGGATCGTCGACGAGGCCGCGTTGGCCGTCGGCTCTGGCCGACGGGCGGGTCGCCGCCGCCGGCCTCGACGTATTCGACGACGAGCCGCCCGCGAAGGATCATCCGCTCCTCGCGTTCGACCAGGTCGTGCTCACGCCGCATATCGCCGGCCTGACACAGCAAGCGGCCGAGCGGATGGCGGTGTCGTCCGTCCAGAACGTGCATCGACTTCTTCGCCGGCCGCCTCGACCCCGATCTCATCGTCAACAGGGACTTCTGACATGACCAAACCGAAGCTTCGCATCGGCCTCATCGGCAGCGGCTTCATGGGCAAGGCGCATGCCTTCGGCTACGCGACCGCGGCGCGCGTGTTCGACCTTCCCTTCGAGCTGGAGCTGCACACGCTCGCCGACATCAACGACGAGGCCGCCGCGAAAGCCGCCGCCGCGCTCGGGTTCGCCCGCGCGACGTCGGACTGGCGCGCGCATGGTCGCCGATCCCGAGATCGACGTCGTCAACATCACCGCGCCCAACGCGCTGCACAAGGAGATGGCGCTGGCGGCGATCGCCGCCGGCAAGCACGTCTATTGCGAGAAGCCGCTGGCGCCGCTCGCCGCCGACGCGCGCGAAATGGCCGAGGCCGCCGAGGCCGGCCGGCGTCAAGACGCAAGTCGGCTTCAACTATCTCTGCAACCCGATGCTCGGCCTGGCGCGCGAAATGATCGCGGCCGGCGAACTCGGCGAGATCCGAGGCTATCGCGGCGTCCACGCCGAGGACTACATGGCCGACGCCGCCGGACCTTTCACCTTCCGGCACGACCCGGCCGGCGGCGGCGCGCTCGCCGACATCGGCAGCCACGCGCTGGCCACCGCCGAGTTCCTGCTGGGTCCGGCCGCCGGGCCGATCACCCAGGTCATGGGCGATTGCGTCACGATGATCGCCGAGCGTCCGGACGGCAAGGGCGGCAGGCGGCGCGTCGAGGTCGACGACGTCGGCCGCGCCTTCCTGCGCTTCGCCAGCGGCGCCACCGGCTCGATCGAAGGCAACTGGATCGCGACCGGCCGCAAGATGCAGCACGATTTCGAGGTCTACGGGACGAAAGGCGCGCTCGCCTTCAGCCAGGAGCGCTTCAACGAACTGCATTTCTTCTCGACCGACGACCGAGCGCGGCCGCCAGGGCTTCCGCCGCATCGAGGCCGGCCCGGACCATCCGCCCTACGGACTGTTCTGCGTCGCGGCCGGGCCATCAGCTCGGCTTCAACGACCTGAAGGCGATCGAGGTCGCGGGCTTTCTCGACGCTGTCGCCGGCAGCCGGCCGGAGCCGTTCAACTTCCGCGCCGGCTTGCGCATCCAGACGCTCGTCGAAACGATCCACGCATCGAGTCGCGCCGGCGCCTGGAAGGAAGTTCGCTGAAACTCACGGCCGACGCAGACTGGCTTATAGTTCGGCGCGCGCATAGGCGCCGAGCCGAACCGCCTCATTGTTCGGTGACAGTCGGAATGCGCGGGTTTACCGAATTCCTCTGTAGCCGCGCCGCCAGCGCGACCGTCAGCGCCTGCGCCAGGCACATCGGCGCCGCCAGCGACCGCGAGAACGTATATTCGTGTTCGGGGACCGCCAGCAGGACGCTCGCCGCCTTGGCGAGCGGCGAGAGCGTGCTGTCCGAAATCGCGATGACGGGAACCTTCCGCTTGGCGGCTTCCTCGACGATGTTGACGACCTCGGTCGCGTAGAAGCGGAACGAAATCGGCGAACAGCAGTCGGTCTTGCGGATCGCCCTCGCCATATGCGTCGCGAGACCGCCGCTGGGGTCGAGCAGAACGCAGCGCTTGCCGAGCATCGTCAGGATGTATCGCAGGAGGTCGACGACCGGCGCCGAGCGGAGCTGACCGAGCAGGTATATGACCTCGGCCTTTTCGAGCAGCGTCACCGCCTTCTTGAGATCCGCTTCGGAGACTTCGACGAGCAGATTTTGCAGCGAGGCGATGTCGCGGACGACGAGGTCGTGCAGGAAACCGCGTTCGCTGCGGTCCTGTGCGGGCGCCGAGTTCCCTTTCCAGCGCCTTGACGCGCGCTTCGAATCCCGGCGCTGCTGTCGACAGGCGCTTCTGGAACAGACCTTGCAGCGTCTTGAAGCCGTCGTAGCCGAGAGCTTGCGCAAAACGGACGACATTGGAGGCGTGAACCTCGCACCGCTCCGCGATCGCGTTGACCGACAGCACAGCCACGTCGTTGGGATTCTGGGTCAGATAGACCGCGATCCGCTGATACGACTTGCTCATGTCGTCGTAGCGTTCGTGGATGATGCGGATCAGATCCTCATAATCGGACGGCTTTGCTGATTGCAGCATCTGCGGCCCTCTTGGCTCACGCGGCGCCGCCGGACGACGTTTCGCCAGGCCGGGAACTCGCCTCCCCAGAGGCATAGGAGCGCCCGCCTCCTGGATCGCAGCCCTGATCGAGTTCTTGCCGGCGACGAAAAGCATCCCTCATCCGCCAGGACTTGCAACAAATATTGCGTCGCGAGCGCGATAGCAAGAGACTGTTCGGGTTTGGCGACCACTCGAGCCGAAGGGCGTCAGCGTTCCAATTGCCAGCTTTACGCAACGCAGCCCGCGTGCGGGGGAACGGATGAGCCCTACTCGATTTCGACTAAGCCCGTCGGCGCAGTCGCTTGACCGACCGTTTTCGTGCGTCTCCCCCGCCAGGCACTCTGGGGCCGTGCGGGCGTTTCTGGCTGCGCGCCGGGCGCGCCGGCGCGGAGGCGGACGCCCCTGACGGCTCGGCGATGTCGCGATCCCGCTTCCCGCGCGCAGGCGATGGGACGGTCTTCGCCCCCTCCGCCGCCGACGGCGAACGCAGCAGCACGCCGTAGAGGTATGTCTCGAATTCCTCGGGAAAGCGGCTGACCAGCGCCTCGGGGTCCGGGGTCAGCGCGGCGTCGGTCATGAGTCCGAACTGCACGTGCCCGGCATACGAGCCGATCGACACGCCCATGCCGACGTCGCCGCTCTGCGGCACCCAGCCCACCCATTGCTTGAGCCTGCTGCCCGCAAGCGTCAGCGATTCGGTCGGCCCTGGCACATTGGTCATGACTGCGGTCGCGCGGCTGGCCAGCAGGTCGAGCATCTGGTCCTGAACCAGCTTGGGAACGTAGCCGAGCGCGGCGAACAGGCCGAGCGTCGTGGAAGGCTCGTAGGAAGACTTCAGCGCCGACATGCGCTGGCGCACAGTCATCAGCCGCTCGATCGGATCCGCGACACCGACGGGCAGTTCGACCGCAAGCAGGCCGAAGCGGTTGCCGAGTGTGGCGTCCCCCGGCTCACGCAGATCGATCGGCACGATCGCGCGGATTTCGACGCCCTCGGTGCTGTCGCCCTTGTCCGCGAGATAGCGGCGCATCGCGCCGGCGACGCAGGACAGCAGCAGGTCGTTGATCGAGCAGCCGAGCGCACGGCTCACTGCCTTGACTTCCGACAGCTTCAAGGGCTCGCACCAGGCCACGCGTTTCGAACCCTTCGGCTTGCCTTTGAAGCGGGTCGCGCTGTCGCTCTTCATGAAGAGCAGATAGGCGAGCTCTCCCGCGACGCCCGCGCCGTCGCGCAGATAGCCCGCAGCCCGTAGGCGGATGACGCGCGAGATCGAGCGCGGCGCCCAAGGTCGAGGTCGAGGCCTGCGTCCCGGCGGCGATCGTCGAGACGATCGGCGCCGTCAGCGTCTGCAGCCACCCTTCCTCCTCTGTCGCCGGTTCCTGGCGCGCCCTTTCTGCGCCGCGCCGTCGACCACGGACATGGTGACGCCCATCAGCGCCATGCCGTCGGCGATCGCGTGATGCCCGCGGAAGACCAGGGCCGCCCCGCCGTCGTAGTCTTCGACGATATGCACGGTCCACAGCGGACGGTTGGGATCGAGGGGCTCGGACGCAAGTTCGCCGACGAAGCGCTCGAGCGCCTGCTTGTCGCCGCGTCCGGGCAGGCGCACGCGCCTGATGTGATGGGCGAGGTCGAAATTCGGCGTCGTCGCGCCAGAAGACGCCGGTCGGCGTGTATTCGACTTTCTGGCGAAATCGCGGATAGCTCAACAGCCCTTCGGCGATCTGTTTCTCAATCCTTGTCGAGCGCGACCGGACCCTCCAGCAGCCATACGGCCACGATCATCATCAGATTGGCTGGCCGGTCCATGCGCAGCCACGTCGTATCGACCGACGACATCCGCTCGCTATGGCCCATTTTGTCCTCCCAATGTTTGGGAAGCTTTTAGACCCTCAGGCTTCCTGTGCCTTGATCGGCGTCAACGCAGGGCGAGAATCTTTCAGGCCGGTTCTGCGATGCGGAATTGCTGTGATGGGGCTCGAGCGACAGCCGGCATAGTCATGCCCGCGCACGCGAGCATCCAGATCGAAGCCGCCGCCATCTGCCGCGTGAAAGCGCCTTGGGCGCGGCACACGCCGGCGGCGGATTTTCCGGACCCCCGCTTTCGGGGGGTGACACCCTGGCTTTGGCCGGGGATCGGGCTGTGATGGGGGTAGGGATCGGCTTTCGCCGACCCCTCCCTCCGAACCGTACGGGCGGTTTTCCCGCATACGGCTCTCCAGTCGGTGGTTTCTTCATCGAGACTAACTCGCCGATAACCAGGCCGTGTGAAGCGCGAACAGGCCGGCTTCCGCGAAGAAGGCATTTGGCCAGCGTTGATGGTCGGCGCGGCAGATGCCCCGACCGCGCAAGCGGGAATCCAGAGACGCCGCGCACTCGCGCCGGCCTGGATGCCGGCGTGCGCGGGCATGACAAAGGTTGATGACCCAGCGCATTCACATCGTTGCGTACCTCGCGAAACCGAAACTAACAGTTCCCGCAAACTAACAGTTCAATGTCTCGTACAGATCCCGCCAATTGGGGTTGAACGCCTCGATCAGCTCGAGCTTCCACCTTCGCTCCCACTTCTTCAGCTGTTTCTCTCGAGCAATCGCGTCCCTGACGTCGCCATAATACTCGTACCACACGAGCATCTTCACCTTATATTTTGCAGTGAAAATGGAGCCAACTCCGTTGCGGTGCTGGAGGGCTCGCGCCGCGAGATGGTTCGTGACGTCGATGTAGAGCGTGCCGTTGCGCCGACTCGCCATGATGTGGACGCTGTAGCGCCGCATGCGGCGATCCTGCCATGGCATTCGCGGGGGTCAAAGGCGCGTGACAGCCGTAGGTGTCATGCCCGCGAAAGCGGGCATCCACATCGAAGCCGCCGCCATCTGCCACATGAAAGCGCCTTGGGCCGCAGACGAGATTGCACGTGGAACCTATGGCTTTGCGCTACGATGGCCCCTGGATGCCCGCTTTCGCGGGCATGACAATCCCGGCTGTCACTCCCGCGAACGGGCTCAATTTTCGTCATGCGCGCGTCGGCTCCTCAGCATACGATCGTTGTCGAATGCGTATCTTTGGCGAGGGAAGACCGTGGGGGAAATCCTTGATTGCGTTGTAATCGGCGCCGGCTCGGCCGAACTCGGGGTGAGCTATTTCCTGAAACTGCACGAACTCAGGCATTGCGTGCTTGAACGAAGCCGCATCGGCGAGACGTGGCGAACGCAGCGCTGGAACTCCTTCCGGCTGAACTCGACGAACATCCGCACCATGCTGCCCGGCGATTCCTACGACGGGCCCGACCCCTGGGGCGCGATCACGCACCAGGAATTCGTCGACTATCTGGAAGGCTATGTTGACCGGCGCCGCTTGCCGGTGCGCACCGGAGTGGCGGTTGAGCAGCTGCATCGAGAGGACGGAACCTACCGGGTCACGACTGATCGCGAGACGCTTCTGGCCCGCACGATCGTGATCGCAACCGGCAATCAGAACCGCCAGCTCCGACCGCCCTGGTCGTCCGACTTGGCGACGGCAGTTCGCCAGGTCGATTCCTCCGCCTATCGCAACGCGGCCGAGCTCGCTGACGGCGCCGTGCTGGTGGTCGGGAGTGGCCAGTCGGGCGGCCAGATTGCCGAGGATCTGGTGCACGCCGGACGTCGGGTGTTCCTGGCGACGAGCCGCACCGGCCGCCTGGTGCGCCGCTATCGCGGCGGCAACTCGTTCAACTGGCTCACGATTTCCGGCTTTGCCGACGTCCCGCGCCGGGAGCTCATCCTGGAAGACGGCAGGCTGCCGCCGCGCCCGCTGCTCGGGGCGACCCAGACGATCAGCCTGCAATCGCTGAGCGCGCAAGGGGTGGTGCTGCTCGGCCGTTTCAGAGGCGTTGTGAACGGCAGCCTCGCCTTCGGCGACGAGGTCGGCGACCACATGCGCTTCGCAGACGACGCCTCGGCGGACGCGAAGCGGGTGATCGACGAGTACATCGAGCGCGCTGGCCTCGATGCGCCGCCGGCCGAGGATGATCCGGCCGAAACGGTTGCGCCGTGCGTGCCGAACCCGCCGATCCGCTCGATCGACCTGGCCGCGAGCGACCTCTCCTCGATCATATGGTGCACCGGCTTTACTGGCGATTTCGGATGGGTTGGGCTGCCCGGCGCGCTCGACGCCACCGGTCAGCCCTTGCACGAGGATGGAATAGGCGTCGTTCCCGGTCTCTATTTCGCCGGCCTCGATTTCGCATCGACGCGGAAATCGGGAACGATACCCGCCGTTGCCGAGGAGGCAGCCCATATGGTTGACCATATCGCAAAGAGATGAGTCGACGTACGACGTATCATGGGTTCAGGAGCAATATCCCATCATCACCGCCCACCGGCGTTTCTGCGGCATAGTCCGCAAGCATCCGTATCTTCCGGACCGGATTGTGCCTGTGGAGAGCTTGAGACGATGAGAGTAGCAAATGGGGATTGAGTAAGCGGTAATGCCCGGATTACCGACGGGATTGCGACGGCGGCTGGGTAACTCAAACAATCGCTCGCCAAGGAACCGCGAGGTGGGGTATCTTCTAGCGTCGAGACAATCATGAAATATCGGTTCACCATTGCTGACAGCTTTACACCCGAGACGCTCCCAATGGAGCGGCTGGCGGAGTACGTTGCTGCGTTCGCTAAGCTATTGGGTGAACAGGGAACGTTCATTTCCAGAGCATCGAGGCCGGCTCTGCGGTGCTCGTGGCTGCTATTGATGCGCCCGCCGAGCCAAAGGTTCGGGAGCGCATCGCTGCGGTCCACGGCGGCGGCGGTCCGAGCGATGCCCGGAAGGCATTCGCTGATTTGGACGACATGCTTCGGAAGGATAATGCGACCGGCGCCCTCAGCAATGCCGCCGGGGCCGTGGTCATCTCGTTTCCCGGTCGCAATAGACCAGAGCCGCTGATCTATGGTCCGTTCCGGCAGGACGGGACCATCGATGGGCAACTGATCCGAGTCGGCGGCAAGGACGAGACTGTCCCCGTCCACCTTCGGGAGGGTGCGACCTTCCACACGGGCCTCGTTTGCACACCCGAGATCGCGCGCAGGATCGCGCCTCATCTCTATGGACCAACACTGCGCGTCCATGGCGCTGGCGCCTGGTTCCGAACCGAAGCCGGCGCATGGGAACTGCGTAATTTCAGGATCACCGATTTCGAGGTGCTGGATGACGCGCCGCTTCTTACTGTCGTTGGCCGCCTTCGCAAAGTGAAGGGGAGCGGTTGGAGCGAGGTTCCCGATCCTGTGCGCGCGTTGTTGGCGGAGCGCCACGGTGATGAGGGCGCTCGTTGACTGTCGCATTCGATGCCAGCATTCTGATCTACGTCATCGACGAGCAAGCCAAACCGCCGATCAATTCTGCGACCGGCAAACCGGTTGACCTCTGCAACATACGAGTGACGCGTCTTCTCGAGACCCTTCAGCAGGAGAACACGAAGATCGTCGTTCCAACACCGGCGCTCGCGGAGGTGCTGGTGCGCGCGGCGAGCGGAGGTCCGGAGTTCCTTCGTATCCTGTCGTCAAGCAAGCACTTCCGCATTGCGCCATTCGATGAGCGGGCCGCCGTGGAGTTCGCGGCTCACCAGGCCGGGCGGATTGCGGCCGGGCAGCGGGCTCCTGCAGCGACGCGCTCAAAGGCGAAATTCGACGACCAGATCGTCGCGATTGCTGCGGTCGAAGGCGCTACGACGATCTATTCCGATGACGAAGACATCGCCAAACTCGCACAAGGACAATTCGAGGTCGTCAAGATCGGCGCTATCCCGTTGCCGCCCAGAGTCCGCTCAAGGCAAGCTGCCGTTCGAGGTCGATGATTAACCTGGTCTTCAAGCTGCAACTTTGGCGACGGTGAAGTATGCATGATTCCCCGGTCGCAGCAGAGCCTTCGCATTTGGTCGCGCTAAAATTGGAAAAAACGCAACTGTCGCCGAAATCGTCCGCTGCGCGTCTGGCGATCGACCTTGGTCGTGCGGCTTTCGACGCCTTCACCCTCGCCATCCCGTCATCACCGCCGACCGGCGTTTCCATGACATCGTCCGCAAGCATCCGCATCTGTCGGACCGGGTTGGGCATTTGGGGAGCTTAGGGCGAGGAGGGAGGCAAAATACAATACGCTGTCACTGGATCTCTTTGATCTCGGACGTCATCGGACTTTGGATCTCGCCATCTAACAACTAAGCATTGGCCAACGGAACGGTCATGCGCTCTCGATTGAGGTCGGAGACGGCGTGGTGGATGGCTCGGTCGAGGGCGTCGGCGTCGGCGAAGGTCTGATGGGCGAGGTGATGGGCCTTGAGGTCGCGCCAGACCGTCTCGATGTCGTTGAGTTCGGGCGCGTACTTGGGCAGCCACTCAACGGTCAGCCAGTGCGCCCGGGCGGCCAGAGCGGCGAGCGAGCGCTTGCTGGTGTGGATCGGACCATTGTCCTCGACCAGCACGACCGGCTTGGTCTGGCGTCCGGGCTGCGGGCCGTAGAGATGATCGATCTGCTCGAGATGGGCGACGAAGTCGCTGCTGCGTTTGGTCGGGCTGGTGTGGACGATGAGCCGGCGCGTGCGATGGTCGAGCGACCCCAGCATCGCGACCTTCCTGGCCTGTCCCGGCGCCGGCACGCGCAGGTCGGCGCCCGACTTCGCCCAGGCGCGGGCGAGATAGGGATGGGTCAACGCCTCGCTCTCGTCGCCGTAGAGAAGAACGATGTCGCCGGCTTCGGCCTGACGCTTGCGCAGTTGCAGGCGCAAGCCGATCCGATCCACCTCGCTGGCGATCTGGCGTCCCTTCAGCGTGTGCCGGGGCCGCCGCCAGCGGAAGTTTTTTTTCGCAACGCCTTGGACAGTTGCGAACGACTGATGCGCACGCCTTCGCGCGCTTCGATCTCGGCGCGCAGCCGAGGGATCGTCCAGTTGGGACGGTCGGCCACCGGCGCTTCCAGCAACGGAGTGACCATGCGCAAGGCCGCTTCGCTCTTCACCGGAGGCGGGCCAGGCGCGACCCTCGTCTTCAAGGCTTCGACGCCGCCGGCGATGAAAGCGCCGCGCCAGAAGCGGACCGTGTCTTCCCGGACCCCGAATGCCTCGGCGATCTTCGAACTGGTCCAGCCCGCCAGCGTCAGCAGCACGGCCCGCGCCCGATCCGCCTCCCCGCGGTCACGCGAGCCCGAAAGAGCCAAAAGAGCGGCGCGCTGCGCCTCGCTCGCAGTAACCGGAGACTTTCCCGCCATGACACTCACCCCCGAATCAGCGCCAACAGCGAATCCCAACGCCCATCCGTTGGTCAACCACTCGGAAGCTGCTTAGGGGTCAAGCGGCTTGCTTTGGTAAACCCCTACGCTCATTGTTTTTCGCAGGGGGACGGCACAGGTCAAAGCAAATGGTATTCCCTGAGAATTTTGAGAACTTGCACAGGGGTGAGGAGATCATCCGTTCGAAAAGCAAGGAAGCCATTGAAGCATCTAAATCACTGCTTCACCACCTTAACATAGTCGCAACTCGATGAAATCTTATCGATCATTTTGCGCGTGTATATCAGCATCAATCTGAAGATCAATTGATCGTCCAGCTCCTTGGTATCCGCCTCTTCAACAGCATGGCGGGCGCTGTCCAAGATTTAATGGCAGGTTATTATCAGAACGCGGTCATGCAACTACGTGATATTTTAGAAGTCGGTTTCCTTTTGGATTATTTTCATACGGATAAGGCCCTGATCTCATCAGACACGGCCGCGATCCTCTCGCCGGCCGCAAGCCTCAAGACGATGCGTTCCTTGTAGGCGTTCGAAAACTGCCGCGAACTCTGCCCGGTTCCGACATGGTTCCTCCTCAGAAGCCATGTGACCCTTGTACCCTGTCTCGACTTCAGATCCACTCCACCCGTCATTCCTCGATGCTACCGTCAGAGGCGACAGGGCGTCTCGTCAAAGTGTCACCGCGGCCCGACCCCATAAAATCTGACACAAAAATTCGCTAGGAGAACCCTCGACGGCGCGGCCATGAGGCCGAAACAAGGGGCGTTTGATGCGACACAGGGTATCTTCGGACTCGCGGCGGTCTTGCTCGCGGCGGCCGTGTTCGGGCCGGCCGGCGTCCGCGCTCAGGACAAGCTCACCGAACAGGAGGCGCATGCGATCGGCGTGCAGGCCTATCTCTATTTCTACCCCCTGGTCACGATGGACCTGACCCGGAGGCGACTGACCAACGTCGCCAGGCCCGAAGGGATCTCTGCGCCGATGAACGCGTTCGCCAACATCCCCGCCTATCCCACGGCGGACATGAAGGTGGTCGTCCGGCCGAACTTCGACGCGCTCTATTCCAGCGCCTGGCTGGACCTGACGAAGGAGCCGGTGATCGTGTCGGCGCCGGATA
>CAVZJZ010000049.1:0-34936 GCA_963775665.1 uncultured Alphaproteobacteria bacterium | reverse complement strand
GGCGCGGCCGCGCCCGAGCGGCTCGCCAGAAATTGCTTGACGATGCGATCCTCGAGCGAGTGGAAGGTGATCGACCGCCAGCCGCGCGTCGGCCGGCAGCCGCCGCTCCGCCGCGTCGAGTAACGCGTCGAGCCCGTCGAGCTCGTCGTTGACCGCAGATGCGCAAGCGCCTGGAAGGTGCGCGTCGCCGGATGGATCAGTTCGCCACGGCGCGCGGGCGCGACGCGCGCGATCATCCGGGCGAGTTCGAGCGTCGAGACGAACGGCGCCGTCTCGCGGTCCGCGACGATCGCGCGCGCGATCCGGCGCGACGAGCGCTCCTCGCCGAAGTGGAAGAGAATGTCGGCGATCGTCTCCTCGTCGTCGTCGCGCAGGATGTCGGCGGCGCGTGCGGCCGGTCGCTCCCATGCGCATGTCGAGCGGCGCGTCGAAGCGCAGGAAAAGCCGCGCGCCGCCTCGTCGAGCTGCATCGACGAGACGCCGACGTCGAGCACGACGCCGGCCAGCGCGGAAAGGCCGAGATCGCTCGCAACCCGCTCCATCTCGCCGAAGCGCGCCTCGACGAGACGAAGCCGCCCGCCCGACGCCGCGATGAGGCCGGCGCCGGCGCGAACGGCCGCAGGATCGCGGTCGAGGGCGACGACGCGCGCGCCGCGCTCGAGAAGCGCCAGCGTATATCCGCCGGCCCCGAAGGTGCCGTCGACGATCAGGGCGCCTTCGCGGGGCTGAAGGGCGTCGAGAACCTCGGCGAGGAGGACGGGAACATGGCGCGGCCCGGCCTCGCTCATGGCTCTGAGTCCGCGCGCTCGGCCCTGAGCCGCCGCACCCGCAGGCGCAACTCGTCGAGATGGGCCTGAAAGCGGGAGGGCTCCCAGATCTGGAACTTGTGCCCCTGCCCGACGAAGACCGCTTCGTCGCCGAGCCCAAGCGCCGCCTTCAGCCGCTCGTCGAGCGAGACCCGGCCCTCCGCGTCCATGCGCAGGATCTCGCTCGTGCCCAGGAGCGCCGTCGCGAAGGCGTCGCGGGCCGGCGAAAAGGCCGGCATGGTCGCAAGCAGCGCGTCGATCTCGGCGAGAAGCTTCAACCCCCCGCAGTCGAGCGCCGGCTGATCGAGCGACGGATAGACGTAGACGCCCTCGAAGCCGTCCTTGCGAGGACCTGCCGGAACGGCGCCGGGATCGACACGCGGCCCTTGGCGTCGAAGCGGTGGGTGAAATGGGAGAGGAAGCGGTCCACGGGGCCCCTCGACGCGCGAACCCGCCTCGCCCGCGCGAGGCATGCTCGGCGGCGACGGCGCGCAGGCGCTGTCCGTGGACGGGATGGCGTGGGATATCATGGGACCCCATGGGCGTCAACGAAGCCAGGGGGATTCCCGCCCCCGGAGTGCCCCATGAGGCGCCATTAGGGGTTGTTAAGGTTAAACTTCCGTTAGGGCCGCGCGGCGCGGGCGCTTCGCTGTCCGGACGCCCGTCTGCGCGGCGGTTCGCTCAGCAAGACACCGAGCGAAAACCGCGGCCGTGCAGTTTTGTCCACGCGCGCGTTCTTTCAAGAGCTTAGGCGCCAAAAACTGTCCCTGCAACGGCTGGCCCGCCAGTCCCTGTCCTCCAGGCCGGGCGGTCCGAAATCCAGATTTCTCGGCGGAACACGAATTCAAGCCCTCGGCAGGAGATTCGCTTAATTTTACTGCTAATACCTGTTGTAAAGCGCGACTTCGGAATGGAGAAATAGGCTACCATGGATTCCGGTTTTTCGCAACAAATGGTCGCCCCGCTCTTTTGATGTCGGGACCATGACATCGATCCGCCTGTCCCGGCCCACGGCTTACGCTCGCGCTTGCCCCTCGGAGCGGACCTTACTGTCCGGCCGCGATGGCGGCCAGAATCTTCGCCAGCGCCTGCGGCTGCGACAGGAAGGGCGAGTGGCTCGTCCCCAGGGTCGTGACCGTGGTCGCGCCGCCGATCTCGCGGTCGACGGCCGCGATCATGAAATCCTGGCCGGCCGGGGTAATTGCGCGATCCGCGAGGCAGCGGATGTAGTGGCGGGGCACGCTTCCGAACCGCGCCACCGTCACGGGCGAGGGTTCGAGGGCGACGCCGACAGGCTCGTCGCAATGTAGGGTCCGCACGAAAGCGACGACGTCGGCGTCGGGGACGTCGCCGTAGAACGCCTGCTTGAACCGCGCGCGATAGTCCGCGTCATCCAACTCCGGATCGAGCCGCATGGCGCCGACCGCCACGGGATCCGCGCGAAAGAGCGAGGGAACGAGCGCAGCCGCCATCGTCTCGTGCTGGATGACGTCGATCGCGGGCACGCCAGGCGGCAGCATGAAGGCCGTCAGATAGACAGCGGCGCGAAGCTTTTCCTGGGCAGCCTCAGCGACCGACGAGACGGTCAGTCCGCCGAGCGAATGCCCGACCAGAACCACATCGCCGCCCAGCGCATCGATCGCCGCGATGACCGCCGACGTGCGCTCGGTCTGGGTCACCGAGGCGTTTGGCGAGGATATCGGTCGCAAAGCCGGCCGGGGCGGACCTTCGCCGCGAAAAGCTGGCTGGAATTTTCGCGTTGGCGCCGGCGCCGGGCAGGTCGATCGCCTTTGTCCGATAGCCCCCGGCCTCAAGCAGCGGCTGAACCCGGAGCCATGTCGCGGCGCTGTGCCACGCCCCGTGGACAAACAGAAACGCAGGCTTGTTCTCGGACATCGCTCCCCCCATTTGTCGCCGAACCGGTTATATCGGCCCTCGCCAACCCGCGCAGAGTCCGCCTCGCGCGGCCTCAGACGCGCCGTCCCAACTCCACTCCTTTATCTCGGGCATATCGTCGCCATAGCGGCGGCTCGGTCATTGGGTGGCGCCGACCGAAGTCGAACTCGCATGTGGCGCGGGCGGCGGCAGTGCACTCCCTCGGGACGCTCGTCTAAGACACGGACAACCCGGAACCAAAAGGCGGGATCGACATGGCCCAGGGGACCGCATTTGTCGTCATGCCGTTCGGGCGGAAGCCAGGGCCGGACGGCAAGGACATCGACTTCAACCGGGTCTATCAAGACTACCTGAAGCCGGCGGTCGAACAGGCGGGCCTGCGTGCGCATCGCGCCGACGCGGAACAGCGCAGCGGCTCGATCCACGCCGACATGTTTCAGGATCTCCTGATGGCCGAGATGGTCGTCGCGGACCTCACCATCGACAATCCGAATGTCTGGTATGAAATCGGGGTCAGACACGCGCTGCGCGCCAGCGGCGCCGTCCTGACCTATTCGCTGCGCAGCCGCCTTCCGTTCGACCTCAACGGCCAGCGCATGCTGCCCTACACGCTCGCCGACGGCGCGCCGGATCCCGCGTATCTGCCGGACGAGATCAAGGCGCTGACCGAGTCGATCCTCGCCACCATGGCGGCCTGGAAAGGCCGCAAGGCAAGTCCGGTCTACGCTCAGTTGCCCAATCTGAAGGAGCCGGACTGGAAGACCCTGAAGGTCGGCGACATCAATGAACTCTGGGAGGCGCTGGATGCCTGGCAGGAACGCATTGGCGTCGCCCGGAAGCGCCAATGTCCCGGAGACATTCTGCTGCTCGCGGAAGAGACGCCAAACCGGAGCCTCGAGCTCGAGGCCCTGCGCACTGCAGCCAAGGCGCTGATCGACCTGAACCGGCCGCGCTACGCGCTTGACACGCTGGAAAAGGCTCTCGCGATCGACCCCGACGATCTCGTGTCCCGACAGAGACGGGCCATCGCGCTCGGCCGGGCCCTGCGTTTCGAGGAAGCCAAGGAGGCGCTGCAGAGGCTTGCCGAAGAGCATCGCGACGGCGAGACGCTCGGGCTCTTGGCGCGAACCTGGAAGGACCAGTGGCGGCGGCTGTGGGATACGCACCCGCTGCGCAAGACAGACGCGCCCGCCGCCGCCAAGGCGACGGCCTCGACGCTCGCCCAGGCGGCGGAGGCCTATGTGACGGCTTTCCTGGCCAATCCGACGGACTGTTATCCGGCCATCAACGCGCTCACGCTCGGCACATTGTGGGAGCATGTCACCGGCCGCAAGGGCAAGGTCGATCTGGAGCTCATCTCCAAGGGCGTCCTCTGGGCCGCAAGCTGCAGGCTCAATGACAACCGCGACTACTGGGCGCTGGCGACGCGCGCCGAACTCGCGTTGCTCGAGGGCGACGAGGACGCCATGCGCGATCACTACGACGAGGCGTCGGCGCTCGCGGTGAACGACGGCAATTCCTTCGCGCTCGATTCCTCGAGCCAGACTTTGGACTTCCTGCGCGAACTGGGCTTCCGTCCCGAGCTGGTCGGCGCTGCGGCGCAGATCATCGATGGCGCAGAGGGACAGTTGCAGTGGGTGGCGAAGCCTGCGGAGCCGCCGCGCGTGGTGCTGTTCAGCGGCCATATGGTCGACCGGCCGATCGTCCCCGGCCGCGCTTTCCCGAATCGAAGGCCGCCGCCGCCGGGCAGCGCATCGCCGCCGAGCTCGACAAGCTTGGCGTCGGACGCGGCGACCTCGGCGTTGCGCAAGCCGCCTCCGGCGGGGATCTGCTGTTCGCCCAGGCCTGTCTCGCCCGCGGCATGCGTCTGGACATCCACCTGCCGCAGCAGGAGCCGGATTTCCTGCGCAATTCCGTCTCATTTGGCGCGGCGCACTGGCAGGACGACTACGACGCGGTCAAGACTCATCCCGACGCCAAGTTTCGCATCATGCCCGATGACCTTGGCCCGGCGCCGGAAGGCGTCGACGTCTACGACCGCTGCAATCGCTGGACGCTCTATTCGGCGCTGTCCAACGGTCTCGCCAAAGTCTCTTACGTGACCCTTTGGGACGGCAATCCTGGTGATGGACCGGGCGGCGCGCAACACATGGTCGAGCTCGTCCGCAAGCTCACCGGCCGTCAGCCGGTCGTCATCGATCCGGCGACGCTGTGACGCCGCTCCTGCGCCAATGGGCGAACGCTGTCGGCGCGAATGCCTGCGAATGCAGAATGGGAGTTTTTAGATGGGCGATGTCTTCATAAAGGACCCGAATTTGGGTGTAGGTTGCGGTCCGGATGTTGCGCCAAACCAGAACGCAATCATTGGGCCAGCGACGTTTTCTTACACGATCGTCAACGACAGCGACGATGAAGCTTATGTCTCAATGGTCGCGGCGATAAATGTGTCAACAAGGCCAGACCCTGTCTTCACGGAGCAAGATTTGCAGCGATTCCTGGCTCCGCATTCCAGCTTCGCGCGGGATAGCTTCAGCATAACCGGCCGCGCTGCTTTTGATCAAACTGGTCAAATAACGGTCACTGCGACGCTCACCTTCACTCTCTATCCGAGCGGACAGGTGATTTTCAGCGATAGCGTGGTTTGTCAATTCAACGTTGTCGACCCGAATAGCTAGTGTACTGTCTTTTACGCTTCGACCCCAAGCGGCCGCCTGGAACGCGTAGTGTCTGAGAAGTCCGGACTGGGCGCTTTGCGTTAGATTCACTACACCAGCCAGACAGCCAGACATCGATGCCCCCATTCAGACGCCCGCCTCAAACATTGTCTCCGGCCGTCGACGTCGCGCCGCGCGCGACCGCGGCCGCGCCGCCCCAGGTCCAGTCCTTGATTTCAGGCATGTCGTCGCCGTAGCGGCGGATGTATTCGCGATGGTCGATCAGCTTGTCGCGCAGCGCCTGCTTGGCGTAAGCGGCGCGCTCCGCCAGGCCCGGCACGCGATCGATAACGTCCATGACCAGATGGAAGCGGTCGATGTCGTTCAGCACGCACATGTCGAAAGGCGTGCTGGTCGTGCCCTCTTCCTTGTAGCCGCGCACATGGATGTTGTCGTGGCCGCCGCGCCGGTAGGTGAGCCGGTGGATGAGCCACGGATAGCCGTGGAAGGCGAAGATGATCGGCTTGCTCGGTGGTGAACAGCGCGTCGAAGTCGCGGTCGCTGATCCCGTGTGGGTGCTCGCTCGGCGGCTGGAGCCGCATGAGATCGACAATGTTGATCACCCGCACCTTGAGCTCGGGCGTGTGCTGACGCAGGAGCTCGACCGCGGCGAGGGTCTCCAGCGTCGGCACGTCGCCGCAGCAGGCCATCACGACATCCGGCTCGCCGCCACGGTCGTTGCTCGCCCATTCCCAGATGCCAAGCCCTAACGTGCAATGCTTGATCGCCTGGTCCATCGTCAGCCATTGCGGCGCGACCTGCTTGCCGGCGACAATCACGTTGACGTAGTTGCGGCTGCGCAGGCAATGGTCGGTCACCGACAGCAGGCGTGTTGGCGTCCGGCGGCAGATAGACGCGCACGACCTCGGCCTTCTTGTTGACCACGTGGTCGATGAAACCGGGATCCTGATGGCTGAAGCCGTTGTGGTCCTGCCGCCAGACATGGCTCGACAGCAGGTAGTTCAGCGAGGCGATCGGCCGTCGCCACTCGATGTCGTTGCAGACCTTCAGCCACTTGGCGTGCTGGTTGAACATGGAATCGATGATGTGGATGAAGGCCTCGTAGCAGGAGAAGAAGCCGTGCCGGCCGGTGAGCAGATAGCCTTCGAGCCAGCCCTGGCACTGGTGCTCGCTCAGCACCTCCATCACCCGGCCGTCGGGAGCGAGATGGTCGTCATAGGTCTCGGTCTCGGCGACCCAGGCGCGGTTCGTCACCTCGAGCACGTCCTGCCAGCGGTTGGAATTGTTCTCGTCGGGGCTGAAAAGGCGGAAATTGCGCGACGCGAGGTTGAGCTTCATCACGTCGCGCAGATAGGTTCCCATCACCCGCGTCGCCTCGGCCGTCGCGGCGCCGGGCGAAGGAACTGCGACCGCATAGTCGCGGAAGTCCGGCAGCCTGAGCTCGCGCAGGAGCGCCCCGCCGTTCGCATGCGGATTGGCGCTCATCCGGCGCGTTCCTGAGGGCGGCAGCGCGGCGAGCTCGGGCCTCAGCCGCCCGGTCTCATCGAAAAGCTCCTCCGGCCGGTAGGTCTTCATCCAGGTTTCAAGCAGCCGGACATGCGCAGGGTTCTCGTGCATCTCGCCCATCGGCACCTGATGGGCGCGCCAGAAGCCCTCCACCCGCTTGCCGTCGATCTCCTTGGGGCAGGTCCAGCCCTTCGGCGTGCGCATCACGATCATCGGCCAGGCCGGCCGCTTGGTGAATCCGTCGCTCCTCGCGTGATTCTGGATGCGCCGGATGTCGTTGATGACGGTTTCGAGGGTCGAGGCCATCAATTCGTGCATCGTCTTCGGATCGTCGCCCTCGACGAAATGGGGCGCGTAGCCGTAGCCGCGCATGAGGGCATCGAGCTCCTCGTGCGGGATGCGCGCGAGCACGGTCGGATTGGCGATCTTGTAGCCGTTGAGATGCAGGATCGGCAGCACCGCGCCGTCGGTCGCCGGATTGAGAAACTTGTTGGAATGCCAGCTCGTGGCGAGCGGCCCGGTCTCGGCCTCGCCGTCGCCGACGACGCAGGCGACGATGAGGTCCGGATTGTCGAAGGCCGCGCCATAGGCGTGCGACAGCGCATAGCCGAGCTCGCCGCCCTCGTGCATGGAGCCGGGCGTCTCCGGCGCGACATGGCTCGGGATGCCGCCGGGAAAGGAGAACTGGGTGAAGAGCTTCTTCATCCCCTCCTCGTCCTGCGAAATGTTGGGATAGACCTCGCTGTAGGTCCCTTCGAGATAGGCGTTGGCGACCAGCCCGGGCCCGCCATGGCCGGGACCGGTGATGTAGATCATGTCGAGGTCGCGCTTCTTGATCAGCCGGTTGAGATGGGCGTAGATGAAGTTCAATCCCGGCGTCGTCCCCCAGTGGCCGAGCAGGCGCGGCTTGATGTGCTCCTTCTCGAGCGGAACCTTGAGCAGCGGATTGTCGAAGAGATAGATCTGTCCGACGGACAGATAATTTGCGGCGCGCCAGTAGGCGTCGATCAGCGCGCGGTCTGTCTCCGACAACACGTTCGCCATCGCGGGTCTCCCTTCGAACTGCATTCTGGGCGGGGCCAGGCGCCTAAACTGTCTTGCGGCCGGGCTCGAGTTCGCGCTCGAGTCGCTCGAGCTCCGCCTTAGGGTCCGGGCGCCGGCTCGAGCTCCCAGCGTGCGCGGAGCCAATGATCGAGCGCCTTCCCGTCAGGTCGGCCTTCCTCGATCCAGATCGCGTGTGCGCGCTGGCGGATTGCGTGTTCGTCGGGCTTCGGCTCGCCGGGTTCGCTTCCCATCGGGTTTCACTCCCTCGGCCGAAGCGCAGAGGCGCCTCACCCGACAATGCCCCTCGCAGCTGCGCTCGATAGCACGTCGAAAGACGCCCGTCCGATCGGACGCCCTGTGCCGCGCGGCTGACGCGGTCAGCGACCGCGTCTACAGTTGGCCTCCGGACAGCGCTCCGAACTCACTTGTGCCCGGCTTCGTGCTCGAGCTCCCGGCGGGCGCGCATCCAGTGATCGACCTCGCGCCCTTCCGGCATGCCTTCCGACACCCAGATCGCATGCGCGCGTTCGCGGATCGCCTCTTCGTCCGGCTCCCTGCTGCGCCCCTCGGCCCCGTGTTCGCGACGGGTCGGTTCGTGGGCGTTTGGTTCGTTCGCCATCGAGGTTCCTCCTCTGCTTCCTGTTCCCGCCTGTCTTCGCCGACAAATTGTGCGCGTTTGATGACGATTGAGCAACGGCCGCGCGGTCTGCCCGCGCCTGCCTGCGACGACGCGTCCGCAAGCCCCATTGCGCCAACGCCAATTCTCCGCTCAAATTGTCGGCGAGGCCGACCAAAGACCGGCGCGAATACGGGAGCGCGACATGGCGGACGACATCGAGGCGCGGACGATTGCGCGGGTCGCGCGGCGCTTCATTCCGTTCCTGATCCTCTGCTATTTCGTCGCCTATCTCGACCGGGTCAACGTCGGCTTCGCCAAGCTGACCATGGACGCCGATCTCGGGCTCTCGGAGACCGCCTACGGCTTCGGCGCCGGCGTCTTCTTCCTCGCCTATTTCCTGTTCGAAGTGCCGTCGAACATCATCATGGACAAGGTCGGCGCGCGCGTCTGGATCGCGCGCATCATGCTGTCCTGGGGCATCGTCTCGGGCGCGATGGCCTTCATTCCCAATATCGCGCGGGCGACGGGGATCAGCCCCGAATACACCTTCTATCTCCTGCGCATCCTGCTCGGCTTCGCCGAGGCCGGGTTCTTTCCCGGCATCATCTTTTTCCTGACCCTGTGGTTTCCTGCTTCCTACCGGGCGCGCATCGTCGGCTATTTCATGGCCGCGATCCCGCTCTCCTCGGCGATCGGTTCGCCCGTCTCGGCGGCGCTGCTCGGCCTCGACGGCGCCGGGGGCTTAAGGGGCTGGCAGTGGCTCTTCGTCGTCGAGGCGCTGCCGTCGATCGTTCTCGCCGTCGTCACCTTCTTCTACCTCACCGACCGCCCGGCGGAGGCGAACTGGCTGGCGGACGATCAGCGCGGCTGGCTGAAACGGCGGCTCGAGGCCGAGGACGCGCGGCGCGAGCACGTCTCGCCGGCTGGTATTTTTGCGAGCCTCACCGATCCGCGCGTGCTGGCGCTTTCGCTCGTCTATTTCGGCAATGTCGCCTGCGTCTACGGCGTCGGCTTCTGGCTGCCGACGATCGTCAAGGGCTTCGGACTTTCGATCGCCATGACCGGCTGGGTCAACGCCATTCCCTATGTCGTCGGCTTTCTCGGCATGGTGTGGTGGGGCATGCGCTCGGACCGGATGGGCGAGCGGACCATGCATCTCGCGATCTCGCTGGCGCTGGCGGCGATCGGCATCGGAGCCTCGGCCGTCCTCGACCGACCCGACGACCAAGATGATCGCGCTGACCGTCGGCTCCTTCGGCGTCTACGCCTCGCTGCCGATCTTCTGGACCCTGCCGACGGCGTTCCTCGCCGGCGCTGCGGTCGCGCCCGGGATCGCGGCGATCAACTCGATCGGCAATCTCTCGGGCTATTTCGGCCCCTTCGCGATCGGCTGGATCAAGGACGCGACCGGCAGCTTCGCCTGGGGCCTGGCGACCATCGCGGCCTGCGCCGTGGTCGCGCTCGTCATCACGCTGGCGCTCGGCCACGACCCGCATCTCGAGCGCGCGCCCGAAGCGGCCGAATAGGAGGAGGAACATTCATGCTGACACGACGTGTTTTCGTCGCCTGCGCTTTCTGCGCGGCCGGCGGTTTCATGGCGACCGGGGTCGAGGCGCAGACGCCCGGCCTCAAGCGCACGCTGCTCAAGCAGACAGACGGGCCGATGGACGGCTACGTGACCGTCGAGATGAAGGTCGAGATCGAGCCGGGAGCGGCCGTTGCGCGCCACACCCATCCGGGCATCGAGTTCGAGCTATGTCATCGAAGGCTCGGTCGAACTCTCTGTCGACGGCGAGGCGACGCGCGCTCTGGCGGCCGGCGACGGCTTCCAGGTGCCGACCGGCGTTCCGCACAGCGCCAAGAACGGCCCGGCGAAGACGATCCTCGCCGGAACCTACGTGGTCGAGAAGGGCAAGCCGCTCGCTTCGCCCGCCTGATAGAGGTCGAAAACGCATGTCCGAAGCAGCGATCCATGCCGGCAATTCGGCCCAGGCCGACTACTGGAACGGCGCGGTCGCGCAACGCTGGCGCGACCATCAGGACCATCAGGACCAGGTGCTCAGGCCCGTCTCGGAGCGGCTCATCGCCGCGGCCGACGCGAAGCCCGGCGAAAGGGTGATCGACGTCGGATGCGGCTGCGGCGCGACGACGATCGACTTCGCCGAGCGCGTCGCGCCCGGCGGCGAGGTCCTGGGCCTCGATATTTCCGAGGCGCTGCTGGCGCGCGCCCGCGAGCGCGTCCGGCCCGGCCTGCCGGCGCGTTTCGCGCTGGCGGACGCAACCGTGCACGAGATGGCGCCGGCCTCAGCCGATCTCGTCGTCTCGCGCTTCGGCGTCATGTTCTTCGCCGATCCGGCGCTCTCCTTCGCCAATCTCAGGCGGGGGCTGCGGCCGGGCGGACGGCTCGCCTTCGCCTGCTGGCGCGAGGCCAGGCTGAATCCCGTGGGTCGTCGTGCCGCTTCGCGAGGCGATGAAACACGCCCCGCCGCTGCCCGAAACGGGCCCGGAGGATCCGGGACCCTTCGCCTTCGCCAGCGAGGCGCGCGTGCGGCGCGTGCTCAGCGAGGCGGGCTTCGCCGACATCGCGCTCACCCCGCACGATCTCGACCTCGACATCGCGACCGGCCGGGGCGTCGACACGGCGCTCGCCGGCGCGCTGGCGATCGGGCCGACGAGCCGCGCGCTGGCCGGCCAGAGCGAAGCGGTCCGCGCCGCGGCGGCGGCCGACATTCGCGCCGCGCTCGCCGCACGCGCCGTCGGCGACAGCGTGCCGCTGGGCGCCGCGATCTGGATCGTCACGGCGACCAATCCGGTTCACTGAGCTTCGGTGTCTCGCCGCATCCGACGGAACGATTTGTCGTCGATACTTTTCCGCACTAGGCCAACTTGGGTTTCGACCTCTCGGAGTTAGCGAACGGATGGAAGTCGGACGATCCTTTGATGTCGTAGCCGCGCTTTACGACGCTCAACGCAGCGCCTATCCCGAGGAGCTCTTTGCCGACATATCGGAAATTTCCGCCCTTGAGAGAGGGGATCGTGTCCTCGAGGTCGGGTGCGGCTCCGGGCAGGCGACGTCGGGATTTGTTGCTCTGGGGTTGGATGTTACTGCAGTCGACCCGGGAGCATCGCTCGTCGCGCTCGCGCGTGAGAAGTTTGAGAACTCGTCGAAGGTTCACTTTGTGCTCGCCTCATTCGAAGAATGGCGGTTGAGCAAAAATACTTTTGACGTGGTCGCCGCGGCGCAATCGTGGCACTGGGTCCGTCCGGAGATTGGTTTCGAGAAGGCAGCCGACGCGCTTGTGTCGGGTGGTCATCTTGCGATTTTCGGCCATACGCCAATGTGGTCGTCTGAAATCGTCCGCCGGCTGGCGCCAGTCTATCAACGCCTTGCGCCGGAACTTTGGGGTCCCCCGCCCGAAAACTGGTATCTGCCTTCAGGACCAATTTCGGGACAACTTGTCGCGAGCGGCCGCTTTGCGCCGGCGACGCACCGCAGCTACACGTGGCGCCGTCGATATTCGTCGAGCGGATTTGCAGCGTACCTGGGAACGCGATCGGATCATCTCAGATTGGCGAAGGAGCGTCGCGACGACTTGCTGTCGGAAGTGGAAGCAAATCTCCCAGGGGAAGTCCGCACCGATTGGGCGACGAACCTTTATGTTGCGGCGGTCAGGAAGGCTTAGCCGTTGCGCTAATCGCAGTTGCAGCGCTCTCCATTACGATCCGCTTGTCGCCCGCGCCCGCAAAAACGCCCGCATGGTGAAGGCCGCCTGCTCGTGCCCATGCGCGTGCTCGGCGCCGACCGGGCAGGCCCGCCGTGCGAGGCAGCCGCCCGTCATGCAGTCGGCGCCCGCGGCGCTCTTGAGATGCGCGGCGCAGGCGGCGACGTCGTAGCCGTCGACCGAGAACGCGCCGACTGGACAGGCGCTAAGGCACCAGCGCCCGCGGCACGAGTTGCAGGGGCTCGGTGAGGCTTCGAGCGGCGGGACGTCAAGCGCCTCGGCGAAGCCGAGCGCGCCGCGGTAGCTGTGCCAGAGGCCGTAGACCGGATGGATGAGGATGCCGATCGGCGAGGGGTGAACCGGCTCCGCGCGCCGCGCCCATTGCTGGAAGGGCCAATGCGGCGGGCCGCCGAACGGATAGAGCGCGACCGCGCCGAGCTCGCGCGCCAGCGCGTCGATGACGCGCCGGCTCCACCGGTCGAGCGGATGGTCGACGCCGTCGCGCGCTTCGGCGCTCGCCGCGAAGGCGGGCCATCCGTCCCGGCCGGCCATGCCGACGAGGACGATGGCGCGGACGTCCGCAAGCTCGCCATCGGCGAGACGGAAGGCGCCGCGCGGGACGAGGCCCGCGCGCGCGATTGCAGAAAGGACAGTGTCGATCGTCACGTTGCGCTCGGGCATAAACGACGGTGCCGGATTGTCCAGACGGGCCGCAGGCCGCAGAATGGCTCCGGCCTCTTGCCCGCGGCGCATTCGGAGCGCACAGGGCGGGAGACCCCGCCGCCGAAGCGGCGTTGCGCTCGAGACCGGAGCCCGACCTTGGACGCCGCCTATGTCGAACTCGGCGAGGGACATTTTCGCGCCGGGCCGCTGACCGGCGGGCCCTGGCATCCCGAGCACCAGCACGCCGGTCCGCCCTCGGCGCTGATCTGCCGCGCCGTCGAGCGCGCGGCGGCGGAGGCGGGCCTCGCGCATCTCGGGCGGCTGACCGTCAATCTCATGCGGCCGGCGCCGATCGGCGAATGCCGAATCGAGGTGAGCCAGGACTATCTCAGCCGCAACGCCGGCCACTTTTCCGGCCGCCTGATGGCGGAAGGCAAGGACATCGCCCGCTTCACCGCGCTGATGCAGCGCGAGGACGACGTTGCCCGTTCCCGAGGGGACGCCGGGCCATCCGCTCCCGGCCGCGCCGAAGCCGGTCGGCGAGAGCCCGGTGGTGACGATGTCCTTCGGCGGCGAGCGGGTTCGGCTACGCCGACCTGGTCGAGAACCGGCTGGCGGAGGGTCGAGATTCTTCAACGGACCCTGCGCCGTCTGGTTTCGCATGAACCATCCGCTGGTCAAGGGCGAAGAGCCGAGCCCCTATCAGCGGGCGGCGGTCGCGGCCAATTCCGGCAACGGCATCAGCGCGGCGCTCGACTTCACCAAGTACCTGTTCGTCAACTGCGACCTGACCGTCAACCTCATCCGCCGTCCGGCCGGCGAATGGATCTGCCTTCAGTCGCGCAGCCTGTTCGGCGGCAACGGCTGCGGGCTTGCGGATTCGGCGCTCTACGACGAGCAGGGCCTTATCGGGCGCGCGACGCAAAGCCTCGCCGTTCGGCTGAGGTGAGCGGCCGCGTCTACAAGGAAACTCACGCGAACTTCGGATCGAGCGTCCCGCTGGCGTAGCGCTTGGCCATCTCGGCGGTCGGGATGATGTGCTTGATCTTGGGCGCCTGGCCGGCCGTCCCGAACTCCTCGAAGCGCGCCTTGCAGACTTTCACCATCGCGTCGACCGCGGGCTTCAGATACTTGCGCGGATCGAATTCCTCCGGGTGCTCCTTCAGGACCTTGCGGATCTGGCCGGTGATCGCCATGCGGTTGTCGGTGTCGATGTTGATCTTGCGCACGCCGTTCTTGATGCCGCGCTGGATCTCCTCGATCGGCACGCCGTAGGTCTGGGGCATCTTGCCGCCGAAGGCGTTGATGATGTCCTGCAGGTCCTGCGGCACCGAGGACGAGCCGTGCATGACGAGATGGGTGTTCGGCAGCTTCTTGTGGATGTCCTCGATGACGGTCATCGCCAGGATGTCGCCGGTGGGCTTGCGCGAGAACTTGTAGGCGCCGTGCGAGGTGCCCATGGCGATGGCGAGCGCGTCGACCTTGGTTTCGCGCACGAACTTGACCGCTTCGTCCGGGTTGGTCAGCAGCTGGTCGTGGCTCAGCGTCCCTTCGGCGCCGTGGCCGTCCTCCTTGTCGCCCTTGCCGGTCTCGAGCGAGCCGAGCACCCCGAGTTCGCCCTCGACCGAGACGCCCGCGAGATGGGCGATGTCGGTCACCTGCTTCGTGACGCCGACGTTATAGGTCCAGTCGGCCGGCGTCTTGCCGTCGCTCTTCAGCGAGCCGTCCATCATCACCGAGGTGAAATTGGCCTGGATGGCGGAGACGCAGGTGGCGGGGCCGTTGCCGTGGTCGAGATGCACGCAGATCGGAATCTCCGGATACATTTCGGTCAGCGCGTCCATCATGTGGCGCAGCATCACGTCGTTGGCGTAGGCGCGCGCGCCGCGCGAGGCCTGGATGATGACCGGGGCCTCGAGCTTGCTCGCCGCCTCGCCGATCGCCAGCGCCTGCTCCATGTTGTTGATGTTGAAGGCCGGCACGCCGTAGCCGTGCTCGGCCGCATGGTCGAGCAACTGGCGCAATGTAATGCGAGACATCCTTACCCCGTTTCCCTATTTCGCCCGCAGCGCTTCGACGCCGGGCAAAGCCTTGCCTTCCATCCATTCGAGGAAGGCCCCGCCGGCGGCGGATACGTAAGTGAACTGGCCCGCAACGCCCGCCTCGTTGAGCGCCGCGACCGTGTCGCCGCCGCCCGCGATCGCTTTCAGCTTGCCCTCCCGCGTCAGGAAGCCGACCGTCTTGGCGATCGCGAAGGTCGCGGCTTCGAAGGGCGGCGTCTCGAAGGCGCCGAACGGGCCGTTCCAGACGAGCGTCTTGATCTGACCGAGCACCTCTTCGATCGCCACGACCGACTTCGGCCCGATGTCGAGGATCATCTCGTCTTCCGCCACATGGTCGACGTCGACGACGCGCGCATGCACGTGGGGCTTGAGCTCCTTGGCGACGGTCGCGTCGACCGGCAGCACGATGCGGCATTTGCCGGCCTTGGCTGCGGCGAGAATCTCGCGCGCCTTCTCGGCCATCTCCTTCTCGCATAGCGACTTGCCGACTCCCTTGCCCTCAGCGAACAGGAAGGTGTTGGCCATGCCGCCGCCGATGATGAGGACATCGACCTTGCTGATGAGGTTGCCGAGGAGCTCGAGCTTGGTCGAGACCTTGGCGCCGCCGACGATCGCGGCGACCGGGCGTTCCGGCGTGCCCAGGGCAATGGTCAGCGCCTCGAGCTCGGCCTGCATCGCCCGGCCGCAATAGGCCGGCAGCTTGTGCGCGAGGCCTTCGGTCGTGGCGTGGGCGCGGTGGGCGGCCGAGAAGGCGTCGTTGACGTAGATGTCGCCGAGCTTCGCCAGCTCCGCGACATGGGCCGGATCGTTCTTCTCCTCTGCCTTGTAGAAGCGGGTGTTCTCGAGCAGAAGGATCTCGCCGTTCTTCAGTTTGGCGATCGCCTCGGCCGCGACCGGCCCGATGCTGTCGGTCGCGAAGGCGACGGGGCGCTTGACGTATCTCGGCGACCGCGGCCGCGACGGGCCGCAGCGAATTCTTTTCGTCCGGGCCGCCCTTGGGCCGGCCGAAATGGGCGAGAAGGACGACCTTGGCCCCCTTTTTCGCCAGTTCCTCGATCGTCGCGGCGACGCGCTGGATGCGCGTCGTGTCGGTCACGCGGCCGTTTTCGGTGGGAACATTGAGGTCGACGCGCAAAAGGACGCGTTTGCCGGCGACGTCGGCGTCGTCGAGCGTGCGGAAGGGTTTGCTCATTGCGGCTCCCCTGCTTTCTCTGAAGTCTGACGGATTTGTCCGGCGGTCTGTCGCCGCCGGAGCTTAGGCCCCGACGGCGGATCGTTCTGGCCTCGACGGCGCTCGAAGCTCAGATCAGCTTGGCCATCACGATGGCCGTGTCGGCCATGCGGTTCGCGAAGCCCCATTCGTTGTCGTACCAGGACAGAACGCGCACGAAGGTCCCGTCGACGACCTTCGTCTGGTCGAGATGGAAGATCGACGAGCGATCGTCATGGTTGAAGTCCATCGACACGTTCGGCTTGTCGGTATAGCCGAGGACGCCCTTGAGCGGGCCGTTCGCCGCCTTCTTGATCGCGTCGTTGATCTCGTCCTTGTTGGTCGCGCGCTTGGCGACGAACTTGAGGTCGACCACCGAGACGTTCGGGGTCGGCACGCGGATCGCCGAGCCGTCGAGCTTGCCCTTGAGCTCGGGCAGGACGAGGCCGACCGCCTTGGCCGCGCCGGTGGTCGTCGGGATCATCGACAGCGCCGCCGCGCGGGTGCGGTAGAGGTCCTTGTGCAGCGTGTCGAGGGTGGGCTGGTCGCCGGTGTAGGAATGGATCGTCGTCATGAAGCCGTGCTCGATGCCGATTGCGTCGTTGAGCACCTTGGCGACCGGCGCGAGGCAGTTCGTCGTGCACGAGGCGTTCGAAATGACGAGATGGTCCTTGGTCAGCTTGTCGTGATTGACGCCGTAGACGACGGTGAGATCGGCGCCGTCGGACGGGGCCGACACGATGACGCGCTTGGCGCCGGCGGTCAGATGCGCCGCGGCCTTGTCGCGCGCGGTGAAATGGCCGGTGCATTCGAGCGCGATGTCGACGCCGAGCTCCTTGTGGGGAAGCTGAGCCGGATCCTTGATTGCGGTCACCTTGATCTTGTGGCCGCCGACATGGATGAAGTCGCCGTCGACGAGGACCTCATGCGGAAAACGCCCGTGCACGCTGTCGAAACGCAAGAGGTGTGCGTTGGTCTCGACCGGTCCCAGATCGTTGATCGAGACGATCTGGATGTCCTTGCGGCCGGACTCGACAATCGCGCGCGTGACGAGGCGCCCGATACGTCCAAAGCCGTTGATCGCTACCTTCGTGACCATCGCGAACTCTCCCTTTGCCCGTTCTGCAAAATGCGGCGTCAGACGGGGTTTCTCAGCGAAAGACAGCCGCTCTTCGAGCCGGGCGCTACATGCTCCTTCCCCGACCTAAAGTCTAGCCGTTAAACGGCGAATGCGACAATTCGCCTGAGGGTCCGCTTACGCGCCGAGGCGGTCCGCGGCCGCTTTCGCCACCGCTTCGGGCGTGATGCCGAAGAACTCGTAGACCGCCTTGTAGGGACCGCTTTCGCCGTATCCGGTCATGCCGATGAACGGGCCATCGCCGATGATCGCGTCCCAGCCGAAGCGCACCGCGGCCTCGACCGCCACCTTGACCTTCGCCGCGCCGATCACCGAGCGGCGATAGTCGTCAGGCTGGGCGAAGAACGCGGTCATGCACGGCACGGAGACCACACGGGCCGCGATCCCCCTGCCCTTGAGGATCTGCTGCGCAGATATGGCGAGCGAGACCTCGGACCCCGAGGCGAAGATGGAGACGTCGGCGGCGCCCTCCGCCGGCGCGATCTCATAGGCGCCGCGCGCGCACAGGTTTTCGGCGACATGCGTCCGACGCAAGGCCGGCAGGCTCTGACGGGTCAGCGCGAGGATCGACGGCGAGTGCGGCTTTTCGAGCGCCGCCTGCCAGCACTCGACCGTCTCGACGCTGTCTGCGGGGCGCCAGAGATACATGTTCGGCATGGCGCGCAGCGAGGCGATCTGCTCGACCGGCTGGTGCGTCGGCCCGTCCTCGCCAAGCCCGATCGAATCGTGGGTGAACACATGCACGACGCGGATCTTCATCAGCGCCGCGATGCGCAGAGCGGGCCGCGCATAGTCGGTGAACGCGAGGAACGACGCGCCCGAGGGGATGATCCCGCCATGCACGGCCAGACCGTTGCAGGCGGCGGCCATGCCGTGCTCGCGGATGCCCCAGTGGATGTAGCGCCCCGAGAAATCGTCGGGCGTGATCTCCACCGTCGCCGCGACCTTGGTGTTGTTCGACGGCGTGAGGTCGGCGGAGCCGGTGACGAGTTCGGGCACGGCCGGCGCGATGACGTTGAGCGCCGCCTCGCCCGCCTTGCGGGTCGCGATCTCGGGCGCCTGCTCGGCGAGCTGGCGCTTGTAGGCGTCGATGACCGCGTCGAGGCCCTTGGGCAGCTTGCCGTTCATGCGGCGCTCGAATTCGTCGCGCCGCACGGGATCGAGCTCGGACAGCCTGCGTCGCCATTCGTCGCGGTCGGCCGCGCCGCGCGCGCCGATGTCGCGCCAGGCGGCAAGGATCTCGTCCGGGACGACGAAGGGCGGGTACGGCCAGTTGAGGTTCTTGCGCGCGCCCGCGACCTCCTCGGCCCCGAGGGCCTCGCCGTGCGCATGGCGCGTGCCCTCTTTCTTTGGCGCGCCGAAGCCGATCGTCGTCCGGCAGGCGATGAGGGTCGGCCGGTCGGACTTCTGGGCCTCGCGCATGGCCTTGAGGATCGCCGCGACGTCGCGTCCGTCGACGTGGCAAGCGTTCCACCCGGCGGCCTTGAAGCGCTCCACCTGATCGACATTGTCGTTGAGGACGGAAACCTTGCCGTCGATCGAGATGTCGTTGTTGTCCCAGAACACGATGAGCTTCGAGAGCCTGTAATGGCCGGCGATGCGCGATCGCCTCGTGGCTCAGGCCCTCCATGAGGTCGCCGTCGGAGGCGAGCACATAGGTGCGGTGGTCGACGACCGTCGGGAAATGCGCGGCCATCATCCGCTCGGCGATCGCCATGCCGACTGCGGTCCCGAGGCCCTGCCCCAAGCGGCCCGGTCGTCGTCTCGACGCCGATCGTATGGCCATATTCGGGATGGCCCGGCGTCTTCGAGCCGACCTGGCGGAATTGCTTCAGGTCGTCGATCGTGAGCCCCTTGTCGCCGCCTGTTCCGGTCAAATAAAGCACTGCGTACAACAGCATCGAGCCATGTCCGGCCGACAGGACGAAGCGGTCCCGGTCGGGCCAGTGGGGATCGGCGGCGTCGAACTTCAGCACGTCGCGGAAGAGAACGGTCGCGATGTCGGCCGCCCCCATCGGCAGGCCGGGATGGCCGCTGTTGGCCTTTTCCACCGCGTCGACCGCGAGGAATCGGATCGCATTGGCCATTTTGTCCTGCGCCGGGGTCGTCGCCATGGGGGTCTCCTTTGCTCGCGCTTTTTTAAGGGTCCGCGCCCGCTCGGGCGATTGGGCCGCAGTAACGGACGGCTGCGACGGCCTGTCAATCGCTCCGAGCGCGTCAAAGGCCCGCGTTGACGCTTCCTTCAACCATCGCGTAAACAAAGCGTCGCAATGGGCAGAAGCGAAACCGATTCGGACGCTCTGGAACTGTCGCTGAGGCGGCTCGCCGCCGCCGTCGACGCGCTCGAGCGGGCGGCCGAACGGCGGATGCGCCAGGACGACGCGCGCGCCAACGCCGAAGAGGAATTCGCCCTCATGCAGGACGACCGCTCCCGCCTTGCGGTTGAACTCGACGCTGCGCTCGATCGTTCCCGCGCGCTCGAGGCCGCCAACCTCAATGCGGGCGAGCGGCTGGCGCATGCGGCCCAGGCGATCGGGCGGATCATCGCGCGGATGGACCCGGCGGCGGACTGAGCCCGGGTCGGGCTGGAACGGGGTTTGAGCGCATGGCGCAGGTTTCGGTGACGATCGACAACCGCAAATACCGCCTCGCCTGCAACGAGGGCGAAGAGGCGCGGCTCGAATTGCTCGCCGGCCTGATCGACGACAAGATCGGCGAACTGCGCGCCTCGTTCGGCGAGAGTCGGCGACCAGCGGCTCGTGGTCATGGCGGCGCTGACCGTGGCCGACAGCCTCCAGGAGGCGCTCGACGCGAATGCGGCCGAGCGCGAGCGGATGAAGGCGGCCGAGGCCCGCAACTCGGGCGTCGCCGCGCGCCTCGACCAGCTCAGCTCGAGACTGGAGGCTCTGGCGGGACAGCTCGCCGGCGGCGCGGAGACCTGATCGCCGGCCGGCCGGCGGCGGACGCTCACCGCGACTGCGCATATTCCAGGCCGCGCTCGACGACCTCGGTCGCGATCGCCGACATGGCGTCGGCGCTGTCGGGCTTGACGAAGACCTTATCGGCGCCGGCGCGCAGCGCCGCTTCGTGCACCGGCCGCTCGGTCGATGTCGTCAGCACGAAAACCGGAAGCGCGTTGAGGGCCATCGTCCGGCGCAGCGCATGGAGAAACTTGACCCCGTCGAGACGCGGCATATTGAGATCGAGCACCAGGACGTCGGGAAGCCTGTTGGTGAGATCCTCGATCGACACGCGATAGGCGGCGTCGAGGCCGTCTCCGGCGTGCTCGAGGGCGACATCCTGCCGTAATCCGGCCTTCACCCGGTCCAATGCGCGCTCAAAAAGAAACACGTCGTCGGGATCATCCTCGATCAGCATGACCCGGCAGGGTCTTGGCGTGGTTATGGCTTTTGACATCGGACCCATTCATTCGAGATGGCGGGGGCGGCAAGTCGCCGGCCGCGCTCGCCGGCGGCGATGGCGCGCGGGCTTGCCGGACGCGCCCCCGTAACAGTCGCAAAAGGCCGGAGTGAGGCGGAGCCATGACGAGCCGGAAGGTGACCGACGATCGTTTTCGCCTGGCGGTCAACGCCTCGCCCGCCGCGATGATCATGATCGACTCGGCAGGCGTGATCGAATTCGCCAACGCCGAGACCGAGCGCATGTTCGGCTACAGCGTCGAGGACCTGATCGGCCAGTCGATCGACATGCTCGTCCCGACGCGGTTTCGCGGCGCCCATGCGGGCTTGAGACGGGGGTTCTTCGCCAATCCCAGCGAGCGTCCCATGGGCGCCGGGCGCGATCTCAACGGAACGCGCAAGGACGGCGCGGAATTTCCGGTCGAGATCGCGCTAACCCCGATCGACGCCGAAGACGGCCCGATCGTGCTCGCGACCGTGGTCGACATCACCGCGCGAACGCAGGCCGAAACCGAGCTCGCCCGCCGCGCCGCCGAGCTCGAGCTCGCCAACGAGCGGCTGACCCAGTTCGCCTATGTCGCCTCGCACGACCTGCAGGAGCCCCTGCGCAAGATCGCGGTCTATGCGGGCCTGCTCAACGAAGCGATCGCCAAGTCCGACGCGGACGATATCGCGCGGGCCACAGGGGTCATCGCCACCTCCGCGGTCCGCGCCAGGCGTCTGGTCGACAACCTCCTCACCTTTTCGCGCGTGACCGGCAGCGAGACGCGCCTGCAGCCGCTCGACCTTCGCACCGAGGTCGAACTGGCGCTCAGCGATCTCTCCGCGGCGATCGAGGAGAGCGAGGCGCGGGTCCGCGTCGATATCCCGCCCGTCGTCGTGCCGGCCGACCGCTTGCAGCTTGGACGGCTGATCCAGAACATCGTCTCCAACGCGATCAAATATCACAAGCCGGGCGCGGCCCCGGCGATCGACATCCGCGCCGCCCGCGTCGGCCCCGGCCAGGCGAGGCTCTCCATCGCCGACGACGGCATCGGCTTCGAAGAGAAATTCGCCAAGGCGATCTTCGAGCCGTTCAAGCGGCTGAACGACCCGAAGCAATATCCGGGCACCGGCATCGGGCTCGCGATCTGCAAGGCGATCGCCGACCGCTACGGCTGGGCGCTCGGCGTGAAGTCGCGCCCCGGCGAAGGGACGACGTTCTTCGTCACCCTTCCGACGGACCCGAAGTAAAATCCCGGTTGCGCCCCACGCTCGATGCGGGTATATACCCTCGTCAATGAAAACCCCTGCTATTGCCTGGCCCTGCGGGCGGCCGCCCGCAAGGCGACCGCCCTCTACGACGAGACCCTGGCGCCGGCCGGCCTCAACCTCGCGCAATACGGCCTCATGCGCAGAATCGAACGCGCGGGCGCCGTTTCGCTGACCGAGCTCGGGCGCATGGCCGAACTCGACCGCTCGACCGTCGGACGCAACGTCAAAGTGCTGGAGCGCCTTCTGCTCGTGAGGCTGTCCCCGGCGAAAGACCAGCGCGAGGCGGCGGTGGGGCTCACGCCCGCCGGGTCCGAGGCGCTGCGGCGCGCCGCTCCGCTTTGGGAGGACGCCCAGCGCCGGGTCGAGACCGTCCTGGGCGCCGGCGGCGCGGAGCAGTTGCGCGCCCTGGCGCTGAGCCTGTGATTTTTTTGGCGCAAATGCGGGTATCTACCCGTAAGGAGTTGGAGATGACCGCATCGACGCCGTCCGCCCCTGCCCTGCATCGGCAGTCCGCGGCGCTCTCTCTTTCCAACCCGCTCGCGGCGGCGATGGCGGCGAGGAACGTCTATTATGGCTGGGTCGTCGCCGGAGCGACCTTTCTCGTCATGCTGGCGACGGCCGGAGCGATGGGCGCGCCCGGCGTCATCATCCGGCCGCTGGAACAGGAATTCGGCTGGAGCGCCGCCGACATCTCCTCGGCGCTCGCCTTGCGCATCGCCCTCTTCGGGCTGATGGCGCCGTTTTCGGCCGCCTTCATCAACCGCTTCGGCGTCCGGCCCGTCGTCACGGCGGCGGTGGCGATGATCTGCCTCGGCATTCTGGCCTCGCTGGCGATGACCGAGGTCTGGCAGCTTGTCGTCCTGTGGGGCGTCGTTGTCGGCGTCGGCACCGGCCTCGTCGCCCTGGTGCTCGGCGCGACCGTCGCGACGCGCTGGTTCGTCGAGCGTCGCGGCCTTGTCGTCGGCATGCTGGCGGCGAGCAACGCCACCGGACAGCTCATCTTCCTGCCGCTGCTGGCGAAGCTGACTGCAGGACTACGGCTGGCGGAGCGCGCTTGTCTTCGTCGTCGCGATGCTGCTCGCGGCGGGCGTCGTCGCGCTGCTCGTGCTGCGCGACCGGCCGGCCGACGTCGGTCTCGCGCCCTATGGAGCAAGGGCGATCGAGCCGCCGCCGAAGCAGGCCCTCTCCCTCGGCGCCATGATGGCGTCGCCGCTGCGGGTTCTCTACGAGGTCCGGTCGAGCCGCACCTTCTGGATCCTGGCGGCGACGTTCTTCGTCTGCGGCCTCTCGACCAACGGCCTCATCCAGACGCACTGGATCGCGCTTTGCGGCGACTATGGCGTGGCGCCGGTCGCAGCGGCCGGAGCGCTCGCCGCGATCGGCGTGTTCGATTTCGCCGGCACGATCCTGTCGGGATGGCTGTCCGACCGCTACGACAATCGCTGGCTCCTGTTCGTCTATTATGGCCTGAGGGGTCTGTCGCTGATCGCGCTGCCCTTCACCGCCTTTTCCGTCGTGGGACTTTCGGCTTTCGCGGTCTTCTACGGCCTTGACTGGTTTGCGACCATTCCGCCCACGGTCCGCCTGACGGCCGAACGCTTCGGCGCGGAGAAAGCCAATCTGACCTTCGGCTGGATCTTCGCCGCCCATATGCTGGGGGCGGCAGTCGCGGCCCTGGGCGCCGGCGTCGCGCGCACCGAGTTCATGACCTACCTGCCGGCGCTCTATGTCGCGGGCGTCGCCTGCGTGATCGCCGCCGCCCTCGTGCTGACGCTGGCGCGGCCACCAGCGCGGAGGGCGGCGGTCGCGGCGGCGTGAGCCCGGAGGAATGCCGGGTTAAGCGACGGTTCCGTCTTGCAAGAAGCCGTCAGCGGAGACAAATTCAGCCCGCCGAGGCCGCCCCCCATGGAGACTCTCGGCTGAAGGGCGCCGCAACGGCGCCGGAACGGAGCTCCTCAACCTGCTGGCCAGGAATGCCAAATGGTGCGGGTTCGTCCTCGTCGCCGCAAAAATCTCGTCTAAGGTATCGACCAGAATCTGACCTAATACGTGCTATTTGAGCGTCTCGCGGAGGAGAATCTCTTCATGTCGCATCACTATTCCGGTCTCAACCTCGGCTTCCCCGGCGGGGACGCCCGCCTCGACTTCACCGATCTCTATGCTTTCCCCAAGCCGGGAGATCCGAGCAAGTCGATCCTGATCATGAACGTGCACCCGTCCGCCAGCCTTAGCCCGCCCGGACCGACGACCGCCGAACCCTTCGCGCCCGAGGCGCTCTACGAGCTCAAGATCGACACCAACGGCGACGCCGTCGCCGATATCGCCTACCGGGTGCGTTTCGCATCCGCCGACAGCGGAGGGCAGACCGCCACGCTGCGCCGTGCGGAAGGCGCCGAGGCCGCCGGGACCGGCGAGGGCGGCAAGGTCATCGTCGAGCAGGCCCCGGTCTCGATGGGTCGGGACGCACGGGTGGCGGAGGCCGGCGAGCACCGCTTCTTCGCCGGCTGGCGCAGCGATCCCTTCTTCTTCGACGCGCCGGGCGCGGTGAACAACTTTCAGTTCGAAGGCGCCGATTTCTTCGCCGACAAGGACGTCTGCAGCATCGTGCTGGAAGTCCCCAACTCGATCCTGGGGACGAAAGGGGTGGGCCTCTGGGCCCGCACGCTGATCCCGGCGACGGGCGCGACATGGAACTGGGTCCAGGTGGATCGCGGCGCGCGACCCTCGCAAACGCCATTCCTGAGCGGCGACCAGAACGAGGCCTATCGCGCCGCGCGAGCCGACGGACGACGCCCGTTTCGTCGCCGTCTTCGCGCACGCGCTGGAGCACACGGGAGGGTATGCGCCGGAGGAAGCCAAGCGGGTGGCGGGGACGCTGCTGCCGGACCTCCTGCGCTACGACCCGACGCGCCCGGCATCCTTTCCGGGCAATGGCCGGTCGCTCACCGACGACGTCTCCGACTACTTCTTGGCTCTCCTCACAAACGGCAAGGTGACGGCGACAAGGTCGGGCCGCACAGCGATCTCATTCTCGAGTTTCCCTACCTTGGCCCGCCGCACAGCTCGCGGTGACGAATGGCGCACTGTAGCGGAGGCGAGGATTTGAGCGTGTAGGCGTAGGCTGTGGCGTGAGCCCTTCTCCCGCATAGCCCTCGAGAGACGGGCGTCTTTCGACGCCCTTTGCGGGAGAAGGTGGCCGGCGAAAGCCGGCCGGATGAGGGTTCGCGGCGCGGGCGTTCACCCATCGAGCCCAGGCCAGGGCGGGTATTTCCGAGATGCAAGGAGAGTTCGACAAATGCCGAACCCGGCATACGCCGCCTTCAAGCCCGCCGCCCCATACTTCGATCTGGTTCGAGGGGCGCTCTGCGACCTCGTTGATGGCGAGCACTTCTTCGACATCGTCGCAGACGATATCGCCTATGAGGTTCTCTACGAGATCGCCAGCTGGCCTCGCATCATCCGGGGGCGCGCCGCTCTGATGGCCCAGTTCAGGGGCTATTGCGACAACGTCGAGCTTCAATCCGCCGACAAGTTGATTGTCCATAAAACAGACGATGGTCATGTCATCGTCCTCGAGTACGAGGTCCACGGAACAATCCTGGCGAATAGCGTGAAGTATGACAATCGATTTTGCTCGGTCATCAGGATCGAAAACCGGAAGATCGCGCATTGGAGGGATTACATGGACTCGCTCGCGGCCTGGAACGCGTTGACAGCAGGCGCTCAGTGAAGGATCCCAAGAATAAGGAGCGAACATGAATTGGGAAGTTATTAATCCACAGGGATTACCAGCGGTCAACCCTACTTACAGCCAAGCCATAAGAGCCAACGGATTGGTCTTCGTCGCCGGCCAAATTGGGATTGATCCGGCTACCGGCAAGCTGATCAGCAGCGACATTGCCGAGCAGGCCCGCCAGGCGATCGAGAATACCGCGACGATTTTGAAAGCGGCGGGTTCGTCCCTGGAAAACGTGGTCTCCGCTACTCTCTACCTGACGGAATTCGAACAACTCGGGAGGGTGAACACCGTCTACGCAGAATACTTTCCCCAAGGGGGACCCGCGAAGCTAGCCTGCGGAGTGACCGCGCTGTGGGGAGGCGCCAAATTCGAGATCCAGGCGATTGCCGTATAAATAAAGCTCGATCCGGCGCCACATACCACCGTTCCGCGCATTTATTCGGTGACAGCTTACTCAATCCCTAATTATGCCGGGAGGGTGTTCGTCGAGCGGCCTTGTCGATTTCCTCATCGCCATCCTATCGAGGATGGTGTCCGGCTAACGGCCTGCACGGGCCGCCTTTGTTCCGCAGCCTTTCCGTCTTCGGTCTCGTTGTTTTCGCGGTCTCCTGCGGCCTCAACTCCGTGGCGCGGAACCGCGCGGTCGGCCTCCGCGTTGGTCTGGTCAGTGCGGCGCCGCCGCAAACCCACCAGAAGGGAGGTCGCCATGACACACGGCGCTCTTCACGTTTCAGCCATCGCGCTCGGCGTGGCTGCTTTTGTCTCGGTCTATGCCGCTTTCCACCGCCAGCGCGGACTCGCCCCCGTCAGGCGCGGCGCTGCCCTCGCTCGCGGCCGCGCCCGCCAGTCTGCGCCTCTCGCTGAGCCGGCGCCCACGCCAAGCATCGCGACGTCGCCATCCGGCGGGACGGCGTCCGCTCCAGGCGAAGCGAATGGCGCCGCGCTGATGCCCCCCGAACGCCCCTCGCACATCTATGGCGGTCACACCGCCCGGCACGCCCATTATGCATGGCGCCACGGGCGTCGATACGCCGCCTATAGCCGTAACCCCGTCGGGGCTGCGGCCAATGTTGTGGTCGGCGGCGTGGCCGATCTGGGCTCGATCGCCGCCTATCCGTTCTATTGCTTCCCGCGCTACGGCTCCTGCCCCTTCTACCGGCCGTATCCGTAAGTGAAGCCGGCCGCCACGCGGAGTGGCCCGGGCTAAGCCTGCAAGCGGCGAGGCGCTTGCGCCGCGACCTCGCCGCCCATATCCTCGGACTGATGTGGAGCGACCGACCATCCCTTTGCTGCCGAGCCCCCTCACCCGGGGCGCTTGCGGCGGATGTCGCGGACGGTCGTGACCCTCGCGCTCACGCTGGCTGCGCCCGGCTTTGTCCTGCCGCTCGCCGCCCCGGCGCACGCGCAGCCGCCCGTGCTGACCGCGTGGCTCGCCGCCAACGCCGAATGCAAGGGCGGCGGCCCCAAGGCGGCGCAGGCGTGCGAGAAGCGCGACCAGATCGGCGCGAGGCTGAAGCGCAGGGGCTGTGTTTACCAGGAGGACGGCGACTGGTGGAGATGCCCGCATTGAGCGGTTGCTGAACGCGGCCGGACGCGATCAATGATCGCGTCTGCAGTTTCGCATGAGACGCATGCGCTGGACGCATAACTCAACTGCGTCATGTGCGATTTCGACGGGAGCTCCCTTCCCTGCTCCCGCACCTGTTCATGCTTCGCATGAAGATCCTTTCATAGAGCAACTGAAAGCACGTGACTTTTCGTAGCCGAGTTGGCGAAATTTCGAGCCGATCCACCGCGCCGTTTGCGAGACGCTCTCTCCTGTTATCGGCTGCAACAGGGAGACAATCTCCCTGTTCCGTCTTAACCTTCTACATGAGCAATTTCGTGCAAGTCTATGAATAACCATGGATTACGCAATCGCTGCGGAGCCGGGTTTTGGCGATTCTCCCTGTTAGCAGGGAGTAACAGGGAGAATCGACCGGCAAGACTTTCTGCGCCAGACCCTACGCCCTGCCGTCGCGGCGCATGAGCCGCATGACCGCGCTCAGCGTCGCCTTGAGCGAGGCCATCACGATGTTGGGGTCGATGCCGACGCCGTGCAGCACCCGGTCGTCCGCGTCGTGGATCTCGACGTAGCTCGCGGCGGTCGCGTTCGCGCCGCGGCCGACCGCGTGCTCGTGATAGTCGACGAAGGAGAACTCGACCCCGAAGGCCTTCTTCAGCGCGTCGACGAAGGCGTCGACCGGGCCGTTGCCCTCGCCTTCGATGGTGAACGTCGTCCCGTCCGCCTTGCGCAGCGTCGCGACCAGCTCGCGGTTGTCGGGGCTGGTCGGGACCGTCTGCTGCTTGATCAGCGTCAGCGGCGCGTCGTCGAGCAGATAGGCCTGCCGGAACAGGGCCCACAGCTCCGGCGAGGTCAGCTCCTTGCCGTCCGCGTCCATCCGCTCCTGGGCGATCCTGGAGAACTCGACCTGCAGCGTGCGCGGCAGGTCGAGCCCGTAGTCGGCGCTCAGGATATAGGCCATGCCGCCCTTGCCGGACTGGCTGTTGATGCGGATCACCGCCTCGTAGTCGCGCCCGACGTCCTTCGGGTCGATCGGCAGATACGGCACCTGGAACAGCGGATCGTTGCGCCTGTCCTGCGCCTCGAAACCCTTCTTGATCGCGTCCTGATGCGAGCCGGAGAAGGCGGTGTAGACGAGTTCGCCGACGTAGGGGTGGCGCTGGTGCACCGGCAGCTGGTTGCAGTGCTCGACGATCTCCCTGATCGCGTTGACGTCGTGCAGGTCGAGTTCCGGATCGACCCCCTGGGTGAACAGGTTCAGCGCCATCGTGACGATGTCGACATTGCCGGTGCGCTCGCCGTTGCCGAACAGCGTGCCCTCGACCCGGTCGGCGCCGGCCATCAGCGCCAGCTCGGCCGCCGCGACCGCCGTGCCGCGGTCGTTGTGCGGATGGACGGAGAGGATGACGCTCTCCCGGTCCGAGATATGGCGGCCGAACCATTCGAACTGGTCGGCGTAGGTGTTCGGCGTCGCCATCTCGACGGTCGCCGGCAGGTTGAGGATCAGCCGTCGCTCGGGCGTCGGGCGGATGACGTCCTTCACCGCCTCGCAGATCTCCAGCGCGAAATCGAGCTCGGTGCCGGTGAAGCTCTCCGGCGAATATTCGAACTTGAAATCCGTGCCGGGCGCGGCCTCGGCCAGCGCCTTCACCTGCTTCGCCGCGGCGACCGCGATCTCGGTCACGCCCTTGCGGTCGGTGCGGAAGACGACCTCGCGCTGCAGGGTCGAGGTCGAATTGTAGAAGTGGAGGATGACCTTCTTCGCGCCCTTCACCGCCTCGAAGGTGCGCTCGATCAGCTCGGGCCGGCACTGGGTCAGCACCTGGATCGCGACGTCGTCGGGGATCGCGCCCCTCTCGATGATCGAGCGGACGAAGTCGAAGTCGGTCTGCGAGGCGGAGGGAAAGGCGACCTCGATCTCCTTGAAGCCCATGTTCGTCAGGAGGTGGAACATGCGGTTCTTGCGCTCGACGCCCATCGGCTCGATCAGCGCCTGGTTGCCGTCGCGAAGATCGACCGAGCACCAGATCGGCGCCTTGTCGATGACGCGCGACGGCCATTGGCGATCGGGCAGGACGATCGGCTGGTAGGCGCGATATTTGGAAATGGGCATGGCGGTCATGACGAACCCTGGAAGCGTTTGCGGCGGCCCTGCGTCAGAGCGCAGCCGGCCTAGCCTGTTGTTTCGAAAATCGGAAGCGAAACTATGCGTCCCGGCGCTTCAGAGCGCCGGGCGGCTAAGTTGCAGGGTCGTCGACTGCGTTCGCATCGGACCCTATCAACCAGAGACGGGCGAAAAAATCAACCGCCTCGGACCGCCGCCTCGACGGCCTTGCGCCGGCCGTCAAATGGATCAAGCCCGAAACCGGCGTGATCACGACGCTAATCGAGATATAGCCCGATGGCGTTCCCGATCGTTCAATTCGGCACCAGCCGGTTCCTGCAAGCCCACGTCGACCTGTTCGTCAGCCAGGCGCTGGCGAAGGGCGAGGCCCTGGGACGCATCGTCGCGGTGCAGACGACGCAGAATCCGGCAAGCCGCAAACGCATCGCAGCCTTTGCCGAAGGCCGGCCCTATATCGTCCAGATCAAGGGGCTCGCCGGCGGCGCCGTCGTCGACCACGAGGTCGAGGTCTCGAGCGTCGGGGGCGGCGTCGACGCCGGCGAGCGCTGGGAGGAGGTCGAGCGCCTGTTCAGCGAGGCCCGCTGCATGGTCTCGAACACCGCCGACCGCGGCTACGAAACCGACGCCTCCGACAGGCCGCACGGGGAGACGCCGCGATCCTTCCCGGCCAAGCTCGCAAAGCTGCTGCTCGCCCGCCATCGGGCCGGCGCGCCGCCGATCACGCTCTACCCTTGCGAGCTGACCCCCGACAACGGCAAGACGTTGCGCGCCATCGTCTTGAAGGTCCTCGACCGCTGGAGCGTTGCGCCGCCGGCCCGGCGCTGGATCGGCGACGATTGCGTCTGGGTCAATTCGCTGGTCGATCGCATCGTCTCGCAGCCGCTCGAGCCGCTCGGGGCGGTGGCCGAGCCTTACGCGCTGTGGGCGATCGAAGACCAGCCGGGCCTCGAGCTACCCTGCCGGCACGCCAACGTCGTCGTGACGACCGATCTCAAGCGCTATGAGCGGCTGAAGCTCTTCATCCTCAACCTCGGCCACACCTATCTCGCGGAGATCTGGCGCCGGCGGAATGGCGCGCCCACGATGACGGTGCGCGAGGCGATGGCCGACGCGTCCCTGCGCGCCGAGCTCGACGCTCTCTATGAAAAGGAAGTGCTGCCCGTCTTCAGCGGGATTGGAATGGAGACGGAGGCGCGCGCCTATCGCGACACGGTCATCGACCGGTTCCGCAATCCCTTTCTCGATCACCGCCTCGCCGAGATCTTCACCAACCACCAGGCCAAGAAAGAGCGGCGTTTCGGCGGACTGATCGCTCTTGCTGAAGCCAATGAGCTTCGTGCAAGCCAGCCGCGCCTCAAGGCCGCGCTCGCTTCGAATGAAGGAGCCGCTTCAACCCCTGCCGGATGAGCCATCATCCCACGAAGCGTGAACGGCGACGGTCCATGAGAAAAGCGCAAGACCCCCTCGCCTGCGACGATCCGATCGCTGCGCGGCGCTACGACTACGCCCGGGCCGCCGCCGACGACGGCGACTGGGCCGCGGCGGCGGAGGTCTTCGAGCAGGCAGCCGAGCAGGCGCCCGGCTGGGCGCCGGCATGGTTCGCGCTCGGCGAGGCGCGTGAGAGGCTGGGCGATGTCGACGGCGCCGCCAGAGCGCTCCGCGCAGCGCTGGCGCTGGACCCTGCGGATGCGCTTGGCGCCGCCCCGCGCCTTGCTCTGATCGGTTGCGCCGCGGACTCGACCGCCCTGCCCGAGGCCTATGTTGCGCGGCTCTTCGATGGCTACGCCCCGCGCTTCGACGCGCACCTGACCGAAAAGCTCAACTATCGGGGTCCAGCGCTGATTGTCGAAGCGCTCGATCTCGTCGCGCCCGGGCGCCGCTTCGCCGCCGCCATCGATATCGGCTGCGGCACCGGCCTGATGGGCGAGGCCGTGCGCGACCGGGTCGACCGCCTCGTCGGCGTCGACCTTTCGCCCGGCATGATCGCGAGAGCGCGCGAGCGCGGCCTCTACGACGCGCTCGAGACCGCCGATGCGACCGCATACCTGACACGCGAGGCGCAGGGCGCATTCGACTGCATCCTGGCCGCCGACGCGCTCTGCTACATCGGCGATCTCGGGCCGATCTTCAGCGCAGGCCGGCGGACACTGGCCGACACTGGCCTTTTTGCCTTCTCCATCGAGACGCTCGCGGGCGAAGGCTTCCGGCTATGCCCGACCATGCGTTTTGCCCATGCGCGCACTTATGTCGATTCAACCGCGCGCGAGGCGGGATTTCGTGCCGCTTGTCATCCGTTCCGCCTCGACGCGGCGGGAGGCCGGCCTCGAGTCGCCAGGATTGATCTGCGTGTTGGGCGTCCCGGTCAGGGCGGCGCGCGTTCCGCATCGCCCGGCTGACGGCGTCGGTGCTGGCTGGCTATAGCGGCGCGACGGCCGAGGGCCTTTCAAGCCCGCCGAGCTTCGCCAAGTCCACATAGGCGGCAAATTGCGCCACGAGGCGCTCGCGGAATCGGAAAATGTCCCACTCGTCCAGTTTCACCGCGGCGCCTGCCCCGCGATTGCGCATCCTGATCGTCCTGTGGACCGCGACGCGATCGCCGTCGATGAGGAGTTCGTGAATCTCCGAACCCAGTTCCTCGAACTCGACATTGACCAGCCTGAGCGACTTCGCGAACGTCTCGCGATCGCATTGCCGGGGCACATAAGGTGGCCGCGTCCATTCGCCGCACGTTTTGTAGATGAAGTCCGGCGCGAACCATTTGAGAATGGCCTCAACGTCGCCTTTCGCTCTCAAATCGAACAGCTTGCGCACCGTGTCCGCCAATTCGGCCCGCCGGGATTCAGCAGCGATAGCCTGCAGTCCCCTATCGAGCGTGGTCATCCTGCCCTTCGTCCGCTGTTACTGGGCCCGCAAGAGCGAGCCGTTCATCTTTCGATAGCACGGCGTAGAGGCCCCCCATTTGATCGAGCGCAACATCACCCCGGGCTTCGCGCGCCCGCGCGCATGATCGCCGCGTTGAGCTCGCCGCCGAAAACGAACAGCAGCGCCACCCAGTAGAGATAGACGAGCGCGATCATCACCGAGGCGAGGCCCGCGTACATTGAAATGTAGTTCCGCACGAATTGGCTGAGGTACACGCCGAACGCCTCGCTGAAGGCGATGCTGCCCGCGAAGGTCAAGGCGACCCCGGGCAGAAGATCGACGAGCCTTGGCCGGTGCGCGGGCAGAATGAGGTGCGCAAGGAGCAGCGTGGTTGCGAGCATGACTGCCGCGACGCCGAGACGGGCGAAGGTCAAAAGATCGCGGGCCTCGGCGACCCATGGCAGATAGGCCCCCAGCGCGTCGAGGATGAGGGGGCCCAGCACGACCAGGAAGGCGAGCGCCAGCAATGCGAGCGAGCCGACCAGGACCAGTCCGAGGGACTGAAGCCTCAAGAGCCACCACGGCCGCATCTCCACCAGTCCATAGGCGCGGTTGAGCCCGACCCGAAGGGCCTCGATGGCGCTGGAGGCGAACCAGGACGACAGCACCACGCCAAGCGTCAGGAGCCCGCCGCGCGGCGCCGTCAGCACGTTCGACACCTCCTCGGCGATCGGGCGGGCGACAACGTCCGGCCATTCGGCGAACACCAGCCGCGCCGCCTCTTTCGCAAGCTCCGCCGAGCCGAAGAAGCCGGCCAGCGCCGCGACGAAGATGAGGAACGGGAACAGCGAGGTCAGCAGCGTCAAGCCGATGTAGCTGGCGATCGCCCAGCCGTCGTCGGCGATGAATTTTTCGCCCGCGCTCCAGAAAATCGAAAACAGCCTGCGCAATGTCGGAGAGCCCCAAGTTCCGCCCGCCCATCTTCGCCGGCGGCGAAGGCTACCGCATTGGCGGGCTAATTCCACTTCGTGACGCCAAAAAGACGCATTGCAACAGCAGCGGCGCAGCAGCATTGTGCGGCGCAACAGCGCCGAACCAGGAGAAACGACGGTGACGCTCGACGATCTCGCCCGCCAGGCCCATTACGCCGCCCAGGGGTTGCTGGAATGTGCGGTGACGGCCGTGCGCGAAAAAGTGAGCGCGCACGGCCGCCTCGACGCCGCCAGGATCGAGACCGAACAGCGCGCCGCCCATGGGCTCGCATGGCTTGCGACCTATGTCGAGGCGATCAAGGAAATGGCGTCCTACGTCCAGCGCCTGCACAAGGAAGGCCGGTTCGGACCGACCGAGGAGCTTCTGACCCGAATCGGGCTCGGCGAATATCTCGCCCAGATTTTCACCGGCATTCCGATGAACCAGGGCGAGATCGTCCGCCTCTCCGACTTCGGACTGGAAGAGGCCGACATCGAACCCTTCCGGGACGAGCCGGTGGTCGAGGCGCTGATCAAGTCCGGCAACACCGTCGCCAATCGCGCCGCCCTGGCCGCGCTGATCGAGGAGGCGCATGAGGGGGCGATCGGCGATCCCGGCCTCGACGAGACGTTTGAGGCGATTCGCGGCGAGATGCGCCGCTTCGCCGACGCCGAGGTCGCGCCGCACGCTCAAGGTTGGCACCGCGCCAACGCCTATATCCCGCTCGAAGTCATTTCCGGGCTCGTCCGCGATGGGCGTCTTCGGCCTCACCATCCCGGAGGCCTATGGCGGCATGGGTCTCGGCAAGGTCGCGATGTGCGTCGTGTCGGAGGAGCTCTCGCGCGGCTATATCGGCGTCGGCTCGCTCGGCACCCGCTCGGAGATCGCGGCCGAGCTCATCCTCGTCGGCGGCGACGAGGCGCAGAAGGCCAAATACCTGCCGAAGATCGCCAGCGGCGAGATCCTGCCGACCGCCGTGTTCACCGAGCCCAACACCGGCTCGGACCTCGCCTCGCTTGCGCACCCGGGCGACGCGCGAGGGCGACGCCTACGTGATCAACGGCGCCAAGACCTGGATCACCCATCCGGTCCGCGCCGACCTGATGACGCTGCTGGTCCGCACCAATCCGCACGAGCGCGGCTACAAGGGCCTGTCGATGTTCCTGGCCGAGAAGCCGCGCGGCACGACGCCGATCCGTTCCCCGCCAAGGGCATGTCGGGCGGCGAGATCGAGGTGCTCGGCTATCGCGGCATGAAGGAATACGAGATCGCCTTCGACGGCTTCCGCGTGCCGGCCGAGGCGCTGCTCGGCGGCGTCGAGGGCCAGGGCTTCAAGCAACTGATGGAGACCTTCGAGTTGGCCCGCATCCAGACCGCGGCGCGCGCCGTCGGCGTCGCGCAATGCGCGTTCGAGCTGGGCCTGCGCTACGCCAAGGAGCGGGTGCAGTTCGGCAAGACGATGATCCATTTCCCCGCGCGTCGCCGACAAGCTCGCGATGATGGCGGTCGAGATCCACATCGCCCGCCAGATCACCTATTTCGCCGGCCGCGCCAAGGACGAGGGGCGGCGCTGCGACCTCGAGGCCGGCATGGCCAAGCTGCTCGGCGCCCGCGTCGCCTGGGCCGCGGCCGACAACGCGCTCCAGATCCACGGCGGCA
>CAVZJZ010000048.1:0-115640 GCA_963775665.1 uncultured Alphaproteobacteria bacterium | reverse complement strand
TTGGCCCTGGTGGCTCGCGACGCCGATGGCGCTGGTCCTCGCCATGATTTTCGGCGCCATCGTAGGCGCGCTCGCCGTGCGCACCGAAGGCATCTACACCATCATGATCACGCTGGCGATTGCGTCGGCTTTCTTCTATTTCACCAATGAGAATTACGCCCTCTTCAATGGGCACACCGGCATCAACAGCGTCCCGACGCCCCAGTTTGTTGGCGTGTATTGGAAGGACGCGATCCCGTTCTACTACCTAACGCTTGCCGTCGCGGTCCTCTGCGGCTGGGCGGTCGCATATGTCGGGCGAGCGCCGTTCGGACTTGCACTGCAGGGGATCCGCGACAACCCGCGCCGCATGGCGGCGCTCGGCTTCAACGTCTACGCCCATCGCGTCGCGGCCTATGTCTTCGCCGCGCTAATCGCCGGTCTCGGAGGCGTCCTGCTGGTGTGGAGCAACGGCGAGATCGCGCCTGGAACGGTCAGCGTCTCGGCGGCGATCGACATCCTCATCATCGCCGTCGTCGGCGGGGTCGCGAATCCGGTCGGGCCCTTCATCGGCGCTCTCATCTACGCGATCCTGAAGACCTTTGCCCTCGACGTTCTGGTGAGCGTCGGCCTCGACGGCAACCGCTTTCGGCTCCTGATCGGGCTCGGCTTCCTCGCCATCGTGTTCTTTTCGCCCGACGGAGTGATCGGCCTGTGGGCGCGCTGGCGCAATCGCGCGCCGGGCCGGCGCGGCGCGCGGGCGAGGCAGGGGCGGCCATGGATAGCGTCGCCCAGCGCCTGATCACAGTCGGGTCCGCCAACGCTCTTGAACTACGCGGCGTGACGCGATTGTTCGGCGCGCTCGCGGCGCTGGTCGATATCTCGCTCACCGTTCGGCCGGGCGAGCGGCGCGGAGTCCTGGGCTCGAACGGCGCCGGCAAGACCACACTCTTCAACTGCATCAGCGGTGACTTTCTGCCGACTTCGGGCACGATCCGTTTCTTCGGCGAGGACGTCACGTCGTTCCCGCCTTACGAGCGTATCCGCCGCGGCCTCAGACGCACCTACCAGATATCGGCGCTTTTCCCGGGTCTCAGCGTCCTCGACAATGTCTATCTCGCCTGCCGTGGCGTATCGCGCGGTCGCTACTCGCTCCTTCAGCCGCGCCGCAACGACGCCCTTCTCCACGCGGCCGAAAATCTCATCCAGGCGGTGCATCTGACGCCGATCAGATCCAGACAGGTGGTCGAGCTCGCCTATGGCCAGCAGCGCCAGCTCGAAATCGCGCTCGCGCTCGCCGGCGCGCCGCGCTTGATCCTGTTCGACGAACCGGCGGCCGGCCTGTCGCCGACGGAACGGGTGGAGCTTATCGAGATCCTGTCCGGGCTGCCGGGCCATATCGGCTACATCATCATCGAACACGACATGGACGTCGCGCTCCGCGTGGTCGAGAGCGTCACGATGATGCACAACGGTCGCATCTTCAAGGAGGGTTCGCCGCAAGAGATTGAGTCCGACCCGGAGGTGCAGGACCTCTACCTTGGAGGCGGCCATGGCTGAGCCGCGACGCGCTGAATCCGGGGCGGTTCTCCAAGTGAAGGGGCTCAATGTCTTCTATGGCCGCTCGCATGCGCTCCAGGGCGTCGATCTGACGCTCGAGCACGGCGTGCTCTCGGTCGTCGGCCGCAATGGCATGGGCAAGACGACTCTCTGCAAGACGATCATGGGTTTGGCGAGAGCCTCCAGCGGCTCCGTGCGCATGAAAGGCCAGGACCTGCTCGGACTGTCGCCGACGCAGATCGCGCGCCACGGGGTCGGTTATGTGCCGCAGGGCCGGCGCCTGTGGCGGTCGCTGACCGTCGACGAGCACCTGCGCATGGTTGCGACCGGTCGGCGCGGCTCCTGGACGGTCGAACGCGTCTACGACGCCTTCCCGCGGCTGGCCGAGCGCAAGAACAATGGCGGCGGCCAGCTCTCGGGCGGCGAGCAGCAGATGTTGGCGATCGGTCGCGCGCTCGTCACCAACCCGGATCTCCTCATCATGGATGAGCCGACCGAGGGTCTCGCGCCGGTCATTGTCGCCCAGGTCGAGGAAATGCTGGTCCGGCTGGGCGCGGAGAGCGATATCGCCATTCTGGTCATCGAGCAGAATATCGGTGTCGCGACCACAGTCTCCGAGAACGTCGCGATCATGGTCAACGGGCGGATCAACCGCATCATCGAGTTCGCGCCGCCTCGTGGCCGATCGGGACCTCCAGCAGCGCCTGCTCGGGGTCGGCCGTCATTCGGACGCCGCGCCGGAGCCCGAAGGACGGACTGCGCAGGCGGAGACCCGCGCCGCTGCGCGGTCGCCTCAAAGACCCGCGTCCGCGCCGCTTAGGATTTACGTCTCCAATCCGAGTCCGCCAACCCGTTGGTCCCAGCCTGTTCCGAACGCCCGGATTGAATCGAGCGCCCGAACGGCCTCGGTCGGTGCGACCCGGCTCGAGGACGTCGCAGAGCGCCGCGCCCCGACGCTGGGGACGGAGTCCGGCCCGCCGACGGTCCTTGTCGTCGGCACGCTCGATACAAAGGGGGCGGAACTGCGATTCATCCGCGACCTCGTCGCCGGGAGCGGACTCAGGACGCGGCTTGTCGATGTCTCGACGAGCGGCAAGCTCGCGACCTGCGACGTGACGGCGCAGGAGGTGGCGCTGAACCACGGCCGCGGCGGGTCCGGTGTGTTCAGCCGGGAGCGTGGGGCGTCGGTCGCCGCGATGGCCGATGCTTTCGAGGCCTGGATCCGACGTCAGAGCGAAGTCGTCGGGATCATCAGCGCCGGCGGCTCGGGCGGCGCGTCGATCGTCGCGCCGGCCATGCGGGCGCTGCCGATCGGCACGCCGAAAGTGCTGATTTCATCGGTCGCCTCCGGCGACGTCGCGCGTTACGTCGGCCCGAGCGACATCACAATGATGTACTCGGTCACCGACGTGCAGGGCCTCAACCGGATTTCGCGCCAGGTGCTCGGCGAACGGGGCGCAGGCGCTGATCGGCATGGTCAAGGCGCGCCTCGCCGAGCGCGAGACAGCGCCGGACGGTGCGAAGCGGCCCCGAGCGGCCGGCAGTCGGCCTGACGATGTTCGGCGTCACCACGCCGTGCGTGCAGCAGATCGCAAGGGCTCTCGAACCGGACTGGGAATGTCTGGTCTTCCACGCCACCGGCGTCGGCGGCCGGTCGATGGAGAAGCTGGTCGATTCCGGCCTCCTGACCGGCGTCATCGACATGACGACGACCGAGGTCGCCGACATGCTGATGGGCGGCGTGTTCGCGGCGGACGAGGATCGCTTCGGCGCGGTCATCCGCACGCGCATGCCCTATGTCGGCTCGGTCGGCGCGCTCGACATGGTCAATTTCGGCCCGCCCGAGACCGTTCCTTCCGCCTACAAGGGCCGGCTCACCCACGCGCACAATCCGCAGGTGACGCTGATGCGCACGACCGCGGAGGAAAACGACCGGATGGGCCGTTGGATCGGCGAACGCCTGAACCGTATGGACGGGCCGGTGCGCTTCCTCCTGCCCGAACTTGGCGTCTCCGCGCTCGACGCGGCCGGGCAGCCGTTTCACGACCCCGCCGCCGACGCTGCGCTCTTCCGCGCGCTCGACCAGACGGTGCGCCAGACCGCGAACCGCCAGCTCATTCGGGTCCGGCGCCACATCAACGACCCCGAATTCTCCGCCGCCGTCGTCGAGGCCTTTCGCGCGCTGCACGGGCAGGCCGGCGGCCGCAAGCGCGCAGCGAGGTGACGACGCTGCGGTTCGAGCGACAAGCCCTGATGAGAACGTTCCACGCCATGGCGGCGCGCGGCGAGCCGATCGTCGGCGGCGGCGCGGGGGCGGGACTTTCCGCCAAATGTGAGGAAGCCGGCGGCATCGACCTCATCGTCATCTACAATTCCGGCCGTTACCGCATGGCCGGCAGAGGCTCTCTCGCCGGGCTTCTCGGCCTATGGCGACGCCAACGCAATCGTGATCGAGATGGCCGGCGAGGTGCTGCCAGTCGTCAAGCGGACGCCGGTGCTGGCTGGCGTCAACGGCACCGACCCTTTTCGCGACATGGACGTCTTCCTCGACCAGATCAGGGCGATCGGATTCGCCGGTGTGCAGAATTTCCCGACCGTCGGCCTCATCGACGGCGTCTTCCGGGCCAATCTCGAAGAGACGGGCATGTCCTATGCGCTCGAGGTCGAGATGATCGCCAGCGCCCGCGCCAAGGACCTGCTGACGACGCCCTATGTGTTCTCCGACGACGACGCGGAGGCGATGGCGCGGGCGGGCGCGGACATCATCGTCTGCCATCTCGGCCTCACCACCGGCGGCGCCATCGGGGCCGGGACCGCGCGGAAGCTCGAGGACTGTCCGGCGCTCATCGACGCCTGGTCGGGCGCTGCGCTCCGCGTGAAGCCGGACATTCTCGTGCTGGCGCATGGCGGACCGATCGCCGAGCCGGCAGACGCCGACTTCATCATGAATACGTGTAAGGTCTGTCACGGTTTCTATGGCGCTTCGTCCATGGAGCGGCTCCCGGTCGAGAGGGCGCTGACCGAGCAGGTTCGACGTTTCAAGGCGATCGGGCGCAAGATATGAACGCAAAGGATCGGCGACTGCGCGCGAACACCGCGGCCTCTAAGGGAGGTTAGGGATATGTCGGGACTTTTGATCGGCACGCTGATCCTCTGGCTGATCATCGCAATCGTCGTCATTGTGGTGGTCGTCTATGTCGTGAACTGGCTCTATCACCGATCGTCGAAGGAAGTGTCCTTCGTTCGCACCGGCTTCCTCGGAGAGAGGGTGGTGATCGACGGCGGCGCGTTCGTGCTGCCCTTCATCCACGACTACACCCCCGTCAATATGAACGTGCTGCCGATGCAGATCGTGCGCGAAAAGGGAGACGCCATCATCACCCGCGATCGCATGCGGATAGACATCGAAGCCGACTTCTATGTCCGCGTGCGACCGACGCGCGAGGCTGTCTCGATCGCCGCCGCGACGCTCGGCCGGCGGACGCTAGAGGCGGAGCGTCTGCATACGCTGCTCTCGGGCAAGTTCGTCTCCGCGCTGCGCTCGGTCGCCTCCGAGATGACGATGGAGCAGATGCACGAGCAGCGCAACGAATATGTGCTGCGGGTAAAGGCGGAGGCGGCCGAAGCGTTGGCGCTGAACGGTCTCGAACTCGAGTCGGTCGCGATCACCGACCTCGACCAGACCGACCTCGAGTTCTTCAACCCTTCGAACCGCTTCGACGCGGAAGGCCTGACCCGTCTCATCGGAGACATCGAGGAGCGGCGAAAGCTGAGAAACGACATCGAACAGGATTCGATGATCAAGATTCGCACCCGAAACCTCGAGGCCGAACGCCAGGCGCTCGACATCGAACGCGACAGCGAGGCCGCCCGCCTCTCGCAGCAGCGTGACATCGAGGTGCGCCGCGCCGTGCAGCGGGCGGAAGTCGCCCGCGAGCGGGCTCTGCGCGACACCGAAGCCGAGCAGGCTCAAATATCCGCCCGCGAGACGATCGAGAAAGCACGCATCGCCAACGAGCAGGCGATCAACGAAGCGCGTATCGCATCCGAGCGGGAGATCCGGCAAAAGGAAATCGAGCGGACGCGCGCGGTCGAAGAGGTCGAGATCGCAGCGCGTGAGGACATCGAGAAGGCCCGAATTCAGAACCAGCGCGCCGTCGACACCGCCCGCATCGCCTCGGAACGCGAAGTCCGTCAGAAAGAGATCGAGCGAACGCGAACCATCGAGGAAGCCGAAATCCAGGCGCGTGAATCGGTCGAGAAGGCCCGCATCGCCCAGGAGCGCGCGGTGACCGAGTCGCGCATCGTCAACGAAGAGGAGACGAGCCGGCGCGAGATCGAGCGCACCCGCGCCGTCGAGCAGGCGGAAATCGCCGCCCGTGAGGCGACGGAAAAGCTGCGCATCACCCAGATGACGACGATCAACGCCGAGCGGATCGCCTCGGACGAACGGACCCGTTCGCTCGAGATCCTGCGCGCCCGTGCGATCGAGGAAGCGGAGATCTCCGCGCAGAAGGCGATCGAAGCGGCGAAGATCGCACGCGAGCAATCCCTGGCGGCCGACCGGATCGCCTCCGAGCAGGCGACCCGCGCGCTCGAGATCGCGCGCAACCAGGCGCTCGAGGAGGCGGGCATCGCCGCGAGGGAATCGACCGAGACGACCCGCATCGCCCAGGAAGAGCGCATCCGGGCGCTCGAGATCGCTCGCAACCGCACCCTCGAAGAGGCCGACATCGCCGCCCGTGAGGCGATCGAAGCCGCCCGAATCGCGCAGGACAAGAACATCTCGTTGACCCGCATCGTCAGCCAGCAGGAGACGCAGGGGCAGGAGATTGCGCGCCGGCGCGCGATCGAGGAGGCCGAAATTGCCGCGCTCCAGGCGACCCGGGCCGCCCGCATCGCCCAGGAGAAGAGGACTGCGGCCGACTCCATCGCCGCCGACGGGGAGACCCGACGGCTCGAGATCTGCGCGCAACGAAGCGCTGGAGAAGGCGGAGATCGACGCGCGGCAGATTGTCGAGTTGGCGCGGATCGGTCAGGACCGAAAGATTCAGGCGGAGCGCATCGCGAGGGACGAAGAGATCCGCTCGCTCGAAATCGCGCGCACCCGTGCGGTCGAGGAAGCCGAAATCAAAGCGCACGAAGCCGTCGAAGCGGCGCGCATCGCGCAGGAGAAGGCCCTGGCGGCGGAACGGATTCAATCCGAGCAGGCGACCCGAAGCCTCGAAATTGCGAGAGCCGAAGCGCTGGAATCCTCGGAAATCCGTGCGCGTGAAACCGTCGAGGCGACGCGGATCGCACAGGAGAAGGCTTTGGCCGCTGAGCGCATTCAGGCCGAGCAGGAAACCCGAGGGCTCGAAATCGCGCGGACCGAGGCCATCGAAGCAGCTGAACTCAGGCGCCGCGATGCGGTCGAGCGCCAGCGCATTGGCGTTGAGCTTGCTGTCGAGACCGACCGCATCGCATCGCAGAAGACGCGCGAAGTGCTCAGCATCGAGCAAAAGAAGACGATCGAAATCGCCGACGAAGATCGGGCGATTGCGCTCTCCTCGAAGAAGTCGGAGCGCATCAACGCTGATCGGCAGGTGCGGCAGGCCGAGATCGTCGCCAGGCAGAATGTCGAGAAGACCGACGTCGAGCGCGAGCAGGCGCTCGAAGCCGCGCGAATCGAACGGCGGCGGGCCCTCGAGCAGCTCGAGATCGCCCGCGCGCAGGCGCTGCAGGAAGCCGAGATCGAGTCGCGCGAGGAGATCGAACGCGCCCGCATCGCGTCAGAAAGAGGCCTGGACGAAGCGCGTGTGGGACGCGAGCGCGAGCTGCGCAAGCTGGAGGTCGAGCGCGAGAAGATCGTCGAGACGGCGCTGATGGACAAGGCCATTGTGCTCTACCAGAAGTCGCTGGAGCAATCCGCCGCGCAGGCGGAAGCCGAGAACGCCAAGGCTCGGGCGACCGAGGCGCAGGAGCGCGTCATCACGGTCCGCGAAAGCGAAATCGCCCGCCGACGTAGGTCCGTCGAGGTCCTGATCGCGGAAAAAGAGGCCGAGGAGACCCGGATCGCGGCGGAGGCCGAGCGGATTCGTGCGGCGGTCGAGGCGGAGGCGCAGAGATTGCTCAACGAAGCGGAGAACGTGCTCAGCGAGCCCTCCCGCCAGTCGCTCTTCCGGCGCAAACTTCTCGAAAAGGTCGAAGGCATCGTTCGCGAGAGCGTGCGGCCAATGGAGAAGATCGAGGGCATCCGTATCCTGCAGGTCGACGGCCTCCATGGCGGAAACGGCGGCGGGAACGGCGGCCGGAGCGCGACCGACGAGGTCATCGATTCGGCGCTCCGCTATCGCGTCCAGGCGCCGCTGATCGATTCGCTCCTGTCCGACATCGGCATCGAGGGCGGCAGCCTCGCAAGAATGCCGGGACTTATTCGCGAGGCTCGCGACATGCAGGGCATTCGCAAGGACACGGCGCCGAAGAGGGATGCTGATCCTGGGGCGCCAACAGGCGCTGGCGGGCAGAGCGGCTCGCCGCCGAGCGGCGGCGGCTCCCCGCGCAAGAAGAGTTGATTGCCAATGGCGCGGGTCTTTGTCTCCAGCGTCGTCAACGCCCGCAGCGACCGGGTCTGGGCTCGCGTGCGTGATTTCAACGGCCTGCCGAGCTGGCATCCGGCGATCGCGGAAAGCCGGATCGAAGGCGGAGAGCCGGCGGACAAGATCGGTTGCGTGCGCGATTTTCGCCTGCGCAACGGCGACCGGATCCGCGAGAAGCTGCTGGGCCTCTCCGACTACGACATGTTCTGCACCTATTCGATTCTCGAATCGCCGATGGGGGTGGAGAATTATGTGGCGACGTTGCGGCTGACGCCGGTAACCGACGGCGAGCGCACCTTCGTCGAGTGGACGGCAGAGTTCGACTGCGCGCCGGAGCGCGAAGCCGAACTGCTCTCCACCATCGGCGGCGGCGTGTTTCAGGGCGGTTTCGACGCGCTCAAACGCGCGTTCGGGGGCTAAAGATGCCGCGGATCGTCAAGAGCACGATCATAGACGCCCCGTGCGACCGGGTTTGGGAGGTCTTGCGCGACTTCAACGGACACGATCACTGGCACCCTGCGGTTGCGACCAGCCTGATCGAGCGCGGACAGAGCGCCGACAAGATCGGCTGCGTCCGCCGATTCAAGCTGACGGACGGGGCAGAGCTGCGCGAACAACTGCTGGCCCTTTCCGACCTCGAACAGAGCTTCAGCTATTGTCTGCTCGACACGCCAATCCCCATGTTCAACTACGTTGCCCATGTTCGCCTTCTGCCGGTGACCGACGGCGACCGCACGTTCTGGCACTGGGAATCACGGTTCACCACCCGAGCCGGCGACGAGCAGCGACTGACCGAAATGGTTGGCGAGCAGATCTATCAGGCCGGGTTCGAGGCGATCCGCAAGCATTTGCGCGAGGCCGCATGACCAAGGGGCATCGTGTTATGCCCGTGACCGTGAAGACCTGCGCGACGCCTGCCGAGGCGGCGGCAGCGCTCTCGTCGGACCGAGGCGCGCGCTATATCGCCGGCGGCACGCTGGTGATGCGCGCGCTCAACGAGGGCGACGTCGAGATCACCACCTTGGTGCGTCTTGCGGACCGGTCGTTGGCGCAAATCCGGACCAGCGGCGCCCGCGTCACGATTGGCGCCGACGTGACGCTGCTGCAGATTCTCCGCGAGCGCGAGCTTGCCTATCTTCATCCGGTCGTGCGCTCGATCGGCGGGCCGGCGGTCCGCACCATGGGCACGGTCGGCGGCAATCTCTTCGCCTACGCCCCTTTCGGCGATCTTGCGACGGCGCTCCTGGCGCTTGACGCGATGGTTTCGGTGCAGAGCGGCTACGGAGCGCGCGACATGGCCCTCGAGGAATTCCTGGCGATCCGCGACCGCGCTGCCGGAACGCTCGTGCTCGGCGTCTCGTTCGAGCGGCCGGCCAACCGGACGCCTTTCGCTACCGCAAGATCGCGCGGGTAAAGCCGAAGGGCGCTTCGGTCGTCTCCATCGCGGCGCATGTGCCCAACATGGGCGGTCGCGTGTCGAACGCCCGCATCGCCTATGGCGCAATGGCGCCGACTGCGATCCGGGCCAAGGCGGCCGAGCGGGCGCTGGAAGGACGCACGCTCGACGAAGCCGGCGTCGCGGCCGCGGTCGCAGCCGCGGCCGAGGGAACTTCGCCCGCCACCGACGCCATAGCCAGCGCCTGGTATCGGCGGGAGGTCGTCGGCGTGCATCTGCGCCGCCTGCTGCTCGGTCTCGAGGCCTGAGGGAGAGCCGAGAATGGCCAAGACTGCGCTGCAGTTCATCCACAACGGCCGCGAAGTCGCCGTCTTCGTCGACGGCGGTGCCAATCTTCTCAGCGTCCTGCGCGACCTCGTCGGCGATCATTCGCCGAAGTTCGGCTGCGGGCAGGGCGGCTGCGGCGCCTGCACGGTGCTGATCGACGGCGATCCTGTCCTCTCCTGTGTCACGCTGGCCGAAAGCGTCGCGGGCAAATCGATCGACACCGCCGACGGCCTCAAGAGCGGGCCGGATCTTCACCCGCTGCAGACCGCCTTCATGGAGAATTTCGCCGCCCAATGCGGCTATTGCACGCCGGGCATGCTGATGGCGGCGAAGGCGCTCCTCGACCACAATCCCTCGCCGAGCCGCGCAGAGGTCGTCGAGGCGATCTCGGGCAACATCTGCCGCTGCACCGGCTACGAACCGATCATCAACGCAATCCTCGCTGCCGCCGGTCACGGCGCTGCGGCGCGCCTGAGAGGCATGAGTTATGCTCGAGCTACGCAAAGACATCTTCGCCGACGAGCGCGACGACAACCTGAAGGAAATCGGCAAGCCGACCCAGCGGCAGGACATGCTCGGCCACGTCACCGCGACCTCGACCTTCTTCAACGACCACAAGCTGCAGGGCATGCTGCATCTCAAGGTGCTGCGCAGCCCCCATTCGCACGCGCGCATACGGCGCATCGACGCGAGCGAGGCCGAGCGTCATCCGGGCGTGCGGCGGATCATCCGCGGCGCCGACGTGCCGCGCAATCTCAACACGCTGCTGAGCCTCATCAATTTCGGCAAGGACGACGAGCCGACGCTCGCGGTCGACAAGGTGCGCTACAAGGGCGAGCCGATCGTCGCCGTCGTCGCCGACAGCCACCGCGCGGCGTTCGAGGCGCTCGCCAAGATCCGCGTCGACTACGATCCGCTGCCGACCGTCTTCGACGTCGAGGAGGCGATGAAGCCCGGCGCGCCGGTCGTCAACGAGACCTATCCGAAGAACACGTTCACCTATCACGATCTCTACGACCATCAGAAGCTGCGGTTCGGCGACGTCGAGCGAGGCTTCGCGCAGGCCGAGCACATTCTCGAGCAGCGCTATCAGATGTCGCCGATCGAGCATGCGCCGACGGAGACCAACGGCTCGATCGCGGCGCCCGACACCAACGGCCGCTATGTCGTCTACACCTCGACGCAGGCGTTGTTCTTCTCGCTCGACACCTGCGCGAAGATTCTCGACGTGCCGTCGAACAAGCTGCATTTCGTCGGCGGCACGGTCGGCGGCGGCTTCGGCGGCAAGGTCGACACCGTGACCGAGCCGCTTGCGATCCTCGGCGCCATGCTGACCGGGCGCCCGGTGCGCTACATGATCGGCCGCGAGGAGGAGATGCAGTATTGCGCGCCGCGCGGCGCCGAGCGCATCTTCATCAAGGACGGCGTCGCCGCGGGACGGGCGGATCCTGGCGCGCAAGTTGCGCTGCCTCTTCGACAGCGGCGCCTATACGCGCCTCTCGAGCTACGCCGTCGTCAAATGCGCGGCGCATCTGCCGGGGCCCTACACCATTCCGAATGTCTCACGCCGACGTCTATTGCGTCTTCACCAATCGCGTGCCGGCGACGGCGATGCGCGGCTTCGGCGTCACGGCGGTCGATTTCGCCATCGAATGCCAGATGGACAAGCTCGCCCATCTCGTCGGCATGGATCCGATGGAGTTCCGCATCCTCAACGCCTATCGCGACGGCGACATGAAGGCGCATCGGCGCGAGGCGAAGAACACCGCGCTGATCGAATGCGTGCAGGTCGCCGCCGAGAAGGCGAACTGGCGGATCGGCGAGGAGTACAAGCGCATGTCGTCGCGCAAGGACGGCGGCGGCGCGCGCGCCGGCGATTCCGCCGCCGCCGCGCGACCCGGCTGCGCCGCGCCGCTCGCCGGCGCAGCAACGCACGAGCTACGACCGTCCGGCGCCGCAACCTGCGCCGCCGATCCCGGCGAGGGAACCGCCCGCGCGCCGCCGCCGCCGCTCCACCGGCAGCCCGCGGCCTCGACGCATGGGGCGACGCGGTTCTCATCGGTCTTCGGCAGGAGGCGCTGACATGGCGAAGCTTCGCGGACGCGGCATGGCCTCGATCAACTATCCGATCGGCATGAATCTCGGCGGCGATCCCAGCCAGGCGCTGGTCCATTCCAATCCGAGCGGCAAGTTCACCGTCGCCTTGTCGTCGATCGATCTCGGCCAGGGCATGAAGTCGGTGACGCGGCAGATCTGCGCCGAGACGCTCGGCGTGCCGGTCGAGGACGTCTATGTCGACACCGCCGATTCCGACACCGGCCCGCATTGCATGGGCAGCTTCGCCTCGCGCGGCACGCATCGCGTCGGCAACGCGGTGGCGGCGGCGGCGCGCGAGGCGCGCGGCGTGATGATGGAGGCGGCGGCGGAGGAGCTCGAGGTCAATGTCGCGGACCTCGACACCGACGGGCGCGGCAACATCCATGTCAAGGGCGCGCCGCATCGCTCGATCTCGACCAAGGACGTCGCGATCGCGGCGCAGTTCAAGCAGGGCCGCACGATCTCCGGGCGCGGCATCTTCCTGGTGCCGCTCTCGTCGGTCGATCCCGAGACGGGCGAGATGTCGCCGGCCACCTGCTACGCCCACGCCTGCCTCGTCGCCGAGGTCGAGGTCGACGACGAGACCGGCGAAGTGTCGATGGTGCGGATGGACAGCGCCTACGAGCTCGGCCGCGCGCTGAACCCGCGTCTCGTCGAGCAGCAGCTTGTCGGCGGCGCCTGGATGGGCGTCAGCCACGCGCTCTTCGAGACGCCGGAGCCCTACTATCCCGATCCGAGCCACGGGCCGCGCGACTTCGTCGAATATCTGATGCCGGGCCCCGGCGACATCTGCCCGCACGACATCGCGGTGCTCGAACGACCCGCCGCCGACGGGCCGTTCGGCGCCAAGGGGCCCGGGCGAGATGTGCGCCAATCCCGTGCTGCCCGCCGTCGCCAACGCGATCTTCAACGCGGTCGGCGTGCGCATCGACGATCTGCCGATCACCCCGGAAAAGGTGCTGCGCGCGATCAGGGCGCAGGGTGGCGCGCGCCCGCAGGCGCGGCGTGAGGCGCGCATGGCGATTCAGGGGCAACATCGTCGGCATCGACAGTCCGGAGGCGCTGGAGAAGGCGCTGCGGGCGGCCTACTACCTCGCCGACGAGGGGCTGGCGACGGCCGCCTATCTCGCGCTCGCGCTCGGCAAGCCGCTGCTGCTCGAAGGCGCGCCGGGCGTCGGCAAGACCGAGGCCGCCAAGGCGATCGCCGCCGTGCTGGCGCGCCGCCTCATCCGCCTGCAATGCTACGAGGGCATCGACGCCTCCGCCGCGCTCTACGAATGGAACTATCCGCGCCAGATGCTGGCGATCCGCCAGGCGGGCGACCAGAGCATCGACATCTACGGCGAGCCGTTCCTGATCGAGCGGCCGATGCTGGCGGCGCTGCGGGCGCCCGAATTCCTCGGTGCTGCTGATCGACGAGATCGACCGCTCCGACCAGGAATTCGAGGCCTTCCTGCTCGAATTCCTGTCCGACTTCCAGATCTCGATCCCCGAGCGCGGCACGCTGCGCGCCGTCGAGCGGCCGGTGGTGATCCTGACCTCCAACCGCACCCGCGATCTGCACGAGGCGCTCCGGCGGCGCTGCGTCTATCACTGGATCGACTATCCGACGCCCGAGCGCGAAGCGCGCATCGTGATGATGCGCGCCTCCAGCGTCGCCGAGCGACGGCGCGCGCGGTCGTCGCCGCGGTCGGCAAGCTGCGGCGCGAGCCGCTGAGCAAGGCGCCGGGCATCGCCGAAGCGGTCGACTGGGCCGAGGCGGCGACGCTCCTCAACCGCAGCGGGGCGCGCTGGCCCGACGCGTTCAAGCGCTCGATCGGCGTCGCGCTCAAGGACGAGGAAGACCTCGCCTATGTCTCCGGCCGCCTCGACGCCATCATCGCCGAGGCGGCGGCATGAGCGAGACCGACCCGACGCCGCGCGCCGCGCGGCCGTTCCTCGCCTTCGTCGTCGCTCCTGCGGGCGAACGGCTTCGCGATCGCGCCGGAACAGACGACGGCGTTCCTCGCGGCGATCTCGCTGCTCGGCCCGCGCGACCCCGAGGACATCCGGCGGGCCGGGCTCGCGACGCTGGCGCCGCCGCCCGAGCGCCACGCGCGCCTACAATCTGCTGTTCCGCATTCATTTCCTCGGCGAGGACGCGCCGGCGCTCGGCGAGGGCGAGGACGAGGAGACGGTGCGCGTCCAGGACGAGCGGCGCGGCGAGGACGAACCGCCGGAGGCGGACGAGATCAACGAGACGGGCGATGCCGCGACGCGCGCCGAGGCGCTGGTCGAGCGCCGCTTCGGATCCGCGCGGCGCCAGCCGAAGCCCTGCGCCGGCTGGGGCGCGAGGCCGGACGCCGCCTGCCGCGCCGGCGCAGCTACCGGCGCATGCGCGGCGCGGCGCGGCGCCGTCGTCGACCTGCGCCGCACCCTGCGCGACGCGGCGCGCAACGACGGCGAGGTGATCAGGCTGTCGCGGCTGAAGCGGCAGCCTTCGGCCGCGCAAGCTCCTGCTGCTGATCGACGTCTCCGGCTCGATGAAGGCGCGCACGGAGGAGAATCTGCGCCTCGCGCACGCGCTCGCGCAGGCCGCGCCGCGGATCGAGGTCTTCACCTTCGGCACCCGGCTCACCCGGGTGACCCGGCCGATGCGGCTGCAAGCGCCGCGAGCAGGCGCTCGCAGCGGCGGCCGGCGATCGTCAGCGATTTCGACGGCGGCACGCGCATCGGCGACGCCTTGCAGGCCTTTCTCGCCGTGCCGCGCTTCGCCGGCTACGCGCGCGGCGCGGCGACGCTGATCGTCTCCGACGGGCTCGAGCGCGGCGATCCGCTGGCGCTCGCCGACGCCGTCGCCAAGCTTTCGCGGCGCGCCTGGCGGCTGAGCTGGCTGACGCCGCTCGCGCGCGGCAAGACTTTCAAGCCGCAGACCGAGGCGCTGATCGCGATCTCCCGCTTCGTCGACGACATGGTCGACGGCGGCTCGACGCCGGCGATCGTCGATCACGTTCTGGCTCTGGCGCGCAGGAGGGCGGCATGATCCCGATCGTCGACGGCCATCACCACATCTGGCGCCAGGCCGACCTGCCGTGGCTCGTCGGCCCGATGCAGCCGCGCATCTTCGGCCCCTACGAGCCGATCCGGCGCGACTATTCGATCGACGAGTACCGGTCCGACATCGCGGGCTCCGACGTCGTCAAGTCGGTCTATGTCCAGACCAACTGGCCGCGCGAGCGCTTCGAGGACGAGGCCGCCTGGGTGCAGAAGACGCGCGGGCGAGACCGGCTGGCCGCACGCGATCGTCGCCTACGCCGATTTCTCCGAACCGGACGTGCGCCCGCAGCTCGACCGGCTCGCGCGCTATCCGCTCGTGCGCGGCGCTTCGCATGCAACTGCACTGGCACGACAATCCGCTCTACCGCTTCGCTGCGCGCGCCGATCTCGCCGCCGACCCGGTCGATCCGCCGCAACATCCGCCATCTCGCCGACTACGGCTGGAGCTTCGATCTCCAGGTCTTCGCCGGGCAGATGGCCGACGCGGCCGATCTCGCCGAGGACTGCCCGAAGGTGACCTTCGTGCTGCAGCACGCCGGCATGCTCGAGGACCTTTCGCGCGAGGGGCGGGCGGAGTGGCGCGCCGGCATGGTGCGCCTGGCCGCCTGCCCGAACGTCGTCTCCAAGCTCTCCGGGCTCGGCACGTTCCTGCACCGCAACGATCCCGCCCATATCGCCGAGGTCATGCGCGAGACCGTCGGCATCTTCGGCGCGGATCGGTGCCTGTTCGGCTCGAACTTTCCGATCGAGAAGCTCTGGACGTCATACGGCGCGCTGGTCGACGCCTATCGCGAAGCGGCGCGTTCGCTTGCCGAAGCGCGAACAGCGGGCGATCCTGCACGACACCGCGATGAGGGTCTACCGTATCCAGCCGTAAGGGCCGCGAGCCGGACAAAGCGCAGGGGAGGACGACATGCCGCTGGAAATCAAGATTCTCGACTATGGCGACATCGAGCTCGAGTTCGAGCTTTCTCGTGCTCGGGCGCGACTGCGGCCGCACGCGCCGCGTGCCGACGCTCGGCTTTCTGATTCTGGGCGGGACCTATCCGGTCCTTGTCGACACCGGCTACCGCTCGAACCAGATCATGGAGACGCTCGGCATGCGCGGGCTCCAGTACCATGAGAACATGATCGAGAATCAGCTCGCCAAGCACGGCGTGCGGATGGGCGACGTCCGCTTCGTCGCCCATACGCATCTGCATATCGACCACGCCGGCAAGGACGACCTCTTCCCGATGAACACGACCGCGGTCATCAATCGGCGCGAGCTCGAATTTTCCGTCTCCGGCCTCATGCATCCCGCAATATCCGGCGCCCGACATCAAGCATCTGATCGACCGGCTGCACACCAAGGGCGCGCTGCGCTTTCTCGACCTCGAGATCACCGGGCCGGTCGAGCTGATTCCCGGCGTCTATTGCGAGGCGGCCGACGCCCACACCGAGGGCTCGATGAACGTCCACGTCCACACCGCCGAGGGGGTCGCGACGATCTGCGGCGACGTGATCTACGACATCAACGACCAGATCGTCGAACCCTTCCACCAGATCCACGACGGCGAGCCGCAGACGACCGGCAATCACGGCATGTCCAAGCGGGCAGAAAAGGGCGCGATCAAGAAGCTGCTCAGCAGCTCGCGCTTTCTCCTGCCGGTGCACGACCGCCCCGCCAAGATCGAAGGCGGCGTCGTGGTCGCGCGGCTGCAGGATCGGTTCCCGGCCCGATCGTGCAGAGCGTCGCCAGGCGCAACTGGTTCCCGATGTGAGGCGCTGACGCATGACCCACGCGACGCTGCGGCCCGAATTCGAGGACCTGATCGACCCCTACGCCCCGGTCGGGCAGGTCGGCACCGGCTTCACCTTCACCGAGGGGCCGATCTGGCATCCGGTCGATCACTATCTCCTGTTCTCCGACATGCCGGCCGACGTGCGGCGACGCTGGGACGAGCGGCAGGGCGTCGCCGAGGTGAAGCGGCCGTCGAACAAATGCAACGGCATGACCTACGACGCCGACCTCAACCTGATCGTCTGCGAACACGCGACATCCTCGCTGGTCCGCGAGCGGCCCGACGGGCGGCGCGATGTTCTCGCCTCGCATTTCGAGCGCCAGGAGCTCAACAGCCCGAACGACGTCTGCGTGCGGTCGGACGGTTCGATCTATTTCTCCGATCCGTGGTACGGGCGGATGCCGGTCTATGGCGTCGAGCGGCCGCGCCAGCTCGGCTTCCAGGGCGTCTACCGCGTGCCGCCCGGCGGAGGCGCGCCGCAGCTGCTCGTCGACCGCTTCCTGTTCGACCAGCCGAACGGCCTCTGCTTCTCGCCGGACGAGAAGCTGCTCTACGTCAACGACACGGTGCAGACGCTGATCCGCGTCTTCGACGTCGCGCGCGACGGCTCGCTGTCCAACGGCCGGATCTTCGCGTCCGGCATTCGCTCCTCGCTCGAGCCCGGCGTGCCGGACGGGATGAAATGCGACCAGCGCGGCAATGTCTGGGTTACGGCCCCGGGCGGGGTGTGGGTCTACGCGCCCTCGGGCGACCTCCTGGGCAAGCTGCGCGTTCCCGAACTCGTCGCCAATCTTGCCTGGGGCGGCCCGGACTTTCGCACGCTCTTCTTGACCGCGACGCATTCGGTATACCGGGTTACCACCAAAGTCGGGCCGCGGCGCGAGCCCTATATGACGGCGACAGGCGGAGCTCGGGCTTCCGCGTCGCGCGCGGACGATCCGCACCGCGCGCCGGCGTCGCCTCCGCCGCCGCTCGCGAAGGACCTGACGCTCGATCCGCGCCGCTGCGCGCTTATCATCCAGGACCTGCAGAACGACGTCATCAGCGAGGGCGGCGCTTTCGCGGCGTCCGGCGCGCCGGCCCACGCGCGCTCGCAGAGCGTCGTCGACAACGTGCGCCGGCTCGCGGCGGCGGCGCGGGCGCGCGGCGTCGTCGTCATCCATGTCTGGTTCATCGTCGAGCCGGGCGCGCCGGGGCTGACCCTCAACGCGCCGCTCTTCGAAGGCGTCGTCGACAACAAGGCGATGGTGCGCGGCGGCTGGGGCGCGGCGCCGGTCAGCGGCCTCGAACCGCAGGCCGGCGACTTCGTCGTCGAGAAGATGCGCATGAGCGCCTGGGAGGGCACGCGGCTCGAGACGATCCTCAAGAGCACGGGGCGCGACATGATCATCAACACCGGCGCCTGGACCAACATGTCGGTCGAGCACACCGCGCGCACCGGCGCCGACAAGGGCTATTTCATGATCGTGCCGGAGGACTGCTGCTCGACCATGAACCCGGAATGGCACAACGCCTCGATCAACTTCGCGCTGCAGAACGTCTCGGTCGTGACCAATTCGGAGGCGGTGATCAAGGCGCTCGGATAACAGGGTACGAGGGAGGAATTGCGATGCAGGACCGGCCGAAATCCTTTGGCGGCGCTGGCCACCAATCGCCGTCGCCAAGCTATCCGTCTTACGGGTCGACGCCGGGAGGTTCGACCTATGTCGGCGGCGCCAACGAGATGCGCGGCGCGGACATCATCGCCGAGTATCTCGTCAAGGAGAAAGTGCCGTACATCCTGGGCTATGCGGGGCACGGCGCGATCGGCCTTCTCGACGGCATCTACAAGCAGACGGACCGGATCCGTCACATCTCCCCCCGCATCGAGCAGTCCGCCGGCTTCATGGCCGACGTCTACTATCGCCTGACCGGGCAGCCGCTCGCGGTCTACGCCTCGACCGGTCCCGGCCCGATGAACATGATGATCTCGGTCGCCAACGCCTACTATGACTGCTCGGCCTTCTTCGTCATCACCGGGAACGTGCCGACCACCCAGTTCGACTCCGGCGCGCTGCAGGACGACTACCGCTACCACGGCGACATGTCCTCGATGTTCACCCCGATCGTCAAGAAATCATGGCGCATCCGCAAGGTCGAGGATCTGGTCAAGGCGCTGCCCGACGCCTTCGCGATGATGCGCACGGGGCGCCCCGGACCCGTGCATTTCGACATGCCCTACGATCTCTATATGCGCACCGCGCCGGTCTCGTCGCCGGATCCGAACGTGCACGGGACGGCGCTCAACTGGCGCACGACGGTCGCCGACGAGACCGTCGAGAAAGCGCTGAGCCTTCTCATGAGCGCCCAGCGGCCGCTGATCCTCGCGGGTGGGGGCGTGCGCATCGCCCGCGCCTATGACGAATTGCGGGCGCTCGCCGAACAGCTCGACGTGCCGGTCTATACGTCCTTCATGGGCAAGAGCGCGTTGCCCTCCGACCACCGGCTCAATCTCGGCGTCGCCGGCGTCTGGGGCGAATATCCCGCGACGGAGGCGGTCCGCAACGCCGACGTGATCCTCGCGATCGGGGCCCGGTTCAACGACCTTCATACCGGCTCGTGGCTCAAGGGCTATGTCTACAACATTCCGCCGACCCGCCTCATCCAGGTCGACATCGATCCCGAAGAGATCGGGCGCAACTATCCGGTCGAGATCGGCATGGTCGGCGACGCCAAAGCCTTCCTCGCCCAGGCGGCGCGGATCGCGCGCGCCAAGGGCGCCCGCATGAGCTACGGCGGCACCTGGCACAAGGAGATCGACGGCTGGCGCGCCGACTGGCGCAATTTCTGCGAGCCCTTCGAGCGCTCGAGCGAAGTCCCGATCGAGCCTCGCCGCATCATGGCGGAGATGAACCGGATCTCGCCGCCCGACACGGTGATGGTCGACGATGTCGGCAACTGCCAGGTCTGGTCGGAGCAATACTGGCAGCCGAAAACGGCCGGCAACCATCTGACCGCCGGCGGCTTCGCCGCCATGGGGTTCGGCGTCGCCGGCGTCATGGGCGCGCGACTCGCCCGGCCCAATTCGCCCTGCGTGACGCTCTGCGGCGACGGCGGCTTCATGATGATGCCGCACGTGATCGCGACCTCGGTGGAATACAATCTCCCTGCGGTTTGGGTGCTGCAGAACAATTACGCCATCGGCACAATCCGCGACCTGCAGCGCGCCTATCACGACGGGCGCGAAATCGGCACGAGCTTCGTCAACGAACGGACGGGCAAGCTCTGGAATCCGGACTTCTCCAGGATGGCCGAGGCAATGGGCGGGCGGGGCATTCGCATCGAGCACCCTGACCAGTTTGGCGACGCTTATCGCGAAGCGATCCGCTCGACCGTCCCGACCGTCATCGACGTCGTCATCAACCGCGACACCGGGGTGCCGATCACCGGCACCTGGCAGATGCCGCCCATTCCGGAAGTGCAGCCGACATTCGGCAAGCGCAAGGTGCGCTGACCGGCGGACGATCTGGCCGAGGACGCGAAGGGCCGAGGCAGGAGATCCTGACGGTTTCTTGGTTCTGGGGCGGGCCTTGCGGGTTCGCGGACAGGGGCGATTCTCCCTGTTACTCCCTGCTAACAGGGAGAATCGCGTAGGTCAGGCTCCGGCCCAAATGCGCAATCTGTGGTCCTTGATGGACTTGGGCGCAATTGTTGATGTGGAAGGTGAACAAGGAACAGGGAGCGTGATCTCCCTGTTAAGCCCCGTAACAGGAGAAAGCGCGAGCGAAGAGTCTCGGCGCGTGGGTCCGGCGCAAGTGTGCGATGGTCAAGGATTTCTGAGCTCGCGCAAGCGGTGGAGGGAGTCTCCCACATGACTGGCGCATGTCTCCCACATGACTGGTGCGGCTCTCGACCACCGGAATCGTTTTCTCTTGCCGTTGACCGGCGGACCGGACCCCGGGCCCACGGGGATCCCCGGGGACGGCGATGCCGACGGGAGGTGGACGGTCAATCCAGTCGAGACTCACGCCCTAGAGCGTCCTGCTTTTGGGTCTACGCATAGCCTGCGTTCTTGAGGTAGGCGGCGCATTCGGCTGGTTGGTATTGGGCAAGGATTTCGGCGCTGGCGTCTGAGATGGCTTCGTAAGTTCGCGCTCCGACTTTTCGCAGCAGGGTTTTGAACTTGGCGAAGACCTGCTCGATTGGGTTGAGGTCAGGGGAGTATTTCGGCAGAAACACCAGCCGTGCGCCGACATCGCGGATCGCTCTTCGTACGGCCTTTCCCTTGTGTGAGCCGAGATTGTCGAGGATCACGACGTCGCCTGGCTTGAGGGTCGGGACAAGAAACTGCTCGATATAGGCGCGAAAGCGCTCGCCGTTGATTGGACCGTCGAACAGGCAGGGCGCGTCAATCCGATCCTGGCGAAGAGCGGCGAGGAACGTAGCCGTCTTCCAGCGTCCCTGCGGGACCTTGTCGATGAGGCGCTCTCCCTTCGGCGCCCAGCCGCGAAGCCTTGTCATGTTGGTTTTCGTCCAGGTCTCATCGAGGAAGATAAGACGCCTGGGGTCGATGAGCCCCTGATAGGTCCGCCAGCGCGCTCGATGGCGGCTTATGTCCCGGCGATCCTGCTCGCGCGCGACGAGCGTCTTTTTTTTAACGTCACCCCGATCTTGCGGAAGAAACGGCTCATCATCGAGGTGTCGGCTTCGACGCCTCGCTCGGCCGAAAGGCGATCGCAGAGAGCCTGAAGCGTGACATCCGACTTCTCGGCCCGCGCCGCCTCGAGGAACTCCCGATGCGGCATGAGCTTGGAGGCGCGATGGCCGCCATGTCCAACAGGTTCTCGCGAGCCCTCGCGTTCAACCCGTTCGACCCACTTGACCGCCGCGGATTCGCTCACCGCGTAATGACGACCGGCAGCCCGCCGGCTCATCTTGCCCGTCCTCACCGCATCGATCACCCGATTGCGCAAGTCTTGCGAATACGGCTTTGCCATCTCCTGCTGGCCTCCGCCCAGCCAGCAGGTTGAATTAAAATCTCGCCGATTTGGCAATCCCCTCCCCCATTCATCCCGAAAAGCAGGACGCTCTAGTCCTTGATGTCGCCAGGGCGCGGCATCGAAATGATGTTGTAACCGGCGTCGACGAAATGGACTTCGCCCGTGACGCCGTCCGAGAGGCTCGAGAGCAGGTAAAGGGCGGCCCCGCCGACATTGTCGATCGTAACCGTTCGCCGCAGAGGGGAGTGCGCGCGTTCGAAGTTGAACATGAAGCGGGCGTCGGCGATCCCGGCGCCGGCCAGGGTGCGGATCGGTCCGGCCGAGATCGCATTGACGCGGATGTTGTCCGGGCCGAAATCGGCGGCCAGATAGCGCACGCTGGACTCGAGCGCGGCCTTGGCGACGCCCATCACATTGTAGTTCGGCATCACGCGCGTCGAACCGCCGAAGGTGAGGGTCAGCATCGCTCCGCCGGCGGGCATGAGCTCCGCCGCGCGCTTTGCGGCCTCGGTGAAGGAGAAAGCGGACACGACCATCGTGCGGATGAAATTGGCGCGGCTCGTGTCGGCGTAGCGCCCCTTGAGTTCGCTGCGATCGGAAAACCCGATGCAATGGACCAGGAAGTCGAGCGAGCCCCACGCCGATCTGATCGCCGAAAAAGCGTCATCGAGGGAAGCAGGCTCTTCGACGTCGCAGGGCAGCACATGCTTCGAGCCCAGGCTCTCGGCCAGCGGGGCGACCCGCTTGCCGAGCGCCTCGCCCTGATAGGTGAAGGCGAGCTCCGCCCCTTCCGCAGCCAAAGCTTTCGCGATCCCCCAGGCGATCGAGTGGTCGTTGGCGACCCCCATGATCAAGCCGCGCTTCCCGCCCATCAAGCCAGACGTCATTGCCCACCCGGAAAGTAAATGATTCCCGACGCCACCCATGGACTAGGCGTCGACGTGCTTGAAGACCAGCGTCGCATTTGTTCCGCCGAAGCCGAAGGAATTCGACAGGACGGCGCGCAGGCTGACGTTGTCGCGCCGCGAGCGAACGATCGGCATGTCGGCGAATGCGGGATCGATCTCGTCGATGTGGGCGCTTTCGCAGATGAAGCCGTTGCGCATCATCAGGAGGGAATAGATTGCCTCGTGCACCCCGGTCGCTCCCTGAGAATGTCCGGTCAACGACTTGGTCGCCGAGATCGGCGGGCATTTTTCGCCGGCGCCGAACACCTGGCGAAGCGCCTCGATCTCGCGAAGGTCGCCGATCGGCGTCGATGTCGCATGCGGGTTGATGTAGTCGATCGGCGGCTTCACGGTCGCCAGCGCCTGGCGCATGCAGCGTTCTGCGCCCTCGCCGGAGGGAGCGACCATGTCGTGTCCGTCCGAGGTCGCGCCGTAGCCGACGATTTCGCCGTAGATCTTGGCGCCGCGAGCCTTGGCCCTCTCGTATTCCTCGAGGATCAGAACGCCCCCGCCCGCCGAGATCACAAATCCGTCGCGGTTCTTGTCGTAGGCGCGCGACGCGCGCGACGGCGTCGCATTGAACGCTGACGACATCGCGCCCATGGCGTCGAAAAGGACCGAGAGCGTCCAGTCGAGCTCTTCGCAGCCGCCGGCGAACATGACGTCCTGCTTGCCCATCAGAATATGCTCATAGGCGGCGCCGATGCAGTGGTTGGAGGTCGCGCAGGCCGAGGAGATGGAGTAGCTGACGCCCTTGATCTTGAACCAGGTGGAAAGCGTCGCTGACGCCGTCGAGCACATGGACTTCGGAACGGCGAAAGGGCCGACGCGCTTCGGGCCTTTCGAACGGGTGACGTCGGCGGCCTCGACGATCGTACGGGTGGACGGCCCGCCCGAGCCCATGATGATGCCGGTGCGCTCGTTCGACACCTCGTCGGGGGCAAGGCCGCTGTCGACGATCGCCTGGTCCATTGCGACGTGGTTCCAGGCCGTGCCGCCGCCATGGAACCGCATCGCCCGCCGATCGAGAACCTCTTCCGGGTTGAGCGTTGGAGCGCCCTGGACCTGGGAGCGAAAGCCGAGCTCCGCGAATTTCTCCGCCCGGGTGATTCCGGATCGCCCGGCGTGAAGGCTCGCGGTCACTTCCTGTGCGTTGTTGCCGATCGAGGACACGATGCCCATGCCGGTCACGACGACGCGTCTCATCCCTAAGTCTCCATGATCGTCGGTCGCGGCGGATGCGCTCAAGCCGATGTCGGGGTTGCCGGACTGAAAAGGGCGACGCGCATGTCCTTGACGTCATAGATGCGCTTGCCGTCCGCCTCGAGCCATCCGTCGGCGACGCCGAGGATGAGCTTGCCCTTGAATACGCGCTTGATGTCGACGCCGTAGACGAGTTTCTTGACGGTCGGGAGAACCTGTTCGGCGAATTTGACCTCGCCGACGCCAAGCGCGCGACCTTTGCCGGGCAAACCGAGCCAGCCGAGGAAGAACCCGGTCAGCTGCCAAAGCGCGTCGAGCCCGAGACACCCGGGCATGACTGGATCGCCCTTGAAATGACAGCCGAAAAACCAGAGCGTAGGCTTGATGTCGAACTCGGCGCGCACCTCGCCCTTGCCGTTCGCGCCGCCTGTCTCGGAGATTTGCTGGATTCGATCGAACATCAGCATTGGCGGCAGCGGCAACTGCGCGTTTCCGGGCCCGAACAATTCTCCGCGACCGCAGGCCAGGAGATCTTCGTAGCTGAAGCTGTTGCGCCGATTGTCCATTACCGCGACGTGCCCTTCGGACCGGGCGCTGAAGCCCGCCCCCTCAGGCGGTTTGGTATCACAAGCGCCAGTCCATCGAAAGCGCTGCAGGGTCGTGACGCGATTTTGCCGCCGATGATGCAGCGCAGCCACAGGCAAGCTCGGTTCGCCGGGTCGCGGCCGGCGCGTGGCCTCCGGTCAGTCCGCCCCTGATTGGCGGCGGGTCAGTCGGGCGGCTCGGCGGCCCCGATCAGCCCCTGGTCAGTCACCACCACCCAGCTTTCGCCGGCGGGCTCGATGCGCTGGACGCGCCCCGCGCCCGGAAGCACGTCTCCGGGCCGCACCGCCCGCTCGCCGTCCCGTCCCTCGATCAGGGCGACATCGTCGCGAACGCCGAGAACGACATAGCGGCGCAGGAGCGGTCGCGGCCGTTCGATGGAGCCGGTCGTCTCCATGGAGACATTCGCGCCGAACCTGGGCGCAACTGCAGGCTGTTTCGGTTGCGCGGGCGCCCCCGGCGGCGGGCTCGGAGCCGCGGCCACAACGATCTTCTTCTCGAGTTTCTCGATGCGCGCCGACAATTCGGCGGCCTGGGCGCTGGTGTCGCGGTCGACCCGCTCGCCGAGTTTCTCGACCTTTGCGCTCGCCTCGCGGTCGAGCTTCTCCACACGCTGGGAGAGCTGCGCCAGCGCGCTGCCGAGTTCCTGAGACGAAGCGGAACCGGCTCTGATTTCGCCGACCGACCGGCGCAATTCTACCAGCTCGTCGTGAGCCTTGGCGTTGTCGATCGCGTCGAGACGCGCGGTGAGTGCGTCCACCGTTCTTGCAAGCGCGTCGGTTTCGCGCGCATGTTCGGCCAGGAGACCGGCTTGGCTTCGATGATCGTTCGTGACCAGAGCGCCGGCGCCCACGCCGAAGGCCGCGAGCGCGATTGCCCCTGCCAGAGCCAACCGCGATCGTGTGAAGCGCTTTGACCGCGCGGCGCGCGGCGCGTCGTCCGGCTCCGCGCGCAGCACGGGGACGAGGATTGCGGGCAAGTTCGCGGTTTGTTTTGTCGGCGTTCGTCCGGACACGTCCTCCGGATGTGCGCCGGAGAACAGGAGATCGCGGTTCTCCTGATCTGCCGCCTCCTCCGGCTGGCCGATGTCCGGTTCGTCGTGTTCGCTCATGACAATCGCCTAAAGCTGACGCAATGTTGCGCGATTGTCGGCGTCCTGGATTAACGAAACGTTGACCATTGGGCATGCTGTCGCAAAAAAAAGTCCTCGCGGGCGCCCGCGGCGCCTGAGGGGAGAGTCGCCATGAGGATCGGGAAGCAATGACCATGATGAAGTTTGGCGTCGGTCAGCCTGTCCGAAGAGTTGAGGACAATCGGCTGGTTCGGGGCGCGGGCCGGTACACGTCGGATCTCGCCCCGGAGGGGTCGCTATTCGCCCAATTCATTCGCAGTCCCCATGCGCACGCCCGATTCAAGGTTGGAGATCGGGAGACGGCCGCCGCGACGCCGGGCGTGAAGGCCGTCTATCTCGCCTCCGATTTCTCGAATCTCGGCAATCTCCCCTGCCTGGCGCCAACGAAGAACTCCGACGGCCGGCAGACGCCTCTGAAGCCCTATCCGGTCATGGCGGGCGACGAAGCGCATCATGTCGGCGACATCGTTGCGATGGTGGTCGCCGATTCAGCCTTCGCCGCAAGGGACGGCGCGGAGGCGCTCGTAATCGACTGGGAATCGCTTCCGGCGGTCGCCGATACGGCTGATGCGCTTCGACCGGGCGCGGTCGAGGTCTTTGCCGGCGCCGCTGGCAACGTCGCCTTCGACGCGCATATCGGCGACAAGGCGAAAACCGATGAGGTCTTTGCGAAGGCCGCGCATGCGGTGAAGATAGAGATCGTCAATCCGCGCATCGTGGCGAACTACATGGAGCCGCGTGGAGCGGTGGGGTCGTTCGACCCCGCAAGCGGCCGATTGACGCTGCATCTCGGCAGCCAGGGCGTGCACGCGCTTCGCGACGTTCTTGCAAGGGTGCTTAAGATCCCGCCGACAAACCTGAGGGTCCTGACCGACGACGTCGGTGGAGGCTTCGGCACGCGAATTTTTCTCTATCGGGAATATCCCCTGATTCTCGAAGCCGCGCGGCGGATTGGTCAGCCGGTTCGGTGGCAGGCCGACCGGTCCGAACATTTTGTCGGCGACGCGCAGGGGCGCGACAACGTGACCACCGCCGAGATGGCGCTCGACCCGGAGGGCCGCTTCCTGGCGCTCAGGATCGACGTCGTTGCGAACTTGGGCGCTTATCTCTCGCAGTACGCTCAATTCGTGCCGTGGCTGGGCGTCACGATGGCGAACGGACCCTATAAGATCGACGCGCTGCATGCGCGGGTGCGAGGCGTCTATACGCACACAGTCCCAGTCGACGCCTATCGTGGCGCAGGCCGTCCGGAAGCGGCCTATGTCCTCGAGCGCCTCGTCGACCGGTGCGCGCGCGAGCTCGGCCTGTCGCAGGAGACGATCCGGCTGAGAAACTTCGTGCCGCTGGAAGCGATGCCTTACAGCACACAGACGAAGCGCACCTATGACGTCGGGGACTTCGGCGGCGCGCTCAAGAGGTGTGTCGACAAGGCCGACGCCGCGGGCTTCGAGGGGCGCGCGAATCAATCCAAGAGCCGCGGTCTCATTCGAGGGCTCGGCCTTGCAAGCTATGTCGAGTGCACGGCCATGGGCGCCGGCGAGGAAACCTCGCTCCTTCTCGAGAAGGATGGGACGCTCACTCTGCTCATCGGCACCCAGTCGACGGGGCAGGGGCACGAGACCGCCTACGCCCAGATCGTCGCCGATCAGTTCGACGTTCCGCTGGATGGGATCAAGGTCGTCCAGGGGGATTCGGACCGAATCGCGAGCGGCGGGGGGACCGGCGGCTCCCGCTCGATCCCGATCGGCGCCGTCACGACCGCTCGCGCCTCCAAAATGCTCGCCGAATTGCTCAAGGACCTGGCGGCCGACAAGCTCGAGGCGGCGAGCGTCGATCTCGAAATCGCCGACGGCCGCTTTCGCATCGTCGGCACGGACAGATCCCTGTCGCTCAAGGAGATCGCGGCGCTTCCCGCCGCGACGCCCGAACGGTTGCAGGGCGCCGGTTCATATACCCCCGAGATGGCGACCTACCCTAACGGGACCCACATTTGCGAAGTCGAGATTGATCCGGAGACAGGGACGGCCCGCATCGTGCGCTATACCGTCGTCGACGATTTCGGCTTCACCCTGAACCCCCTCCTGCTGGAAGGCCAGATTCACGGCGGGATCGCCCAAGGGGTTGGCCAGGCGCTGATGGAGCGAGCCGTCTATGACAGCGACGGCCAGCTGCTTTCCGCGAGCTTCATGGACTATTGCATGCCGCGGGCGGACAATTTCGCCCCGATCGAGTTCGAAACCCGCAACGTGCCGTCGACGACCAATCCGATGGGATTGAAAGGCGCAGGCGAAGCGGGCACGATCGGCTCGACCCCGGCGGTGGTCAATGCGGTCGCCGACGCGCTCTGGCGCGCCTATGGCGTCGCCGACATCGACATGCCGGCGACCCCTCAGGCGATCTTCCGCGCCATTCGCAAGGCGGAAACCGCAAAGAGGGCTTCCGGGTGAATAAGAATAATCCGAAGAGTGTTTGCGCTGCACGAGGCTCTCGACCCTTTGCGGCGCCCCGCCGGCGTCATGCTGGCTCCAGGCGGGCAAACCGTCCGATTCGGCTTTAACTTGAGGAGGCGACTATGAGGAAGCTGTCGGTCTTTATTGCGATGTTCGTTCTCGGCGCGAGCGCGGCGCTGGCGATGTCGGGCGCGGACGCGATCAAGGCGCGGCGTGACCTGATGAAGGCGGACGGCGCAGCGACGAGGCCGGTCGTCGCAATGCTGCAAGGCAAGGCCCCGTTCGATCTTGCGGCGGTGCAGAAGACGCTGAACACCTTTCAGAACGCCGCCAGCAAGGAGCCCGCCTTTTTCCCGCCCGACAGCAAGACAGGCGACACCAAGGCCCTGCCTGTCATCTGGGAGGACGACAACCTGGCCGATCTCGACGCGCGTTTCAAAAAATTCGGCGCGGACGCCACGGCCGCGCTCGCCACCATCAAGGACGAGGCCAGCTTCAAGGCCACGATGCCCGGCGTGCTCGACAACTGCGAGAGTTGTCACGAGAAATATCACGCGAAACAGCAGTAGCGGTCACTCGGGCGGCCGCGACGGCTCCGGCGGCGCCGATCATGACCGGCCGGATCGCGCTCGCCTTCGCGGCGGCCCTCGTCGCAGCCGCGGCAGCGGCGGCTGCGTGGTTCGCGACCAACCCGCGCGGGGTCTCCGCCGAAGTCGCGGCGGCGGTGTCTGAGCCGGGCGACGTCGAGGCGGGGAAAACCGTCTTCTACATCGCCGGCTGCGAGTTCCTGCCACATGTCGCCGGGCCAGAAGGACCCGGTTCGTCTCGGCGGCGGGCAGGAGCTGAAGACGCCGTTCGGCACGTTCTTTCCGCCCAACATTTCTCCGGATTCCAAGGACGGGATCGGCGGCTGGACCGCGGCCGAATTCGCCAACGCGCTGATGGCGGGCGTGTCGCCGCGCGGCGAGCATCTCTATCCGGCTTTTCCCTATCCGTCCTATCGCCGCATGTCGATCAAGGACATACGCGATCTTTTCGCCTTCCTGCATACGACGCCGCCGATCTCGGGGCGCGCGCCGCGGAACGCCCTCAAGTTCCCCTTCTCCGTCCGCCGCGCCGTCGGCTTCTGGAAGCTTCTCTACATGCCGAAGATCGATCCCCCGCTCGCCGTCGATCCAACCGATGAGGAGGCGCTCGGCCGCTATCTCGTCAATGGGCCTGGCCATTGCGCCGAATGCCATTCGCCTCGCGGCTTTTTCGGCGGAATTATCGCCTCGCGTCGCCTGACCGGGGGCCCGCTGCCGGACGGCAGGGGCAAGGCGCCGAACATCTCCGCCGAGGGCCTCAAAGACTGGTCCGAAGACGACGTCGAAACGGCGCTCTCGACCGGCTTCACCCCGTCGGGCGACGTGCTCGGCAGCGCCATGACCGCGGTCGTTCGCAGCCTCAGGCAGGTTCCCGAGCCGAACCTGGCCGCGATCGCGCACTACCTCAAATCATACCGGGCCGGCGCGACGCCCTGACCCTGCGGATCAGACCATGGCGGTGGCGTCGGAGCGGATACGGTCGACCATGGAGCGCACTCCGTTCGATCGCTGCGGAGTCAGATGCTGCTCGAGGCCGAGCTCGCGGAAGGCGCCCAGCGCGTCGATGGCGCAAATCCGTTCGGGCGGCTGATCGGAGAAAAGGGCGATGGCGATCGCGATCAGTCCGCGGACGAGATGCGAGTCGCTGTCGCCCCGGTAATGGAGGACCGTTTGGCCCGAAGCGCTCGTTCGCTCCTGGCGCTCCAGCCAAACCTGGCTGACGCAGCCGCGCACCTTGTTGACATCGTTGTGCGCTTCTTCGGGCAAGGGCTCGAGGGTCGCGCCGAGTTCGATCACATAGCGATAGCGATCCTCCCACTCGTCCAGCGAGGCGAAATCGTTGCGGATCGATTTCGAACGCGGACACTAGAACCTCGCGGGCGTCGCTGCGAGTGACATATAGAGGCGACAGCGCCAAAGGCCAGAGGCTAACGGCTATCGGCCGGCTGGACAAAGGGGCCATGCGCTGGCGAAGCCTTGTCCTTCGACGTCGGCCCATCCGCCAAACGGGATGTCGCAGACGCAGCCTTTCGGAGCGCATCGCCCGCTCGAAGGGATGCGGCCGCGACGTCGGCGGCCAGACGCAGCCTGTCGACCGCGGCGCGGCAGTCTGCGGACGATCCTTGTGCGCAAGCCGCCACCGGGTCGGGCAGAGCGGCGGAGGCAATCCCCTGCCTGCGCGCCGCTCCGGGCGCCGACCCCTCGTCAAACGGCATGGAACTATAGACCAGACCAAGCCAAAAGATGGTTCTCGCCACGAATCCCAACGCCAACTCCCGCCCCCGGCCGACGATGGAAACATAGACGGCAAGAACTTCAATTTTGTCGAAAACGATCGTCAAATTGGAGCATCGGCGGTGACCGACCGTTAGGGACATCACGTGAGCCGAAACCAATTGGTAACCATCGCGGCGTTGCCGGCGCAGAAGGCTTTCGGAAGCCGCTTCAATAAGAGGAGCCACCAACTCAGGCGGCCTCAAATTCCGCTCGGGGTTAATCCGTCCGGTCACCCGACCGGGAAATGCACCATGGTCGTCCCACCAGAGGCATAGTTGGGTACGTCGCCGGCGACTGCCTGACCTTCTTTCGACCCCAGCGCGCTCATCAGCGCCGCCTCACTTTCGAAATCAGCTTCGAAGACGCAGAAATATGGCGGGTTGCCCGGACCCAGGGGCTTCACGCCGAACGAATAATTGGCTGCCTTGACCCCCGGGATCTTGCGCACAAGCGGCATGTGGGTCTCGACGTAATACTTCCTGAAGTGAGCTGGGTCCTTCGGCTCGTTATAGAGAACTAACAGCCTGTGCATCGAATTCCTCCCGAGTTGTTCGAACCCGCCCTTCGCCAGGCTGAGCTTTGGAACGGGGCGGAGCTTAGCGTGTTTCAAGACACCGGCAAGAGATCCATCCGGACGCCACCCAGCATCCGTAGTTAGCATTGAGTTAATCGGTCGGCGCCATCCTTGGGGAAGGAGCGGAAGCTTCTCCAGGCCGTCGCGCTTTGGATCTGCCGGAGACGAAGAGTGTCTGAAGCCCTCGCACGCATTCGCAACGAATTCGGTTCTCTCCCGTCCGGCCGCGGGGTCGAAATCCAGCCGCGGCGCGGCGCGGACTGTTGTTCAGCGATTGATGACGCTGCCGGCGCGCGTCTATGTCGCCGGCGCGGTGTCGGTGCTCCTTGCCGGCATCGGAGTGAACGCGCTCGTCCTTCAGTCGGAGCGCCATCCGGCCCCGCTGTTTGCGCCTGCGCCGCCGCGAATCGCCGCGCCGCTCCCGAGCCCGACGCCGCTTCCGCCGGCCTCGCCGCCGGAATTCAGCCGCGAAATGTCAGCGCCCGCCGCGGCGCCTGCGGCTCAAGCGCGTCCCGAACCCGTTGCGGCGCCCCGCCCGCGCGCCCGATCAGATCGGCAATCTATTGCGCGGCGGCGCGCAGGGCGACGATTCGCATCTGATCCTCGCCGCCCAGAACGCGCTCGTGAAACTCGGCTACGCCGTCAAGGCGGACGGAAACGACGGCGCCGCGACCCACCAGGCGCTGCGCGAGTTCGAAAAGGCGCATGGATTGCCCCTTTCGACCGAAATCACCCCGCGGCTGGTCAAGCAGCTTTCGACGGCGGCGCGAAGCGGGGCGCATTGACGCAAAGTGCGGCTCAGGTCTGATCTGTGGGTGGCCGCCTATCTGAGGCGATGCGGGGCGGAGGGACAAAGCGCGGTGCTGCGCCGCCGGGGCGCGGCGGAAGCCGGAGCGATCTTTGTGAAAATCGACCGGCTGGACGGCCGCTCGGCGCTGTTCGAGCCCGCCCCCCAGTCCATGGCGGTCGAGTCGGAGCCGGGGGTCGAGCGCATGTTCATCCGGGCGCACGAGCCGGAATGGATCGATCCCGGAGAGGCGGACAAGCGGCTCGCGCGCCAAATCGCATTCGATCCGGATCTCTGGATTGTCGAGGTCGAGGATCCCGAAGGCCGGGTCTGGCTCGACCTCGCGCGCTGATGCGCCCCAGAGGGGCTCTGAAGCGAACCTCCATGCCGACCTCCCATCCCCGCACAGGAAAGAGAACGCCTGCAATTTGGCGGGCGCGAAGTCACGAGATAGGCAAAAGTCTTAAGTCTTTCAGGCGTGTTTGCCGCCCTCATACATTTTGAGCCAGGCGGCCGATTGCGCCCTGATCCACCTTCGCGCTTCGGACTCCGTCCTGAAGTCGTCGACCTGCGATTGTTTTCCCCCGGGCAGCGTGACGCGCACATGCCACTGGCCGTCTTTCGTTTCGACGATATCGAATCGGGCCTTTGATTTGGAGGCGGTCATGCCCCCATTATGGGCAGGGACTGACGATCGCGCCAGCGCGAAATTCGCCTGTCGCAATCAAACTGGTCCCAGTCCCAAGAACTTTCCCAAAGTCCACGCCCCTTGATTGGAAGAGGGCCCCGCGGCAGAATTGGCCAATCCGACTGGCGCGCCGCATCGTAATGCCTCATGTCCAAACTCGAACATTTCCGATCGACGGGACAGGGACGCGCCATGCACAGGATAGCCTCTCATCGGCGATTGCCGGATTTGCGAAGCGTCTTCGTGCGCGCGGTGGTCGCCCGGCTGACCCGCTGCGTGAAGGTGGGTGAGATCACGATCGGATTGCCGTCGGGCGAGCGCCTTGTCTGCTCGGGCGAGAATCCCGGCCCCGTTGCGGACATTCAGCTCCTCAAGTGGAGGGCGATCCTGCGCGTCGTCGTCGGCGGCGACGTCGGGCTCGCCGCCAGCTATTGCGACGGCGAATGGACGAGTTCCGATCTGCCGTCGCTGATCGAATGGGCGGCGCTGAACGGCGACCAGTTCACCGATTCCATCAAGGGGCTGGCGCCGGCGCGGTTTCTCAACACATTCGTCCACCGGCGGAACGTCAATACGCGTGCAGGCAGCCGCCGCAACATCGTCGCGCACTACGATCTCGGCAACGAATTCTACCGCCTCTGGCTCGACCGGAGCATGACCTATTCCTCGGCCATTTTCCCCGCGCCGGACGCGACCCTCGAGCAGGCGCAGACGACGAAATTCGCCCGGATCATCGACCGCCTCGATCTCGACGGCGGAGAAAGCGTGCTGGAGATCGGCAGCGGCTGGGGCGCGCTCGCCGCGGCGATCGCCAAGTCCCGCGGGGCCCGGGTGACCGGCCTCACCATTTCGCCCGCCCAGCTCAGCGACGCGGAGGCGCGTGCGCGGCAGGAGGCCGTCGGCGAAAAGATCGAGTTCAAGCTGATGGACTATCGCGATGTCGGCGGCGTCTTCGACCGGATCGTGTCGATCGAGATGATCGAGGCGGTCGGACGCGAGTACCTGCCTAAATATTTCGAGACGATTCGCAATCGGCTTCGGCCCGGCGGGCTTTGCGTCCTGCAGGCGATCACGATCGCGGAAGACCGCTTCGCCTCCTATTGCAGCCGGCCCGACTTCATCCAGCGCTACATCTTTCCCGGCGGGTTCCTGCCGACGAAAACCTACATGCGCGAGGTTCTCGAGGCGCACGGGCTCCGGCTGCTCGCCGCCGACCATTTCGGCGACAGCTACGCCCTGACGCTGCGCGAGTGGCGGCGGCGCTTTCTCGCCGCCTGGCCCGAAATCGAGAAGATGGGCTTTCAGGATCGGTTCAAACGCCTCTGGGAATTCTACCTCAGCTACTGCGAGGGCGGGTTTCGCGCCGGCGCGATCGACGTCGGCCTCTACTCGCTCGCCCACGCCGAGGGCGGCGTGACAGCGTTGCGGTGAAGCGCGTTTGTTTCCGTCACAACGTGTCCTTCTATCGTGGTAACAGCGCCGGCGCGCCAGCCGACCGGAGTTAACGGTTCGGAAAGCAGGCTCGGAACATTGTCATCAACGCGGCCGGAGAGCGGCCCGCGCACATTTGCTTGAACTGCTGGAACCGGAATGTCCGACACGACAAAAACTTCCCGTCGCCGCTGGTCGGAGGTGACGGCAATCGAATACGTGCTGATCGCCTCGCTGATCGCCGTGTTCGTCATCGCCGCGGTGCAGACCATCGGCATGCATCCTGCCGCGGCGTTCTAGCCCCATTGGGTGGTCAGCCAGGTTCGCCTGCCGAACGGTCGGCCGACGCCGTCCTCCCTTGCCGCGATGCGGCGGAGACAGGGAACATAGCTCGCCGAAACACGGGCGCCCGATGGCGCGGCGAACGGGTCAGGCGTCCGAGATATCGGTGTAAAAGCCAACATAGAGATCAAACTCTTGCGTAAATCAGAAAACCGTAGTATTGTGGACCCAATGACAGGCTCGGACCGCCCAGTTCTCAGACGCCGCCTACGACAATAGTAAGGTTAACGGTCCGCGCAACTTTTTTCGTAACTCCCAAGGCGATCCCAATAGCCCCGGGAGCCAACTCCACGGCCTTCATCCAGATAGGACGGGGTCGGAGCCATATGGAGCCGCTGGTTGGTAGTTGCGTTTTTTCGCCGCATCAGCCTGTAAGGCATTGATAAGTCGTGTTTCTCGGTCAGGAATTGCAATATTTTGCAATCTTTTGCTGTCTCAAAGACCGGCGAAATGAAGCTTTCGGCAAGCTTTTGCAGCAAATTGCAAGCGTCGTCGACGCCGCGCCGACATTATTGGCACCAACAGAGGAGCGATGCGCAGCATCGCGTCTCGAAGGATGGACCAACTCGCAGCCTCGTTGGCGCTCCCTGGAGCGTCCCTTCGCGCGTCGCGATGCGACACCGCGTCTGGCTTGTAGTTAACAGCCCGCGAGGGCGCCGAAAAGGGTCGACAAAGCCGATTGCGCCTCCCAGGTTGGGGGCGCATGATTCGTTCCGTGTCGCAGCGATCCGAGAGACCCGGCCTCGAGGGCGCCCCGCCGCCCGGGCCCCCGCGCGACCTCCGCGGATTGGCAGCCCGCGCCCTGCCTCACTACCTCGAGGGGCTCAACGACGAGCAGATGCGCGCCGTCGAGGCCCTCGACGGCCCTGTTCTGGTTCTCGCCGGCGCGGGGGTCGGCAAGACCCGCGTGCTGACGACGCGCATCGCCCATATCATCGCGACCGGACGCGCCCGCCCGCACGAGATCCTCGCCGTGACCTTCACCAACAAGGCGGCGCGCGAGATGCGCGAGCGCGTCGCCGTGTTCACCGGCTCCGCGCAAGCCATGCCCTGGCTCGGCACGTTCCATTCGATCGGCGTCAAGATCCTGCGCATGCACGCAGAACTCGTCGGTCTGCGGCCGAATTTCACAATCCTCGACACCGACGATCAGCTGCGGCTCCTGAAGCAGATCCTGCAGGCGGAGAATCTCGACGACAAGCGCTGGCCGGCGCGGGCGCTCGCCAGCCTGATCGACGGATGGAAGAATCGCGGGCTCGATCCGCAGCACGTTCCCGCGAGCGAATCGGCCGGGTTCGCCGGCGGCCGCGGCGGCGCCCTCTACGCGCTCTACCAGGGCCGGCTCAAGGCGCTGAACGCCGTCGACTTCGGCGATCTGCTGCTCGAATCGCTGCAGGCTCTTTCGCGAGCACGGCGACATTCTTGCGGGCTTCCAGCGCCGCTTCCGCTACATCCTGGTCGACGAATACCAGGACACCAACGTCGTCCAATATCTGTGGCTCAGGCTTCTCGCCCGGGCCGACGGCAATCTCTGCTGCGTCGGCGACGACGACCAGTCGATCTACGGATGGCGCGGCGCCGACGTCGACAACATCCTGCGCTTCGAGAAGGATTTTCCGGGCGCGAAGGTGATCCGGCTCGAGCGCAATTACCGCTCGGGCGGCCACATCCTGGCCGTCGCCTCGGGTCTCATCGCGCATAATCGCGGACGGCTGGGGAAGACCCTCTTTACCGACGCCCCGATGGGCGCCCTACCCGACCGTGACCGGGGTCTGGGACAGCCAGGAGGAGGCGCGGGTCGTCGGCGAGGCGATCGAACAGGCCCAGCGGGCCGGCGTATCTCTGGACGACATCGCCATACTCGTCCGCGCCTCCTTCCAGATGCGCGAGTTCGAGGAGCGCTTCATCGCGCTGGGCCTCCCTTACCGCGTCATCGGCGGTCCGCGTTTCTATGAGCGGGCCGAGATTCGCGACGCGCTCGCCTATCTGCGCTGCGTTGCGCAGCCTGACGACGATCTGGCGTTCGAGCGGATCTACAATCAGCCCAAGCGCGGCCTCGGCGAATCGACCCTCGCGACGCTGCACGAATACGGCCGGCGCGCCGGCGTTCCGCTGACGCGCGCCGCGCGTCTGCTCACGGAAACGGAGGAGCTGAAAGCCCGTCCTCGCCAGATCCTGCGCGACCTTCTCGCCGGCTTCGATCGCTGGCGGAAGCAGGCCGAAATTCCCCACGAAGAGCTGGCGCAGCTTGTTCTCGAGGAGAGCGGCTATATCGACATGTGGAAGGCCGAGCGGACGCCTGACGCCGCCGGCCGTCTCGACAACCTCAAGGAACTCGTTCGTTCCATGGGCGAATTCCCCGACCTTGCGGCCTTTCTCGAGCATGTGTCGCTGGTGATGGACGTCGAGGGGCCGTCAGAGGGCGCGCGCGTCTCCATCATGACGCTGCATGGGGCGAAGGGCCTCGAATTCGAGATCGTCTTCCTGCCTGGCTGGGAGGAGGGCCTCTTTCCGCACCAGCGATCGCTGGACGAAAACGGCCGCGCCGGGCTCGAGGAGGAACGGCGCCTGGCCTATGTGGGGCTCACCCGCGCCCGAAGCGAAGCAAAAATCTACCACGCCGCCAATCGGCGGGTGCGGGGCATGTGGCAAACGTCGCTGCCGTCCCGGTTCATCGGCGAGCTGCCCGCCGATCACGCCGAGTTTGTCGAGACAGAAGGCGCCGCGGCCTTCGGCGGCTATGGCGTCAGCCGCTTTGACGGGTCGCCTCCCGGGTTTTCGTCCCGCTATGACACGCCGGGCTGGCGCCGCGCCGAGGAACGGTCGCGGCACGCGGGCGGCGACGAGGGCGTCAGGTTCGGCGCGGGCTCGGGGCGCATTCTGAGGGCCGTTCACAGCGACGCGAATCCCCGGGGGCGGCCTTTGAGGCCGGCGCCCGGGTCTTTCATCTCAAGTTCGGACCCGGCAGCGTCATCGCCGCGGACGGCCCCAAACTGACGGTCGATTTCGACCGCGCGGGCCGAAAGCTGGTCATGGACAGCTTTGTGACGGCCGAGGGGTGACCCGACCGTCAGGCGGCCTTGGTTTTCGGGTTCACTTCCGCGGTATAAGCGTCGATGAGGGCCGCGGTAATCGCGCCGGGCGTGTAGATATGCGGGCCGATCTCGCCGACCGGCGTCACTTCGGCCGCCGTTCCAGTGATGAAACATTCGCTGAACGTCGCGAGTTCGTCGGGCATGATGCGCCGCTCGACGACTTCGATTCCGCGGCGGCGCGCGAGATCGATCACGGTGGCGCGCGTGATGCCGGCGAGGAAGCAGTCGGCGATCGGCGTATGGATCGCTCCGTCCTTGATGAAAAAGATGTTCGCGCCGGTGCATTCGGCCACCCGACCCTGCCAGTCCATCATCAGCGCGTCGGCATAGCCGCGGCGCTCGGCGCGATGCTTGGAGATGGTGCAGATCATGTAGAGGCCGGCGGCCTTCGCGAGCGAAGGCGCGGTCGCCGGATCGGGCCGCCGATAGTCGGCGATATCGAGCCGGATGCCCCTCATCCGCTGCGCCGGATCGAAATAGCTCGGCCAGTCCCAGACGGCGATGCCGAGATGGATCGTATTGTGCTGCGCCGACACGCCCATCATCTCCGATCCGCGCCAGGCGATCGGCCGGACGTAGGCGTCGGTAAAATGATTGCGCCTCAGCGCCTCGGCCTTGGCCGCGTCGATCTGGTCGACGGTCCAGGGAATCTCGAAGTCGAGGATGCGAGCCAATTCCTTCAGCCGGCGCGAGTGCTCGGCCGACTTGAAAATGCGTCCCCCATAGGCGCGTTCGCCCTCGAACACCGCGCTTGCATAGTGGAGCGCATGCGTCAGCATGTGGACCTTGGCGTCGCGCCATTCGACCATCCGGCCATCCAGCCAGATCCATCCATCGCGATCATCAAAATTCGGGCCGGCCATGGCGCTTTCCTCTGTCCCGGGTTTGGTTTTTGAGCGTTTGGGTTTACATGCAGGACGTCGAACGTCACCGGCTTGATAGCAAAATCGTCCGATTATGTCAACATTACTGACCTAATGAGCCTCTCGATGTCGCCCAAAGCCGTCGATCCCGCGCTGCGCGCCAGCCAGGACGACGGGCCGATGTACGAACTGATCGAGCTGCTCTTCTTCGCATATCGCGATTTTGTCGGCGACGCAGATCGGCTGCTCGAGGCTTACGGCTTCGGCCGGGCGCACCATCGCGTTCTCTACTTCGTCACCCGCAGGCCGGGACTGACGATCGCGGAGCTCCTTGAGATCCTGCGCATCACGAAACAGAGTCTCAACCGTGTGCTCCGGGAGCTCGTGGACAAGAATTTCATCGAAACCCGCGCCGGGGCCTCGGACCGGCGACGCCGGCAACTTTACGCGAAGCCCGAGGGCGAGCGTCTGGCGCTGCGGCTCGCGCAGGTGCAGACAACGCGGTTCGCCAGAGCCCTGGAAAGTCTCGGCGAGACCGGGCCACGGTCTGCGAAGGCGTTTCTGAACGCCATGATCGATCCGGACGATCGCGCCGCGGCGCTGCCGCCGCGCCCGAGCCGGCCCGTCGAACGGGCGGAGTGCGGCGCTATTGAACTCAGCTCCGCTCGAAGACGACGCCGCGCATGTGCTTGTGGTCGATGACGACCGGCGGCTCCGCGCCTTGCTGTCGAGCTATCTGATGAAGAACGGCCACCGGGTTACGGTCGCTGCGACAGCCGCTGAGGCGCGCGCCTTCCTCGATGGTCTCGCTTTCGACATCATCGTGCTCGACGTGATGATGCCCGGGGAGAGCGGATTCGATCTCGCGACCGACTTGCGCAAGCGATCCCAGGTCCCGATCCTGATGCTGACGGCGCGAGGCGAGCCACAGGATCGGGTACGCGGCCTCGAGATCGGCGTTGACGACTATCTCACCAAACCCTTCGAGCCGCGCGAGCTCTTGCTGAGGATTGGCTCGGTGCTCCGCCGTACGCGGGCTTCGCCCATGGGCAGGCCCGAGGCCGCGGTCGTCCGCTTCGGCCAGTTCGCGTTCTCGCTGGAACGAGGCGAATTGCGCGCGGGCGACGACATCGTCCGCATCACCGAACGCGAGCGCGAAATGCTGCGCCTTCTTTGCGCCAATCCGGGCGAGAGCGTCTCGCGCGAGGCGCTGTCGGGCTCTGGCGGCGCGGCCCAGGAGCGCACGGTCGATGTGCTGATCAATCGCCTCCGGCGGAAGATCGAGCTGGATCCGGCCAATCCCGCCTATCTGCAGACGGCCCGGGGGACCGGCTACCGTCTGATCGCCGACGGATGATCGACCGCCCGTCCTTCCGCACCCTCCGTCAGCTCGCGCGCGTCCGCGACCTCTGGCGACGCGGCGCTCGCGCCGTCGCGGACATACTTCCGAAAGGCCTCTACAAGCGCTCGCTCCTGATCGTCATCCTGCCGATGGTCCTTCTGCAGACCGCAGTCACCTTCGCGTTCATGCAGCATCATTGGGAGCTGGTCACGCGGCGCCTGTCGGAGGCAGTCGCGCGCGACGTCGGCGCGCTGGCCGATCTTTATCGGAAGCTTCCGCCCGGCGAAGACGACGCCTTTCTGTCCAATCTCGCGTCCGAACGCTTCCGCATGGATGCGACCGTGCTGCCGGCGGGTCCGCTGCCTCCGCGCGCCGCCGACCTCGTTCTTCTCCGCGCTCGATCCGCTGACGCGTACGCTGCCGAGCGAGATCAAGACCCAGCTCCATCGACCCTTCTGGCTCGATACGATCGGCCGTTCGGGTCTCATGGAAATCCGCGTCGATCTTGGGGACAGGGTGCTTCGGCTGGTGACGCGGCGCTCGCTCGCCTACGAGGCGAATGCGCATATCTTCGTGCTCTGGATGCTGGCCGCGATGCTGGTCCTGCTGACGGTCGCGGTCATCTTCCTCAGAAACCAGATTCGGCCGATCCTCCGGCTCGCGCGCGCTGCGGAGGATTTCGGCAAGGGCCGCGATCTCGATTTCAACCCCCACGGCGCGCGTGAGGTCCGGCAAGCGGGTAACGCCTTCATCGAGATGAAGCGCCGCATCGAACGGGCGACCGAACAGCGCACCGCCATGCTGAACGGCGTCAGCCACGACCTCCGAACGATCCTGACTCGGTTCAAGCTCTCGCTCGCCCTTGCTCGACAATTCCGCCGACAGCGAGCTCATGCAGAAGGATGTCGACGAGATGGGCCAGATGCTCGAAGGCTATCTCGCCTTCGCCCGCGGCGACACGAGCGAATCCGCCACCCCGACCGACATCGCCGCGATGCTCGAGGACGTGCGCGCCGACGCTGAACGTCACGGCGAGGAGATTGGCCTTCAAGACCCGGGGGAACCTCGACATCCGCGTGCGCCCGATGGCGATGAAGCGCTGCATTGGCAACCTCGTCGCCAACGCCCAGCGCCACGCCGATCACGTGGAGATATCCGCTAGGCGCGACCCGCAGTTCGTCTCGATCATCGTTGACGATGACGGCGCCGGCATACCGCCGGCGCATCGGGAGGATGTCTTCCGGCCCTTCTACCGGCTCGACGAGGCGCGCAACCAGGACCAGAGCGGGGCGGGTCTCGGCCTCGCCATCGCCCGGGACATCGCGCGGTCGCACGGCGGCGACATCGCCCTCTCGGACAGCCCGATGGGCGGCCTCAGGGCGGCGGTGCGCGTTCCCGTCTGAATCGAGTGGCGGGCCTCAGACGGCGGCGCTGATCCAGCGCGTGAGCTCGCTCTTCGGGCCGGCGCCAGTCTTGGTGGCGACCTGCTTGCCGCCCTTGAACACCATTAGCGTCGGGATCGAGCGGATGCCGAATTTGCCGGCAACCCCGGGATTCTCGTCAACGTTGAGCTTGGCGATTTTCACCTTGCCCTTCATTTCGGTCGCGATTTCCTCGAGGGCCGGGGCAATCATCCGGCAGGGGCCGCACCATTCCGCCCAAAAGTCGACGACGACAGGTTCGTTGGAGTTGAGGACGTCGGCTTCGAAGCTCGCGTCGGTGACTTTGGCCGTAAGTGACATGGAGCCCTCTGCGTTCGGGCGGCGCATCGCCGCGCCAGCGTTAGGTAAGGAGCGCGCCTGACCACGTCAAGCAGGGGCGCCTGGCTCAAAACAGCCGGCCGCCGTCCGGCACCGGGCGCGACGGCGCGATCAGCACCACCTCGCCGTCCGCGTCGGGAAAGCCCAATGTGAGGACTTCGGAGACGAAGGGGCCGATTTGCCGGGGCGCAAAGTTGACGACCGCAGCCACCTGCCGCCCGACGAGCGCGTCAGGCCGATAGTGGCGGGTGATCTGGGCCGATGACTTCTTTTTTCCGACCTCAGGACCGAAGTCGATGACCAGCTTCAAAGCGGGCTTGCGCGCCTGAGGAAACGCTTCGGCCGAGACGATCGTCCCTACCCGAACGTCGACCTTGAGGAAGTCGTCGAAGGCGATCCTTGACGCGAGGTCGGCTGTCTCGGGCATCTCGGTCCTTTCCGGTTGACGCGCGCATTCTCCTGCGCCCGGCGCGCGGGTCAAGCCCGCGCGGACACGCGGCCTGACAGCTTGACAGCCGTGCACGACTTACCCTAGCCGAGCACCGATGACGATCGAGGAACAAGCGCGGGAGATTCGGCAGGTCGAAGGTCTGGGCGAGATCTTCGATCGATACGACGCAATTCTCTGCGATATCTGGGGCGTTCTCCATAACGGCGTAGCGTCGTTCGGGCAGGCGTCGGAAGCGCTGTCCGCCTTTCGCCGGCGCGGCGGCGCGGTCGTCCTCATCTCCAACGCCCCGCGGCCGTCGGCGCCGATCCGCCGCCAGCTCGTGAAGCTCGGCGTCTCACCGGATGCGTTCGACGCCATCGCGACCTCCGGCGACGTGACCATCGGGCTCATCGAGGAGAGGATCGACGATCCCGTCCTCCACATCGGGCCCGCCCGCGACTTGAGCCTGTTTGAGGCGGCCGCGGAGGCGACAGGCCGCCGGCCAAGGCTCGTCGCCTTCGACGAGGCCGATTACGCGCTTTGCACCGGCCTGTGGAACGATGAGACCGAGACTCCCGGTGATTACGACCCGGTCCTCGGCGCGATGGCTGCTCGCGACATGACCATGGTTTGCGCCAATCCGGACATCGTGATCCATCGCGGCGACGTCCTCGTCTATTGCGCGGGAGCGCTCGCGCGCCGGTATGAGGAGATCGGCGGCCCGGTCGTTTACGCCGGCAAGCCCCATCCGCCGATTTATGCTCGAGCGATCGCGTTGGCGGAGCGGGCGCTCCGTGCGCCCCTCGACAGAGCACGCGTGCTGGCGATCGGGGACGGGATGAAGACCGATATCGCGGGCGCCGCCGCAGCCGGTCTCGACGCCCTCTTCGTCACCCACGGCATTCATCGGGAGGCGCTGCACGGGGAGAGCCTGACGACGCCCGCGAGCCCGGCCGAACTCAGGCGTCTCTACGCAGAGCATGCGCTGTGGCCGGTCGCCGCGATCGGCGGCCTGCGAACCTGAGGTTTCGCGGGCGTATCCGACGCATTGATCGGGGGTCCGATACGACCTTGTGGGCTCCGGCCCGCGCGCCGCAGAGCCAGGCCATCGGTTTCAGCTAGTCTCGATTGGGAACCGCCGTGGGAAGCCGCAAACGACATGCAGAAGCCAACATTCCAGATCCTCTATTTCGAAGACCTCGCGGTGGGGATGCGAGAGACGATCACGAAGACGGTCCTGAACGAGGACGTGATCGGATTCGCCGAGCTCTCCGGAGACCATAACCCGATCCATCTTTCCGAGCACTTCGCCCGCAAGACGCGGTTCGGCGGGCGCATCGTGCACGGGCTCTATACCGCCAGTCTCATTTCCGCGGTGATCGGCATGCGGCTTCCGGGTCCCGGATCCGTGTACATCTCGCAGACGCTCAACTTTCTCGGTCCGGTCATGATCGGCGATGTCGTGGACATCAGTGTCGAGGTTCTCGAGCTGACCGAAAAAGGCCGCCGGGTCAGGTTGCAGTGCGAGTGCCGGGTCGGTGACAGGGTCGTGCTCGAAGGACAGGGAATTCTCAGCGTTCCTCCCGCCCCGAAAGCGAGACATGCAAGCGCTTGACCGTGTCGGGAGCGCGCGGCAACTTCCCGCCGGCCAAGGCGTCGGGGCGCCTGGAGCCCGAGGATCGGCATAATGCAATGACTCATGGCTTCGTGGTCGCGACGAACCCGGCGCGCCCGCCGGCCGGGCTCGAAGGAGCCGTCTACGCGATCGGAAATTTTGATGGCGTGCATCTCGGGCATCAGGCGGTCCTCGCGCGGGCGTTGTCTCTGGCCAGGGAGCGAGGCGCGCCGAGTGCGCTCCTGACCTTCGAGCCGCATCCGGCCGATTATTTTGCCGACCGCCCTGTCGCCTTTCGCCTGACGCCGGCGGCGATGAAAGCAAGGCTCTGCGAGAGCCTCGGGCTTTCCGGCATCGTGTTCATGACCTTCGACGCCTCGCTCGCCTCGCTGACCGCGGAGGAGTTCGTTGCGGAGATCCTTGTCCTCAGGCTCGGCGTGGGCGCCGTCGTGGTCGGATGGGATTTTCATTTCGGCAAGGGCCGGTCCGGAACACCAGGCTTTCTCGCTGAGGCGGGCCCCCGTCATGGCTTCGTCGTCGAAATCGTCGCCAAGGTCGAGGAGGGCGCCGGCGACACCAGCCGGGTTGTCTCCTCGACAGCGATCCGGCGGGCGCTCGAGCGGGGCGACGTCGTAGCCGCAGCGCGCGGACTTGGGCGCTTCTATTCCGTGTCGGGACTCGTCAGCCAAGGCCAGCGGCTCGGCCGCACGCTCGGCGTTCCGACCGCGAACATCGCTCTTGAGCCGACCAGCCGGCTTGCGCACGGCGTCTATGCCGTCAGAGCCCGCTTCGACGGCAAAACAATCCCAGGCGTCGCCAGTTTCGGCGTCCGGCCCACCGTCGACAACGGTCCGCCGCTGCTCGAGGTCCATCTGCTGGACTTTAGCGGCGATCTTTACGGGCGCGACATGGAAGTCGAATTCGTCCAGCGCATCCGGGAAGAGCGCAAGTTCGATTCGCTCGCCTCCCTCGTGGACGAGATGAGGCGCGACATCGAGCGCGCCCGCGCGATCCTGGCGATCACTCCGGGCTGAATCCGGAAGCGTCGATTTGGCGATTCCCGCCAAATCCTCTAATTCCCTCGCTGTCCAGCTCCATCAACTCGAATGTGTTCGCAATTCTCATGACAGACGCGCCCGAAAAAGGCATCGACTACTCGCAGACGCTTTTCCTGCCGAAGACGGACTTTCCGATGAGGGCGGGGTTGCCCCAGAAAGAGCCGGAAATCCTTGCGCGATGGGCTCGCGAAGACCTCTACGGCGCGCTTCGCGAAAGCGGCAAGGGGCGCCCAAAGTTTGTGCTGCACGACGGGCCACCGTACGCCAACGGCAATGTTCACATCGGCACTGCGCTCAACAAGATCCTGAAGGACATGGTCGTGCGCTCGCACCAGATGGCGGGCAAAGATTCCAACTACGTCCCCGGCTGGGACTGCCACGGCCTGCCGATCGAGTGGAAAGTGGAGGAGGAGTTCTATCGCAACAAAGGCAATGTGAAGCCCGATTTCTCCGATCCCGAAGCCATCATCGCATTCCGCCGGGAATGTCGCGCCTTCGCCGAGCACTGGATCTCGGTCCAGCGCGAGGAGTTCAAGCGACTGGGCGTCGTCGGCGACTGGGACCACCCTTACACGACCATGAGCTTCCCGGCGGAAGCGCAGATCGCGAGGGAAATCTTCAAGTTCATTGCCAACGGCCTGCTTTACCGTGGCTCGAAGCCGGTCATGTGGAGCGTCGTCGAGAAGACCGCGCTGGCGGAAGCCGAGATCGAGTACGAGGACTATACGAGCGATACGATCTTCGCGGCCTTCCCTGTCGAAGGCGACGAGGCTTCTGTGGTCATCTGGACAACGACGCCGTGGACGATTCCGGGCAATCGCGCGATCGCCTTCTCGCGGCGGATCGCCTATGGCCGCTATCGCGTGACGGAAGCGCCTCCCGACAACTGGGCGAAAGTTGGAGCCACATATATTCTCGCGCAATCGCTCGCTCCAAGCGTATTCAACGCCGCGAAAGTGGCGGGTTACGAGTTCATCGGCGAAGTCGAGTCTGACGCGCTGAACGCGATGGTCTGCGCCCATCCGCTCAGCGCCCACGGCTACGGATTCGTCGTTCCCCTGCTCAACGGCGACCATGTTTCAGAAGATGCCGGAACAGGCTTCGTTCATACCGCCCCCGGTCACGGGCGGGAGGATTTCGAGCTCTGGATGGCGAACGGCCGCGCGCTCGCGGAGCGGGGCATCGATACGCGCATCCCTTACACGGTCGACGAGAACGGCGCATTTACCGAGGAAGCGCCGGGCTTCGAGGGCAGGCGCGTCATCACGGACAAGGGAGAGAAGGGCGACGCGAACGAGTTGGTCATCAAGGCGTTGCAGGAAAGCGGCGCGCTGATTTCGCGCGGACGACTCAAGCACCAGTATCCCCATAGCTGGCGCTCCAAGAAGCCGGTGATCTTCCGCAACACGCCGCAATGGTTTCTGGCGATGGATCGACCGTTCGCCAATGCTCCGCATGGGCAGACGCTTCGAGCTGTGGCGCTCGACGCAATCGAAAAGACGCGTTGGGTTCCGCCGACCGGCGAAAACCGCATTCGGGGCATGGTCGTCAGTAAGCCGGACTGGGTGCTCTCCCGACAGCGCGCGTGGGGGGTGCCGCTGCCGATCTTCGTGCGCAACGGGGAGCACGACGTCCTGTTCGACCAAGAGGTCAACGCCCGAATCGCGGCCGCGTTCGAGACGGAAGGCTCCGACGCCTGGTTCGCCAAACGCGCGAAGGAGCGTTTCCTCGGGAATAAGCACAATCCGGATGACTACGAAAAGATCGACAACCTTGTTGAGGTCTGGTTCGATTCCGGCTCGACTCACGCATTCGTCCTCGAGGACGCGAGACATTTTCCCGGTCTTGCCGGCATCCGGCGGATCGTCGACGGCGGTACGGACGAGGTCATGTATCTGGAGGGCTCGGACCAGCATCGCGGCTGGTTTCAGTCGTCTCTGCTCGAGAGCTGCGGCACCCGCGGACGGGCGCCGTTCGACATCGTGCTGACGCACGGGTTCACCCTCGACGAGAAGGGCCGGAAGATGTCGAAGTCCCTTGGGAACCAGACGTTCCCTCAGGACGTCATCGCTGCGTCGGGGGCGGACATCCTGCGCCTTTGGGTGGCGAGCGTCGACTATTCCGACGACCAGCGCATCGGCCCCGAGATCCTCAAGGCGGTCAGCGACAACTACCGCAAGCTGCGCAACACGATCCGCTGGATGCTGGGAACCCTCGCGCATCACGACAAAGACGAGACGATCGGTTTCGCCTCGATCAGCGACCTCGACCGGCTCATGCTGCACAAGCTTGCCGAGCTCGACCAGAAGGTGCGCGAGGCCTACGACGATTTCGACTATGCCCGGGTCGTCGCGGCGCTCTCGGCGTTCATGAACGCGGACCTTTCGGCGTTCTATTTCGACATCCGCAAGGACGCGCTCTATTGCGACCCGCCGTCCAGCGTCAAACGATTGGGCGCGCTGACGGCGATCGAACAAATCTTCGGTGCGCTGACGGTCTGGCTCGCGCCGGTCCTCGTCTTCACCACCGAAGAAGCGTGGTCGTGCCGCGACCCTGCGCATCGGTCGGTGCATCTTGAACAATTCCCCGAAATCCCGTCCGTGTGGCGGGACGACGCGCTGGCGAAGACCTGGGAGACGATCCGAGCCTTGCGGCTCGTCGTGACCGGCGCGATCGAGATTGCACGGGCCAACAAGGAGATCGGCTCGTCGCTCGAGGCGGCGCCTTGCGTTTATCTCAGCCGGCCGGAGCATATCGAGGCGCTGAGGGGCGTCGACTTCGCCGAAGTGTGCATCACGTCCGATATCGCCATCGAGACGGAGCGGCCTGCTCCCGAAGGCGCCTTTCGCCTGCCTGAGACGCCTGACGTCGCCGTTGTCGTCGAACGTGCGAAAGGGATCAAATGCGCCCGGTCCTGGCGCTACTTCGACCCCTTGACCGCATCGCCCGATTTTCCCGATGTGACCCCGCGCGACGCGGCCGCCCTGCGCGAGCTCAGGGCGCTCGGCCGCGCGCCATGAGGCCGCGCGCGCTCGGAGCCCTGATCGCGCTCATCGTGTTCGCGGCCGACCAGGCCGTGAAGGCCGCCGTACTTTCGCGTTTCACGGAGGCGGGACCGGAATCGACGCCGTTCACGCCTTTCCTCGACCTGGCGCTTCGCTGGAACGCGGGCATCTCCTTCAGCCTCTTCGCGCAGGACTCCTCCTTTGGTCGGGCGATTCTGCTAGGCGTGACCCTGGCGGCGACGATTGCTCTGGGCTGGTGGCTATGGCGCTGCAAATCGAAATTGGCCGCCGCCGGGCTGGGCGCGATCATCGGCGGGGCGGTCGGCAACGCCGTTGACCGGCTTGCTCATGGAGCCGTTGTCGACTATCTGGATCTGCACGCCTTCGGCCGCCATTTCTTCGTGTTCAATTTGGCCGACGCGGCGATCAACATCGGCGTTGCGTTGCTGGTATTGGACCTCGCCTTCGGTTCACAGGCTCCGGACCGACCAAAGCAGCCGTTGTCGCCGCCGCGGGCGAACTGAGCTTTATCGGTTCGGTAGGAACCGACGTGCGACACTTAAGGCCGAATCGAATCCGGCTGGCGTCATGGAATAGCCGGAATTCGAGACGATGAGGCTGCCGACTGGGCTCGCCCTCGGGCGACGAAAGGAAAACTCCATGCATTTCGGTTTTCGCGGAGCGGCGCTCGCGTTCGCGATCACGACCGTTCTACTCGGAACGACTGCCGCCCGCGCGGGCGATGACGGGGCCGCGCCCCTTTGGGTTGGCATCGGCTCCATTTTCGGCGGTCTCGGTCTGAACCCCTGGGACAAGGGAGACAAGCCGCCGCCGATCGAATATCGCGAACACGGCAAGATCGTCGTGCCGCCAAAGCTCGATCTCCCGCCGCCCGGCGCCACGCTCTCGCCCAAGGACAGCGGGGACTGGCCGGTGAACCAGGAGACCGAACGCAAGAAGGTCGAGAAGGAATTGAACAAGAAGGCGATTGCGGGACAGGGGGATGCGCGCCTGCGTTATACGCATGCCTTCCCCAACGCTCCGGTCACGGTCCGGGCCTCGGATCAACCCGACCCCCAGTTGGCCTGCCCGCACGGCCAGTGCAAATCGACGCCCGCCTCGTCCGGCGCCTCGTCTGTCCTCGGCAGCCTGAACCCGCTGGGCTGGGTCGGCATGGGCAAAAAGGCGCCGTTGGGTCCGGAGCCGGACAGAGAATGGCTGACCGATCCGCCCAAGGGATATCGCGCGCCGGTCGCGGCCGGGCAGGCCGCAAATTAGCTTTGCGGCGACCGTTCGTAATGCCCCGCGCAATCGCCGCTTGGCGGCGAAGGGAAAACCGGCTATTCTGTATGGAGATTCGCCTCGGGTTGGCTCGGCCGGGCAGCAAACTGCGGGGGCGCTGGTCGAAGGCTGAAACGCTCGCTTGCTGGGCGCCGAGCGCCTGACGGGCCCCGTACAACTTCAGCGCTGAACGGTTTGGGCGCTCGACCTCGTTGAGAATTCTTGACGCAGTTCATCCCAACCGCCCTGTTGCAAACAGGGAACTTTGCGCTCGCGTGGGGATTGAAGCGGACCGGGCGGCGGGCATTTGGACACCGAACGGGCGGGACAGTGACTTCGTCCGGGGGACGATAATCAAGAGGGCGACTGCCGGCCGATGTGGCTGGAGCATGGAGCTCTTTCACGCCGGCGTCGATCGAATCGACGCGCGGCTCAACCAAGCGGACAATCGGAAAAGGCAATGAGACCAGGTCAGAACAAGCGGATGCGCGGCCGGCCGAACAACAACAGGCGCGGCCCCAACCCGTTGACGCGCTCCTATGAGTCCAACGGTCCTGACGTCAAGATTCGCGGAAACGCGCATCATGTGGCGGAGAAATATCTTCAGCTTGCGCGCGACGCGCATACCGGCGGCGATCCGGTCGCGGCGGAGAACTACCTTCAGCACGCCGAGCATTATTTCCGTCTGATCGCAGCCGCCCAGGCGGCTCAGGCCCAGGCGCAAAGCGGTCAGCCGCGGGCGGAGGGCGAGGGCGACGATCTCGAGGACGATGACGATTTCGGCGGTCCGTCCGATCAATTCGCCTCGCCTGCGGAGCGCGCGGGCTATCAAAACCAGCAGAACGCCTTTGCGCAGCAGCCAAACGTCCCGCCCAACGCGCCCCAGCCCTATGTCGAGAGGCCGCCGTTCGAGGGCGATCGCCAGGGCCAGGGCGACCGGGGCGGGTTTCCCAATCGCCAGGATCGTCAGGATCGGCAGGGCAACCGTTTTCAGGATCGCGGACCCCGTCCCGACCGCCCGTTCGGCGAGAGGAACGAGGGCTATCGGGACAACAGGCCGAAATCGCGATCGGCCGCGCGACTTCCGCCCGTTTCGAGATCCCGCCGCGCCAGCCCCTCGCGAGGGCGGCGCAGAGGGCGCAGGACCCGCGGCGCTCCCCCCCTTCATAACCGGGGGGCCCAGGCCTGGGCCCGCCGAGGGGGAAGATTCGTCGGGGCCAGGCGTCGAGGCGGTCCAGACCCCCGCCGCTGCTCCCGGCGCAGACATGCCGTTCAATGACGGCGAGCCCGGAGACTCCCGCTTCCCGGGTCGCGGCCGGCGCCGTCGCCTCAGGTCTCCTTACGGCTTCAAGGCCGGCCAGGCGGACTCCGACGTTCAGGACCCGAGCCCCGTCATCGACGAGACGCCGGTCACCGAATAGGCCGGCGTCGCGGACACGAGACGCTTCGCCCTGTTACTCCCTGCTAACAGGGAGAAGCGCTTGGGGCCGCCTTCCGGCGAAACCCGCAATCGACGGCGCTTCAAAGGCTTGACGGCGACTGCTCATGCGGAAGGTGAAGACGGAACAGGGAGATTATTCTCCCTGATAGGCCCCCTAACAGGACGCGGGCCAAAACCACTGACTGCGAGTCCGGCGCGCGAGCGTGTTCATGTAGAACTTCCAGAACTCTCACGCAAGCGACTGAATCGGCTTGAAATTATCCGGTCACGGCGGGATTCGCGAGATCAGCGGTCTCCGCCTCAGCGGTCGCCCGGTTTTCGGACGCATGCGGCTCGGCGAAGGCCCCGCCTTCGGCCGCCGGAGACGCCGTCAGGGTGACGGCGTCGGGGCCCGTCGCGGTTTTGATCGTCATGCCGCATTCCCGGGCCAGCAGCGTCGCGTAGTAGGGCTGGATGGAGTGGGCGTCGATCGTCTCGATCGGGGCGCCCGAGAGAAAGCCCGCCGCGGCGTGCGACAGGCGCACGTTTGCGCCCGTTGCTTCGACTTTCATCGCCAGAGCCTCGCCCTCGCCTGCGAGGTCGACCGTGATGGTCCCGCCCCTCGGCGCCGCGCTCGCCGCGATGAGACAAAGATTGAGCAGAAGCTTGACAACGTTCTTCGGCGCGAGCCGGCGCTGAGCGTTCCATCGCAGCGTCGTTCGATCGTTGGCGAAGAGGCCTCGCACCACATTCTCGGCGTCTCCGGTGTCGACCGACGCGCCGAGCGAGCCTGCGGCGCCGAAGGCGAGGCGGCAGAACTGCAGCCTTGCCGAGGCGGAGATCGCGCTCTTCTTGATGAGGTCCATCGCGACCGAGCGCATCTCCGCGTCCTCTTCGCCCTCGAGCACTTCGAGGCCGTTGACGATCGCCCCGACAGGGCTGATCACGTCGTGGCAGATGCGCGAGCTGAGGAGCGCGGCCAGGTCGAGGGGGGCGAGAGAGACGGTTGTCAAGCGGCTGATCCTGTGGTCAATGCCGATGAACGCGCGGGCCCATGCAGCGAGCGGATAACCCTTCGCTGTGTAGCCAATTCGCTCGCCCGCCGCGACATCTTCTGGCCCCGTCGCGGCGATTGCCTTAGATGGGCGCCTCGACCCGCCGGCGGGTCCGATTTCACGCAACGTGAGGGGAACGTCCTTGACGCCGTCGCGCCCAGTTCCGGGTCCGTTTGATTTCGAACGCGCCTCCCCCGACGAGATTGCGCTCTTCCTGGCTGAGGCCGCGATCGCCGCCGGGCCGGCGGTGATGGAGGTCTACGAGCACGGGGGCGACCCCCGCGCCAAGGCGGACGGCAGTCCGGTCACGCTTGCCGACCTGCGGGCGGAGGCGATCGTCTGCGGGCATTGCGCGCGCGCGCTCGCCCAACCGCCGATCGTCGCCGAGGAATCGACAGCGGGCGGAAAACGGATCGCCGTCGCCGAACGGTTCCTGCTTGTCGATCCGCTCGACGGAACGAAAGAGTTCGTCGCCCGCAACGGCGAGTTCACGATCAATGTCGCGCTGATCGAGAAGGGCAGGCCGGTCGCCGGCGCCGTCTATGCGCCGGCCCTCGCGCGCCTCTGGTTCGGCGGAGATGAGGCCTTCGTCTGCGACGCGCCGGTCGGCGCTCCGCTGCCCGAGGCGCCCCAGCGGCTCCGCATTCGCGTTCGCCCGGCGCCGGCGGCGCTCATTGCGCTCGCCAGCCGTTCGCATGGCGATTCCGAGACCGAAGCCTTTCTCGGAGCGCTTCCGATCGCCGAGCGGCGCTCGCGAGGCTCCTCCCTGAAGTTCTGCACGATCGCCGAAGGGCTGGCGGACGTCTATCCGCGGTTCGGACCGACGATGGAATGGGACACGGCGGCCGGCGACGCCGTCCTGAGGGCGGCGGGCGGGATCGTGTTCGACCGTTCGGGCGCCCCGCTCGCCTACGGAAAGATCGACAGCGGCCTGCGCAACGGAGCCTTCGTCGCCTGGGGCGACGCCGCCGCCGCCCGCCGGTTTGGAGTTCGTTAACCCTCCGTCAATGCAAGTGAACGAAACTCGACCGATCCGCCAGACGAGGCGCTTCGAAGGAACGTCGTGATGACCCTTGTGACTCGTCGACAGCTTCTGGCCGCCGCGGCCCTTGGGCCGCTGGTCCTGGCGACGCGCGCGCGGGCCGACGCTCCCCCCACGTTTACCGTCGACGAGATCGTCGACAACGGCCATCGGTTTTTTGGCAGCCTGTCCCGCGGCCTCGCCGAAGTCGTCCAGGAGGCGGCGCGCCGCTGGGGGCTGCCCAACGCCTATGTCCTGGGACAGGAGGCCTCCGCCGCGTTCGTCGGCGGCCTCCGTTATGGTGAAGGCAAGATGTATACGCGCAACGCCGGCGACCAGGCCATCTTCTGGCAAGGTCCGTCGCTGGGTTTCGACGCCGGCGCCGATGGCGACCGGACGATGATGCTGGTCTACAACCTGCCGGCGGTCGGGGCGATTTACGACCGCTTCGCCGGCATCGACGGTTCGGCCTATTTCATCGGCGGCTTCGGCTTCACCGCGCTGGGCCAGCAAGGCGTGATCGTGGTTCCGATCCGCACGGGCGTCGGCGCCCGGCTGGGAATCAACGTCAGCTATCTGAAATTCACCCAAAGGGCGACCTGGAATCCCTTCTGACCAGAGCGCCAATCTGAAGCCATGCGCCTTTGGCTATGCAGCCGCATGGCCCTGTGCGAAGATGAACCCGGGCCTTGAACCTGAGGACAGGGCTAGGTTGATCGAGCAGGCGCTGTACTTTGCAGTCGGATTTCTCGTCGCGTCGCTCGCGGCGGTCGTTTGGACGCCCATCGTGTCCAGGCGCGCCAGGCGGCTGTCCGAAGCGCGGGCAAGGCTGCAGGCCCCGATCTCGGAGAAACAGGCGATCGCGGAACGCGACGCGCTGCGCGCCCAGCACGCTGTCGACCAGGTGCGCCTCGAGCGCCGTCTGACGCTGGCCGAGGAGGCCTCGATCGCGCTGCGCTCCGAGCTCGGCAGGCAGTCGGTCAAGGTCATCACGCTCGAGGCGGATGCGACGGAGCGCGAGAGCTTCGATTTCGACCGGCGAAAGCAAATCGAGGAGCTGAGCGCCGAACGCCGCGACCTCGAAGTCGCGCTCGGCGCGAGCGAGGTCGCCCTTCACGACCTCGCCTTCCAGCGGGATCGAGCCGGCGCAGCCGAAGCGGCGGCCGTCTCCCGGCAGATCGAGCTCGAGGCTGAGGCGAGCCGCAGCCGCGCGAGAACGGCGATCCTCGAAGCGCAAAACGAGAGCCTTGCGGCGCGGCGCGACGACCTCATGCGCTCTGCGAAAGCGGCCGCCGAGAGAGCGGAAGCCGTGCGCGCGGACCTTGCCGCCTCGCTCGCCGCGCAGACCGCGAGAGCGCGCCATCTCGACGAGCGCCTCCGCGAAGCGATCGCCTTGAACGAAAGCCTCGCCGGGACGGTTTCGCGAGGCGAGGAGAGCCAGGCGGAGAGCAGGCTTCGGCTTGCGGACCTCGAATCCCGGCTTGTCGCCAGCGAACGGGTTCGCGAGGAGACGCTGCTCGAAAACGGGCGCCAGCTCGCCGCGCTCGCCGACCGGGAGGCGGCGCTCAAAGCCGCCCTCGCCCGGACGGTGGAGCTCGAGGCGCGTCTTGCTCAAGTCGGCGCTGACGCCCGCGCCAACGAAAGCGCGGCTGCGCTCCGGGCCGAGACCCTGATTGCGGCCCATGCGACGATGGAAGGCTCGCTGAGGGCCGCCCGCGCCGATCGCGAATCCGTGCAGCGCGACAACGACGCCTTGCGCGCGCGGGTCGCGGCGCTGACCGCTTCGGGCCTCAACGCCGTCGACGACGCGGCGCTGAGGGAGTCGATCGAACGCATCGGGCGCGAGGTCAACCGGCTCTTCTCCGCGCAGAAGTCCGCGGCTCGGGACGATCTCGCCCCCGCGGGACGGTTTCCCTTCGCCGGCCCGGAGGCGGGCCTGCTGGTCGACCCTTCGAACGATGGGCGGCAGACATTCGCGGAAGGTCCGGCGCGCCGCGTCGCACGGTCGCGCGCGCCCGATCGATAGCCCGCCGCCTTCCTCCATTGCGCTCCGGGCCGCGGGGCTGATAGGAGGCGCAAGCGACGCGCCAGGCGTCAAAAATTGGGGGGAGACGTCATGAGCGAAGCGGCGGAAACGGCGGACAAGGCGGTCGAGGCCAAGGAGCGGGACCGCACTGTCGCGCTCATCATCGCCATCCTTGCCTTGATGCTGGCGCTGGCCGAGGCTGGGGCGAAGAAGGCGCAGCACCTCTCGACGGAAAAGAACATCGAGGCCTCGGACCTGTACAACTTCTATCAGGCCAAGAAGATTCGCTCGACGGTGGTCGAAACCGCCTCCCAGATTCTCGAGGCCGAAAAACCGGGTCTCGCCGATCCCAAGGCTCAGGAGGCGATCGAGAAGCAGATCGCGGATTTCAAGGCGACCGTCGTCCGCTTCGAGAAGGACCCCAAGAAGCCCGAGGACAGTCTGGACGCCATTCAGGAACAGGCGACGGCGGCGAAGGAAGCGCGCGAACTCGCGAACCGCCGGCTCGAGCACTACGAGCTCGGCAGCGGCCTCACCCAGATCGCGATCGTCCTCGCCTCGGCCTCGATCATCACCGGCATCGCCGTCCTGATGTGGCTCAGCGTCGGGCTCGGGGCGATCGGCGCGATCCTGCTCGCCTTCGGCTTCTTTGCGCCGACCGTGCTGGCCTTTATCGGGTAGGCGGGTCGGAAGCGATCGGTCCGCCACGTCCCTTCGCCCCGCTTGCGGCTACGGGCGGTTGCGCGCCCCCTTCTCCACGAAGTGGGGAAGGTGTCGGGCGAAGCCCGACGGATGGGGTGTGGAAAGCAGGATGCGTCGTCGAAGGCTCGCGCCTATGGTCGCACGAGTTTGCCGGCCTCGAAGCGGCGGGCCATACCCCATCCGGCCCTCCGGGCCACCTTCCCCTGTTAGAGCGTCCTGCTTTTGGGATGAATCGGGGGGGGATTCCCGAATCGGCGAGATTTTGATTCAACCTGCTGGCTGGGCGGAGGCCAGCAGGAGATGGCAAAGCCGTATTCGCAAGACTTGCGCAATCGGGTGATCGATGCGGTGAGGACGGGCAAGATGAGCCGGCGGGCTGCCGGTCGTCATTACGCGGTGAGCGAATCCGCGGCGGTCAAGTGGGTCGAACGGGTTGAACGCGAGGGCTCGCGAGAACCTGTTGGACATGGCGGCCATCGCGCCTCCAAGCTCATGCCGCATCGGGAGTTCCTCGAGGCGGCGCGGGCCGAGAAGTCGGATGTCACGCTTCAGGCTCTCTGCGATCGCCTTTCGGCCGAGCGAGGCGTCGAAGCCGACACCTCGATGATGAGCCGTTTCTTCCGCAAGATCGGGGTGACGTTAAAAAAAAGACGCTCGTCGCGCGCGAGCAGGATCGCCGGGACATAAGCCGCCATCGAGCGCGCTGGCGGACCTATCAGGGGCTCATCGACCCCAGGCGTCTTATCTTCCTCGATGAGACCTGGACGAAAACCAACATGACAAGGCTTCGCGGCTGGGCGCCGAAGGGAGAGCGCCTCATCGACAAGGTCCCGCAGGGACGCTGGAAGACGGCTACGTTCCTCGCCGCTCTTCGCCAGGATCGGATTGACGCGCCCTGCCTGTTCGACGGTCCAATCAACGGCGAGCGCTTTCGCGCCTATATCGAGCAGTTTCTTGTCCCGACCCTCAAGCCAGGCGACGTCGTGATCCTCGACAATCTCGGCTCACACAAGGGAAAGGCCGTACGAAGAGCGATCCGCGATGTCGGCGCACGGCTGGTGTTTCTGCCGAAATACTCCCCTGACCTCAACCCAATCGAGCAGGTCTTCGCCAAGTTCAAAACCCTGCTGCGAAAAGTCGGAGCGCGAACTTACGAAGCCATCTCAGACGCCAGCGCCGAAATCCTTGCCCAATACCAACCAGCCGAATGCGCCGCCTACCTCAAGAACGCAGGCTATGCGTAGACCCAAAAGCAGGACGCTCTAGCAGTCAGCGAGCTGGGGAAGGGTGCGAGCGTAGCGCGCGGCAAGCCGCAAGCCCCCTCACCCCTGTCCCCGCAAGCGGGGAGAGGGGAGCATGCGGTCGGGCGCGGACCTTCGGGCCGAAGCTGCGCGCGACGGCTCCGCCGGCGCCCGCCCCTCGGCCACGGGCTGGCGGCGCCGCGGCGTGACCGCGCCGTCCCGCATCGCCGCCACGACCATCGTCGCCGCGCTGCGGTCAAGCGCATTGTTGAGGCGGGCGAGCGTGCGGATGCGCTCATAGCTCTCGCCCGCCAGAAGGTCGTTCGAGGTCAGGATCCGCACCACCACGTCGTTGGCCGCGCCAAGCGCGGTCAGCGCGACGGCGAGCGGCTCGCCGGAAGGATCGTCGACGATCCGTTGCGCAAGATCGGGTTCGCAGCCGAGGGCTTCGGCGAGCGCGACGACAAACCGGGCCGGGTGACGCGCGACGGCCGCCAGTTCGATGTCGTCGAGCGCAGCGGAGTTCGTCGGGAGAAAAGCCTGCGGCGGGCGGCCGAGCTGCATGCGCTGCGCCGCGAGGAGAATCTCGACGCGCTGGTCGGGCCGGGCGAACAGAAACAGAAGTGCGGCCTCGGCCGGGACCGGCCGGCGCTCGAGCATCGCTTCCGCAACGCGACGGTCTCCCGCCTCGCCGAGGCTTCGAGCCCGGCGAAGGAGACGGACCAGCGCCGAAGATTCGAGTTCGGCGAAGGCGTTGCGCGCCAGCGCCACGAGCACCTCGGCGGCGTCGTGGAACGTGAGCAGATTCGCAAGCGCAGGGCTGAGAGGCTTGCGCGTTGCGACCGCGCGCGCTTCACGCGGCCCCCGCGCGACGGCCTCCTTGAGCTCCTGGTCCGAATAGGCGGCCGCATGCTCGAGAACAAGGTCCGAGAGCTCCGGACCCATCGCTTCGAACAGGTGAAGGAGCCGGAGAGGCGTGCGCGCGCACGGCGCGAGCTTCAGGGCGATGTCCATCCGGGTCGCTGCATCGGCGGCGTCGAGCCGCGAGGCCATGACGTCGGCGAATCTCTCGATGGCTGCAGAATCATCGGGCTCCGCCGCGACGAAATGGTCGGCCGCCACGCGAAGCCAGATCCGGCGATCCCTGGCGCTTTCGCTCAGCGCAAGCGAGGTGAGGAAGGGGAAGTCTTGGAGTGTGAGATCGCGCACAGACGGGACCCAGCGGCCGATGACAGTCTGGGGTAGCTTTTTCTCATTGAGGGAGTGTTAACCCTTGGCCCCCGATATACGGGAGCATCGCGATGATCGGTTGCGAGGGGGCGGTTCGGTTATGGGCGATCTCATCGCCTTTCGGTCACAAAAACCTTCTGGCCAGGCCAGACCCTCCGGGGTCGGGGCCGAGATCCTTTTTTTCACCGGCGTCCGCTATCAGCGCATGAGCGACGAGGCGCCGACGGCCTCGGCAAAGCCCCGAAATCCGCGCGAGCGCGGCGGTCCGCCGGGCCGGCGCAGACGGCGGACTGAATCGCCCGCGTGAAGGGTGCGGGTCATTTTGTTCAAGGCAGGAATCTTCTGCCGGTCGGAAAACTCTGACGCTTGGTGCCCCCTTCCTGTCGACCGCAGGCGACTACGGCGATCGGCAATCCGACCTACCGTGCCGCGGCGGAGACCAATTACACGCAATCCAAGATCGAGGCCCCGCATTTGAAGCTGGGTGGCGCGCGGTCTGGTTGTTGTGTAGCGTACCCAGAACAAGTTCCGATCCTAGTCCGCGCAAGGAGATCGGAGGCTAAAGCTGGGGGACGATCCAATGAGCGAGCAAGAGAAAATACAGAGAACCGTCCTCCCGATCCCGGATCAGCCGCACGTGGGCCTGACGACCTACGACGCCAAGGACCCCGACACGAAATATCCGCCGATTCGGCAGTTGCGGCCGCCCGCCGGGGCGCCGAATGTCCTCATCGTGCTGATCGACGACGTCGGCTATGGCGCCTCGAGCGCCTTCGGCGGTCCGTGCCAGACGCCGAACTTCGAGAGGCTCGCGGCGAACGGCCTGAGATTCACCCGGTTCCACACGACCGCGCTCTGCTCGCCGACCCGTCAGGCGATGCTGACCGGCCGCAATCACCATTCGGTGGGCATGGGCGGCATCACCGAAATCGCGACCTCGGCGCCCGGCTACAACTCGATTCTGCCGAACACCTGCGCGCCGCTTGCGCGCACCCTCAAGCTCAACGGCTACTCGACCGCACAGTTCGGCAAATGCCACGAGGTGCCGGTCTGGCAAACCAGTCCGATGGGACCGTTCGACGCCTGGCCCAGCGGCGGCGGCGGGTTCGAGTACTTCTACGGCTTCATCGGCGGCGAGACCAACCAGTACTACCCGGCGCTCTATGAAGGCACCACGCCGATCGAGCCGGAGAAATCCGCCGAGCAGGGCTATCACCTGACCGACGACCTGACCACCAAGGCGATCAACTGGATCCGGCAGCAAAAGGCGCTGATGCCCGACAAGCCGTTCTTCACCTATTTCGCGCCGGGCGCGACCCACGCGCCCCATCATGTGCCGAAGGAATGGGCCGACAAGTACAAGGGCAAGTTCGACCACGGCTGGGACAAGCTGCGCGAGGAAACCTTCGCCCGGCAGAAGGCGCTCGGCGTCATTCCCGAGGACTGCCGAGCTCACGCCGCGCCACGCGGAGATTCCCGCCTGGGACACGATCGCCGCTGAAATGAAGCCGGTGCTCGCGCGCCAGATGGAAGTCTATGCCGGCTTTCTCGAGCACACCGACCATCACGTCGGTCGGCTGATCGACGCGCTCAAGGACTTGGAGGTCCTCGACGACACGCTGATCTACCTGATCATCGGCGACAACGGCGCCTCAGCCGAAGGTTCGCTGCAGGGCTGCTTCAACGAGATGGCGCCGCTGACGGGCTTCCCGCAGCTGGAGACCGCCGAATTTCTGACGGAACGGCTGGACAAGCTCGGCGGCCCCGAAGCCTACAACCACTACGCGGTCGGCTGGGCGCACGCGATGTGCACGCCCTACCAGTGGACCAAGCAGGTCGCCTCGCACTTCGGCGGCACGCGCAACGGAACGATCGTGCACTGGCCGAAGGGCATCAAGGCCAAGGGCGAGATCCGCACCCAGTTTCATCACGTGATCGACGTCGCGCCGACGATCCTGGAAGCCGCCGGCCTGCCCGAGCCGGTGTTCGTCAACGGCGTGCAGCAGCGCCCGATCGAAGGCGTCAGCATGCTGTATGCGTTCAACGACGCCAAGGCGGCCGAGCGGCGCGAGACGCAGTACTTCGAGATGGTCGGCAACCGCGGAATCTACCACAAGGGCTGGACCGCGGTGACCCGGCACCGCACGCCGTGGGTGACTGGCTCGGTCCAAGCTGCCCGCCTTCGACGACGACGTCTGGGAGCTCTACGACACCACGACGGACTGGACCCAGGCGAAGAACCTCGCCAAGGAGCATCCGGAGAAGCTGCACGAGCTGCAGCGGCTCTGGCTGATCGAGGCGGTCAAGTACAACGTGCTGCCGCTCGACGACCGGTTTGCCGAGCGCGCCAACCCCGACCTCGCCGGCCGGCCGCAATTGATCAAGGGCAACCGGCAGATCCTGTTCCGCGGCATGGGGCGGCTGACCGAAAGCTCGATCGTCAACACCAAGAACAAGTCGCACGCCGCTGACCGCCGAGGTCGTCGTACCCGCGACCGGCGCCGAAGGCGTCATCGTCGCGCTCGGTGGGATCATCGGCGGCTGGAGCCTCTACGCCAAGGGCGGCAAGCTGAAGTACTGCTACAACTTCTACGGCGTGAACCGGTATACGATCGAGGGCGCGACGGCGATCCCGCCGGGCACGCATCAGGTTCGGATGGAGTTCAAATACGACGGCGGCGGCCTCGCGAAGGGCGGCACGCGTCACGCTCTATGTGGACGGCGGCAAGGTCGGCGAGGGCCGGGTCGAGATGACCGAGCCGATGGTGTTCTCGGCCGACGAGACCTGCGACGTCGGCGACGAGTTCGGTTCGCCGGTCACCTACGACTATCCGACGCCGAAGAGAGTTCAGCGGCGAGGTGAATTGGGTCGAGATCGACCTCGGCGAGGACGCCGTCAATCTCGATCACCTCATCACTCCCGAACAGCGCCTGCAGCTCGCGCTGGGCACCCAGTGAGGCTTGCGGATGAAAGCGTCATAAAACTGGTTCACCAGCAGTCAGCGAAGGCCCGTTCGAGGCGCCTCGGTCGCGTTCCGTGATCGACGGCGAAAGGCAGCAAAGAGCCCGATACCATCCATTCGCTTGGCCGTCCGCGAACGACCGCGCCATTTGCGCATCGCTGTCGTCCGTCCTCGCCGCCACCCACCTGAAATTCGCTTGCCATCGCATCGTCGTTCCGCTATTGCCCGCGGCGGGACACCTCTCCCCAACGAGAGGCGCCCATCTGAAAGGATGGTCACAATATGACGACGATGACGCCCGCCGTTCGCCCTGCGAACGCGTGTTTTTCCTCTGGCCCCTGCGCCAAGCGCCCCGGCTGGACCCCCACAGTTCTCCATGACGCGGCGCTCGGTCGCTCGCATCGCGCCAAGCTCGGCAAGGCCAAGCTCAAGCTCGCGATCGACCTCACGCGCGAAGTTCTCGGCGTGCCGGCCGACTATCGCATCGGCATCACGCCCGCCTCCGACACCGGCGCGGTCGAAATGGCGCTCTGGTCGCTGCTCGGCGCGCGCGGAGTCGACGTGCTCGCCTGGGAGAGCTTCGGCGAAGGCTGGGTCACCGACACCGTCAAGGAGCTCAAGGTCAAGGACGCGCGGACGCTGAAAGCGCCCTACGGCGAGCTGCCGGATCTGACCAAGGTCGATTTCGACAACGACGTCGTCTTCACCTGGAACGGCACGACCTCGGGCGTTCGCGTTCCCAACGCCGACTGGATTCCCGCCGACCGCAAGGGCCTGACGATCTGCGACGCGACGTCGGCCGCCTTCGCCCAAAAGCTCGACTGGCCGAAGCTCGATGTCGCCACCTTCTCCTGGCAGAAGGCGCTCGGCGGCGAGGCGGCCCACGGCGTGATCATCCTGAGCCCGCGAGCGGCCGAACGGCTTCAGACCTATGCGCCGGCATGGCCCCTGCCGAAGATCTTCCGCCTCGCCAAAGGCGGCAAGCTGATCGAGGGGATCTTCGAGGGCGAGACGATCAACACGCCTTCGATGCTGTGCGTCGAGGACTATATCGACGCGCTCAACTGGGCGAAGTCGCTCGGCGGCGTGAAGGCGCTCATCGCCCGCGCCGACGCCAACGCGGGCGCAATCGCCGACTGGGTCGAACGCACGCCGTGGATCGATTTCCTCGCGCGCGTCCCCGAGACCCGCTCGAACACCAGCGTTTGCCTCAAGGTGGTCGATCCCGCCGTCGCCGCGCTTCCGCCCGACGGCCAGGCCGCCTTCGCCAAGGCGCTGGCGAGCATCCTCGAGAAGGAGAAGGTCGCCTACGACATCGGCTCCTATCGCGACGCGCCGCCGGGCTTGCGCATCTGGTGCGGCGCGACGGTCGAGGCCGCCGACGTCGAGGCGCTCACGCGCTGGCTCGACTACGCCTTCGCGCTCGAAAAGGGCAGGCTCGCCAAGGCGGCGTGATCGACGCGTCGTTGTCATCCCCGCGAAAGCGGGGATCCATCAGCCGTCCGCTCTGTGACCGCAGTCCGGGCATGCCCGTTTTCGCGGGCGATCCACAGTCCTAGCGTCTTCCGCCTCACTCCGAGGCTCTCACCATGGCTCCCCGCGTTCTCATTTCCGACAAGCTCTCTCCCGCCGCCGTCGCCATCTTCAAGGAGCGCGGCGTCGAGGTCGACGTCAAGCCCGGGCTCGACAAGGACGAACTCGTCCGGATCATCGGCGACTACGACGGCCTTGCGATCCGCTCGGCCACCAAGGTCACCGCGAAATTGCTCGAACACGCGACGAAACTGAAGGTCGTCGGCCGCGCCGGCATCGGCGTCGACAACGTCGACATTCCGGCCGCGACCGCGCGCGGCGTGATCGTGATGAACACCCCCTTCGGCAATTCGATCACGACCGCTGAGCACGCGATCGGCCTCATGTTCGCGCTCGCGCGGCAGATCCCTTCCGCCGACGTCTCGACCCAGGCGGGCAAATGGGAAAAGAACCGGTTCATGGGCGTCGAGCTCACCGGCAAGACGCTCGGCGTGATCGGCTGCGGCAACATCGGCTCGATCGCCGCTTCGCGCGCCCTCGGACTCAAGATGCGCGTCGTCGCCTACGACCCGTTCCTCAGCGTCGAGCGCGCGGCGGAGATCGGCGTCGAGAAGGTCGAGCTGAACGACCTCCTGGCGCGCGCCGATTTCATCACCCTGCACACGCCGATGACCGCGCAGACCAAGAATATCCTCTCGGCCGAAAACCTCGCCAAGACCAAGAAGGGCGTGCGCATCATCAATTGCGCCCGCGGCGGCCTTGTCGACGAAGCGGCGCTGCGGGCGGCCCTCGACAGCGGCCATGTCGCCGGCGCCGCCTTCGACGTCTTCGTCGAAGAGCCGGCGACGGCCAATCCGCTGTTCGGCCATCCCAATTTCATCGCCACCCCGCATCTCGGGGCGTCGACCAGCGAGGCGCAGGAGAATGTCGCGCTGCAGGTCGCCGAACAGATGTCGGACTATCTGATCCGGGGCGCGATCACCAACGCGGTGAACTTTCCCTCCATCACCGCCGAGGAAGCGCCGAAGCTCAAGCCCTTCATCGCGCTCGCGGAAGGACTGGGCTCCTTCGCCGGCCAGCTGACCCAGGCGCCGATCGACAAGGTGACGATCACTTATGAAGGCGCGGTCGCGGATCTCAAGATCAAGGCGCTGACGTCGGCGGCGATCGCGGGCCTGCTCCGGCCGTCGCTCGCCGACATCAACGTCGTCTCCGCGCCGGCGGTCGCGGCGCATCGCGGCATCGTCGTCGAGGAGATGACCCGCGCCGCCGAAGGCGACTACGAGAGCTTCATCACGCTGACGGTCACCACCGCCGACCAGACCCGCTCGATCGGCGGAACGGTCTTCCACGACGGCAAGCCGCGCATCCTCTCGATCAAGGGCATCAAGGTCGACGCCGAATTCACCCCGTCGATGATCTATGTCACCAACGAGGACAAGCCCGGCTTCATCGGCCGCTTCGCCAGCGTGCTCGGCGACGCAGGGGTCAATATCGCGACCTTCGCCCTCGGCCGGGACGAGCAGGGCGGATCGGCCATCGCGCTGGTCGCGATCGACGGCGACGCGCCTGCCGGGGTGCTGGAGAAGGTCGGAAAGCTCAAGGGCGTGCGGCAGGCGACGGCCCTGCGCTTCTGAAGTTCGCCGATTCCGCGGCGGGATCGTTCTCGCCGTGGTTTTCGGAAAAGTCGACTTTTCCTTGCCAAACCGCCGGTTCCGTGGTTTGATGACGGACGGCCGATGAGCCTGTTTGCATCGGGAATGATGATGCAGACAGGGATGATCGGATTGGCGCTCGAAGCTTTAAATACGATGGTATCTGTTATTATAGGAGCGGCTCGGCCATCGCCACAGAAGCCGCGAAAGTTGCAGATTATGGCGCCTAAGCCCATGAAATGTAAAGAAACGTGACGGATTCTCGGCGACAAGCGAGACCGACGGCGGACGACCCTTGCGATGACCGATGACCCGGACCCGGCGCAGCCCGGCGCAGCGGCCATTGCGAAAGACCGATCCTCGTCTGCTGGAGCTTCTCGTCTGCCCGTTGACGCGGGCGACGCTGATCTACGACGCCGAACGGCAGGAGCTGATCTCAAGACCCGCCAAGCTCGCCTATCCGATCCGCGACGGCGTGCCGATCATGTTGCCGGACGAAGCGCGGAAGCTCGAGGACTAGCGCCTCGGCGCCGCCACCCGTTGACGAGCTCCTTGACCCGGCGCCGCGCCAGCGCCCTGGCGCGGCGGGCGTCGGTCGCGAGCCTGAACGCGAGAGCGGCGTCCGGCCTTGTCTGAAGCACGAAGTCCATCAGCTCGATGCGTTGCGTCCAGATCCGGTCGATCATCGGATGGTTCGGGTCCGCGCAGGAATTGGCGAACCTGAGGCCGCTGTCGGCTTCAAGCTCGCGCGACATCGCCAGGGTCAGCTGCAGGCCCGGCGAGTACGGCGCATAGGCCGGGTCGTATCCCGTCTTCCAGTAGAAGGCGCGCGCGCCCGCGCGCAACACAGCCCCCGCCGCGATCGGACGCCCGTCGAGCGAAAGGCGCGCGATCTGCAGCCGGCCGCGGGCGGCGAAGCCGCCGAGCGTCTCGCGGGCGAAGGATGCGCGCTTCCGGTCGGCCGCCAGCGCCGTCCCCTGGGCGCCCTTCCAGCCCGCCGCTTCGAGCCGCAGAAAGTCCTCGATCGCGGCTGGACCGTCGGACCAATCGAAATCGAGCCGGCCGCAGTCCATGAGCCGCCGCTTCAATCGCCCCCATTCCTTCCGCCGCCTGGCGGCGATCAGGGTCTCGAAGCTGGCGCCGCCGCCGCAGGCGAGCGCGGCGCGGCGCCGGGGATTTGAGACCTCCAGCCGCAGCGACCGCCTGACCGAAAGATCTCGAAACGCCTGCGCAAGGGCGCCGTCGACGTCGACATTGGCGAGGCCGAGCCCGACAGTTCCAGGCCAATTGCGCGCCAGCCACTCGGTCATCGATTCGAGCGCCGGACCCGCCGTTTCGCGGTCGACGAGCAGGGCGGCCAGCGGCGCCTGCTCGCTGCGCCAGACATCGGCGACGCCAAACGGGACGATGGGACGCTGCAGCGCGACAAGCGCATTCAGCCTCGTCCGTTCAGGGCCGTCCCACACGCAAAGCGCGATCAGCTTCCGCGGCGGGATGCAGCGCGCAGCCGGAATGACAAAGGCGCTCTCGGCGAACGGGTTCGGCTCAAGGGCGCGGGCGGCGAGGTCGTCCCAGAGTGGCTCGAGGCGCGCAAGGTCAGCGACCGAACAGGCGTCGATCATCGGCGGACGACAGACCAGGGGCGAGCACACCGCGCCAATTTGCCGCTCAGGCGGTTAACTTTGCGCTTTCGTCGGCTCGGGGAGGACCGGCCTCGGTCGCCCGTCGTCGTCGACCGCGACGAAGGTGAACGTCCCGTCGGTCACCTTTTCTCGGCGATGGGTGCGAAAGCGCTTCGCCCAGGCTTCGATGTGGATCCTGATCGACGTGCGTCCAACGCGGTCGACCGCCGTGTAGACGCAAAGGACGTCGCCGACTTTCACCGGCCGGATGAAGGTCATCGCTTCGATGGCGATGGTGACGACTCGCCCCTGCGCTCTTTCGACCGCAGCAATCCCGCCCGCCTGATCCATCTGGCTCAGAACCCAGCCGCCGAAGATATCGCCATTGGCGTTGGTGTCGCTCGGCATGGCGATAAGCCGGACCGTCAGGTCCCCTCGCGGCTCCTCGTCAGTCAAGCGCATTGACGCAGTCACGGGCGAACGTGCCCGCCGCCACGCCGTCCCGGGGCGAGCGCACGGCGACGACGCGCTCGCAGCCCGCCAGGTCCCTGCGGGTCGAACGCTCGACAAAGCCCGCCTTTGCCGCAATGTCGAGCACGTCGCCGGCCTGCCCCTCGCCGACCTCGACGAGGATTGCCCCGCGCGGCGCGAGAAGCGGCGCGGCGGCCGGAAGGATCGCGCGATAGGCGTCGAGTCCGTCGACCCCGCCGTCGAGCGCAAGGCGCGGATCGAAATGACGCACCGCGCGCGAAAGGCCTTCGATATCGCCGGACGGGATGTAAGGGGGATTCGAGACAATCAGATCGAAGGGGCCGTCGAGGCGGTCGGTCCACGCGCCGACGCGAATTTCGGCCCGGCGCGCAAGCCCGCAGGCGTCGATGTTACGGCGCGCCATCTCCGCGGCATGCGCCGAGACGTCGACGCCGACGCCGTGCGCGTTGACGAATTCGTGGAGCAGCGCGCAGAGGATCGCCCCGGATCCGACGCCGAGATCGAGGAGCCGCAGTTGATCGCGCCGCCTGTCGGCGAGGAGCGCGACCGCGGCCTCGACGATCGTCTCGGTTTCCGGTCGCGGGTCGAGCACCTCCGGCGAGATCGCAAGCGCGAGACCCCAGAACTCGCGCCTGCCCATTATCCTTGACAGAGGCTCCCCGGACGCGCGTCTTGCCGCAAAGTCCCCGAGCCGGACCGCGGCGGCGCCGAGCGGCGCCTCGGGCGCGGCGATCAGGGCGGCCGGCGACAGAACTGCGGCGGCGCAGAGCGTCAGCCGCGCTTCGCGACCCGGCTCGTCGAGTTCAGAGCGCCGATACCTTTCGGTCAGGCGGACGAGCGCTTCGGCGCGAGGGAGGTCCGCACTGAACCCCGCTTCGCTCAAGCGACCTGACCGTGGCAATGCTTGAACTTCTTGCCCGATCCGCAGGGGCACGGCTCGTTCCGGCCGACACGTCCCCAAGTGGAGGGTTTGTTTGGATCGCGTTCGGCGACCGCCAGTCCCGACGTCGCCGCGAGCAGTCCGCCGCTGACGGGCTCGTTGACGGGCCCGAAGGGGAATTCGTTCTCGCCGGTCGCGGGATCGAGATGCTGGAACTGCATCGGCGGCGGCGGCGGTTCCGGTTCCTGGAAGCGCACTTCGACCCGCGACATTTGCGCGATGACGGCTTCGTGCCACTGCGCAATGAGCTGTTGGAAGAGTTCGAACGCCTCGGACTTGTATTCATTGAGCGGGTCGCGCTGGGCCATGCCGCGCCAGCCGATGACCTGGCGCAAATGGTCGAGCGTGACCAGGTGCTCGCGCCACAGGTGATCGAGCGATTGCAGGATCACCTGCTTCTCGACGAAGCGCATGGCTTCGGGCGTATTGCGCCGAACGCGCTCGACATAGGCCTCCTCGGCGGCCTTGTGGAGGCGCGCGGCGACCTCTTCGTCGGCGATGCCCTCTTCCTTGGCCCATACGTCGACCGGCAGGTCGAGATTGAGCTTGGCGGCGACCTCCTGCTTCAGCTCCGGCGATGTCCCAGGCCTCCGGATAGGCGTCGTGCGGGATGTGCTTGGCGACAAGATCGTCGATGACGCCGGTGCGCATGTCCTCGATCGTCGGCTCCAGGGACTCCGAGGCCATCATCTTGCGCCGGTCTTCGAAAATGACCTTGCGCTGGTCGTTCATCACATTGTCGAATTTGAGAATGTTCTTGCGCATGTCGAAGTTGCGGGCTTCGACCTTCTGCTGAGCCTTCTCGAGCGCCTTGTTGATCCACGGATGGACGATCGCTTCGTCCTCCTTGAGTCCGAGGCGCTTCAACATCGCGTCCATACGCTCGGCGCCGAAAATCCGCATCAGATCGTCCTGCAGCGACAGGAAGAACTTCGACCGGCCGGGATCGCCCTGTCGTCCGGAACGACCGCGCAACTGGTTGTCGATGCGGCGGCTCTCGTGCCGCTCCGTGCCGATGATGTAGAGCCCGCCAGCGTCGAGCGCCTTCTGCTTGAACTCCGCGACTTCCGCCCGGATCGCCGCCTCCTGCGCGTCGCGAGCCTCCGCCGGCGCGTTCGGATCGGCCTCCTGCTTGACCCGCATTTCGACGTTGCCGCCGAGCTGGATATCGGTGCCCCGGCCGGCCATGTTGGTGGCGATTGTGATTGCGCCCGGGACGCCGGCTTCCGCCACGATGAAGGCCTCCTGCTCATGGAACCGCGCGTTGAGGATCGCGAAATTCTTGGACGGCTTCCCCGACCGCGCGGCTGCGTACAGCGCCTTCAGCGCGTCAGGCTTGGCGAAGTCGATCTTCTTGTAGCCTTGACGCTCCAGCACCTCGCCGAGCACCTCGGATTTCTCGATCGAGGTCGTGCCGACCAGCATCGGCTGCAACTTGGCGTTGGCGGCCTCGATCTCGCGCACGACTGCGCGCATCTTCTCGTCCGTGGTCCGGTAGACCTCGTCGTCCTCGTCGAGACGGGTGATCGGACGGTTTGTCGGAATTTCGACGACCACGAGTTTGTAGATTTCGGCGAACTCGTCGGCTTCGGTCGAGGCGGTCCCGGTCATGCCGGCGAGCTTCTTGTAGAGGCGGAAGTAATTCTGGAACGTAATCGAGGCGAGCGTCACGTTTTCGGGCTGGACGGTGACGCCTTCCTTCGCTTCGAGCGCCTGATGCAGGCCTTCCGAATAGCGCCGCCCAGGCATCATGCGCCCGGTGAACTCGTCGACAATCACGACCTCGTCGTTACGGACGATATAATCCTTGTCACGCTGAAAGAGCTTGTGCGCGCGCAGCGCCTGATTGACGTGATGGACGAGCGTGGCGTTGGCCGCCTCGTAAAGCGAGCCTTCTTTCATCACGCCCGTCGATCGCAGCAAGGCTTCGGCGTGTTCGTTGCCCAGCTTCCGTTAGATTGACTGTCCGCTGCTTCTCGTCGAGCTCGTAATCCTCGCGAACGAGTTCGGGAATGATCGCGTTGACGGAAACGTAGAGATTCGAACGGTCTTCGGACGGACCCGAAATGATGAGCGGCGTCCGCGCCTCGTCGACCAGGATTGAATCGACCTCGTCGACGATGGCGAAGGCGTGGCCGCGCTGGACCATCTGCGCCATGTCGTATTTCATATTGTCGCGCAGATAGTCGAAGCCGAACTCGTTGTTTGTGCCGTAGGTGACGTCGGCGGCGTAGGCCTCGCGGCGCTGATCGTCGTCGAGCCCGTGCACGATCACGCCGACTGTCATGCCGAGGAACTTATAGATCTGGCCCATCCACTCCGAGTCGCGACGGGCGAGATAGTCGTTGACGGTGACGACATGCACGCCCTGCCCGCCGAGCGCGTTGAGATAGACGGCGGTCGTGGCGACCAGCGTCTTGCCCTCGCCGGTGCGCATTTCGGCGATCGCCCCCTCGTGCAACACGAGGCCGCCGATCAGCTGAACGTCGAAGTGGCGCTGCTTCAGCGTTCGTTTGGCCGCCTCCCGCACCGCGGCGAAAGCGGGAGCGGTCAGGTCGTCCAGGGTCTTGCCGGCGGCAAGCTCGGCTCGAAATTCGTCGGTCTTGGCGCGCAGTTCATCGTCGCTCAGCGCTTCGAATTGAGGTTCGAGCGCGTTGATCGCGGCGACCATCGGCCGATAGCCCTTAAGGCGACGGTCGTTGGACGAACCGAAGACCCGTTTCATCACGGTGTCGAACTTCAGAGCGCCGAGCATTTTCGACCTTTCCAATGCCGTCCGCCGGAGTTTTCGCTCCGCTCTTTAGGGAGCGCCTGCGGCGCTGGCGTCGACGGCGACAACAAAAAGCGCGAAAAGAGGCCCAAACGCCCGTTTTCGCGCCGCTGAACTGGGTTGCCGCAGGAGATAGGAGCCGCGCCTTCCCTTGTCAATGCGAGGGGCGCCTGCTGGGGCCAGGCCCCCCCGAAACGCCGCTACTTTTGGCAGACAGGGCAGTAGAAGGTCGAACGGCCGGACTGGGAGATCCGGGCGATCGTCCCGCCGCAGCGCGCCCGCGGGCAGACCGAGCCTTCGCGGTCGTAGACCGAGAACGAGTGCTGGAAATAGCCGAGGGCGCCGTCCGCCTGACGGTGATCGCGCAAAGTCGAGCCCCCCGCCTCGATCGCTTGCTCGAGGACCTCGTGGATCGCATGCGCCAATGCGACGGCGGCGCGGGTCGGACCGCCGCGAGCGTCGGAGAGAACGTTCGCGGGTTTCGAAGGATTGAGCCGAGCGCGAAAAAGCGCCTCACAGACGTAAATGTTGCCGAGTTCGGCGATGCGCTTTTGATCGAGCAAAGCCGCCTTCAGCGGCGCCCGCGACGCCCGCGCACAGCTTCGCCAGACGAGCCGCGTCGAATTCCGGGGCCAACGGCTCGTCGCCGAGCGGCGCAGAGCCTCGGATGGGCCTCGAGCGCCTCGTTGCGAACCAGGTCCATGAAGCCGAAGCGTCGCGGATCGTTGTAGGTGACGACATTGCCGTTATCGAGTTCGAGGACGACATGGTCGTGCTTTGGGTCCTTCGAGCGCTCGTGGTGGAAAGCGCCAGCGGCGATGGCCTTTGCGGCGTCAACGCGGAACGAGCCCGACATGCCGAGATGGGCGATCAGCGTCTCATCGCTGTCGAGGCTGAACAGAAGATACTTGGCCCGGCGCGTAAGTGCGACGATTTGCCGTCCCTTCAACCGCTCCGCGAATCGGTTCGGGAATGGAAACCGGATGTCGGCGCGCCGCAGCTCGACCTTTCGGATCCTTGCGCCGAGCATTGCCGGCTCGAGGCCGCGCCGCACGGTTTCGACCTCCGGCAACTCAGGCATGCGAATGGTCCCGGATGACCGCGAGGAAGGCTGAGCCATATTTCTGCAGCTTGACCGCCCCGACCCCGTGCAGACCGGCAAGCTCGTCGAGCGCGCCCGGCCGCGCCTTCGCCATTTCGATCAGCGTGCGATCCGGAAAAATGACATAGGCCGGCTGCTTCTGCGTCGCCGCAATCGCGCTGCGCAAGGCCTTCAGCGCCGCCAGAAGCTGAGCATCCGCGTCTCCGGAATCGACAATTGCGCGCGTCGAACGTCGCGTCTTCGCGTTGACGACATCCTCCCGCAGCGCGAATGCCGTCTCGCCCCGCAGAACGCGGCGCCCTTCGTCGGTCACGACCAGCCGTTCGCGGTCATTGTCATCCCGTTCGATCAGCTTCGCCGACTGCAACTGCCGCAGGACGCCGCGCCAGTCGGCGGGCGTCCGGTCCTTGCCAACGCCGAAAGTCTTAAGCTGATCGTGGCCGTGCCGCTCGACCGCCTCGGTCGTCTTACCGGACAGGATGTTGGCGAGATGGCCGAAGAAGAATCGGCCCGACGTGCGCAGAACCGCCGAAAGCGCCTTTTGCGCTTCGACCCGCCCGTCGATCAGACGAACCGCGCCGTTGCAGACGTCACAATGCCCGCAAGGGCCGGACTGTTCGCCGAACATGCCGAGCAGCGTTTGCCTTCGGCAGCGCGCCGTCTCGCAAAGGGCGACGAGGTCGTCGAGCTTCGCGTTTTCGACGCGTTTGCGATCGTCGGTCGCTCCGCTCTCCATGATCTGGCGGCGCCTCAGCTCCATGTCGCCGGCGCTGTAGAGCGTGAAGGCTTCCGCCGGCAACCCGTCCCGGCCCGCGCGGCCGATCTCCTGGTAATAGGCCTCGATCGAGGAGGGCATGTCGGCGTGAAAAACGAACCGCACGTCCGGCTTGTCGATGCCCATGCCGAAAGCGACGGTGGCGCAGATCACGCAATCGTCTTCGCGCAGGAAGGCGTCGTGATTGGCCGCGCGCACAGAATGGTCGAGACCCGCATGATAGGGCAATGCGCGCCGGCCAATGCGCGCGAATTCCTCAGCCAGTTCCTCAGTGCGGCGTCGCGATGCGCAGTAGACAATCCCGCTCTCGCCGCGATGGGCGTCGAGCCGTCCGATGAGCTGGCGCGTCGCATTTGCTTTCGGTCGCATCGCGAGAAAGAGATTGGGTCGGTCGAACGACCTCACAAAGACCTTCGGGCTTTCGCACGAAAAGCTTCGCCACGATCTCCGACCGGGTCGGAGCATCCGCTGTCGCCGTCACCGCGACGGTCTGGACGCAGCCGAGCGCCTCGACAACCTCGCGCAACCTCAGGTATTCGGGGCGGAAATCATGCCCCCATTGCGACACGCAATGCGCCTCATCGATGGCGAGACAACCGATGGACGCGTCCTTCAGGCCAGCGAGAACATCGTCGCGCAGGAGCCTCTCGGGCGCAATATAGAGGAGCCGCAGGGAACGGTCGCGAAGGCTGCGTGCGATCCGCTGCCGCTCCTCGATTTCGGACGACGAGTTGAGGCTCGCGGCCTCGACCCCGAGTTCTCTCAGCTGCGCCACCTGACCGCGCATCAGCGCGATCAGCGGCGACACGACCAGCGTCAGGCCCTGGCGGACGATCGCGGGAAGCTGGAAGCATAGCGACTTCCCGCTGCCGGTCGGCATGACGGCGAGCACGTCTTTGCCGTCCAGCGTCGCGGCGAGAATCTCTTCCTGACCCGGGCGGAAGGCGGAAAATCCATAGACGCTTGCCAGCGCCGCGCGGGCCTTCGCCATCAGCAGCGGCTCTTGCGTCACCGGTTCGCCTCGCGGTCGAACACCGGCGTCCACTGCACGGCCTCGACCCGGTCCGCGCCGGTCGCCAGCATCACGAGGCGGTCGAAGCCGAGGGCAGCGCCGCTCGCGTCAGGCATAGTAGCGAGCGCGGCCAGGAAATCCTCGTCGATCGGGGCGGAGGCTCCATAGATTCGCTCCTGCTCGGCCATGTCTGACTTGAACCGGCGCCTCTGTTCATCCGGGTCAACCAGTTCGTGGAAGGCGTTGGCGAGTTCGACGCCGCAACAATAGAGCTCGAACCGCTCCGCCGCGCGCGGATCGCCTGGGCTCAGCCGAGCGAGCGCCGCTTCGCTCGCCGGATAGGCATGCAGGATCGTCGGCCGGCCGACGCCGAGGTTGGGCTCGACGCGTTCGCTGAGAAGCCGGCTGAACACGTCGGACCAAGTGTCGTCCGGCGCGACCCTGAGGCCTTCCGCCTTGGCTTGGCGGGAGAGAATTGCGGGGTCGGGGACGCCTCCGGGCGACAGGCTGTCGTAGAGGTCGACGCCAGCATGGCGGCGGAACGCCTCGCGAACGGTGAGACGTTCCGACGGCTCGAAGGGGCTCGCTTCTCTGCCGCGAAAGACGAACGTCTTCGCGCCCGCGACATGGGCGGCGAGCGCGACGAGCCCGGCGCAGTCATCCATGAGTTGCGCCAGGGGCGCGCCGGTCCGGTACCACTCCAGCATCGTGAATTCCGGGGCGTGCAGCGCGCTGCGCTCGCGATTACGGAAGACATGCGACAGCGCAAAGATCTGCCGTTCCCCGGCGGCAAGTAGCTTCTTCATCGCAAATTCGGGCGAGGTGTGCAGATAGGCCGCGCTCCATGAGCCGTCCGGCCGGACCATGGACGTCTGAAAACCGTGCAGATGCGTCTCGTTGCCGGGAGACGTCTGCAGCGCGGCGGGGTCGACTTCGACAAAGCCCTTGGCGTCGAACCAGCGGCGGACGAAGCTCGTGATCGTCGCGCGCGCGAGAAGCTTGGCGCGGCGCCCGGCATGACGGTCCCGGTTCCACAACGGCGGGGAGGCGGACGAACTCAAGCGGCTTCCGGCGGCGGGAGAATGGATCATCGACGACACGACTGGCCTTTGACCCCAAAATCGGTATAAAGCGCGCCCCAACGCCCAAAGCGCCGCTTGAATCCCAGCGCCCCATCGCGCACAAGCGGCGCGCGCCAATTTCCGAGGACAAAGACCGTGAGAGTTATCGCAAGCTCGATTCGCAAGGGCAACATCATCGAGCGAGAGGACGGTCAACTTTGCGTCGTTCTTTCCGCCGAAAGCTTTCACCCCGGCAAGGGTACGCCGACGACCCAGATCGACATGCGCCGCCTGTCCGACGGCGTCAAGGTGACGGACCGGTTCAAGACGACCGAGCAGGTCGAGCGCGCCTTCGTGGAGGACAAGACCTTCGACTATCTCTATGGCGATTCCGATGGCTATCACTTCATGAACGCCGACACCTACGAACAGCTCCAGGTTCCCAGCGAGGTCATCGGCGATCAGGCGCAGTGGCTCCAGGAAGGCATGAAGGTCATCCTGTCGATCTTCAACGAGACGCCGGTCGCAATCCAACTGCCCCCGCGTGTGACCCTTGAGGTGACGGAAACCGAGCCCGCGATGAAGGGCCAGACGGCCTCCTCGTCCTATAAGCCCGCGAAGCTCACGAACGGCGCGCGCGTCATGGTGCCCCCCCACATCAGTCCCGGGACGCGGATCGTCCTTCAGACTGAAGACGGCAGCTACGTCGAGCGCGCCAAGGATTGATTGTGACGGCCAGCGACTGCTCAGGTCGCCATCAGCGCCGCGCAGGCGCCTGCCAGTTCGTCGAAATGTGAGATGACCCGGTCAGGACCGAGCTCGGTCACCGGCACGTCGGTGTAGCCGAAATCGACCGCGATCACCGGCAGGCCGGCGGCGCGGGCGGTTTTGATGTCGGTGACGGAATCGCCGACCATGATGGCGCGCGCGAGCACGCCCCCTGAGGCGGCGATCGTGCCCAGCAGCGGCTTCGGATCCGGCTTGCCGACGCCGAATGTGTCCTGGCCGCAGATGAAGGCGAAGCGGCCGGCGACGCCGAGCCTCTCGATGAGAAGCCTTGCCGAGCCTTCCACCTTGTTGGTGCAGACGGCCTGCCGCCAGCCAGCGCGCGCGAAGGCCGCGAGCGTCCTCTCAACTCCGGGATAGAGTTGGGTCTGGTCCGCGATATGGGCGTTGTAATGGGCCAGGAAGTCGCCGAACAGCGCCTCGAGCCTCGGCGGCGCGAGGTCTCGGCCCGACGCCGCAAAACCGCGCCTGATCAAGGCGCGGGCGCCCTCGCCCAGCATCGAGCGCGCGTTCTCGACCGGCAACGGCGCGAGGCCCTCATGACTGAGGACGGCGTTCAAGGCGCCCATCAGATCGCCCGCGGTGTCGGCGAGCGTGCCGTCGAGATCGTAGACGATGGTCGGGGCGGTCATCCGGATTCAGGTCCAGAATGCCGGCTCGGCGGCGCTGAGCAGGCCGCCGATGCGCACGGGCGCAATGGCGCGGGCGAAGCCTTCCGGGCCGATCTCGACCGCGACGCCGCAGAGCGTGGCCGGGCCGAGCGCAGGCTCGAAGCGGCCGGAGGCGATGCGGCGGGTGAAGCGCCTCAGCGGCTCCTCCTTCTCCATGCCGATCACCGAATCGTAGTCGCCGGTCATGCCGACGTCGGTGACAAATCCGGCCCCGCCAGCAAGAATGCGATGGTCGGCGCTCGGCACGTGGGTGTGGGTGCCGGCGACAAGACTTGCCCTCCCGTCGGCGAAATAGGCCAGCGCCGATTTTTCGCTGGTCGCCTCGGCATGCACGTCAATAAGAACGGCGTCGCAGGCCTGCCCCAGAGGGGAGGTAGCCAGTTCGCGGTCGAGCGCGGCGAACGGATCGTCGAGCGCCTCCATGAAGATCCGGCCGAGCAGATTGACGATGAGGAGCCGCGCCCCGCTGGCGTTCTCGACAATCGCCGCGCCGCGTCCCGGCGTGCCGGCCGGATAATTGGCGGGCCGGACCAGGCGCGGTTGCCGCTCAATGAAGACGAGCGCTTCGCGCTGGTCGAAGGCGTGATTGCCGAGCGTCATCGCATCGACGCCGACGGCGAGGAATTCCTCGAGGATCGATTCGGTGACGCCGAAGCCGCCCGCCGCATTCTCGCCGTTGACGATGACGAAGTCGAGGCTCCACCGCGTGCGCAGGAGGGGAACCTGTTGAATGACCGCTGCGCGCCCCGAACGTCCAACGACATCGCCAACGAACAGGAGCCGCATTCAGCGCTCGCCTGCGAAAATGGTTTCCTGCTCCGTCACGATGGCGTCCAGGCGTTGATCATGCGCCTCATACGGCACCGCGGCGACTTCGCAAACCTCATAAGCGACGCCAACGGCGTGAACCTTTTTCGCGCCTCTCAGGCGCTCGAGGCTACGGTCGTAGTAGCCCGCGCCGTAGCCGATGCGATGGCCGCGCCGGTCGAAACAGGCGAGCGGCACGAAGAGGAGGTCCGGGTCGACGGCGGGCGCCGTCTCGATCGGTTCTGGAATGCCCATGCCGCCCAGCGCCGTCGGGTCGCCAGGACGCCAGAGACGGAAGGTCAGATGCGCGCCGCGGCCGACGACGACCGGGAGGGCCGTTGCGAAACCATCGTCCGCCAAGGCGCCGAGGAGGGCGAGCGCGTCCGGCTCCTCGCGGATCGGATGGAAGGCGGAGACGACCGAGGGAGTCCAGAGGCGCGCGAGGCGCAACCCTTCCTGAATCAGGCGCTCGGTGAGGCGCGCGCGAATCTCGGGCGGGAGCGCCTTTCGCCGGGCGAGCGCCTTCTGGCGGAGGAGCGGCTTCGAATCGGCGTCGGTCAAAATCAAGGGGTCACGCCGAATCCGTCAACAAAGGAAGCGCGGAGCCGAGAAGGCCGTTGGACGGTGATCCCGGGCGCCTACGTAAGTAGGTGGGCGCCGTGTGCCAAAGCCCACGGGCTAGGACAGGGACAGCTCCCATAGGGATCGTACGGCCCCGAGGAATATGTCCTGACGCGCCACCCAGCTCCGCATCGATCAATGTAGGCAGTCTGCAGCCCGATGGCTAGAGCCGGTTGCGCAATGGAATCGGTCCGGTGGCCCTGGAGCGCGCGTTAGCGGCGGGCGTCCTCGCGTTTTCATCGCTGCGCCAGGCGCAAAACAGGGGGGGCAGCGGCCAGAGGGCGTCGCAAGACGCCCTCGACGGATAGAAAATCTATACTCCTGGCTTCGCGCCGGGCGCCGCCTGCAAGTTCGCTAAAACCGGAATTCTCCCTGTTATGCCCTGCTAACAGGGGAACGCGGGCCGCTGCGCGCTCAGGTTTGAGGCATGAAAACGTTTAATATCAGTCGCTTGCGATGAATTGCTCATGTAACGGTTGAGCGAGATAACAGGGAGGCCGTCTCCCTGTTAAGCCGTATAACAGGCAGCAGGCAATTGGGAAAACCGAAGCCGGAGACCGGCTTTCGCGGCCCGCCAAAGAGCGCGAAAGTATAGAATTTCTAGACTCAGCCGCCCGAAACCGTCCGGAACCGGGCGGAATGGCTGCATTTTGGGCCGCTATGCGGGATGAAATTCATGATTGTACAATGGATTACGCAAGGATCTTCATGCGTTACATGATCAAAATACCGATAACAGGCGCTTCTCAGGGAGGCATCAGGCGGGCGAACCGGGGGACAATTGGCGGCGGCGAAGATCAGCCATGAGACGTCTGCAGTATGCGACTTTCGCATGGGTCCGGCTGTTGACCTGACTGCTAACGTGGAAACCAGGCCCGATCCCGTCGGATCGCAAACGACTTCAGCCGCGTCGCCCCCGGACGGAATGCCGCACAGCGCCCGTTCCCGTTACGAAATCCCTCTTGCGCGCCCGCCGCTTTAGACATAAAGATATGTTTATGTCTAAAGACCAATTCCCCGCCCCGCCTCCGCCGGCTCGCGTTCCCGACGCTCCTCGCCAATCTCGAGGCGGCCGGGGAGGAGACGCGGCTGCGCATTCTCGCTCTCCTCGAGGAGGCGGAGCTCACCGTCAGCGAGCTCGTCGCCATCCTCGGCCAGTCGCAGCCGCGCGTCTCGCGCCATCTGAAGCTCCTGGTCGAGGCCGGGCTCGCCGTTCGCAGCCGCGAGGGCGCCTGGGCGTTCTTCCGCCTCGCCGACGAGGGCGGCGCCTTCGCCCGCGATCTGGTCGCCCGCCTCGACCCCGCCGACCCGACGCTCAGCGCCGACCGCGGCCGGCTCGAGGTCGCGCGCGAGGCGCGCCGCAGGCAGGCCGCGGCCTATTTCGCCGAGCGGGCGGCCGACTGGGACACGATCCGCAAGCTGCACGCGCCGGACGAGCGGGTCGAGGCGGCGCTTCAGGCGATGATCGGCGCAAAGCCCTACCGCAGCCTGCTCGATCTCGGCACCGGCACCGGGCGGATGCTCGAACTGCTCGCTCCCGGCGCCGCGCGCGCCGTCGGCGTCGACCAGAGCGCGGCGATGCTTGCGCTGGCGCGCAGCCGCATCGATCAGGCCGGCTTGCGCCATGTCCAGTTGCGCCAGGGCGACATCTACGCGCCGCCGGTCGAGCGCGACGGCTACGACCTCATCGTCATCCATCAAGTGCTGCACTTCCTCGACGATCCCGCCCGGGCGCTGAAGGAGGCCGCGCACGCGCTGAGCCCCGGCGGCCGGCTGGTCGTCGTCGATTTCGACGCCCACAACGAGGAATTCCTGCGCGCCGACTTCGCCCACCGGCGGCTCGGGTTCACAATTCCGGAGATCGAGGGCTATCTCGCCGATGCGGGGCTCGTCGGCGTGCGCTCGAAGCGGGTCCCCCCGGCCAAGGGCGAAGCGGGCAAGCTGACGGTCGCGCTCTGGCTCGCCGAAGACCCGCGCGTGATCTCCGATTCCTTCCCGAAAAGCGACGTGGAGTTCGCCTGATGGCAAAGCCCGTTCCGTTGAGCCGCTCCGGCGCGCCCGTTCGCGTGTCGTTCGAGTTCTTCCCGCCGAAGACGCCTGAGATGGAGACGACGCCTCTGGGAGGCGGCGCGGCGGCTCGAACCGCTCGACCCGACCTTCGTCTCGGTCACCTACGGCGCCGGCGGCTCGACCCGTGAGCGCACGCATGCGCTGGTCGCGCGCCTCGTGCGCGAGACGACGATGAAGCCGGCCGCGCACCTGACCTGCGTCGGCGCCTCGCGCGGCGAAATCCGCGACACCCTGTCCGCCTATCACGGAGCGGGCGTCCGCCACATCGTGGCGCTGCGCGGCGACCCGCCGACCGGCCTCGACGCGCCGTACGAAGCGCAGTCCCGACGGCTATCGGACGACCGCGGAACTCGTCGCCGACGCGAAAGAGATCGGCAATTTCGAGGTGTCGGTCGGGACCTATCCGGAAAAGCATCCGCAGAGCCCGACGCTCCTGCACGACATCGAGATCCTGAAGCGCAAGGTCGGGGCCGGCGCCGACCGGGCGATCACCCAGTGCTTCTTCGACAACAGCGTCTATTTTCGCTTTCTCGACGTCGCCGCCGCGGCGGGCATCGCGATCCCGATCGTGCCGGGAATCTTTCCGATGCAGAATTTCAAGCAGACGGTGAATTTCGTTCGCCGCGCCGGAACGAGCGTTCCGCATTGGCTCGCCGAGCGGTTCGAAGGCCTCGACGACGACCCGAGCGACCCGCCGCCTCGTCGCCGCCGCAGTCTGCGCCGAACAGGTCATCGACCTGATCGACCACGGCGTCGAGGACCTGCACTTCTATACGATGAACCGCGCCGACCTGGTGTTTGCGATCTGCCACCTGATCGGGCTGAGAGCGAAGCCGAAGGTGCGAGCCGCGGCGGCGTGAGGGCAGCGGGTGGCGCGCGGCCGGCAGGCGCCCCGGTCGACGTAGTCCGCAGCGAGGTGCAGCCGCCGGAGCCGTCGCCGCCACGAAGGTGGCGTCGAGGCGGCAATGCAGCCAGACCGGCGTGTTTCGCCGCCGGTCGCCACGTCCCACAGACGGATCGTGTTGTCGTCGAGAGCCCGACGCGAGCCGCCCGTTCGGCAGCACGCAGAGGGCGCTGACCGCCGCCGAGTGCCCTTCCAGGCGGGCGGTCTCGGCGCCGGTCTTGACGTCCCACAGCCGGATCGTGTTGTCACCTGAGCCCGAGGCGAGCCGCCCGTCCGGCAGCACGCAGAGCGCGCGACCGCACCCGAGTGCCCTTCGAGGCGGGCGGTCTCGCGCCGGTCGCACGTCCCACAGCCGGATCGTGTTGTCCTCGGAGCCCGACGCGAGCCGCCCGTCCGGCAGCGCGCAGAGCGCCGTGACCGGCCTCGAATGCCCCTCGAGGCGGGCGGTCTCGGCGCCGGTCGCTACGTCCCACAGCCGGATCGTGTTGTCGTCAGAGCCCGAGGCGAGCCGCCCGTCCGGCAGCAGGCAGAGGGCGTTGACCGCCGTCGTATGCCCTTCGAGGCGGGCGGTCTCGGCGCCGGTCGCCACGTTCCACAGACGGATCGTGTTGTCGCTGAGAGCCCGAGGCGAGCCGCCCGTCCGGCAGCAGGCAGAGGGCGTCGAACCGCATTCGTATGCCCTTCGAGGCGGGCGGTCTCGGCCCCGGTCGCCACGTCCCACAGACGGATCGTGTTGTCGCCGGAGCCCGAGGCGAGCCGCCCGTCCGGCAGCAGGCAGAGGGCGATAACCTCACTCGTATGCCCTTCGAGGCGGGCGGTCTCGGCGCCGGTCGCCACGTCCCACAGACGGATCGTGCTGTCAAAAGAGCCCGAGGCGAGCCGCCCGTCCGGCAGCAGGCAGAGGCGCTCGAACCGCAGTCGAATGCCCTTCGAGGCGGGCGGTCTCGGCGCCTGTCGCCACATCCCACAGACGGATTGTCGTTGTCGCCAGAGCCTGAGGCGAGCCGCCCGTCCGGCAGCAGGTAGAGGGCGCCTACCACACCGGAGTGCCCTTCGAGGCGGGCGGTCTCGGCGCCGGGCGGCGATAAGGCCTGGCCGAAGGGGAACGATCGCCGGCCCCGTAACGAGCGCGCGAGCCGCTTCCACGAAGGTCGGCAAGGGCGCCGCTTCGAACGGCGCCAGGCGGCCGATCAACTGCGGCAGCAGTTGCGACAAATCGCGCGCACAAATGCCGGTGATCAGCCGCAACGTCCGGCCGATGAGGCTCTGCGCTTCGCCCGCGCCATATTGCTGATAGTCGAAGAATAGTCCGAGCGGATTCCTGGTCGCCTCAAGCTTGCCCTTGAGCCAGGCGGGATCGAGCAGCAGCGCGTCCAGCTTTTCCCGCTCGCCCGCCTCGGCAAGGTGATGCGGAAGACTACGGATAAAAGTAGCGGCGAGTCCGCTCGTCCGCCGCCTCGCCGGCGCCGTCGAGAGAGGCGATCAACGCCTTGTGCTGCGCGATGAGCCGTTCTTTCCCGGCCCGGTCGCGCAGGAACTGACGCACGGTGTCGTGCAGCCGCAAGAAACCCTGTCCGAGATCGCGTTCGAGCAGCAGCGAAAGATCGAACAGTTTTGCCAGCAAATCGTCGGTCTCGAAATCCTCGAGGCCGCCAGTCGCCGCCCATAAGCGCGGCGACGACCCCGACCGGAATGTCGGCATCTTCCGGGAAGACGCCCAGCTCGCCGAAACGCTCCCGTTCCGGCGCCGACAGAAGGTCGAGGCTGACGCCGATCGTGCGCGCCGCAGCCTTGCCGCGTTCCGTCTCGTCGCGAGGATCGAAGGCGGTAAGGCCTTTCGCCTCGAGCCGCTTGTTCGCCCCCGCGATGGCGACCGGCAGCGGCTCGTTGGCGCCTGACGCGGTTGCGCAGGAAGCCGTTGACGATTTTCAGCAACAGCGGCCATTCGCCAATACGCGCAGCGAGGCCTGCAAGGCTCGCCCGCTCGCGCGTCGCGTGCTCCTGCGGCAGGCCGAAAGAGATCTGGCACAGCGCCTCGTCCGCCTGCATTGCGTCGACCTTCTGGCGAACAGCCTGCGGCGGGCAGGACGCTGTCGATCCGGGTCGTGACCAGCCGGACGCAGTTCCGGCCGCCTTGCAGAAATGGCTGCAGGTCCTGCTCGCGCCAGACGTCATCGATCACCATCAGGATCCGGCGGTCGCCCAAGACCTCGCGGAGCTTCGCCGCGGCTGCGTTGATCGTCTCGAGCTGCGGCCGCTCGCCGGAGAGGAGCGTGACGAGGTCGGAGAGAGTGGCGATCAGGCGCTCGGGCTTCTCGCCGAGTTCGGCCCATAAGATTCCGTCGAAATAGGCGTCCTGGATGTCGGGGTCGCGGGCGAGCGCCCTGGCGAGGGTCGTCTTGCCATAGCCGCCGGCGCCGCGCAAAGCCGCGGTGATGCCGGCGATGGAATCGCCTCCGGGATCGAGCAGGCGCGCCTTGAGAGCGCCGAACTCCCTCGGACGCGGGACGAAATCCGCCGGGAGTTCCGGCGCCATCATCGGCACCCGCCTCGGCTCGGCCTCCTTTTGGAGCTTGCCGACGAGCGCGGTGCGCTGCTCCTTGAGGTCGAGATCGTAGACATGGCCGAGCCAGCGCGGCAGCCTGTCGAGGTCTGCGACGCCCGGCCCCCTGACCGGGCAGACCGACTTGCCCTCCTGCCGGGCGAGCCGGATTTCCTGCTTCACGACGCCGCTTTCGAGCGCTTTGGGCGAGACGACGAGGATGAAGTGCTGGAGCTCCTCCGACCTCAAGGCGTTCTCGATCTGACTCCACCAGTCCTGCCCGCCTTCCAGCGCCGTGAGGTCCTGCCAGAAGGAGAGGCTTTCTTTTTCGAGGCTGGCGCGGAGATCGCGCGCAAAGTCGGCGCCGTCCTTGCGCGAATAGGAGATGAACGTCCGGCCCGACGGCTGGCCAACCATGACGATTTCCCATTGTGCCGCGGTCAGTCTAGCAACGTTTGGAGAGCCTGCAACGCAGTCGAGGCGGCGACATTTCGTTTTCGGCAGCAGGCGCACTTGCAGCGACGCCTGCCCGCGGCGGCAAGGGTTTTGGATCCCCTCACAGCCGCATTGATCGAACGCAGCAATCGAGCTATTCTAGCCTGATGAAAAAGGCCAGCATTACCGAAGCAAAGAACAACCTGAGCGCGTTGATCGACGGCCTCAAGAACGGATCGCCGGTGCTGATCGCCGATCGCGGCCGGCCCGTCGCCCGGCTCGAGCCCGCGCGGACGAGCGACGACGGGGCGGACGAGGGAAGGCTTGCGCGGCTCGTCCGCGACGGCCTCGTCGAAGCCAGGACGCGCGGCGCCGCTTCCCGCGCTTCTCGCGACCCGGCGCCGCGCGCCGATCGGAACGCGTCGGCGCTCGAGGCTTTGATCGCCGAGCGTCGCGAGGGCCGGTGAAATTCTGGGACGCTTCGGCGCTCGTGCCGCTCATCGTGCAGGAAGCGGCGACCGACTTTCGCGCTGGCGCTCGTCGAGCGCGACCCGAACATGCTCGTCTGGTGGGGCTCGCAGGTCGAATGCGTCTCGGCGCTGGCGCGGCTCGAACGCGAAGGCGCGCTCGACCATGAGCGGGCCGACCTTGCCTTCGATCGGCTGGCCGCTCTCGCCAGGCGTGGCACGAGATCGAGCCGACCGAGATCGTGCGCGAAACCGCGATCCGGTTTCTTCGCGTTCACCCGCTTCGGGCCGCGGACGCCCTCCAGCTTGCCGCAGCCTTCATCGCCGCCGAACGCCGGCCGCCGTCTCTCGAAATGGTGACCTTCGACGACCGCCTCGCCGACATCGCCCGGAAAGAGGGTTTTGTGTTGATCGACGCGACCGCGGTCTGAGCGTCCGGCGATCGGACCCGTGGACTTGATCCGAGGGGACGTGGCGACCCGGCGCTGTAGGGCGTTCGACGTTCCCCTGGATCGCCACGGCGCTTCGCGCCTCGCGATGACGGCCATTGGCCGCGGCCCGTCAATTCACGACCTCCAGCCAAAGCAGCAGCACACGCTCTCTCAGGCGGCTTCGCTGCTGTAGCCGGTCGCTAACCGCGGCCGACGCGATCAGCGATCGCGTCTACAGTTTTCGCGTCAAACCGCGTCCCCTGCGACGCATCGTGGGCTTGACGGCGGGCGCGGATCGGGCGAAGCGGCTCTCAACCGCGCGCCCTGACGCTCGACGCGCAGTGCGCACAAAGCCGTCCCGGCGGCGCTCGAAGGGAGGACCATGAAAGCGTTTCGGCTCCTGCTGGCGATTGTCGCGCTCGTCGCGGCGATGGGGCTCGGCGCGCTGTCCGCGACGGCGGCCGAACCCGGCGTCCCGCCGTCCGTCGAGGTCTTGCGCGACTGGTACAAGCTCGCGCTCGCGCTGGTGCGCCACACGCCGACCTATTCGCCGCCGGTCGCCGCCCGCACCTTCGCCTATCTCGGCGTGGCCGCCTTCGAGGCGACCGCGAGCGGCGACGCCGAACTGCAGTCCGCTGGCCGGGCAGTTGAACGGACTGAAGCCTTTGCCGCCGCGCGCGCGCCGGCGAGACCTACGACGAGGCGATGGTTCTCGACGCCGCCCTGGCGGCCGTGGTCGGGAACCTGTTCAGCAACACCGGCCCGACCGGGCAGAGGGCGATGGCCGCGCTCGGGGAGAAGCTGCACGCGGAAGTGTCCGCGGCGGCGCCGGCCGACGTCGCGGCGCGCAGCGAGACTTACGGCCGCGCCGTCGCCGAGCACATCCTGGCCTGGTCGCGCGACGACGGCGGGGCGGTCGTCGAGAACATGGGCTTTCCGCTCGAGTACACGTTGACCAAGGGCGCGGCCCATTGGACGCCGACCAGCCTGATCGCGCAGCAGCAGATGCCCCTGCTTCCGGATTGGGGCAAGAACCGCACCCTCGTCATGCCGAACGGCGCGGCCTGTCCGTTGCCGCCGCCGCTCGAATACAGCGAGGACAAGAGCTCCGAGTTCTATAGCCAAGCGCTCGAGGTCTATCAGACACGACAGACGCTGACCCAGGCGCAGCGCGACATCGCGCGCTTCTGGTCCGACGACGCCATGCTGACGGTCACGCCGCCCGGGCACTGGATCTCGATCGCGCTGCAGATTCTCGCGCACGAGAACGCGGGGCTCACGAGAAGCGTCGACGTGCTGGCGCGTCTGGGGCTCGCCGTGTCCGATGCTTTCGTCGGCTGCTGGAACACGAAGTTTCAGTACGATCTGGTGCGGCCGGTGACCTATATCCGCCGCATGATCGATCCCAATTGGGAGCCATTGCTGATCACGCCGCCCTTTCCCGAATATCCGAGCGGCCACAGCACCCAGACGGGCGCAGCCGCGGCCGTGATGACGCAATTGTTCGGCGAGAATTTCGCGTTTGAGGACATGACCGACCGGTCGGACGGCCTTCCGCCGCGCAGCTTCCCGAGCTTCTGGGCGGCGGCCGAGGAAGCGGCGATCTCGCGGATGTACGGCGGTATTCACTTCCGCGCCGCGATCGAGCGAGGTCTGGACCAGGGCCGCTGCGTCGGCCAATACGTGAACGCCTTGCGGACCCGGAGGTAACCCCCTTGCGTCGTTTGCCCTGGGGACTTGCTGTTGCTGCATTCAGCCTCGCCGGCCTCGCGCGCTTCGCCGCGGCGCAGGAAACCATCGCCGACCCGAGCGCCATGGCGATTCCCAAATTCGTCGATGTGACGGCGAGCGCCGGCGTCGACAGCGTCTACAAGGGCGAGTGGCAATATATGGTCGGCGGCGGCGTCGCCGTCTTCGACTGCAGCGGCGACGGGTTTCCCGACATCTTCCTCGCCGGCGGCGAGGCGCCGGCAAAATTCTACCGCAATATGAGCAAGCGCGGCGGCCCGCTGCGCTTCGAGCCTCAGACGAGCGGCCTCGAACTGGACAAGGTGATCGGCGCCTATCCGATCGACATCGACGGCGACGGGATCACGGATCTGGTGCTGCTGCGCGTCGGCGGCGATGTGGTGATGCGGGGCCTCGGCGGCTGCAAGTTCGAGCCCGCCAACGAACGCTGGGCCTTCGACGGCGGCGACGCCTGGTCGACAGCCTTCGCCGCGACGTGGGAGCGCGGCGCCGAATGGCCGACGCTGGCCATCGGCAATTACATCGACCGTCACGAGGAGATCGCGCCCTGGGGGACGTGCACCGACAACTGGCTCATCCGGCCGGCGGCGGTCGACGGCAAGCCCGAGCGAAGGTTCGGCCCGCCGATGGCGCTGAAGCCCAGCTTCTGCCCGCTGTCGATGCTGTTCAGCGACTGGAACCGGTCCGGAACGGCGAGCCTCAGGGTCGCCAACGACCGCGAATATTACGAAGGCGGGCAGGAGCAGTTGTGGCGGATCGACCCCGGCAAGGCTCCCGCTCTCTACGGCGAAAGCGACGGCTGGAAGTATCTGCGCATCTGGGGCATGGGCATCGCCAGCGCCGACCTCGACGGCAGCGGCTACCCCTCCTATTTCGTCACCAGCATGTCCGACAACAAGCTGCAGGTTCTGGCGAGCATCCCCTCGGACGGACCGCCGCAGCCCGCCTATAAGGACGTGGCCTGGCCCAAAGGCGTGACCGCGCACCGGCCCTATGCCGGCGGCGACTGGCGGCCGAGCACTGCGTGGCACGCCCAGTTCGCCGATTTCAACAACAGCGGCCTCCTTGATCTCTTCGTCACCAAGGGCAACGTGGCGAAAATGCCGGATTTCGCGATGAAGGATCCGAACGATCTCCTGCTTCAGACCCCCGACGGCAAGTTCCACGAGGCTGGCGAGCAGGCTGGAATCGCGACCTTCGGCAACGCCCGCGGCGCGGCGGTGGCGGATTTCAACCTGAGCGGCCTCCTCGATATCGTGGTGGTGAACCGCAACGCGCCGGCTCAGCTTTGGCAAAACGTCAGCGCCAGCGCTGGCCACTGGCTCGAGGTCCGGCTGCAGCAGCCGGGGCCGAACCGCGACGCGATCGGCGCATGGCTCGAGGCGCGCTGCGCCGGCAAGGTGATGCGCCAGGAGATCGCCATCGGCGGCGGGCATGCCAGCGGCCAGACTGGATGGCGCCATTTCGGGCTTGGCGATGCGACCGAGGCCGACGTTCGGGTCGTCTGGCCCGACGGCGCCGCGAGCGACTGGCAGCACGTGAGGGGCGACAATCTCTACATTCTGGAACGCGACAGGCCGGCGGCGCTATGGGTGGCGAAGTGAGCTGACTCCGCATTCGCCATTTCGGGAGCTTGTGGTTTACGCTTGTCTTCGGCGCGCGGACGGCGACGCCGGGCTCGGAAGAGGGGCGAGATGAAAGACCTAGCGGGGAAGACCGCATTCGTCACCGGCGCGGCGTCGGGGATCGGGCTTGGAATTGCGACCGCCTTCGCCCAGGCGGGCGTCAAGGTGATGCTCTGCGACATCGAGGCCGATGCGCTCGCCAAAGCGGTCGAGGGGCTGAAGACAACCAACGCCGACGTCGAGGGCGTCAGGGCCGACGTCTCCCTCAAAGCGGAACTCAAGGCGGCCGCGGACGCGACGATCGCCCGCTACGGCAAGGTTCATATCCTCGTCAACAACGCGGGCGTGGGCGGCGGCGGCCCCTATGGCGCGTGGACCGAGGCGGGATGGGACTGGACGATCGGCGTCAATCTCATGTCCGTCGTCTGGGGGATCGAGATTTTCGGGCCGCTCCTCGAACAGCACGGCGAGGGCGGCCACATCGTCTCCACAGCCTCCATCGCCGGCCTCGTCTCATTCGGCAGCGTTCCGTACAACGTGACCAAATATGGCGTCGTCGCGCTGTCTGAGGGCCTGCGCCCCGAACTCGCGCCGCGCGGAATCGGCGTTTCCGTGCTGTGTCCGGGATTCATCCGGACGCACATCATTGACTCGTGGCGCAACCTTCCTCGGCGCTTCGGTCCTTCGATCGACGCAGCTCCGCCGGCCGGACCGCGGCTGGAGCAGATCAAGATGATCACCGAGCGCGTCGCCCATGGCATCGATCCGATCTATGTCGGCGAGCTCGTCCGCGAGGGCGTCGAAAAAAACTGGCCGTATATTTTCACCGACCCCGAGTTCGAGCCGATGATCGAAGCCCGCTTCGCCGCGATCAAGGAAGGCTTCGACCAGATTCGCGGCCGCGAGCCGCGCCGGTGAGAGGGCGCTGGCGTCGCGTCTCGAACGACGCCTCACCCCAGATGCTTGCTGAAGAACTCGAGCGTCCGGGTCCAGGCGAGCGCCGCGCTCGGGGCGTCGTAGCTCTCGCGGTGATCGCAGTGGAAACCGTGATCGGCGGGATAGATGTGGACCGGAACGTCCGGATGAGCCGCGGCGAATTCGCGTACGCCCGCGACCGGAATGTGCTGATCCTTCTCGCCGAAATGAAGCATGGTCGGGACCTTGGGCTTCATCTCGCTCATCGCGAGGATGCGGCCGCCGTAATAGCCGACCGCGGCCGATAGGCCGGAAAGCCGCGCCGCCGCGGCCCAGGCGATCGAGCCGCCGAAACAATAGCCGACGATGCCGACCTTGCCGCCCTCTTTGGCAACCTCGATCGCGGCGGCGGCGTCGCGCAGCGTCTGCTCGAAATCGAGCTTGCCGACGACCGCCATGCCGCGCGCCCGGGAGTCCGGGTCGTAGCCGACGTCGAAGCCCCTCTCGACATGGTCGAAGACAGCTGGCGCGATCGCGAGATAGCCTGCGGAGGCGAACCGGTCGGTCACCGCGCGGATATGCGCATTGACGCCGAAGATCTCCTGAATGACGACGATCCCGCCGCGAGGCTTGCCGGCGGGGTCGGCGCGCCATGCCTGAATCGGGTCCGCGCCCTCCGGCTTCAGTTCAATCCAATGGCCCATGTCGGTCTCCCAGGTCTCGTGACGGAGGATTAGCAGGGTAGGGCGAGCGCTCCGCTGTGCGATTGCGATCCCGCCGACGACGAGCATCAGAGCGACAACGTGATAGACGTGCAACGGCTCGCCGAGCAGCGCAACCGCCATGATCGCGCCGAACACCGGCACGAGATTGACGAAGACGCCCGCCCGGCCCGGCCCGATCAGCTCAACGCCGCGCATGTAGAACAATTGCGCCGCGAAGGCCGGACCGAGGGCCGCATAAACGAGCGTCAGGAGCCCGGCGGCGGTCGGCCAGACGAAGCCGCCTTCGGCGACCTCCCAGATCATCAGCGGCACAGAGGTGACAAAGGCGGCGATCGCCATTCCAGCGAGCATGCTGAGGCCGGAGACCTGCGGGCGCTGGCGCAAGCCGATCGTGTAGCCGGCGTAGAGCGCCACCGCGACCACCATCATCACGTCGCCGCTGCTGAACGCGAGCGCCATCAGCCGGGCCGGATCGCCCTGGGCCGCGATCGCCACGACGCCGAGCATCGTGATCAGCGCGCCGAGCGCCTGCAGGGCGGTGAACCGCACGCCGAGGAACACGCGCGCCCCGATCAGCACGAGCGCCGGGATCGCGCCCTGGATGATCGAGAGATTGAGCGCGCTGGTGTCGTGCGCGGCGAGATAAAAAAGGGCGTTGAACGCCGTGTAGCCGAGCGCGCCCATCGCCGCGACATAGGGCCAATTGGCGACGAGAACCGGCCAGTCGCGGCGAAGCGACGGACGCGCCGCGACAAGGATCGGAACAAGCGCCACCGTCCAGCGCAGGAAGGTCAGCGTCATCGGGCCGATCTCGCCGACGGCCAGGCGCGCGACGACCGAGTGCCCGGCCCAGATCAGCGTGGTCAGAACGAGCAGCAGGACCGGGCTCGCCCAGGCCGAGCGGAGGAGCGTGGCCTGCGGCGCTGTCGCGTCTGTCATGAAGGCCTTCGATGCGGCGGACCGTCGGACGCCCGAGACTGGGCGGCCCGAAAGGCCGCAAGCGCTAGCTGTCCTCGCCGCCGAAGGCAATGGCCGGCGAGGGACGCGACCTGTCCGGGCCGCCGGGGCCGGCGCGAGGCGCGCCGGCCGCTCACGCAAAATTGAAGGGCCGATCTCGCCTCAGTAACGGGTGACGATCGGCGCAGGCGCCGCAACCGGCTCGCCCAGCAGCCAGATCAGGCCGATGCGGATATCGTTCGAAGCCAGCGTATTGCGCGTGTAGAGGTGATTCGGAACGCCGCCGCTGCAGTTCTGGGCGCTGAACGTCCCGCCGCCGACCCCCGCCAGGCAATTCGAGCCGCCTGTCCCGATCGAGCCGTAGTTCAGATAGCGGTAGCCCATCTCGAGCCTGAGGTTGGGGCTGATGTTGAAATCGAGGCCCGCCATCAACGCCCAGGCGAAGCTGGTCTTCGAGCCGTTGGAGAAGTAGCCGCCTGCCGGAGACGAGAAGTAATAGGAGGAAGCGATTCCCTGGTCGGTCAAGCCCGACACGCTGTTGTCGGCGAAGCCGAGCCCCGCGCCGATGAACGGCGATATGCCCAGGTAGGTCCCGAGATTCACGTAGCCGTTGATGAGGCCGATGAAGGAACTCACGTCTGCCCGGTAGAAATCGGCGAATTGCGCCGGGCCGCCATATCCGGGGGAAGCCGGGTCAGTGAGCGTGTAGAGTGACTGGAGATTCGCGCCGGCGCGATATTCGAGGGTTCCGTCGACGCGGAACCAGGAGTTGAACCGATAGCCGGCGCCGACGTCGATGAGGCCGAAGGGGGAGAGGGTCGTATTGTTGAACGCCTGCGTCGCCTGGGACGAGAGAAAGCCGCTGGAGATCCCTGTTGCGATGGGATCAGGAGCGGTCTGGAACTCGAGCGTGTTCGCGTTGATTCCGGCGCCGACGTCGCCGCGCAGATACCAGCCGCTGAAGTCCTCGACAACTGGAACCGGAGCGGGCAGCCTCGGCGCCGGAGGTAAATCCGCCGCCTTGGCCAGTCCTCCTGACGCAAGGGCAACGCCCGCAGCGATGACGACAGATTTGAACCTGGCCATGACGATTTTCCCTTCGTTCGGCGTGCGGCGATGCAGCCTCACGCACCGCCAAAGACCGGGAAAACGTCTCATGATCGTCTTAACGCATGCTTAAGCTTAAAAATTAACCTCAATAAATAATAACTCTCGCCTTGTTTAACTTCTGAACGACTTCACGCCGCCTTGCGGGCGGGCGCGCTGACGGTCATGCGGATCGCCTCGGCCATCGCCTTCGTTTCCTCGGTGGCGCGCCCTTGCGCTTGGATGAGGCCCATGCGGGTCAGCGGCAACTCGGGCAGGCCCTCGTCCGCCCGCATCACCCGCAGGCCTTCCCCGACCATGGAGGCGGGCAGGGTCGTCACGGCGAGGCCGGCCCGCACAACTGTGCCGACCGCGCTGAAATTCTTGGAGAAGACCAGGCCGCGCGTCGCCCGCGGCGCAGCGGCGAGCGCTTCGTCAGCGGCTCGCCGCCACAGGCATGAGGTGCTGCCCAGCGCCAGTGGAACCGGCTGACCGTCTTCGATCCGGAACCGCTCCGCGGCGGCCCACACCAGCGGCTCCTCGTGAAGGAGCTCGAGGCCGTGCAGGCCAGGGTGATCGGTCACCAGCGCGAGCTCGAGCGCGCCGGCCGCAATCTGCGCCGCGAGTTCGGGCGAGCCTTCGCAGGCCACCGACACTTCGACCAGAGGGTGGCGCCGATTGAACCGGGCGAGAATCTCGGCGAGGAACGATTCGGCGTAGTCGTCCGGAATGCCGAGCCGGACTGCGCCCCTCAGGCCCTTGCGGGAGAGCGCGGCGACCGCGCCCGCCTCGACCTGGATGATTCGCCGCGCGTAGTCGATCAGGCTTTCGCCTTCGGCGGTCAGCTTCGCGCCGCGCCCGTGCTTGACGAACAGGGCGCAACCGAGCTGCTCCTCGAGCCTGCGGACATGCATGGAGACGGCGGACTGCGTCTTGTGGACCCGCTCCGCCGCCTTGGTGAACGAGCCGCAATCGACGATGGCGAGGAAGGAGCGCAACTGATCGGTGTCGAGCATGGGTTGATTCATCCGAATTCGCGATTAAATACTCTACAAACATTCGTTGGACCGATCAATGGCGGCGGAGTAGATTTAGCCCATCCGGAAATCGAACGGGTTTCCTCGCCGGCGCCTTGGCGCCGGAGGGACCGTCGCGTCGAGCCGAATGTCCAAGCGGAGAGAAGACAATGATTCCTTCGATCGCACGACAAGCCTCTTTTGCAGCGGCCGCTCTCAAGCACGCCCTCGCTTGGCCTGCTCGCGCCGGGGCGGCGCGCAGAACGATGGCCCAGCTTGCCCGCATGTCGGACGTTGAGTTGCGCGACATCGGCCTCGTCCGGCAGGATGTCGTTGATGTCGGCGCGCTTCGGCGCGACGCCGGTCGTTCCGCCTCTGCCGAGCGGCATCTCGCCCCGCGGCGAGCGAAGCTGGCGGCCTGATCCAAGATCGGCCCTCCCCAAGCGCGGCAAAACGGTCTACGAGGGTTGGCAATGACCCTCGTCAACCGTCTGGAGGACCGTCCATGACCGCGCACCCGGCCGCCCCCGGCATCCACGTTCATGCAAAGCCGGGCGCCCGGCAGGCCGAGATCCTCAGCAAAGACGCGTTGGCCTTCCTTGCGGATTTGCACCGGCGCTTCGACGGGCGGCGGCTCGAGCTCCTGGCGCGCCGCGTGGAGCGGCAGAAGCTGTTCGACGCGGGGCAGCTTCCCCAGTTCCTGACCGAGACAAAGCCGGTGCGCGACGGCGACTGGCAAGTCGCGCCAATCCCGGCGGATCTGCTCGACCGGCGGGTCGAGATCACCGGCCCGGTCGACCGCAAGATGATCATCAATGCGCTGAACTCGGGCGCAAAGGTGTTCATGGCCGACTTCGAGGACGCATCCTCGCCGATGTTCGCCAACATGATCGAGGGCCAGGCCAATCTCATGGACCGCTGGTCAGGCGCGATTGGCTTCACCGATCCGGCCACCGGCAAGGCCTACGCGCTCAAGAGCGAGACGGCGGCGCTCATGGTGCGCCCACGCGGCTGGCACCTTCCCGAGCGGCATGTGACGGTCGACGGCCGCGAGATGTCCGGCTCGCTGTTCGATTTCGGGCTTTATGTCTTCCATTGCGCCAAGAGGCAGATGGCTGAGGGCGCGACGCCTGCGTTCTATTTGCCGAAGCTCGAGAGCCACCTCGAGGCGCGGTTGTGGAACGATGTCTTCTCACATGCGGAAGCCGCGCTCGGCGTGCGCCATGGCTCCTTCAAGGCGACGGTGCTGATCGAGACGCTGCCGGCCGCGTTCGAGATGGACGAAATCCTCTATGAGCTCCGCGACCATATCGTCGGGCTCAACTGCGGCCGCTGGGACTATATATTCTCCTTCATCAAGCGGCTCGGCAAGAATCGGGCGTTCCTGACGCCCGACCGCTCGGCGATGACGATGGGCAAGGCTTTCCTGAGCGCCTATTCGCTGCTCCTGATCAAGACCTGCCATCGCCGCGGCGCCTTCGCCATGGGCGGAATGGCGGCGCAGATTCCGGTCAAGGGCGACGCTCACGCCAATGACGCCGCCTTCGCCAAGGTGCGCGCCGACAAGGAGCGCGAAGCCGGCAATGGCCACGACGGCACCTGGGTCGCCCATCCCGACCTTGTTCCGATCGCCAAGGCGGTGTTCGACCGGCTGATGCCGCAGCCGAACCAGCTCTCGGTCATGCGCGACGACGTCCATGTGACGCCGGGCGAGCTTGTCCAGATGCACGAAGGCAAGAGGACGGAAGAGGGCCTGCGCGAGAACATTCGGGTCGGGGTGCAATATATCGAGGCGTGGCTGCGCGGCCGCGGCGCCGTGCCGATCTATAACCTCATGGAGGACGCCGCGACCGCCGAAATCTCCCGCGCCCAAGTCTGGCAGTGGATCCATCTCAAGGCGAAGCTCGACGACGGACGCGAGGTCACGCCGGAGATGTTCCAGACCGCGCTCAAAAGCGAAATGGAGCGGGTCAAGGGCGAGGTCGGCGCGAAGGCCTTCGAGGGCGGACGCTTTCCCGAGGCGATCAAACTCTTCTCCGACATGTCGCTCGCCGACACGTTCGAGGAGTTCTTGACCCTGCCGGCCTACCGGCTGATCGACTGAAGGCGCCTCGTCACAGCGCCGTAGCCGCGCGCCATCGCCGCGGCGCAAAGGGGGATCAAGGCGAACAGCGCTGCCTCGACATAAAGGACCCGGCGCAATTGGACGATGTCGTCGGCCGGGGGACGGAACGATGCATCAGCGCGGACGCGCCGGCGCCAGACGATGTACAAATAAGTCGGCGCGACCGAGAGGAGGGCGATGCCCGCAAACAGCGCCATCTTGGCCCAGAAGAATACGTTGGCGAGATAGTACTCGTAGCCCTTGGCGCCGAAGAACAGCCGCAAGAGCCCGGCGGCCAGCGCGACCGCCGCCACGATGCCGAACCAGGCGTCGACCCGGGCGAGCCTCAAGACAGTGCGGTCGTCGACGACGGCTTGCCGTCAGCACGAGCTCGGCCGCAAGGATAGCGGCGAGCGAAAACACCGCGAGATGATGGAAGCTCGCAAGCAGCCAGTCGAGAAACATCGGGGGAGCCCAAGGGTCAAGTCTGTTGCTGATTGTAGCCGCGCCCGCCCGGCGCCGCCAGCAGGGCGCGCGCTCGACACGTCTCGCCGCAAGGCGCCGGCAAAACCAATTGACTCCGGCACTCGGCCGATCTATAGGCTGACCCGCTCCAGCGCGGCTTCGGCCGCGCTTTTGGTTTTGTCGGCGCCTCGCGCTTTCAAAGCCTCAAATCCGGGCGTTCGCCCGCGGTTCGTTCACGAGCCGCGATTTCGGTCCACTGCAAAGAAGCCGGCCGCGCGGGTCTCCCGCGTAACGAGCCGGGCGGAACACGGGAAAAACGATGTTCGCAGTCATCAAGACCGGCGGCAAGCAGTACACGGTCGCCGCCGAAAAACAGATCACCGTCATGTCGCTGCCGGGCGAAGCCGGCGCGCAGGTGGTGTTCAACGAGGTGCTCGCCCTCTTCGACGGCGAGACCAACCATGTCGGCGCCCCGCATGTGGCGGGCGCGAGCGTCGTCGGCGAGATCGTCGAGCAGACCCGCGGGCCGAAGGTCTACGCCTTCAAGAAGCGCCGCCGCAAGAATTCGAAGCGCAAGCGAGGCCACAAGCAGGATCTGACGATCGTCAAGATCACCGGCATTCAGCCCGGCGCTTGAGGGATCGACGAAGGCGGAACGATTCCATCGTCCGCTCTTTTGCAGTATAGAGATCACAACCGCGCCGTCCGAGGGCGGCGCAAACAGGTTCTGGAGCAGGTTCGATGGCTCACAAGAAGGCTGGCGGCTCGTCGCGCAACGGCCGCGATTCGGCCGGGCGGCGTCTCGGCGTGAAGAAGTTCGGCGGCGAGCGCGTCATCAGCGGCAACATTCTGGTGCGGCAGCGCGGCACCAAGTTCCACGCCGGACGCAATGTCGGCATGGGCACGGACCATACGCTGTTCGCCACGGCGGCCGGCGAGGTCGCCTTCGAGTTCAAAGGCGACGGCCGTCAATATGTAACGGTGCGCGCACAACGCGCAGCAGAGTAGAAGGCGGGGTTGAAAGACGAGAACCCCGCTCCGGCGATCAGCCCCGCGGACGTTCTCGAAACCAAAAGCTTCGAGATGAGACTGAAAGGCCAGGAGCCCTTTCATCCGTCCGGTAAGCCGAGCAGCTTACGAAGGGGATGCGGTCGCCGCCGCGTCTCCTTCGTCGTTTAAGGCCCCGTCCGGGGCCGCTGGGCCGGAGCTTTCATGTTTCCCGATCTTGCCAGAGACGACGTGTTCCGACTGGAGACGGCGCGGCTCTGGCTGCGCTGGCCGCGCGCGTCCGACGCGGGCGGCGATCCATCGCTTCTGCTCCCTATGGGAGGTCGCGCGCTACACCGCCCGCATGCCCCACCCCTATCCGCCGGGCTCCGCCGAGCGGTTCATCTATGCGGCGCGGGAAGGCCAACGCTTCGGGGCGCGACCTGACCCTGGTCATGACGCCCACGAAGGGCAAGCGCGACGTCGTCGGCTCGATCAGCCTCGAGTCGCGCGGCTCGGACCGCCTGACGCTGGGCTTCGCGCTCGCGCCGGAGGTCTGGGGCAAGGGTCTGGCGACCGAGGCCGCCCGAGCGATGGTCAAGGCCGGATTTGGGCTGACGCCCGCGGTCGAGATCCTGGCGAACGTGCCGGTCGAGAACGCCGCCTCCAGCCGCGTCCTGGAGAAGTGCGGCTTCGCAATCGTGTCCACGGGCCTTCAGGGCGCGCCGGCGCGCGGCGGGTTGGTCGAGTGCCACAACTTCCGTCTGACGCGGCAGGCCTGGGCCGAGGCCAGCGCGTTGAGGCGTCAAACCCTGGCGGAGCAGGCGCGGCTTCAGACGGACGAACGCCTATGAAATTCCTCGATCAGGCGCGCGTCTATGTTCGCTCCGGCGACGGCGGCGCCGGCTGCGTCTCCTTCCGGCGCGAGAAATTCATCGAGTTCGGCGGGCCCGACGGCGGCGACGGCGGCCGCGGCGGCGACGTCGTCGTCGAATGCGCCGGCGGCCTCAACACGCTGATCGACTTCCGCTACCAGCAGCATTTCAAGGCCAAGACCGGCACGCACGGCATGGGCAAGAACCGCGCCGGCGGGCGCGGCGCCGACGCCGTCCTGAAGGTCCCGGTCGGCACCCAGGTCCTCGACGAGGAAACCGGCGCGCTGCTCGCCGACCTCACGGCGGAAGGCGAGCGCGTCGTCGTCGCCAAGGGCGGCAACGGCGGTTTCGGCAACGCCCATTTCACCACCTCGACCAACCGCGCCCCGCGCCGCGCCAATCCCGGCCAGCCCGGAATCGAGCGCACGCTGGTCCTGCGTCTGAAGCTGATCGCCGACGCGGGCCTCGTCGGCCTGCCCAACGCCGGCAAATCGACGTTTCTGGCCGCGGTCTCGGCGGCGAAGCCCAAGATCGCCGACTATCCGTTCACGACGCTCCATCCGGGACTCGGCGTCGTCAGGATCGACGGGCGCGACTTCGTGCTCGCCGACATCCCCGGCCTGATCGAGGGCGCGCATGAGGGTCACGGCCTCGGCGACCGGTTCCTCGGCCATGTCGAGCGCTGCGGCGCGCTCGTGCATCTCGTCGACGCGACCGGCGCCAACGCGGGCGCCGACTACCGCACGATCCGCCGCGAGCTCGCCGCCTACGGCGCGGGGCTCGAGGACAAGACCGAGATCGCGGCCCTCTCCAAGGTCGACGCGGTCGACGAGGAGACGCTCGAGAAGCAGATCGAACGGCTCAAGCGCGCGATGCGGTCCCATGGGCCGCCGGTCGGCGACGGCGGCAAGCGCGCGAAGCCGCTCCTGCTTTCGACCGCGACGCAACGCGGCGTGACCGACGTGCTGCGGGCGACGATCGCCGCGATCGAAGCGCGGCGGGCTGAAGAGGCGACGGCGAAAGCCGTCAAGCCCGCCGCCTGGGCGCCGCCTCTGTGACGATCTCCGAAGTGTTCCGGCCCCCCCGGCGGCGCGGCTTTCGCTCAGGAGCGTGTCGTAATCTTCCTTCGGTCAATGGCGCTTCGCGGGCGGCTTGCGCCCCGGAAGCCGATTGAAGAGACAGTGTGTGGCCCGGTTCGAACACCTGTCACACGACGGTCCAGCGCAGAGCCGGATCGCGTTTGAATCCGTATTCGACCGAGCCTATTGCGTCGCTCTTGAGGACCGCCCGATGCGGAAAGCGGCGGCGGCGAAGCATTTTCGCGACATGGGTCTTTCGGGCAGCCTGACCTTTTATCTCCCGCAGCGCGGTCGCCATTTCCCAAGAGCCGTATGGACGTCTCACCGCGAAATGGCGCGGCACGCTCTCAAGAGCGGCATGAAACGCGTGCTGATCCTCGAGGAAGACGCCAATTTTCATGTCGGCGCAGAGGATCTCAAACGCCGTCTCGACCGCGCCGTCGCCAAACTGCCTTTGAACTGGTGGGGTCTTTTTCTTGGCCATTTGCCTTTGCAGCTTTATCCTGTGGCGTGGGGCGTGGCGCGAACGCGATCGGCAGCCGCGCATGCTTACCTCGCCAACACGCCTCTCTTGCAGTGGTTGGCGGAAGCCGAGCCGATGGATCCGGAAATCCCCGTCTGCGCGATCGGCGCGTCGATCGACGCAGCTTTCGCCAACCTGCCGGAGATGTACGCTCTCGTACCGATGATTGCGACCCAACGCGCCTTCGGCGAAAATCGTTTCGATCCAAAATACGATGAAAGCGGAAAACGCCGGTCTATCCTGGATCCCCACCGCTACCGATCCTGGGCGCTGTCAGACGGGCTGAGAGTGGCGGAACTCGTGGGCTTGGCCAGTTCGCCGTTTCACCGGTTGACATTGGAACGCTTCCGTCGACGCAGCGGCCAGGGACTTGCGCGCGCAGCGCGGGAGTTGCGGGCGTCCGCCGGTTTTGATCAGGAATGGTATTTGAGAACCTATCCCGATGTGGCCGAGAGCGGGCGAATGGCGCTCGAGCACTATCTTCGCGACGGGCGACGAGAAGGTCGCATGCCGCGAGGAAGCGTTTGATTTCCGTCGCCCTCATGGAGCTCATCGCACCGGCGTTCTGTTTCGCCCAGCCGCCGGGCGGACTCGAACCTCTCCTGCGCCCCCAAGCTTGAACCGAAGGAGGCGGTCCAGAGAATCAAGCGCGGAGGCGACCAGTCTCGGACTACGACCGTCGCGTTTTCGGCTTTGTGCTTGCCGGCGCCTTGGGGCTTTTCTCGACACCCGGTTTCGCGGCGGCTGCGACAACCCGATCGCCCGTCCGAGCGGCCGTGGCGGGCGGTTCCTGTGGGTCGGGGCTCTGGGCGGCCTCGATTTCCGTTCTTGCAGCGAACCAGAATTCGTAGCTTCGCCCGTCCGGGCAGCCTGCCTGCTCCCACAACTCATAGGCCCGCTTGCGGATCATCTCTTCAATGGCGCTCATGCTCGGGCTCCTCTCGAAGTGTCGTTCGGCGCGCTCCGGACCCATCGTGACAACACGTCCGAACAGCTCGCTGCGCCGGTGCACGACTCTTGTTTGGCGGTCACGGCGAAGCCGCCCGCTGAAGCGCCAAATTGCGCCTGAATCGTCGATTGTGCAATGCGGCATAACGTCAATTGCGCCCGGCATCAACAGCGGGGCAGCGGCGGGATCTGGTCATTTCTCACCGCTACCCCCCAGTCTCCCGAGCCCTCGACATGGGCGATGATCCTGATCGGCTTCGCCGGACTTGGCCTCGCCGGGTCTCGTCGGGCAAGGGCGGACCGCGCAGCGCTCGCCGCCTGGGCGCTCTGACTTCTCGCGGCCCCCCTGCGCCGGTTCACGGACCTGGCTTCGCGCGCCTGCCTTCGCTCCGGCGGCCGCCACAAGTCGTGCGGCCGCCGGCGATATGCCATCTTGGCGGCGACCGCGGATCGGGGATAGTGTTAACCAACGAGCCCGCAGTTTCCGCGTGTTGATCTTTGGCGCATGGCCCGCCATCAATGGGAGGGTTCGATGGCGCCCTCGAAGGCGTCTGAACCCGCCGTCTTGGCGGCATTACCAGGAGCCACGCTGAGCGTCGCCCAAGCGATCAACGCCGCCGGGCGTTTCCTAAGGGGAACAGAGATTCGAGCCGGTCGTGACCCGGGGACCGGACGCTTTGATTGAGAGTTTCGAGAGGCGGAATGAGCACACTTTCAGGCGTTGTCGTCGTCAGCGGAGCTGCGTCGGGGATCGGTCGCGCGTCGGCTAATCACTTTGCGCAGTGCGGCGCGACCGTTGTCGCGTCGGATATCAATGCGGCTGGACTAGCGACCTTGGCTGCCGACCGCATACATGTGGTGGAAGGGGATCTGACCCGCGACGAAGATTGCCGCGCTGTCGCCAAGGCTGCGGCAGCTCTTGGCCGAGTGACCGGATTGCTCAATTGCACCGGCCTCGAGCTGCACGGCACCGTCGTCGAAATGCCTGAGGCTGACTGGGACCGGGTTATTGCCGCAAACCTTAAGACGATATTCCTGCTGTCGAAATACGTCATCCCGCTGATGATCAGCGGAGGCGGCGGGTCAGTGGTCAACATGTCGTCGGTCCAGGCCATCGCCACCCAACGCGATGTCGCCGCCTACACCGCCACAAAGGGGGCGGTCATCTCGCTGACGCGCGTCATGGCAGTCGATCACGGCGCGCAGAACATCCGTGTCACGGCGATCTGCCCTGGGACCATTGAAACGCCCCTCGCGCACTCTGTCGCGAAACTGTACAGCCCCGACGATCCCGAAAAACAGTTCCGGGTCTGGGGCGCCAAACATGCGCTTAACCGCATTGGTCAGCCGATCGAAGTGGCCAGGCTCGCCGCCTTTCTGCTCTCGGACGATGCGAGCTTCATCACGGGTTCGTATCACCTGGTCGACGGCGGACTTTCCGCCTTGCTATGATCTCTTGCGGTCCTTTTTTGTTGCCCCGGTCACGACTGCTTCCGCAGCGGAACAATCTTCGCCTTGGCGCTGCCGGTCAGGAAGTCGGCCCAAGACTGCATCACCGGTCTGTGGCGCTCCAACATCGAACCGCGCTTGTTAGGTTTGCACGCTGATGTCGCCCCCTTTCATCGGAAGGGCGACAGGTCTCAGATCATGGGTGGGCCCACGCCGGGCGGCGCTTGGCTTCAGCGGCCCGTGCCGGCGAATTGGGCCAATCGCCGCTCAGTCCATGCGGCCTAAGCGCTCACTTCTGTGACCCTCGAAGATGCCCCGGCGGAAAACGTTCGCGACGGAAGTCCCGAACTCGTCGACGAAGCTATTGATATCGCTGGCGCGCCCGGAGAGGCTTGAACTCCCAACCCTCGGTTTCGAAGACCGATACTCTATCCAGTTGAGCTACGGGCGCTTTAGGCGCCCGCCATAGCATGAAGCGCCGGCGCGTTGGAAGCGCGCCGGCATTGGGCGCCGGCTCGATTATCGCGTCGCGACGAGGAAAAGCCTCGGGAACGGCAGCAGCACGGTTCCGTCCGCCTCGCCCGGATAGGCTCCGGCGATCGCCGCCTCGTAGCGGTCGAGATAGGCTGCACGCTCGGCCGGATCGAGCGGATCGAGGAAGGGCCGCAGACCGGTTCCCTTCACCCATTCAACGACGGCGCCGGCGCCGGCCAGGGGATGAAAATAGGTCGTGCGCCAGATGTCGACGCGCGCCGCATGCGCCCGCAACAGCCGATAGTACCACTCGGCGCTGTTGCGGTCGGCCCGCGCTTTGGCGGCGCCGGCGAGCTTCTCCGCCCAAGGCCCCTCGGCCGCGACCTCGCGCATCAGCCGATGCGACGGTTCGTCGAGATTGTCCGGCGTCTGCACGGCGAGCGAGCCGCCCGTCGCGAGTCTCCCGATCAGCGCCGGCAGCAGCGTCTCGTGGCCCGGAATCCACTGGATCACGGCATTGGCGAGAATCACGTCGAAGCCGCTCTCACGCCAACCTTCGATGTCGGCGACCTCGAAAGCGACTCCCGGCAGGCGTTTCCGCGCCGCCTCGATCATGTCGGGCGAACTGTCGACGCCGACGATCTCGGCCTCCGGCCACCGCTCGCGCAGAACCTCGGTCGAGTTGCCCGGGCCGCAGCCGAGGTCGGCGGCGCGCGCGGCGGCGCGATTGGGGATGCGCGCCACAAGTTCGCGCACAGGCCGGGTGCGCTCCTCCTCGAATTTCACATACTGGGCGGCGGACCAGGACATCGAAAGGCTCCAGGCGACGCCGCTCATTGACTCACCCTGACGTTCGGCGCAACGCGAGCCTCCTCTTGCCATTGCTTCTACTTGTCCCCACAACCTAAGCCTCCGCGGCGAAAGGCGATCGGTGAATGGCGATTCTCGTGCTCGGCCTCGTGATCTTTCTCGGGCTCCACTCGACCCGCATCGTCGCCGAGGGGGGCCGGGCGAAGGCGATCGCAAGGCTCGGCGAAGGCCCCTGGAAAGGCGTCTATTCCGTGCTCTCGCTGGTCGGCTTCGTGCTGATCGTCTGGGGGTTCGCTCATGCGCGATGGGACGCGCCGCTCCTTTGGACGCCGCCGGTCTGGGCGCGGCACATCACGATCCTCTTGATGCTGTTCAGCCTGATCCTGATCAGCGCCTATGGCTTCAAGCAGAGCCATATCGCAGTCGCGGTCCATCATCCGATGGTCTGGAGCGTCGCCGTCTTCGGCGCGGCGCATCTCTTGGCCAATGGTTCGGCGGCGGACGTTCTGCTGTTTGGCGCGTTCTTCGTCTGGGCGGTCGTCGATCTCTTCAGCGCCTACGCCCGCGACCGGCGGAACGCCGTCGTCTACCCCACGCCGAACTGGGGCGCGACAATCGGCGCGATCGTCGTCGGCGTCCTGCTCTGGGGTCTTCTGATCGGCGGCCTCCACCTTTGGCTCTTCGGCGTGTCGCCGCTCGCAATGTAAGACGCAGGGCCGCGCCCTCGCTACGCGTCAGCAACTTGGCGTTGAATCGCGGCCCAAGCCGCCGCATACTGGCATGCTAGAGATGCGCCGCGACCAGCGGCGACGTGTGGGAGGTTCGAACGATGGCCGGCAAGAAAAAATCGGACGGCGGCGCCAAGGGCGACGGCAAGCGTTTCCTGCGCTCCCGCCTCTGGTTCGACAATCCGGACAATCCGGGGATGACGGCGCTCTATATCGAGCGCTACCTCAATTTCGGCCTCACGCCCGGCGAACTCAGGTCCGGAAAGCCGATCATCGGCATCGCCCAGACCGGATCCGATCTCTCGCCCTGCAACCGCCATCACCTCGAACTCGCCAAGCGCGTGCGCGACGGGATTCTGGCCGCGGGCGGCGTGCCGTTCGAATTTCCCGTCCATCCGATCCAGGAAACCGGCAAGCGGCCGACCGCCGCGCTCGACCGCAACCTCGCCTATCTCGGCCTCGTCGAAATCCTGATGGGCTATTTCATCGACGGCGTCGTGCTGACGACCGGCTGCGACAAGACGACGCCCGCCTGCATCATGGCGGCGGCGACGGTCAACATTCCGGCGATCGTGCTCTCCGGCGGCCCGATGAACAACGGCTGGCTCCACGGCGAGCGCACCGGCTCCGGCACGATCGTCTGGCGCGCGCGCTCCGACCTCGCCGAGGGCAAGATCGGCTACGAAGAGTTCATGGAGATCGTCACCTCCTCCGCGCCCTCGATCGGCCATTGCAACACGATGGGCACGGCCTCGACGATGAATTCGCTCGCCGAGGCGCTCGGCATGAGCCTGCCGGGCTGCGCGGCGATCCCCGCGCCCCATCGCGAGCGCGGCCAGATCGCCTACGAAACAGGGCGCCGCATCGTCGATATGGTCTGGGAAGACCTGAAGCCCTCGGACATTCTGACGCGCGAGGCGTTCGAGAACACGATTGTCATCAACAGCGCGATCGGCGGCTCGACCAATGCGCCGATCCATATCAACGCCATCGCCCGCCACATCGGGGTGAAGCTCACGATCGACGACTGGGAGCGGGTCGGCCACAAGGTCCCGCTTCTCCTCAACATGCAGCCCGCCGGCAAATATCTTGGCGAGGAATTCCACCGGGCGGGCGGCGTCCCGGCCGTGGTCCACGAGCTGATGAAGCGCAACCTCATCCACAAGAAGGCGCTGACCGTCAACGGCAAGACGATCGGCGAGAACTGCGCCAGGACGAAATCCGACGATCCGGACGTGATCTTCCCGATCGAGAGGCCGCTCAGGGAGAACGCCGGCTTCATCGTGCTCTCGGGCAATCTCTTCGACGACGCGATCATGAAGACGAGCGTGATCGACGAGGAGTTTCGCACCCGCTTCCTCTCCAACCCCGCCGATCCGGAGGCGTTCGAGGGCCGCGCAATCGTGTTCGACGGGCCGGAGGACTATCACCGGCGCATCGACGACCCGAAGCTGAAGATCGACGAGCACAGCATTCTTTTCATGCGCGGCACGGGGCCGATCGGCTATCCGGGCGGGGCCGAGGTCGTCAACATGCAGCCGCCGGCGGCGCTCATCAAGAAGGGCGTCCACGCGCTGCCCTGCATCGGCGATGGACGGCAGTCCGGCACGTCGGGTTCGCCCTCGATCCTCAACGCCTCGCCCGAAGCGGCGGCCGGAGGCGGCCTCGCGCTGCTTGAAAACCGGCGATCGCGTCCGCATCGACCTCAAGAAGCGGTCGGCGAACATCCTCATCTCCGACGCCGAACTCGCCGAGCGCCGCGCTGCGCTCGCCAAGCATGGCGGCTACGGCTTCCCCAAGAGCCAGACGCCCTGGCAGCAGATCCAGCGCGAGATGGTGGCGCAGTTCGACGAGGGCATGGTGCTGAAGCCGGCAGTCGCCTACCAGCGCCTCGCCCAGACGGCGGGCGCTCCGCGGGACAATCATTGACAGTAGAAAGTTGCGTTCGTATATACAGGCTAACAGAATATGTATATACGGAGGCCGCGATGGGCATCAGCATCCGTGATCCTCAGGTTGGCCAGCTCGCGCGCGAGCTCGCCAGGCTGCGCGGAACCAACATGACCGAGGCGATTGCTCACGCGGTTCGCAGCGAGATCGAGCGTGAGCGCAAGAAGAAGCCGCTCGTGGAGCGGCTTAGGCAGATCGCCGAAGAAACGGCCGCGATGGCCGGGCCCAATCCGCGTGAGGTCACGAAGGAAGAGATCGACGACCTTTGGGGACAGTGATCTTTATCGACACGTCGACGTTTGTTGCGGTTCTCGCGAATGAGCCGGATCGGGATTCGTTCCTGAAGGCGATCGACGCGGCCGATAGGCGCATCACCTCGCCGGTCGTCCGTTTGGAGTCCTGCATCGTCCTGAGCCGCCGTCTGGATTTTTCGCCGCAGGCGGCGGAGGTCCAATACAGTCGGTTTCTTGAAGAGGCCAAAATCGCCGAGATCGAGCTGACTGGCGCCATCGGCGTCGCAGCCGTCGCGTGCTTCGCAAGGTTTGGAAAAGGGAGGCATCCCGCGTGTCTGAACTTTGCCGACTGCCTCTCCTACGCCTGCGCCAAGGCAAACGGCGCGACGCTTCTTTTCAAAGGCGACGATTTCGCTAAGACCGACGTCAATCTGTGACCCGCAAGGCAGAAGGGACGGAAACTCATGACGACTGAAGACGGCGTTAGACCCATCGGCCCCCTGGTCGACGCCCACCCGGCCCGGCGCCCCGAGCGGGTCACGCTCAAGGGGCGGTGGATCACGCTCACGCCGCTCGACGCGGACAAGCACGCCGAGGCCCTCTATTTGGCCTCGAACGGCGACGAGGTCCGCAACCGGGTTTGGACCTACCTGTTCGACGGCCCGTACACGGACCCTAATGTCTTCAAGATCGGCATTGCCGCCAAGGCGCAGTCTACGGACCCCCTGTTCTTCGCGATCCTCGACAATGCAACCGGCGCCGCGGTCGGCTATCAGACCTTTCTGCGCATCGATCCGGCTAATCGCGTCATCGAGGTCGGCAATATCCTCTATACCCCGGCGATGCAGCGGACACCCGGCGGAACGGAAGCGCAGTATCTCTTCGCCGCTTATGTCTTCGACGAGCTCGGCTATCGCCGCTACGAGTGGAAATGCAACAACCTCAACGCGCCTTCGAAGCGCGCGGCTGAGCGCTTCGGCTTCACCTTCGAAGGCGTGTTCCGCCAGCACATGATCGTCAAGGGCCGCAATCGCGACACGGCATGGTTCGCGATGCTGGACGGCGAATGGCCGGCGCGCAAGGCCGCCTACCAGCGCTGGCTCTCGCCCGACAATTTCGATGGTGAGGGCCGCCAGAAAGTCACCCTTTCCGAACTCATGCCGAAGGCCGCCTCATGACCCTGACCATCGCCGAGAAGCGCCGCCGCTTCGCCGAACTGCACCGCGCGCCGGGCTGTTTCGTCATGCCGAACCCGTTCGACGTCGGTTCGGCGAAATATCTCTCTTCCCTCGGCTTTCCGGCGCTGGCGACCTCGAGCGCCGGCATGGCCTTTGCGGCGGGACAGCCTGACAACAGCGTCACGCGCGCCTACGCGCTCGGTCACATCGCCGCGCTCGCGGCCGCGGTCGACCGCCCGCTCAACGCGGATTTCGAAGCGGGCTTCGCGCGGGACGCCGAAGGCGTCTACGAGAGCGCGCGGCTTTGCGTCGGCGCGGGCGTCGCCGGCTTTTCGATCGAGGATTTCACCGGCGACCGCGCGGCCCCGCTCTTCAGCCTGAACGAGGCGGTCGAGCGGCTTCGGGCGGCCCGCGCCGCGATCGACGCGAGCGGCGAAACCGTTCTCTTGACCGCGAGAAGCGAGGCGGTCTGGCTGGAAGGCGGGGGAGGCCTCGCGGAGGCGCTGAGACGTCTTGCGGCTTACGCGGAAGCCGGCGCGGACGTGCTGTTCGCGCCGGGTTTGAAGACGCCCGACGCGGTGGCTGAAGTCGTGCGCCTCGCGGGCAAGCTGCCGGTCAATGTCGTCGTCGGCGCGCCGGACTTCACCCGCCGGCAGCTCGAAGACCTCGGGGTCAAGCGCATCAGCACCGGCGCCGCTCTGGCTCGCGCCGCCTGGGGAGCGCTGATGCGCGCCGCAAGCGACATTGCCGAGACCGGCCGCTTCGATTCCCTTGCCGGCATCCCCTCCTCGAAAGTCATTGAAGCGGCCTTGGCCGGGAAGCGCTAGCTCTCCGACGTCGTCAACGCCAGCGCGTGCAAGTCTCCGCCCATCTTGCCCTTGAGCGCGGCATAAACCATCTGGTGCTGCTTGACCTTGCTCACGCCCTTGAAGGAGGCCGAGACGACGGTCGCGGCATAGTGGTTCCCGTCGCCGGCCAGGTCCTTCACCTCGACGCGCGCGTCGGGGAAGGCTTCGCGGATCATCGTTTCAATCTCGGCGAGGGCCATGGCCATGATTGTGGTGCTCCTGATTGAGGACCGCATCGTCCTCTTCGCGCGATTCGGACTCGAGCCGGGCGACGACGTCCTCGGCAGGCTCAGAAGCGGCGATGGTCACGCCGTCGGTCATGAGGATCGTGCAATCCGCCGCATCGGCCGCGTTGATGGCGACGACGTGCTCGGGCCGCACATAGGCGAAGCCTGCCTTGGTCTTGACGATGACGAACGGAATCATGGGCTCTTCCCCTGAGCGTGGCTCATTGTGTCTGGAAACCAAGTCTCGTGCGCTTCGCGAAGCGCCGCAAGCGCGACCGGCGCCGCCCCTCCTAACTTGAGCGTCTCGCCGCCGGTCGCTCCAATGCGCGCGAGGGGAACCTCAAGACGCCGCGCCTCCACCGCGATCGCTTCCGTCCCGGCGGGCTCTGCGGTCAGCACATAGCGTCCCTGATCCTCGCCGAAGAAGAACGCATGCTCGGGGCCTTCCGCCTCGATCGTTGCGCCGACCCCGCCCGCTATCGCCATCTCGGCGAGCGCGACGGCGAGTCCGCCGTCCGAGACGTCATGCACGGCGCTGACCTGGCCTGCGGCGATGAGCGCGGCGACGAATTCGCCGTTGCGGCGCTCGGCCTTCAGATCGACCGGCGGCGGCGCCCCATCCTCGCGTCCCGCGATCGTTGCGAGCCACGCGGACCGGCCAAGCCAGCCCGGCGCGCCGCCGACGAGCAGCACGTCCTCGCCCCCCGCCTTGAAGGCGACCGTCGCCGTTCTCGTCACGTCCGCGACGAGGCCGACACCGCCGATCGCGGGCGTCGGCGGAATGCCCGTTCCCATCGTCTCGTTATAGAGCGACACGTTGCCGGAGACGATCGGGAAATCGAGGGCGCGCGCGGCCTCTCCGATGCCCTGGATGCAGCCGACGAGCTGCCCCATCGCGTGCGGTTTCTCCGGATTGCCGAAATTGAGATTGTCGGTCAGCGCGAGCGGGCGCGCGCCGACCGCGATCAGATTTCGCCAGGCCTCGGCCACCGCCTGCTTGCCGCCCTCGAAGGGATCGGCGTCGCAATAGCGCTCGACGCAGTCGGTCGTCAGCGCAAGGCCCTTGGGTCCGTCGCCGAGCCGCACCACCGCGGCGTCTCCCCCGGGACCCTGGATGGTGTTGCCGAGGATGAGCCAGTCGTATTGCTCGGAGACCCAGCGCTTCGAGCAGAGGTCTGGCGAATGAAGAAGCTTAAGCAGCGCCACGTCGGTCGGCGCCGGCGGAACGATCGAGGCCGGATCGACGATCGGCGACGGCGTTGTCGCGGTCCAGGGGCGGTCGTAGAGCGGCGCCTCGTCGCCGAGCTCCTTGATCGGCAGGTCGGCCTTGACCTCGCCCCGATGCCTGACGATGAACCGTTTCGTGCCGGTCGTCTTGCCGATGACGGCGAAGTCGAGCCCCCATTTGCGGAAGATAGCTTCAGCTTCCGCCTCTTTCTCGGGCTTCAGCACCATGAGCATGCGCTCCTGGCTCTCCGAGAGCAGCATCTCATAAGCGGTCATGCCGGTCTCCCGACAGGGGACCGCGTCGAGATCGAGCTCCACGCCGAGATCGCCCTTGGCCCCCATCTCGACCGCCGAGGAAGTCAGGCCCGCCGCGCCCATGTCCTGGATGGCGACGACCGCGCCCGACGCCATCAGCTCGAGGCAGGCTTCGAGAAGCAGCTTCTCGGCGAACGGATCGCCGACCTGGACCGTGGGTCGCTTCTCCTCCGCATCGGCCTCGAAGGCGGCCGAGGCCATGGTCGCGCCATGGATGCCGTCCCGCCCGGTCTTGGAGCCGAGATAGACGATCGGATTGCCGACGCCTGTCGCCTTGGCGGTGAAAATGGCGTCGGCCCTCGCGACGCCGACCGCCATCGCATTGACCAGGATGTTGCCGTCGTAGCGCCGGTGGAAGCCGACCGAACCGCCGACCGTCGGCACGCCGAACGCATTGCCGTAGCCGCCGATGCCCGCCACGACGCCGGCGACCAGATGACGGGTCTTCGGATGGTCGGGCGAGCCGAAGCGCAGGAAGTTGAGGCAGGCGACGGGCCGCGCGCCCATGGTGAAGACGTCGCGCAGGATGCCGCCGACCCCGGTCGCCGCGCCCTGATAGGGCTCGATGAACGAGGGATGGTTGTGGCTCTCCATCTTGAAGACGCAGGCGTCGCCCTCGCCGATGTCGATGACGCCGGCGTTCTCGCCCGGCCCCTGGATGACCCAGGGGGCCTTGGTCGGCAGGCCGCGCAGGTGCAGGCGGGAGGATTTATACGAGCAATGCTCGTTCCACATCGCCGAAACGATCCCGAGTTCGGTGAAGCTCGGCGTCCGGCCGATCAGGGCGACGAAGCGCGTATATTCATCGGGCTTCAGCCCATGGGCGACAGCGAGCGCCTCGTCGACATTCGGCTCGTGAACGCTCAACGTCGCTCTCTCAATCGCTGGACCCCGCTCAGCCCTTAGCCGCCGGCGCGGGCGATCTCAAGCGGGCGTTCGGCTCACGTCAACGTCGAGCCGAGGCATGGCCGACCGGCCCCCTTCACCCGCCGCCCAAGACGTCGCCGTTCATCCCGAAACTATTGGACAATGTCTTCCGTAAATCTGAAATCTGTGGTAAGGTCAATGTATGACCGTATCCTACGGCGTCACGTTCGACGCTCCCCCCGGGACAAGAGGTAGGAACCCGCCGAATGTTTTCTTGTCTCTTGCGTCAAACCGTAACTTCCAAGCCGTCGGCGCCCTCTTCAGGACGAGGTCCCTGCTTGGCGGTTGCTTTTTTTCGCCGCATCAGCCTATAAAGCGTTGATAAGTCGTGTTTCTCGGTCAGGAATTGCAATATTTTGCAATTTTTTGCAGCTTTCTGAGGTCTCAAAGACCGGCGAATGAAGCTTTCGGCAAGCTTTTGCAGCAAATTGCAAGCGTAGCGCCCGCTTGCGTCGGCGAACGGCGGCGGCCAATTCCGTCCCCTCCTCTCACGATGAGACCGTGGAGTTGGCGCCAGTGGTTATTGGGATCGCCTTGGGAGTTGCATAAGACCCATAAGACCATAAAACCACGTGTAACTCATTGAAAAATCTCGATCAGCGCCCGTAAAACAAGGTTAAAACCGTGTCCCGGACCTGTTCCGGACGCGTCCATGGCGTGCGGCGGCATACGCCGGATATCACATGCTCTTAAGGTTGACGGGGAGAGTCGGGAGAGCAGGGACGGGAGCTGCATCCCGAGAGCGGCGGCCCGCGACCGCAAGCACAGCGTAGCCGGGCCGCCACCCCTGAACGGACGGGGCAGGCCCGAGCGGTCGCCGAAGTCGACGCAATGGAGCGAATGCCGCATGTGCGCCCCGTCGGTCTGGCTTTGACCGAGGCGCGCTAGATGATTCGCATGACGCGGGCGTGACGAGCCACGCCGCGAGGCGACGTCACGGGCGGGAGAAATGGGTGGAACTGGACTTTAGGGGCCGTCCGGAGATAACTGAATCGGTGGTCGGGCCACCCGCTTGAGTGTCGGATTCCCTCGGCGCGGCGATTTGGCTATCCGGTGTGGATGATCGACGCCAGCCCGATTCGCGAACGCTTCGCCGCTTTGTCCCCGCACCTGAGTGAGCGCGAGCGCCGCCTGTTGGCGGCGAGCGAAGCCCGCGCCGCTGGCTATGGCGGCATCGCGGCGGTCGCGGCGGCGACCGGCATCGCCCCCAGCACGATCGGCCGGGGCCTGAAGGAATTGGCGGCGCCAGAGCGGCTCGATTCGGATCGGGCGCAAGAAGCTGCTGGCCACCGATGCGACGCTGCTGGCTGATCTGCTGGCGCTGGTCGAGCCGGACGCGCGTGGCGATCCGATGTCGCCGCTGCGCTGGACCTGCAAGAGCCTGTCGCGGCTGACCGCATCCCTGGTGGCGCAGGGCCATCGGATCGGCCGTACCGTGGTCGGCGAGTTGTTGCATCAGCAGAAGTTCAGCCTGCAGGCCAACCGCAAGACCCGAGAAGGCGACAGCCATCCGGATCGAAACGCCCAGTTCGTCCACATCAACGACTGCGTGAAGACGGCGCTGGCGGCGGGCGAGCCGGTGATCTCGGTCGACACCAAGAAGAAGGAACTTGTGGGCGACTTCAAGAACGCGGGTCGCGACTGGCGCCCGCAGGGTGAGCCGGAGGAAGTGCGCGTGCATGACTTCCTGATTAAGGAACTCGGCCGGGCGGTCCCTTATGGCATCTACGATCTCGCCGCCAACGCCGGTTGGGTCAGTGTCGGCATGAACCATGACACCGCGGCCTTTGCCGTGCAGACGATCCGTCGCTGGTGGGGTGAGGTCGGCCGGGTTTGCTATCCGCATGCGACACAGCTGACGATCACGGCTGACGGAGGCGGCAGCAATGGCTCGCGGCTGCGTCTGTGGAAGCAGGAACTGCAGCGCTTGGCCTGCGAATTGGGTATCGCCATCGTCGTGCATCACCTGCCGCCGGGAACCAGCAAATGGAACAAGATAGAGCACCGTCTATTCTCGTTCATCACCATGAACTGGAAGGCAACGCCGCTGGTCAGCTACCGGGTCATTGTCGATCTGATCAGCGCCACGACAACCGACACCGGACTGACGGTCCGTTGCGAACTGGATAGCCACGCCTATCCGAAGGGGATCGCAGTGTCCGATCGGGAGATGGCCGCGCTCAACATTGAGCGCGATGCATTCCACGGAGAATGGAACTACACGATCTGGCCAACCGCACGATCAGACAGCGCGGTTATTCCCGGATGACTCCTAAGGACAAAAAAAGAGCGGACCGGCTGGGAGGGGGCCCGCCGATCCGCTAGCCTTCGTGAGATGTCTTCGGCCCGTCATGGCGCTCGGGGGCTGGGGGGCAAGAAAACCGAGCAACCGCGAACCGATCCCACGCGGCACAGAATTGACTATCGCTGGGGCTTGCGGCGCGCGCTTGACCACAAACCGGCCGAAACAAGGCATCACGCAAATAGTTTGTGACGGCCCCGGGGCGGATCAGTCGGCCGCCGCCGGTTTCACATCAGTCTTCAGAACCTTGGCTTTCTCCACCTTCAATTCCTTGCCGCCTGGGGCCGCGGCCGCCTTCGCTCCGGCCGCCTTTCCTGGCGGTTTGGCCTCGCGCATCGCATTTTGGACCGGCTTTGGCGCGGCCTTGGGCCCGTGCGCGAGATGAGGTGTGCGCACCGCCCGCTTCAGCACCGCTGGCGCCGTCGTCGCTTCGCCGCTCGCAGACGCGCCGTCCTCCGCATCCGTTTTCTCGCCAACGTAAGCCTTGGCTTCGGCTGGAAGAGCGGCGTCGGTCGCACCGCTTGGGCGCGCGGCCAGGACCGGGCCCTTCCAGCCAGGAGCCGGACCGACGAACACCGGCACCGGATCGAACCGGGGCCGTTCGTCGGTGATTTCGGTGTGCGTCGGCTCACCGCCGGAAGCTGAAGCGGTCACAACGAGAGCGCCACGGCCGGCCTGCGCCACATGCGCGGGCTCCGCCGCCATGCTTTCTTCTTCGGCCGCCGCAATGAGGGCGGCGCTGCGGTGCAGGCAGACGTCGGCGCGCATATTGGGCGCCACGCCCGAACCCGAGGGCGGAAGCGCGTCGAGCGACCCGCTCCCTCCGCCCATCGCGAAGCCGCGATCGAAGAGGTCCGCCGCCTCCTGGGTGCGGAATCTCGCCGACGGCGACCCGAGCACCACGACGAGCAGATGGCGTCCGTAGTGGCTGGCGCTCGCGACAACGTTGAAGCCGGCCGGACAGGTGAAGCCCGTCTTCATGCCGTCGGCGCCGGGATAGCGGCCGATGAGACCGTTGTGATTGGTAATGATCTGATTGCCGAACTTCAGGGCGCCGATGCCGTAGAGATCGGCGTGATCTGGGAATTCGCGCAGGAGCGCTCGAGCAATGATCGCCATGTCCCGCGCCGACGATACATGATCGGGATTGTGCAGGCCATTGGGATTGACGAAATGCGATTCGTGCAGCCCCAGGCGCTGCCCGGCCGCGTTCATCGCGTCCGCGAAGGACTTCGACCGAACCCGAGATCCCTTCGGCGACAGTGACCGCCAAGTCATTCGGCGACTTGACCATCAGCATCTTGAGGGCGTTGTCGAGCGTCACCTCTGTGCCCGGGCGGAAGCCCATTTTTGACGGTGGTGCGCGCGACGCGCGGATCGACACGACGAGCGGCGTGTCCATTGTCAGCTTGCCGGCGCGCACCGCGTCGAGCGCGACATAGACGGTCATCAGCTTGGTCAGCGAAGCCGGATACCAGACCGCCGTCGCTTCATTCTCGATCAGCACCTGACCGGTGTCGGCGTCGGCCACGAGCCAGGGCGTGGCGAAAGCGGACGTCCAGCAGAGCGCGAGCGACGCCGTCAGACCGAATGCGGCGGCCCGCCCGAGTGACCAAACGCCAAAAGGCATTGATTTCGCTCCTTCGACGCCCCGATTGCATTGCCGTCCTAGAGGAGAACCGCGAGAATCTCAAGTTTCTGGCCAGAGTCGGGACCCACACGCGGAAGCCTGCACCATCCACCCCGGGCGGACCGGACCCAGGCGGTCCGGAGGACGTTTCGACTTCTCAAATGCCCTCTCCGACCCTGAAGGCGTCCGGCTCCACGGCCCTTCCGGGGAATCGAACTGCGTTGGCGCACTCGACGGGAGAGAATTGCCGGGAGAGAATAGCATTGACGGAATCGCGGCCACGCGTGACCATCCAAAGTCTGACGGCCCGACCGCGCCGGCGATCGCGCGTTACGCAGGATCGTCCTGGGAGAACGTCCACTTCGCGCTCACCACCTGTGGGACTCACCGCAATGTTGAACGGCGACACGAAAATCATCGCGCACATCGGCTATCCCACAACGACGTTCAAGTCGTCGATGATTTACAATCCCTGGTTTGACGGGCGCGGAATCAACGCTGCTGTCGTTCCGCTAGGCGTCAAGAGCGAGGACTTCGGCCGCGCCTTTCCGGAGATCAGCCGGTTCACCAATTTCCACGGCGCGCTGATCACGATGCCGCACAAGATCTCCGTTATCGACCTCGTCGACGAGGTCTCGACCGCGGTGAAGGTCGCGGGCTCATGCAACGCGGTGCGCCGGGACGGCGACGGCCGATTGATCGGCGACATGTTCGACGGCGAAGGGTTCGTCCGCGGCGTCGCGCGCAACGGCGGTTCGTTGTGTGGCAAGAGGCTGCTGATCGTCGGCGCGGGCGGAGTGGGTTCAGCGATCGCAGCCTCGGCTGCGGCCGCCGGCGCCTCAGAGATTGCGCTCTATGACGTCAGCGCCTCGTCCATGCAGGCTCTGGCGACCCGGCTCAGCGGGAGCTATCCGACCCTCAGGGTCTCGCTCGGGTCGAACGACCCGAGCGGATTCGACGTGGTCGTCAACGCGACGCCGCTGGGTATGTACGCCGGCGATCCCATGCCCGTCGACGTGTCGCGGTTGTCGCCCACGACCTATGTCGGCGAGGTCGTGATGAAGCACGAGACGACCGCGTTTCTGGCCGCCGCTCAGGCGCGCGGATGCGCAACCCAGATCGGCATCGACATGCTGTTCGAGCAGATACCCGCCTATCTCGAGTTCTTCGGCTTCCCGGCGACGACGCCATCGGAGCTGAGAGCGATAGCCAAGGTCGACTACTGAGACCAACAACGACCTAAGCAGGGAGGAACCAATGACCGCGGCAACCGTGCACGAACCTCAAGGTCGGCATCAGAGCAAGACGGCCGCCGCGAGCGGCTGGATCGGCTCGGCGCTCGAATACTACGACTTCTTCATTTACGCGACCGCGGCCTCCCTGGTCTTTCCCCAGATTTTCTTTGCGTCCGGCAATCCTACGATCGCCATCGTCGCGTCTTTGGCGACTTACGGCGTGGGCTATGTCGCCCGGCCGATCGGTGCGGTGGTGCTCGGCCATTGGGGCGACACGCACGGGCGCAAGAACGTGCTGCTGATGTGCCTCGTTTTGATGGGTCTTTCGACAACCGCGGTCGGGCTGCTGCCGACCTACCAGCAGGCGGGGATCTGGGCGCCGGTCCTGCTGGTGGTCCTGCGCCTCATTCAGGGTTTTGCTGTGGCCGGCGAGATATCGGGCGCGAGCTCCATGATCCTCGAGCATGCTCCCTTCGGACGACGCGGCTATTTCGCCAGTTTTACTCTGCAGGGCGTGCAGGCGGGGCAGATCCTGGCCGCGGCGGTGTTTCTGCCCTTGACCTACGTCCTCTCGAACGAGGCGTTCGCCTCATGGGGATGGCGAGTGCCGTTCCTGCTCAGCGTTCTCGTCCTTGTCGCCGGTTACGTCATTCGGCGCGAGGTCGAAGAAACCCCGGCCTTCGCGGAAGAGAGGGGGCACGGGGACGTGCCGAAGACGCCAGTGATCGATGCGTTGACCAACCATGGGTCCGACATGCTGCGGGTCATCTGCATGGCCCTCATGAACGTCATCCCGGTGGTGGCGACGATCTTCGGCGCGGCCTACGCGGTCCAGCCAGGATATGGCGTCGGCTTCGACAAGAGCGTCTATTTGTGGATCCCGGTCGTCGGCAACATCGTAGCAGTGATGGTGATTCCGTTCGTCGGCGACCTTTCGGATCGAATTGGCCGCCGGCCGCCGATGATCGTCGGCTCGCTCTTGGCGGGGCTCCTGGCCTTCGCCTATCTCTACGCGATCAGCATCAAGAGCGTGCCGCTCGCCTTCGTGTTCTCGATCCTGATGTGGGGCATCGTCTATCAAGGGTACAACGCAGTCTATCCGAGCTTCTATCCCGAGCTCTTCCCGACGCGCGCGCGGGTCTCCGGGATGGCGATCGCGCAGAACATCGGCACCATGCTGACCGCTCTGCTGCCTGCGCTTTTCGCGACCGTCGCGCCTCCCGGATCAACCAACGTTCCGATGACGATCGGGGCCCTCGCGTTCGGCGTCACGATCATTTCGGCGATTGCCGCATGGAGCGCGCGCGAGACCTATCGCGTTCACCTCAACGATCTGGGCGAGCCGGGCGCGCCGGCGGTCGACAAGGCCGAGTACGATCGGCTGCGTCGGCAGAGTCTCGCGGCCGCCGGTTAGACCGCCGGATGCGCCGTCGTCATCCTTGCGGACGCCGCCGACGGGATAGGAAATCTATACTCATGGCCTCGCGCCGGGCGGCGCCTCAATCTTCGGCGGAACCGGAATTCTCCCTGTTATCCCCTGCTAACAGGGATCGCGAGGCTCCCCCCGGGCTTGGGTTTGAGGATGAAAGCGACGAATATCAGTCGTTTGCGATGAATTGCTCATGTAACGGTTGAGCGAAATAACAGGGAGGCCATCTCCCTGTTAGGCCACATAACAGGGAGAAGACAATCGGGAAAACCGAAGCCTGAGACCTGCTTTGGCGGCCCGCTCGAGGGCGCGAAAGTATAGAATTTCTGAACTCCGCCGCCCGAAGCCGTCCGGAATCGGGCGGAATGGCTGCATTTTGGCCCGCCATCGAGGGATGAAATCCCTGAATTTACAATGGGTTACGAAAGAATATTCATGCGTTACATGAGCAAAAAATAACGCCTCTCCGTTGCGGCGCTCCGCTCCAGCGAGTCCTGCTCCAGCTCGCGACCTGCTGTCGAGACGAACTGGATTTCGATCAGCCGACCCAGCGGTCGCATCGCGA
>CAVZJZ010000047.1:0-72915 GCA_963775665.1 uncultured Alphaproteobacteria bacterium | reverse complement strand
TCGATGGCGACGTCGCCGAGGCGCTTGCGCAGGATCGGCGCCGTGTCGCGATGGCAGACATAGACGTCCGATCCGAACCGGGCGTGGTCGGAATGTCCATGGGTGATCACCGCGCGCGCGACCGGACGCCAGGGATCAATATGGAAGTCTCCGGCGGCGCAATAGAGGCCGCAATCGGTCGGTGCGATGAGGGTCCATGAGGCTCGATGAACGCGCAGCCCGGGAAGTCGCCGGCGCTTCCATATAGGCGCCCTCAGGCGGCGCGCCAGCTTCGCGGACGCGAGGAGCCGGGGATAACAAATCTTGCCGGTCCCTTGCCCGGCGGACGGCCCGCACCGTACCCGCGGAACCGGACGATTCTTCCGGGTTACTCCCTGGTAACAGGGAGAATCGTTCGAGCCCGGCTCCCAAGCGATCGCGTAATCTACAGGTGATTCAAAGACTTGCACGAGATTGCTCATGCGGGAGGTGAAGATGGAACAGGGAAAGTTATCTCCCTGCTGGGCCCCACAACAGGGCGAGAGAGCGAGCAAAAAAAACCGGGCGCGCGGCCCTGCGCGAGAGCCTGATCGTCAAGAATTTCTATACTTTCCGGGGTGGCTGAGGCAGTCTCTCAAATGTAGGGTGAATCCGCTTGAAATCATTGGATAAAACCCCAATCAGCTTGACCGGTTTCGAGGTCGGGACTAAGAGTGTCGCAATTGGGAGGGCAAGCGGGTCTTGCCCTGCGACATCTATAGGCGCGGTCCGCGACGCCCCCTCTGCAGCCGCTCCTCGTCGCCGAGACGTGAAACCGCGAGTGCTGCGGCGGAACGAAAAAGAATTGACCGCCCGTGGCCGATACGGCCCTCGTCGTGCGATACGCCTGGGGTGCGTGGACATATGCAAAACGAAGCCGCCACTGGCGGCTGAAGGAGCCCGGGAGTTGTTCAGGTGATGCGGATCGCCGTCACTGGGTCGATGGGTCAGGTGGCGACCTCGCTGATTGAGCAGGCGGGGCGCGAGTTCGAGATTGTCCTGCTTGGGCGCCGAGTATTCTTGCTCGAGGATCGCGGGGCTGTCCTCACTGGGCTCAAGGCTGCGAGGCCGGACGTGGTGATCAACGCCGCCGCCTACACCGCCGTCGACCGGGCCGAGGCGGAAGAGAGCCTGGCCGTCGCCATCAACGGCGAAGGGGCCGGCCACGTGGCGGAAGCCGCCGACCGGATCGGCGCGCCTCTGTTGCAGCTCTCTACCGATTACGTGTTCGACGGCGCCCTCAATCGCCCGTACCGTGAGGACGATCAGCCAGGACCGAGAAGCGCCTACGGGCGCTCCAAACTGCTTGGCGAAAGGCTGGTCGCCGAGCGCTGCGCCAACAGCGTTATCGTGCGCACCGCGTGGCTCTTCAGCCCGTACGGGACAAATTTCGTCCGCACGATGCTTTCACTCAACGAGATGCGCGACGAAGTCTCGGTCGTCGCAGACCAGCGCGGCAATCCGACCTCCGCCCTCGACCTCGCCGCAGCGCTGCTCGCCGTCGCCGCGAGGGTGCGCGAGGATGCGTCGCCGGCGCTGCGTGGCGTGTTCCACATGACCGGCTCTGGCGAGGCGACGTGGGCCGATTTCGCCGAGGCGATCTTTGCCGAGGCGGCGGCGCGCGGGCGCCGCTGACGCGGGTGAAGCCCATCACGACGACCGACTACCCAACGCCTGCGCAGCGTCCGGCCAATTCGCGCCTCGACAATGAAAAGCTGAGACGCGCATACGGCCTTGAACTGCCCGACTGGCGGAAGTCGCTTGCGGCGTGCTGCGTGCGGCTCATCCCATGACCTGCACTCGCGCGGCAAGGCGCCTCTTCGACGCGGTCCCGGGGGCGTCGTCATGCGCGTCGCCCCTGTACATTTACCGCGGTGACCAAGGCTCCTTGGAAAGAACGCCGGGCTCAACCGGATGGACGAGGCCTCGCTTGATCAGCTTCTCCCTTAGGCGCCTTTCGAGTTCGGACTCGCTTCGAAGCCTTTGGAGTTATTCATCTAATTTCTGCCGCTGCCCGGTAGGCGGCAAAACCTAAATGCTCCTGTTATAGTTGTTGATGAAGCAAGGAGCCGATCATGTTCGATCCGATCAGCTACCACGTCGCGGAAACACTCAACGACGGGCGCGAGGTGGAGATCCGCGCCCAACGGCCGGAGGATCGGGAAGCCCTGCTTGCCGCTGTCGAGCGGGCCAGCAAGGAGACCCTCTATCACCGCTTCTTGGTCGCGAAGCGCAATTTTTCCGAGGAGGAACAGCATTTCTTCCTCGACATCGATTTCATCAATCATGTCGTTCTGGTGGCGGAGACGATCGAGGACGGCAGGCCCGTCATCATCGGAGGCTGCCGCTATATCGTTGTCGAGCCGGGACGGGCCGAAGTGGCTTTCTCGGTGATCGACGCCTATCAGAAGAAGGGCCTGGGCACAGCGCTCATGCGGCGCCTCGCGGCGATCAGTCGGGAAGCGGGTCTCACGGAATTCTTTGCGGAGGTTCTCTCCGACAATGTGCCGATGATGATAGTGTTCAGGCGAAGCGGCCTCGCGATGTCGACGAAGCTCGAAGGGCCGGTCTTCTCGGTGTCGATGAGTTTGCTCCGGCCTGGGGAAGCCGCCTTCGCAGGCCCCGTCGCCAAAGCCGGCGCTCGATCACCGGGCGAAAGCAGACCGGTTGGGCTTTGACCCTAAAGGCGCAGCGCCCAGGTCGACGGCTTCCAGTCGTTTGCGAGCCTTTCGGCCTCGGCGATTTCGGACGGCGCCATGATGGCGGCGGCCTCGTCGAGCGCCGCTTTCGCGCCCTCTTCCCCCTGTGCGGCGGCCAGACCGAACCACAGATGCGCGAGAACGTAGTCCTGCGGCACGCCAAGGCCATGGGCGTACAAGACGCCGAGATTGAACTCAGCGGCGGCGAGGCCGCCCTCAGCGGCCTTGCGGAACCATCTTTCCGCCTCGACATAGTCTTTCGGCGCGCCCAGCCCGCGTGCCGAGAGAACGCCGAGGCTGAACTCCGCCAACAAATCGCCGCTCGCCGCGGCCTTCAGGAACCGTCGCCTGGCCTCCCCGTAATCCCGCGGGACGTCCAGCCCGCGCTCGTACATGCGGGCAATCCCATATTGCGACCCCGCGTCCTCCTGGTCCGCCGGGGCTCGCGCTTGCGCTGGCCCATGACGATAGGCGGAGGCCCTGCCCTCCACGAGCCCGGCGCGCCGGCCGCTCCTGCAGCGGCCAGGATGGCCGCGACAAAAAGCGCCCATCGGTCGAACCGCATCCGATCCCTCCTCCGCCGGCCTCGGCCGGACCCCGTCAAGGAGCCTCAGTCGCCGGCCGCCCCCGAAGGCGCCCGGCAACTCGGGCAAGTCCAGCTCCGTGCGATGTCAAACGCCGAAGCTGGCGCGAGGCTGACCGGGCTTGCGGGTTTCGATACGCGGGGTCACAAAGACTTGCGCGAGCGGGCGGACCCTCACCAGGTCGAGAACCTCGCTTCGATCTCTTCGAGAAACCGCGCCCGGCGTTCGGGCCGGGTGTGGTTCATGTCGTAATGGGCGACATAGTCGCAGCGCGCGCCGGGCGCGCAGATCACCCGCATCGAGCGGGTGAGAAACCGCCGCGGCGGATCGCCCATCAGAACGGTCCACAAGCCGGCTGCCGCCATAGGTGCAGACGACGCCGAGCCGCTTGATGTTGTGGAGGGTCGGGACGTAGTCGCCGTTGTCCTTCAGGCTGAAGCTGACGCCCGGCAAAAACACCTTGTCGACGAAGCCCTTGAGGATCGCCGGGAAACCCATGTTCCAGACCGGAAAGGAAAAGACCAGCGCTTCGGCCGCAAGCAACCGGTCGACATAGGGCGCGACGCGGCGGCGGTTGACGGCGACGTCGTGGTATTCGATCCGGTCCTCACGGCTCATCACCGGATCGAAGCCTTCCGCATGCAGGTCGCAATCGTCGACCTCGTGGCCGCGCGCGCGGAGCGTCGACACAAGCTTGGCATGCGCGGCGGCGGCGAAGCTCGTCTCGACCGGATGGGCGAAGAGGACCAGCATGCGCAAGGGCGCCGCTCACATCTGCGCGGCGAGCGCGCGCGCTTCGAGACCGGGAAAGAGGAAGTTCTTGCCCGCCGAGAAATCGAAGTTCGGGTCCTCCCAGGCGATCATCTTGCCCGGATTGAGAAGGCCCTCCGGGTCGGTCTCGCGCTTGAAGGCGAGCTGCGTCGCGTCGGTCTGCTTCATGCCCCCCTCCTCCAGCGTATAGCGGTGCGGGTTGAAGATCATCGCGCCCATCGCCTCATGCTCGGCCATGATCGCGTTGAGCCGCTCCTCGGTCGAGAAGCGCACCATGCGGCAGTCCGGCGAAAGCCGATCCGTCCGTTGAAGCGGATGAGTTCGAGATGGCCGATGACCTCGCGCGCCATAGTGGTCATGGATGCGCTTGATCGACGCGAGCGCGTCGTTCTCCGGATAGCGCGCCTGCAGATAGGTGATGGTCGGATCGACGCGCAGCGCCGCGCAAGGTCGTGTGGTTCCAGGCGAGTTCGTAGATCGGCGGCAGGCCCGCCAGCGTCTCGGGCGCGGCGCTGGCTCGAATTGAACAGGATCTCGCGCCTCTGTGCAGGCCGGGTGAAGGCCTCGAACGCGTCGAGCGCATGCGGCGCGATCATCGTCAGGACGACGCTCTTTCCCGCCGGAATCAGGGCGCGATGGCGCAGGAAATAGTCATGCGGCGCGGGCGCGGCGACGACGGTGACGAGCTTCTTCAGAATGCCGTCCTGCTCGCCGAGCGCCAGCGCGTAAGCCGTCGCCGCGTCGAAACTGTCGAAGCCGACGATCGCCTCGACCCAGTCGTATCGCGGGGTGAGCGGCATCTCGACCTCGGTGATGATGCCGTTGGTGCCATAGGCGTGCACCGCCTTGTGCAGGTCCTCGCCGGTCAGTTCGAGCGTGCGCGGGCTCGCCTCCATCGTCATCACGCGCAGTCGCAGCACGTTGCCGAAGTCGCGCAAGCCTCCCCAGGTGATCGAGCCGACGCCGCCCGAACCTCCGGCGACGAAGCCGGCGATCGTGGCGGTCGCGCGGGTGGAGGGAAACATGCGCAGTTCCTGTCCGGAGGCGGCGGTCGCCTTGTCGACCTCGCCGATCAGCGCGCCGGGCTCGCAGACGACGCGTCCGGGTCCCGATGTCAGCACTTTGTTCATCTCGATCAGGTTGACCAGCACGCCGCCGGTCAGCGGCATCGCCTGACCGTAATTGCCGGTCCCGGCGCCGCGCGGCGTCACCGGAATCTTCAGCCGGTGCGCGGCCTCGAGCACCGTCGCGACCTCCGCTTCGCTCGCCGGCGAGACGACGATGTCGGCGGTGACCGCCTCGAGCTCGCGCTTGAGGATCGGCGAATACCAGTAGAAGTCGCGGCTCTTCTGCTTGACGAGGACCGGGTTGTCCTCGCTCTTGATCGGCCCGATCAGGCTGCTGAAGGCGGCGATGTCATAGACGGCTCAAGAGAGACCCTCCAAAACGTCGATCTCGGCGTAATCCGGCGGAGGCGCCAGCGGCGCGCCGTCGCGCAGCACGATGCGGTCGCGTGCGGCCGGGCGAAAAGCTCGGTGAAATCGCGGGCGCGGGTCAGGATCAGGTCGGCCCTTGCGCCCGGCCGGATCGGCTCGACGTCCAGCCCCATCGCCGCGGCCGGCGCTTCGCGGACCACGGGCGCCCAGTCGGCGAACGGATAGTCGAGATGGAGAATGCGCACGCCCTCGCGCCAGACTTCGAGCATGTCGAGATCGCCATAGGCGATAGAACGGATCGCGCACGTTGTCGCTCGCGATCATCACGTTGACGCCCGCGTCCTTGAGCTCATGAAAGGCGGTGACGCCGCGCCAGCGCGGCGTGCGCCCAGCCGCCGGTCCTGCAGGAACATGTTGCACATCGGCAGCGACACGACGCTGACGCCCGCTTTCGCGACGGCCTCGATCGTCCGCAGCTGCTCGTCCTCGTCCTGGAGCGAAAGCGAGCAGCAATGGCCGACCAGGATGCGCCCGGGAAAGCGGCGCCCGATCGCGGTCTCCGCGATGACGCGAAGCGATCGCGCGGCGGGATCGGCGATCTCGTCGACGTGAAAATCGAGATCCCAGCCCTTGCGCTCGGCGAGCGCGAACAGAACGTCGAGGCCTTCCCGCAGCCGGGGAACCATTGTGGTCACGGCGCCGAGGATGCCCGAGCCGTAGGCGTCGAGCATCGCCTCGATCTCGGCCATATGGGCGCTCGTCGAGCGCGAATTCGATGCTGAACAGCGGCGCCGCCTGCAAATCGATCCGCCCGCGCCAGCGCTCGCGCGCTTCGGCCACGACCGGCCAGCTGATCCGCGTCTGCGGGCCGATGCTGTCGATATGCGTCCGGATCGCCGCGGTGCCGTGCGCGTAAGCCGTGCGAAGGCAGAACTCCATCCGGCGGGCGACGTCGCTCGCAGTCCAGCGCCGGCGCGATCCTCGGCGACGGCCCTGAGCGCGCCGTCGAAATCGCCGGTCGGATTGGGCGCGCGCGGCCAGATATGCGCCTTGTCGAGATGGGTGTGCGCATCGACGAAGAGCGGCAGGACGATGCGGCCTTCGAGCGACGCGCGCGGCGCGCCGTCGAACTGGCTCGCGCCCCGCCGGCAGGACCTCGGCGATCCGTCCCTCGTCGATCAGAATGTCCACCAGCGCGAAGCCGTCGCGGTCTTCGGGCGCAACATGAGGCGGGAGATGCGACGCAAGAATGCGCGCGCCCGCCAGCACGAATCGGCTGGTCCCGGCGACAGAGAACGGCGCGCTCACGTCTCACAACCCCGGGCGAATTGCTTACTTCGGCCGAAGGTCGAGGCCGACGCCCTTGTCGACGAATTGCAGCGTATAGGCCTTCTTGTAATCGAGACCGGGCTTGACGACGCCGGCCTTCACCATCGCATCGTAGAAAGACTTGACGCGCGCGTCCGTCATCGCGCCGATGCCGAGCTTGAGGGTGTCGCCGGAATCGACGAGGCCGTATTCCTTGATCTTGCCGATCGAGAACGCGATCTGCTCATCCGTCATGTCCGGATTGTCCGCCTTGATCCTCGCGTTCGCCTTCGAATTGTCGCCGTAGAGATAGTTGTACCAGCCGATCGTCGAAGCGTCGACGAAGCGCTGGACGAGGTCCGGATGGCTGGCGACGATGTCGGCGCGGGTCTCGATGGTGGTCGCGTAGGTGCTGTATCCGTGGTCGGCGAACAGGAAGATGTTGGGCTTGAAGTGGCCCTCGCGCTCGACCGCGAACGGCTCCGACGTGACGTAGCCCTGCTGGATCGAATTCTTGTCGGCGATGAACGGCGCCGCATTGAAGGCGTAAGGCCTGACGTTTTCCTCCTTGAAGCCGTATTCGGTCTCCATCCAGCGATAGAAGGACGCGAGCCCTTCCTTGCCGATATAGGCGGGCGCCTTCGGCAGATCGCTCCAGGTGTCGAGGCCCACGCCGGGATGGGACATCACGATCTGCGGGTCTTTCTGGAAATCTGCGGCGACGACGACGATCGGCAGGTTCTGGTCGGCCGCGTCGAAGGCGAGCAGCAGATTGCCGCCCATGTAGAAGTCGAGCTTGCCTGCGGCGAGCAGAAGGCCGTTGTTGGCCTGCGGGCCGCCCGGCACGATCGTCACGTCGAGCCCGTATTTGGCGTAAGTGCCGTCGACCACCGCCTGGTAATAGCCGCCGTGCTCGGCCTCGGCGAGCCAGTTCGTGCCGAAGGTCACCTTGTCCGCGGCCAACGCAGACGATGCGGCGAGGCAGAGACTTGCTGAAAGCCAAAGGCCGACGTGTTTCATGAGCCGTTCTCCGGACTGAATGCGCTGCCCCGAGTCTTGCAACTTCGGCGCCATTGCGAAGCGCGGCGCGGCCGTGCGATGCAGGGCTGACGACGTTGGAGACCGGTCTTTTCGATGCGCAGGCTGAACCCGAGCACAATCCATCCGCCCTTCGCCAATTACGCCCATGGCGTCGAGGTCGAGCCGCAGGCCCGGATCGTCTTCTGCTCGGGCCAGCTCGGCATCGAAAGGGACGGCGCCATCCCGGAGGACGTCAGGGATCAGGCGCGGCTCTGTTTCCGCGCCATCGCGGCGATCCTCGGCGAGGCCGGCCTGTCGCTCGCCGATCTCGTGCGCCTCAACGCCTATGTCTCGTCGGCCGAATATTTGGGCGGATACATGACGGTTCGCGATGAATTCGTCGGCAATCCGCCGCCGGCCTCGACCCTGATGGTCGTCCAGGGTTTTGCGCGCCCCGAATTCAAGGTCGAGATCGAGGCGGTCGCGGCGGGAGCGTCCTGAGGCGAGGAGAGTGAGCATGCTTCCGACCAGGTTTTGGGCCGAGATGAGCTGGCGCGACTTCGCCGCCGCCGACATGAGCAAGGTCGTGGCGGTGCTGCCGGTCGCGGCGATCGAGCAGCATGGGCCGCATCTGCCGGTCGGCGTCGACGCCTTCATCAACGAGGGCTATCTCGCCCGCGCCGTCGCGCGCGTTCCGGCCGACCTGCCCGTCCTTTTCTTGCCCCTGCAGGCGATCGGCAAGTCGAACGAGCATGTCGAATATCCCGGCACCTTGACCTTCTCGATGGAGACCGTGACGCGGGCCTGGACGGAGATCGGCGACAGCGTCGCGCGGACCGGCTGCAGGAAGCTCATCGTCATGAATTCGCACGGCGGCAATGTCGCGGTGATTGCGGCGGTCGTGCGGGAGCTGCGGGTGCGCCACGGCATGCTCGCGGTTCACGCCGGCTGGCATGCGCTCGGCTACCCGGACGGCATGTTCTCGGCGGCCGAGCGCGCCCACGGCATCCACGGCGGCGACGCCGAGACGTCGCTGATGCTGGCTTTCAGGCCCGATACGGTGCGCATGAGCGAAGCGCGCGATTTCGTCAGTTCGGCGGTCGCCATCGAGAAGGATTTCAAGAGGCTTCGCGTCACCCAGCCGATCGCCATCGGCTGGATGGCCAACGACCTCAACGAACTCGGCGCCGCCGGCGACGCCTCCAAGGCGACGGCCGCCAAGGGCGAGGCCTGCGCCGCGAGCGGCGTCGAAGGATTCATCGAGCTCTTGCGCGACGTGCACGACTTCGACCTCGCGCGCCTCGGCCACGGGCCGCTCGGCCGCACTTGAGAGAAAGCGGGAGCGCTCGAAGGCCGCGGCTTTCGGCTCTGACGCGCCCGGGTCCACGCCGTGACTTGCCCCCGCCCTATCGCACTTCGTTGCCAATGATCGTCAGAAGAGGGCGCCTTGTCGCGTCCGCGTGAGATCGGGAACTGCGACCCTGTCCCATTCCATGCCGACAATCGCTCCGCGGCGCGCGCGAACGATGCGATTGCCGCGGATGGTCGCAGCCCCGGCCCCGGGCGCGACCGAGACGGCGATGCCGAAGCCGCAGTCGCTGAGAATATTGTCGGTCGCGACCACATCGCCGAGGCCCACGCCGTAGCCGAGACTGAGCCCCGCGAAGGTGGCCGCATCGACGGCGTTGCCGCTGACCTCCGTGGCGGCCTCGACATGAATGCCGACGCCGGCGTTCTCGCCGCCTTGCGGCAGCGGCCTCGCCAGATTGCGCAGCACGTTGCCGACGACGGTCGCGAGCCTGCCGCCCCGATCGAAATTGGTGACCGAGACGCCGGTCGAGGCGCCGTCGACCATGTTCGACGACACGACTGCGCCCTCAAACGCGAATTCGACGTAGATTGCGGTCTCGCCGGCGTCGAAGCAGCTGTTGTTGGCGATCAGGGCGTCCGAGCTCGAATTGAAGCGGATCGCCGAGAAGGCCGCCTCGCGGATGACATTGCCGCGACAGGCGACGCCGTCGGCGCGAAAGACGCTGATCGCATTGCCGTAGGGGCCGTCGCCGCCCGGGTCGGCGCGGATGCGGCGTAAGCGATTGTCCCTGACGACGGCGCCGTCGTAGCCCGGCGCCGATCGCCAGATCTGCAGGCCGTTCGCGCCGCAGTCGTCGATTGACGTTGTCGGCGATCGTGAGCCCCGTCGCGTCGAGGCTCATGAGCGCCGACTGCGCGAGGGCCGCGGAACGACGAGCGCTCGACCCGCCCGCCGCAGCGCTCGAGCCTCACGCCATAGCCTTGCGCCCGCTCGACCGCACAGTCGATCAGCGTGAGGTTCGCGACGTCCCGCGCCTCGATCAGCCCGGCCTCGCCGCCCGGCGCACGGGCCGCGCCGTCGAAGGCGATAGTTCTCGATCGAAACGCTCTCTGCGCCCTCGATCGCGAGCATCGGCCCCGGCCCCAGCGCCACGAGCCGGCTCGAGCGCCCGGCGCCGACGAGCCGGCGTCGCCGGTGATCCTCAGACGCGACACTGGAGTCGCGCCCGCCGGAACCATGACCGCGCGCCCGCTCAGCCGCGCCTCGTCGATCGCGCGCTGGAGCGACGGCGCGGCGTCGCTCGCGCTCTGCGCAAGGGCGTCGCGAACGCGCCAGACGGCCGGAAGCGACAGCGCGGCGGCCATCAGCCTTCGACGATCGAACATCTGCACGCCCGGTCCTGGTGAAGACCGGCAGCCTAGGCGCGCCCGGCTTTCGAACCCCTTAATCGCCCAAGGCCTAAATCGCCGACCAGACCGGTCACCACAGCATCGTCCAGGAGAGGGCGCTCACCTCGGGGTCGGGAGCAACGGGACCAACCGCCTTCTGCCAGTCGCGAACCCTCTCACGTATCCCGCGCCTGTCGGGACCCACGCTCTCCATGAGCTCGTTCATCTGGCGGAGCCGCCGCACGAGCGTCTTCATGAACCCGACCGCGCGCTCCGGGTTGTCCTCGATGGCGGCGATGAAATCAGCATAAGACGTCGCGAGACATTCGACGTCGGTCGCCGCCGTGATCGTCGCCGATCGCGGGCCAGGCTCGATGAGGCACATCTCGCCGAAGACTTCGCCCGCCTGCAGCGCGCCGAGCGTCCGCGCCCTCGCGCCCTGACCGATTGAGACCTCGACCGATCCGCTGACGATGAAGAACGCCGTATCGCCCTGGTCGCCCTCGGAGATAATCGTGTCTCCGGCTTTGAACGCGACGGCCTGCATGAACGCCTCCTGAAAAGCAGTCATGCGACCGTGCCACAATCGCCGCCGGAGCGATAGCGCCAGACGAGCGCAATGATGTCGCGGCCGAGGCCCACCCCGTGGCCTCGGAGCGTCGACGGCGACGGAATTTGGAAAAACTTGTCGGAACGCTGAAACTGCCGGCTGTGAAACGCTGTGAAACGGTTTCAAAGTCCTTGCATTTTCTTGGAATTTCTCGTCCGAATCGGGACTTTTCAATGGGTTATCGGCCTTGAGCCGGAAAAAAATTAGCAGCCCTCTCCCACCCGGGGCGCCTGCGCCGCCAACCCGACCTCGCCCGTCGTCGACCGGCCGCTTGGCGCCGGCGCCCGTCCCCTCAGCCATCCCGACCTCGCTATCCACGGCCTGGCGCCGCTCGATGCGGACACTCTAGCACGGATTTGGAAAATCAGCAATGCAATGGCGTGGTCCTCGCGGTCCTTGCCGCCCAATAGGAAGCCCACCTCGCGGCGGACTTACAAAAGGCGAATGCGAGTAAGGAAGCTTTGTCAAGCCGGGGCGCGACACCATATGGAGACCTTGCGGCTTCGACAGCCGGGGTCGCCTGGCCCGCCGGCTGGTCGGAAACCGAGGCAAACGGGCGCCGCTTGATATAGCTTCGCGAAAAGTGTCGGCCTCGCCAAACGACGGATAGAAGAGAATTTTGCGACACTCCGCCGTACCTTTGACCTTGGACAGTCGGGCCGTCAGCCGGTCGATCCGACCGCGCGCTGCCGAGACGAGTTCCGCTGCGCCTCGATCCCCGTCGAGCTTCGAAGCGCTGTTCCATCCGGCGGTCGCGGCATGGTTCGCCGAGACATTCTCCGCGCCGACCGCTGCTCAGACCGAAGCCTGGCCCGCAATCAAAGCGCGCCGCCATACGCTGATCGCCGCGCCGACCGGCTCGGGCAAGACGCTCGCCGCGTTCCTTGCGGCGATCGACGATCTGGTCCGGCAAGGTCTCGAAGGATCGCCTCACCGACACGACCCAGGTGGTCTATGTCTCGCCGCTCAAGGCTCTGTCGAACGACATTCATCGCAACCTCGAGGCGCCGCTCGCCGGGGTCCGGGAAAAGCTGCGGCAGACCGGCCTGCCCGATGTCGAGATCCGCGCCTGGGTGCGCACGGGCGACACGCCCGTCGCCGAACGCGAGCGGATGCGCCGCCGCCCGCCGCACATCCTGGTGACGACGCCGGAATCGCTCTATGTCCTGCTTGGCTCCGAGTCCGGGCGCAAGATGCTGGCGCATGCGCGCTCGGTGATCGTCGACGAAATCCACGCGGTCGCGCCAAACAAGCGCGGCGCCCACCTCGCCCTGTCGCTCGAACGTCTTGGCGCGCTCTGCGGCGACCAGTTGCTGCGCATCGGCCTCTCCGCCACGCAAAACCCGGTCAGCGCGGTTGCTCATTTCCTTGTCGGCGACGCGTCGGAAGGAGCGCCGGCCGAAGAGGCGGCGGTCATCGATACGGGACATCAGCGTCCGCGCGACCTCAGCCTCGAGTTGCCGGGTTCGCCGCTGGAGGCGGTGATGTCGGGCGAAGTTTGGACCCAGGTCTACGATCGCCTGTCGGCGCTGATCGAGGCGCATCGCACCACGCTGGTGTTCGTCAACACGCGACGCATGGCCGAGCGCATCGCCCGCGAGCTGTCGGAGCGTCTCGGCGAGGCCGCGGTCACCGCTCATCACGGAAGCATGGCCAAGGACAAGCGCCTTTCGGCCGAGCGGAGGCTGAAGCACGGCGAGCTGAAGGCTTTGGTCGCCACCGCCTCGCTCGAACTCGGGATCGATATCGGCGACGTCGACCTCGTCTGCCAGCTGGGCTCTCCGCGCTCGATCGCAGGTTTTCTGCAGCGGGTCGGTCGTTCCGGACACGCCGTCGGCGGCACGCCCAAGGGGCGACTGTTTCCGCTCTCGCGCGACGATCTGGTCGAGTGCGCGGCGCTGCTGGACAGCGTCGGCCGCGGCGAGCTTGATCGGCTCACCATCCCTGACCAGCCGCTCGACGTGCTGGCCCAGCAGATTGTCGCGGAAGTCGCCGCGCAGGATTGGACGGAGGCCGAGCTATACGATCGCCTGCGGCGCGCCTGGCCCTTCCGCAAGCTGACGCGGGACGATTTCGACGCCGTCGTCCGCATGCTCGCCGAAGGCTTCGCCACCCGCAATGGCCGCCGCGCGGCGCTCATCCATTACGACGCCGTCAACGGGATGCTGCGCGGCCGGCGAGGCGCCCGCACGACCGCATTGACCTCCGGCGGCACGATCCCCGACACCGCCGACTACCAGGTGGTGCTCGAGCCTGAAAACCATGTGATCGGCACGGTCAACGAGGATTTCGCCGTCGAGAGCATGCAGGGCGACGTCTTTCAGCTCGGCAACGCCTCCTATCGCATCCAGCGGGTCGAGCGCGGGACAGTCCGGGTCGAGGACGCGCACGGCCAGCCGCCGAACATCCCCTTTTGGCTCGGCGAAGCGCCGGGGCGCACCGATGAGCTTTCGGCCTCCGTGTCGCGGCTGCGCGCCGACGTTTCGGCGAGGCTGCGCGCCGATCCGTCCGGAGAGGACGCGCGGCGCTGGCTGGCCGAGGAGGTCGGCGCCGGGGCGCCCGCAGCCGAGCAGCTCGTCGAATATCTCGCCGCGGCCGCCGCGGCGTTCGGCTGCCTGCCGACGCAGGAGACAATCGTTCTCGAGCGCTTCTTCGACGAAGCGGGCGGCATGCAACTCGTCATCCATGCGCCTTTCGGCAGCCGCATCAATCGCGCCTGGGGTCTGGCGCTGCGCAAGCGTTTTTGCCGCAAGTTCAACTTCGAGCTGCAGGCGGCGGCGACCGAAGACAATATCGTGCTCTCGCTGACGACGGCGCATAGCTTCGAACTCGGCGACGTCGCTCGCTACCTCCATTCGGCGAGCGTGCGGCCGCTCCTGATTCAGGCCATGCTCGACGCGCCGATGTTCATCACGCGCTGGCGCTGGGTTGCGGGCGTCTCGCTCGCCCTGCCCCGCTTTCGCGCAGGCAAGAAAGTGCCGCCGCAGTTCTTGCGCATGCAGGCGGAAGACCTGATCGCAGCGGTCTTTCCCGACCAGATCGCCTGCGCGGAGAATCTTGTCGGCGAACGGGAGGTTCCCGACCATCCCCTGACCAATCAGGCGATCTCGGACTGCCTGCATGAGGCGATGGACATCGAGGGGCTCGAGCGGCTGCTCGCCCGGCTCGAGGCCGGCGAGATCCGCGTCGTCTCCTGCGATCTCACTCAGCCCTCTCCGCTTGCGCTCGAGGCGCTGTCGGCAAGGCCCTACGCCTACCTTGACGACGCCCCGCTCGAGGAACGGCGGACCCAGGCCGTCATGGCCCGGCGCTGGCAGGATCCGCAGAGCGCATCCGAAATTGGCCGGCTCGATCCGGAGGCGATTGCGAGGGTCCGCTCCGAGGCCTGGCCGGATCCCGAGAACGCCGAGGAGCTTCATGACGCGCTGCTGTGGCTCGGCTGCCTGACCGACGAGCGAGGCGGAGGCCACGCCCGCCTGGGGCGACTGGCTCGCCGGGCTGGCCCGCGAGAAGCGCGTCGCGCGGCTGATCGCGCAGCACGCAACTCTTTGGGTTCCGGCCGAGCGGCTCAACCAGTTCCGGGCCGTATGGCCGCACGCACGAGCTTCAGCCCGAGATCACGCCGCCTGCGGATCAAGCCGGAACAACGTGGTCCGAGGAACAGGCGCTCGTCGAAATCCTGCGCGGACGCATGGAAGGTCTCGGGCCGGTCACCGAGACCGCGCTCACGGCGCCGCTCGGGGTCGAGCCGGCCGCGGCGACGCGCGCCCTGACCGCGCTGGAAGGCGAAGGCGCGATCCTGCGGGGCCGCTTCGTTCCGGGCGCCAATGACGAGCAATGGTGCGACCGGCGGCTGCTGGCCCGCATCCATCGGCACACAATTCGGCGCCTGCGATCGGAGATCGATCCCGTCGCGGCGCGCGACTTCCTTCGCTTTCTGTTCGCCTGGCAGCATGTGAGCGAGGAGACCCGCCTGGAAGGGCCCGACGCGCTCCCCGCCGTTCTGGCTCAACTCGAAGGATTCGAAGCGCCGGCGAGCGCGTGGGAGACCGAGATTTTGCCCGCTCGTCTGAAGGACTACGAGCCTTACCTGCTCGACGCCCAATGTCTCGCCGGCCGGTCGGTCTGGGCCCGGCTGACGCCGCCGGCCGGCGCGGGCGACCGCACGGGCCCGGTCTCGGCGGTGCGGGCGACGCCGATCGCCCTCATGGAACGACGGTCGGCGCCGCTCTGGATGTCATTGGCGCCGCCCAATGCGGGGACCGGCCCGAGCCCACGCGCTCAGGACGTGCTCGACCGCCTCGCCGCGCAGGGCGCCTTGTTCTTCGACGAGCTTGGAGACGCTGCGCATTTGTTGCGATCCGAGGTTGAACAGGCGCTTGCCGAACTCGTCGCGCTCGGTCTTGTGACCTCCGACAGTTTTGCCGGACTGCGCGCGCTGCTGACGCCGTCTGGCCAACGCAAGTCGCTGACCGGCGCGAAGCGGCGCGGGCGGGTCCTGCCTTTCGCCATCGAGAGCGGCGGCCGTTGGGCGATCGTTCGCCGGCCACCGCAAGAGAATGGGATGGACGAGGCAAGGAGCGCCGCCATCGAGCACGTGGCGCGCACCCTTCTGCGCCGCTATGGCGTCGTGTTCTGGCGGCTGCTGGCGCGCGAAGCGGCATGGCTGCCGCCGTGGCGCGACTTGCTGCGGGTCTACCGCCGGCTCGAGGCGCGCGGCGAAATTCGCGGCGGTCGCTTCGTCGCCGGTTTCTCCGGAGAACAATACGCTTTGCCGGAGGCGGTCGGTCTGATGCGCGAGATGCGCCGCCGGCCGGGGTCGGGAGAATGGGTGTCTCTCTCCGGCGCAGATCCGCTCAATCTCGCCGGCATCCTGACGCCGGGCTCGAAGCTCGCGGCGCTGACCTCCAACCGCCTGGTCTACCGGGACGGACTGCCGATCGCGGCGCTTACGGGCGGCAAGCTGCAGTTCCTTGCTGAATTCGAGGGCGCAGACCGATGGGAGGCTGAGAAACGGCTGGTGCGCTCGTCCGCCCGGGGATTGCTTGCCGACCTTGCCTGACACGGGCGAGCGAGCTGTCGTAGGCCTAACCACGGGCGGCGATACGACAAAGCGCTGCTTGTGAGCCGGCGCGATGCGCGCCAGTTCATCCAAATGCTACGCAAAACGAGAGGTCGGGCATGTCGGAGCTGGTCTTGACCGCCCGGCGCCTCACCGCGCGGCTTCTTCGAAAGCAGGCAAGGCTCGTGCGATCATGTCATCTGAAGCCGTGAGGCTGACCCGGAAGTACCGGTCGGCGTTCATCAGGCTGCCAGGCATCACGAAGACGTCGCGATCGGCAAGCCTGTTCCACATGCGCTCGGGGTCCCCTTCCGGCCATTTGATCCAAAGGTAGAAAGCGCCTTCCGGAGGGAGGACCGCATAGCCAGATCGCGCGAGGCAGGAGGTCACAGCGTCGCGCCGCCGCGCGAGCGCGGCCTGGTCGATCGAAAGGCCTTCCAGATCCGGCAATGCGTATTGCATCACGGCGTTCGGAAAGCACCACCCGAGCGCCATCTGAGCGGAAAACATGGCGCCGGAGAGCGCATTGCGGTCCGATTCCGGCATGAGAGGAGAGATAGCCAGATAGCCGAGGCGCTGACCGGGAGCGAGGAGCACCTTGCCGTAGCTGTAGGAGATCAGTGTCCAGGGATAGAGGGTCGCAGGACTGACGAAGCCTCGCCCGTCGAAGCGCAACCGACGATAGGGCTCGTCGGACAGGAGGTAGATGCGTTGACCGATACGGGCGGATGCGCGTTCTAGCAGGTCCGAGAGCTCTCTCAATGTGTCGCGGCTGTAAATCCGTCCGGTCGGATTGTGCGGCGTATTGACGATCACCAGCCGAGTCCGAGGGCCGATCGCCGCATCGATCGCCGCAAGGTCGAGATCGAAGGCCGGCGGCTTGAGAGGCACCTTGCGAGGCGTAGCGTCGGCGGCAAGCAGCATCGGCTCGTAGCAGAACCACGCGGGCTCCGAATAGATCGCCTCGTCGCCGGCGTCGAGAACGAGCCTGAACGCAACCATGATCGCCGCGAAGGCTCCGGTAGTCAAAGCCACGTCGGCGGGCTCGAAAGCGAGGTCGAGTTCGCGTCCGACGCGTTCGGCGAGAAATCGCTGCGGCTCCTCTTCGCTCGTCTTATAGGCGAACCAGTTTTTGTCATGCGGCAGGGCGTGCTCACGGATTGCCGAAACAATGCCCTGCAGCGGCATCTCATGCGGGTTGCCGAATGTGAAATCGGCGATGCCGGGCTCCAGTCGCCGGTCGCCGTAGCGTGAGGCGACGACAAAGTCCCTGACGGCCGCAAAGGCGGCGTCGGCGGCTCTGATACGGGACGAGATCGGCATTCTCAACGAGCGAGCTGCGCGCTCGGGGTCGAGCGCGAGATCGCAATCTCCTCCTCTGTCATGTCTGCGGAGATGTCGGCGAAGAGCGGGGTGCTGAGATAGCGCTCGCCGGTGTCTGGCAGCATGCAGAGGATGGTCGCGCCCTTCTCCGCCTCGGCGGCGACCTTGAGCGCGCCGGCGAAGGTCCCTCCGGATGTAATTCCGACAAAGATGCCCTCTTTTGCCGCGAGATCCCTGGCGCAGCGAATCGCGTCGGCCCCCGAAATCGGCAGCACGCGGTCGATCAATTTTCGCGCGTCTTCGGTGAGTTTCGGGATGAAGTCCGGCGTCCATCCCTGCATGGGATGAGGCTTGAACGCCGGATGGGGCGCCGCGGGCGAGCCGTCAGGATTTCGCACCTGCTCGACGCCGGAGCCGAGCAATTGCGCGTCCACGGGTTCGCAAACGATGATCTTCGTTTCAGGCCGTTCCGCCTCCAGAACCCGGGCCACGCCCTTCAGCGTGCCGCCGGTGCCGTAGCCAGTCACCCAATAGTCGAGCCTCTCTCCGGCAAAGTCGTCGATGATCTCCCGGGCGGTCGTGCGCGAATGGAAATCAGGGTTCGCTTCGTTCTCGAACTGACGCGTCATGAACCAGCCGTGGGTCTTGGCGAGTTCGATGGTCTTGGCGACCATTCCGACGGCGCGCTCGGCGGCTGGCGTGATGACGACCTTGGCCCCGAGGAAACGCATAAGCTTTCGCCGCTCGACGCTGAACGGCTCGGCCATGGTCAACACCAGCGGGTAGCCTTTCGCGGCGCAGACCATCGCGAGCCCGATGCCGGTGTTGCCGCTCGTCGCTTCGACGACGGTTTGACCCGGCTTCAGTTCCCCGGATTTCTCGGCCGCCTCGATGACGCCAAGCGCAAGGCGGTCTTTGACCGAGCCGAGCGGATTGAACGCCTCGACCTTGACATAAAGGTTGACGCCCGGCGGCGCGAGCCGGTTGATCCTTACAACGGGAGTATGCCCAACAGTCTCAAGGATAGTCTCGAATCGCCGGCCCATGCATTCCTCCAACGCCTCGGTTTGGTCTCAAAGCCGCCCCGCTATCCAATTGCGAAAAATCTGACACAATCCTGACCTGGCGACAATTCGTGCGCTCGGATCGCGCGCGAAGGTGAGCTCCGCCGCCGCTGGCGCGGATCGGCCAGGTTGGCCCAGCAGCGCGCCGCCATCGGATCGCCGACAGTCTGGGCGGATTGCTTTACCCGACCACGGCCTCGGCTTCGATTTCGACCAGATAGTCGCCGATCAGCCTGCCGATCTCGAGCATCGTATTGGCCGGGCGGACCGATCCAAAGCGTCGGCCGTGCGCGCGCGAGACCGGCTCCCAATGGTTTGCGTCAGCGAGATAGACGCGCGTGCGCACGACGTCGTCGAGGCCGGCGCCCAGCGCCGCGAGGCTCGCGGCGATCTTGTCGAGGATGAAAGTCGTCTGTCCGGCCGGATCGCCGGGACAGACGACTTCGTCGGCGCCGTTGGTCGCGGTGGTGCCGCTGACGAGCACCCGGTCGCCGATCCTGACCGCGCGGCTGTAGCCGGCGATCGGCTCGAAGGCGCTGCCGGATGAGACGCGCAATCGTCCCGGTCGCCCTTCGACCGGCGTCGCGACATAGGCCTTCGGCATCGAATCGAGGTGGTCGCTCAGATCGCCGGTGGCGGTGAGAAACGGCGGCCGGCGGTATTCGTCGCCGCAGTCGCCGGCGAGCGGGGTCGTGGAGGCCAGCGCCGCGTCGATCCGGGCGCGATCGTCGTCGTCGAGCGCGAACGAGAAGAGCCGCAGATTGTCATCCGCATGGTCGCGTCTCGCCAAGTCGCGCGCCGACGATTGCGGCCGCGACCGCAGGATGATCGAGCGCCCAGCGCGTCGCCACATTGGCGATCGAAACGCCGTGCTTCTTTGCAATCGCGTCGAGCGCGCGGAGAATGGCCTGCAACGCGCCCCAGCCGCCGGCGGCGTCGACGAAGCGCTTGTATTTCATCTTGCTCCAGTCGGCGATCTCGGCGCCCGCCGGCTCGGGCCTTCCGAGCCAGCGCTCCGACATGAGACCGCCGGCAAGCGTGCCGTAGGCGAGCAAACGGACGCCGTTCTCCAGGCAGAAGGCGCTCATCTCCCCGGCCGCGCGGCGGTCGAGCAGCGAAAAGCTCACTTGATTGCTGACGACGGGAATGCCGTGCTTCACCAGCACGCGCAGATGCGCCGTGTCGAAATTGGTTACGCCGAGATGGCGGATGAGCCCTTCGCGGCGCAACGCCTCGAGTTCCTTCATCGCGTCGAGGTAGGCGGGGTGCTCGAAGGCCCACCAGTGGAACTGAAGAAGATCGATCGCTTCGACGCCAAGTCGCTTGCGGCTGCGCTCGACGCCCTCGCGCACGATCGGGGCTGTCATCGGCCCCGGCGCCGGGCACCATTTGGTGAAGGCGGCGGGGCGCGTCGGCCCCGCGGCCTCGCCGCTCGCGACGCGGGAGAGGAAGCGCCCCGCGATGAGCTCGGCGCTTCCGTAATGGTCCGCCATGTCGAAACTGTCGAAGCCGGCCCGCGCGTAGTCCAGCATCGCCGATGAAGCGAGCTCGGGATCGAGCGTCCGCCCGCCGCGCTCCATGTCGGCGACCTGCCACAGGCCGATGACGACCCGGCTGATCTCGAGATCCGACGCGAGCGCGACGCGCGGCGGCGCATTCGGCATGCGATTCTCCCTGGCGGGGCGGCGGGGGACGATTTCTCGCCCCTTCGCTTGTGCTCGCCCCTTTACTTGGCGAGCTTCGCCTTGATCGCGTTGACGTCGTCGGTGCTCATCTCGCCGACCGTCGTCACCTTGCCGTCGACGATCTTCCACAGCCGGAACGGCCCCGTGATGTCGCCATATTGGTCGAACGACACCGGGCCGATGACGCCTTCATAGCGGATCGGCTTGCCCGCCTTCAAAAGATCGAGCGCCTTGGCGAAATCGGCCTTGCCGGCGTGGATGACCTCGCCGTCCTTGGACGTAACCTTGAAGATCGCGTCGCGGATCGCCATCGGATCCTGCGTCGGGGCGGCCGCGATGGCGAGGCCGACGATGGCGCCGGCGTCGTAGGCGCGGTCCGCCGCCGGGTTGCCCGGATCGATGCCTCCGGAGAACGCCTTGTAGTTGGCGTTGAAATATTCGGTCGAGGCGGTCGGGCTGGTGCCGGACGACGTTCCATAGGCGTCGTTGAGATATTTCGCGCCGACGCTCGAAATGAAGTCCGGGCTGTTCATGCCGTCGTTGAGCAGAAACTTGGCCGGGCCGCCCTGCGTGATCCACGCGCGGGCGATCGTGGCGCCGTCGACCGGGGTCGCGATGAGATAGAGGCCGTCGGGTTTGGAGGCGATCGCCTTGGTCGCCTCGGCGTCGTAGCTCGACTGCTTCTCGTTGTAGGGCGTCACCGAGACGATCTCGCCGCCGAGCGCCTTGTAGGCGCTGGCGAATTCGTTCAGCATGTTGACGCCGAAATCATTGTTGACGTGAATGACGGCGATCTTCTTGAAGCCCTGGTCGAGCGCATATTTCGCCGCCGCGGTTCCCTGGAGAGCATCCGACGTGATGGTGCGGAAGAACATGCCGTTCGTCTTGCCCTCGCGGCCGAGCGTCGTCAGCGTCGGCGAGGACGAGGCGGGCGAGACCTGCACGATCTTGCCGGGGCCGGTGACCGAGGTCAGGATCGGAATCGACACCGAGGAGATGATGCCGCCGATGATGACCGGCACTTTCTTCACCTGCACGAGCTGATTGGCGGCGTCGACCGCAAGCGTGCCCTGGCTCTGCGAGTCGCGCGTGTCGGCGACGAGCTTGCAGCCGTGCGGGCCGCCGGCGTCGTTGATATCGCGGAACGCCATCTCGACCGATTTCGCGCCGGCCTGCCCGTACTCGCCGGCCGGTCCGGTCAGCTCCATCACGACGCCGACCGTGACCTGGCAATCCTCCGCCCGGGCGGCGCCGCCGAGTCCGAGCGTGAGCGCCAGAGCCGCCGCCGATTTCAGAATGCGCGCTTCCATTGATCCACCTCCGTCTGACTCGGGCATGGCCACAAGTGGCGCCCCTTCGAACAATCGCCTCACGCCGGTTCGGCGTTGAGATTATATTTCATGATCGAGCCGTGCCGCCCGGTGCGGTCGCGCTCGAGCTCGTAGACGTCGCCGTCCGGTCCCTGGCGCTTTGCGCGCGACCGCCTCGATCTCCGCCCGGTCGCGCGTCGGTCAGCTCGAGGGCGCCGGCGGCGACGTTGGCGGCGAGATGCGCACGCGAGGTCGCGCCGACAATGACTGCAGCGACGCCGGGAAGATCGAGCGCGAAGCGACTCGCGATCGTGGCGATATCGCAGCTGATGCCGGTCGGCGACGCGGCGGAGCGCGCGCAAGAGCTCCTGAAACAGCGTCCAGCCGCCGAAATCGTCGATGATGAGCTTGTACTTGACGAGCGAACGGTTCGCGAGCGGCTGAGCAGGTTCCGGCTGGCCGAGCCAGCGATCGGAGAGAAAGCCGCCGGCGACCGAGCCGTAGCAGATGAGGCCGACGCCATGCGCGCGGCACAAGGCGGAAAGGCCGTTCTCCGGCCGGTGGTCGAGAACCGAATATTGCACCTGCATCGAGGCCAGCGGAATGCCAGCCTCGATGATGGCGCGCACATGCGCCGTGTCGAAATTGGTGCCGCCGATGAGCCGCACCTTGCCCTTCGCCCGCAGATCGTCGAGCCAGCCCAGCGCTTCGAGCCAGCGTGGCTCGGCATAGTCCCACCAATGGAACTGCACCAGATCGAGCCGCTCCATCTTCAGCCGGCGGAGCGAGCGGTCGATGATCGCTTCGATATCGCGCCGTTCGATTGTCCGCAGAATCGAAAGATCGGGCACGAGCTTCGTGTGCACGCGCAGGCGGCTCGCCGATGCGGCGCCTCGCGTGTCGACGAGCCGGGCTCGCATCGCGCCGTAGAGCTCCTCGACGCCGGTGTAGATGTCGGCGCAGTCGAAGGTGAAGACGCCGGCGTCGAAAGCGGCGATGAGATCGTCGAGGGCGCGGTCCCGATCGATCGGGCCGTGACCGCCGGCGAGCTGCCAGCCGCCGCGGATGACGCGCGAAATCGAGTAGCCGGGGGCAAGGTCGCAGATCTCGACGACGGCGCTCATTCAGCCCTCGGCGACGGCAGGGCGAACGGCCGTGGTCTCGCTGCGGCGGAAGCGCCTGAGCCCGGTTCTCACTATGCGCAATCGACTTTGGCAGTTCGGGTCGGGACAGGCGATCTCGGCGTCCGTCGTCATCCAGTCGTTGGGGTCGGTCGGACGCTGCTTGGCGGCCAACAGCGGCAGGACCGCCGCGAGCGAATAGATCGAGACGCCCTGCCCCGGCGGCAGGGTCAAAATCTCACCTTTGAGTTCGAAATAGTCGCCGGCGCGCGCGCCGCAATAGACCTTCGCCCCGGGAGGCACGACCGCCTCGACCCGGAGGTCCCAGAGCTCGAAGCTTTCGTCGGTCTCGAGTTCGTTCATCGTTTTTCCGAAGCCAACCCCGGCAGCCGCGCCGCGCGCCGAGGCTGAGGTCGCGAAACGCCAGCGTCCTCCGATCAGGGATTGCAGACTATCGGGGGCTGGTCAAAGATCAACGATTGGTTTGGAGAACCATGCCGGCCGATGGAGCCGATCCGAAAAGAAGCGCTTGGCGGAGACAGGCCCGCCTTGTCGGCGAAGTCCCTGGTCAAGCGCTTTGGCGGCGTCGCTGCGGTCGACGACGTCACGATCGACGTCCGTCGCGGCGAAATCGTCGGGCTGATCGGTCCCAATGGCGCGGGGAAGACAACGCTGTTCGATCTGATCGCCGGCGAGCTGAAGCCGACCTCCGGCGGCATCTGGCTCGATGGGGCCGCGGTCGAATCCAGGCCGGCGGATTCGCGGCTGGCGCATGGTCTCGGACGCACTTTCCAGATCCCGCGCCCATTTCCCGGGATGACGCTGATCGAAAACGTGATGCTGGGCGCGCAGGGACAGAGCGGCGAGCGCATCTGGCCGAACTGGATCGCGCCGCGGCTGGTGGCGCGGGAGGAGCGCGCCTGCCGCGACAAGGCGATGAACCTGCTCGCCTTCGTCAAGCTCGATCGGCTCGCCCGCGAGCCCGCGCGGGTTCTTTCCGGAGGCGAACGCAAGCTGCTCGAACTCGCCCGCGCGCTGATGGCCGACCCCTCGCTGCTGCTGCTCGACGAGCCGGCGGCGGGGGTCAATCCAAGCCTCCTCGAGGTGATTCTCGAGCGCATCGTGGAGATCAACCGGCGGGGCGTCGCGCTGCTCGTCATCGAGCACAACATGGACGTGATCGTTCGGTTGTGCGGGCGCGTCTTTGTCATGGCGGCCGGCAAGCTTCTCTGCGAGGGGCCGCCGGAGGCGGTGGTCCGCGACCCCCGCGTCATCGAGGCCTATCTCGGCGGCGCCTCGGCATGAGCGGGCAGACGCCGCTTCTCATTGTGGACAACCTCGTCGCCGGATACGAGCCGGGCCTGCCGATCGTCAATGGCGCTTCGATCTCTGTGGCCGCAGGCGAGATCGTCGCGGTTCTGGGGCCGAACGGCGCCGGAAAATCGACACTCATCAAGGCGATCGCCGGTCTGATCCCGATCAGCGGCGGCAGCGTGACATTCGCCGGTCGCGACATCACCCGCATGCCGGCCCATCGCCTGATCGGCGCAGGCCTCGCCTTCATGCCGCAGACCGAGAACGTCTTCGGTTCGCTGAGCGTCGCCGACAATCTGAAGCTCGCCGCAGGAGTCTTGCCGAAACCGCTGCGCGCCGATCGAATCGCCGCGGCCTACGAGACCTTCCCCGATCTCGCGCGCCAGCGCGCATTGACGGCTGGACGGCTGTCCGGCGGCCAGCGCCAGATGCTCGCGATCGCCCGCGCGCTGATCGTCGGCCCGAAGGCGCTGATGCTCGACGAGCCATCCGCCGGCCTGTCGCCGAAACTGGTCGAGATGGTGTTCGCGAAGCTCGCCGACATCCGCGGGAGCGGCGTGGCGATCGTGCTCGTCGAGCAGAACGCGCGCGCGGCGCTGGCGCTCGCCGACCGCGCCTACATCCTGGTGCAGGGCCGCAACCGGCACGAGGGTCCGGCGCGGGCGTTGGTGAGCGATCCGCTCATTGCGGCGCTCTATCTCGGCGGCGTCGAAACGGAAGCCGCCCCGTGACGCCGCAGGTTCTCGTCGACGGGCTGATGTCCGGCTCGCTGATCGGACTCGGCGCGATCGGCGTCACGCTCACCTACTCGATCCTCAGATTTGCGAATTTCGCCCATGGCGAATTCATCTCCTTCGGGGCCTATGCGACGCTGCTCGTGGCGTCGGGCATTTCGGCGCTGATCGTGGGCTCGGATCAGGGGATCGGCGCGCTCTCGATCAGCACCGCGGTGATCGCAGCTTCATTCGTCGCGATGGCGCTGACCGCCGGCCTCGCGCTGGCGCTCGACAAGATCCTGTTCTCCAGGCTGCGCGGCAAGAGCGCCGCGATCTCGATCGTGATGGCGAGCTTCGGGGCCTCGATGGCGATCCGCGCCTCGCTCGAATTCGTCTTCACCTCCCGGCCGGCGTATTTCTCGCGCGATCTGCAGATCGCCAGGCCAATCGGCTTCGGCCTCAAAGCGACGCCCGACCAGATGGCGCTCCTCGCGGTCGCGGCGGTGCTTTTGATCGGCGTGCATGTGCTGCTCACGCGCACGCAGATCGGCCGGGCGATGCGGGCGGTGAGCGAGAATCCGGCGCTGGCGCGCGTCGCCGGCGTCGACGTCGACGCGACGATTCGCTTCGCCTGGGCGCTCGGCGGCGCGCTCGCCGCCGCGTCCGGCGTGATGCTCGGGCTGCTCGTGCAGATCCGCCCCTTCATGGGCTTCGATCTGCTGCTGCCGCTGTTCGCCGCCGCCATTCTCGGCGGCATCGGCAGCGCGCCGGGCGCCTTCGCGGGCGCCCTGATCGTCGGCCTGGCCGAAGCGGTAACGGTGCAGCTGGTCGGCGCCGAATGGCGGGCGGCCTTCGCCTTTCTGGTGCTGATCGCCGTGCTGCTCGTCCGGCCGACCGGCCTCGCCGGGAGGCCGACGTGACGTTCGACCTCATCGGGCCGATCACCTATGCGAGCTTCTTTCTTCGTTCTGGCGCTCGTCTACGCGCTCGTCTGTCTCGGCCTCAACCTGCAATGGGGGCAGACCGGACTGTTCAATGTCGGCGTCGCCGGCTTCGTCGCCATCGGCGCCTACGCCTCGGCGCTTCTGACGACGCCCCCGACCCAGGGCCGTCTCGGCGGCTTCGCCCTGCCGATCTTCGTCGGCTGGCTTGCGGCCATGGTCGCTTCGGGCGCGGTCTCGGCTTTCGTCGGCGCGCTGACGCTGCGGCTGCGGGCCGACTATCTCGCGATCACGACCTTCGGCGTCGCCGTGGTCGTGCAGCTCGTCGCGCTCAACGCCCAGACGCTGACCGGCGGCGCTTTCGGCATCGCCTTCATCCCGCGTCCCTTCGACGGCCTCGCATCGACGCCGGCGCTCTATGACCTCGCCAATCTGGCGCTGGTCGCGATTGTCGTCGGCGTCGTCTACGTCGGGCTGGAGCGGCTGGCGCGCAGTCCCTGGGGCCGGGTGCTGCGGGCGATCCGCGAAGACGAACGCGCCGCGATGGCGCTCGGCAAGAACCCGGTGCGCTACCGCCTGCAGGCCTTCGCGCTGGGCGGCGCGCTCATGGGTCTCGCCGGCGCGATCGGCGCGCATTTCATCGGCTTCATCGCGCCGGAGAATTACACGTCGAGCCTCACCTTCCAGGTCTGGGCGATGCTGATCGTCGGCGGCTCGGGCAACAATCTCGGCGCGATTGTCGGCGCAGTGCTCGTCTGGGCGCTGTGGAGCGCCTCCGGCCTCGTCATCGCCGATCTCGTTCCGGCGTCGTATCGAGGCCCGCGCCGCGGCGCTGCGCATTATCGCAATCGGCGTATTGCTGGCGACCATGATCGTCGTTCGCCCGCGCGGCCTGATCGGCGAGAAAGCGATGGTCTCGCGTCATCTCGACAAGGATTGAGTCGGAACCAGCCGAGGTAGGCCGACCGCCTGGCGCCCGCACGAGACGTCAGCGCGGCGCTTGACCAGTTGCTACCTCTGCCGGTTGAGTTCGAGAGGAAGGTCGGATTAGCTTAGCGGCCCGTCCGCGAAACCGGCGCTGGCCGCCAGCCGTGAAACATTGATGGAACGCTCTTCGATGACTCCAAGTTCTTTGGGCCTTAGCGACCCCTCCCTCCTCAAGGACAAATGCTACATCGACGGAGCCTGGGTCGGCGGCGTGGCGAGCATTCCCGTGACGAATCCAGCCGACGACAGCGTCATTGGCCATGTGCCGAAGCTCGACGCCGGCGAGACCCGGCGCGCGATCGAGGCGGCTCAGCGCGCGCAGAAGACTTGGGCGCGAAAGACCGCAAAGGAGCGCGCTGCGATCTTGCGCAAATGGTTCAACCTGATGATGGAGAGCCAGGAAGACCTCGCGCGGATCATGACCGCCGAGCAGGGCAAGCCGCTTGCCGAGTCGCGCGGCGAGATCGCCTACGGCGCCTCGTTCATCGAGTTCTTCGCCGAAGAAGGCAAGCGCATCTATGGCGAAACGATCCCCTCGCCCTGGACGGCCTCGCGCATGGTGGTGATCAAGCAGCCGGTCGGCGTCATCGCGGCGATCACGCCGTGGAACTTCCCCAACGCGATGATCACCCGCAAGGCGGGCCCGGCGCTCGCGGCCGGATGCGCTTTCGTCTGCAAGCCGGCCGGGGAAACGCCGCTGTCGGCGCTGGCGATTGCGGAGCTCGGCCAGCGCGCCGGAATTCCGGCGGGCGTATTTTCGGTCGTCACCGGCTCGGCGCGCGAGATCGGCGCCGAGATGACCTCGAACCCGATCGTGCGCGGCCTCACCTTCACCGGATCCACCGAAGTCGGACGCGTGCTCATGGCGCAGTGCGCGCCGTCGATCAAGAAGCTCGGGCTCGAACTCGGCGGCAACGCGCCGTTCATCGTCTTCGACGACGCCGATCTCGACGCGGCCGTGCAGGGCGCAATGGCGTCCAAGTACCGCAACGCCGGTCAAACCTGCGTCTGCGCCAATCGGTTGCTGGTTCAGGACGGCTGTCTACGACCGATTTGCGGCCAAGCTCGCCGAGGCGGTGAAGGCGCTGAAGGTCGGCAACGGCTTCGAAGCGGGCGTGACAACCGGCCCGCTGATCAACCGAGCCGCCGTCGCCAAGGTTCAGGAGCATATCGACGATGCAGTCGGCAAGGGGGCGAAGGTCGTCCTGGGCGGCAAGGCGCTCGGCGGCAATTTCTTCGAGCCGACGCTCATCCGCGACGTGACCGCCAGCATGGCGATCGCACGTGAGGAAACCTTCGGTCCGGTCGCCCCATTGTTTCGATTCAAGACCGAAGACGACGCTCTCGAGATGGCGAACGCCACCGAATTCGGCCTCGCCTGCTATTTCTACGCGCGCGACATCGGTCGCGTCTGGCGCGTCGCCGAGGGACTCGAATACGGCATGGTCGGAATCAACGAGGGCATCATCTCCACCGCCGAGGCGCCGTTCGGCGGGGTCAAGCAGAGCGGCCTCGGGCGCGAGGGATCGCATCACGGGGTGGAGGAATATCTGGAAATCAAGTACATGCTGATGGGAGGATTACTCGGGAGCCAGTGACCCGGCGGCGGCCGGGCGAGTTGGCGCCCAGAATCGAACCGGGGTGCAAGGATTTGCAGGCGGTCCTGGGGAGCGGCTTCCAGCAGTGAAGGCTCTCGCCGCGCGCTGTCACGCTCATATTAGCGAAACTATTAGTGAAATGAGCTTCCAAGCACCCCAGACAAGAAGTGCCAGGACCAGAAGGACGAAGAGGCTCGCGGTGAAACATTCGCGACCGGGATGCGCGGTTGGAGGAAAGTCAAAATCATCATCAGGTTCGCGCCGCGCCATCAGGGGTTCGGGCACTCCATCGCCGCCAGTGGGGGCTTTTCACGTTCCGGATGTTCGTCAACAGCTGGCCGCCGAACTGCGGCGGCCCGGGACGTCCTTCTGGCGAATCACTGACAACGTTTTTTGGACTTCGGTCTTTGAGTGTAGGCTATTGATTTTGTTGGAGGCCTCGCCCGGAATCGAACCGGGGTGCAAGGATTTGCAGTCCTCTGCGTAGCCACTCCGCCACGAGGCCGGCGGCCCACGCATGTTGCGCCGCGTGAGGCCGCCTATAGCAAGGATTCACGCAAGGCGGCAAGGCGGCATAAGCCGTTGGGGTCGGTTCAGTCGTGCGCCCAGGGCGAATGCCTCAGGAGCGGCAGGGCGAGAAAATAGGCGGCGGTCACGACGAGCCCGCCGACGACCCAACCCGGGGGCGACAGATTTTCGAAGATCGCGATCGCGGCGAAGGCGAACCATGCCAGAGTGATCGCGATCGTCAGCCCGCGCAGCCTCACCACCCGCAGCGGATGCACGAAGGCGACTGGCGCGAACATGAGCGCGGTCGCTCCGAGCAGGATGGCGGCGCTCAGGATCCAGGGCGGCCGCAGAAGGAACAGGTAAAGGATCAGGATGTTCCAGGTCGCGGGAAATCCGCGGAACCAAAGGTCTTCGGTCTTCATGCGCGTGTCGGCGAAATAAAGCGCCGAGGCCATCGTGATCACGAGACCGATCCAGAATGAGGCTTCCGTCGGCATGAGGTCCGATCGCCAGAGCGCCACGACCGGCACGAGCACATAGGTGAGGAAATCGACCACCAGGTCCAGAACCGCCCCGTCGATCGACGCGGCCGTTATGTGCACCCGCGCCGCGCGCGCCAAAGTGCCGTCGACGCCGTCGATGAAGAGCGCAAGACCGAGCCAGGCGAAACAGGCCGGGAAATTGCGCTCGATCGCGGCGTAAAGGGCGAGAAGGGCGACGGCGCCGCCGGAGGCGGTAAAGACATGAACGGAAAATCCCGCCGCCTGGGCCACGCCAACGGGTTGCTTCTCGATCGACATGCCCTGCCCGCCTTATCCGCGCGATGCATTCGCCTGTCGCCGGCTGCGCCGGCTTGACCTCGCGGCTTCCGCCTTATCAAAGTCAAGCGGCGCCGTCTCCCCGTCCCATCGCCCGAGGCGGGGATAACGCCCAACCGACTGGGTCTTCGACAATGAAAAGCCTCGAGATGTCCGCCGACCGCGCCTGCGACGTGCTGGTCGCCGGGACCGGGCTTGCGGGCCTCACGGCGGCGATCGCCTTCGCCGAGGCGGGATTTGACGTCGTCTGCTGCGGCGCGGACGAACGGATCGCCGGCGGGCGCACCGTCGCCATGCTCGACCGCTCGGTCGCCTATCTCGAATCGCTCGGTCTTTGGCCCGCGATCGAGGCCGAGGCCGCGCCAATGCGCACGCTGCGCCTCATTGACGACACAGGCGGCCTCTTCCCGCCCCACCCGCTCGAGTTCCACTCCACGGAAATCGGCCTCGACGCCTTCGGCTGGAACGTCGAGAACGATCGCATGGCCGACGCCCTGACGGGTCATGCCGCCCGGACGCCGGGCCTCGAGCGCATGCGCCCAGGCGTCGCGCGCTACGATTTCTCGGGCGAAAGGGCGATTGCGGAGCTCGACGACGGGCGGCGCGTCGCTAGCGCAATCGTGATCGGGGCGGATGGGCGCAATTCCCTGGCGCGCCGCACGGCAGGGCTTCCGACGCGGACGAGCCGCTACAAGCAGAGCGCGCTGACCGCGCTTCTCGCCCACCGGCTGCCGCATCGCGACGCCTCGACCGAGTTTCATACCCGCAACGGTCCCTTCACGCTCGTGCCGCTCCCGCCGAGGGACGCGGCCCCGCATCGGTCGAGCCTCGTCTGGCTCATGGCGGACGAGGAGGCGCGCCGCCGGGGCGGCTCGGCGCCGGCGGCGCTCGAAGGCGAGATCGAGCGTCAGGCCCGCTCGATCCTCGGCGCGATGCGCCTCGAGGGTCAGCCTGGCGTCTTCCCGATGGTTCGCCAGATCGTGCCGGCGATCACGTCCGCTCGGCTCGCGCTTGTCGGCGACGCGGCCCACGCGTTTCCGCCTATCGGCGCCCAGGGCCTCAACCTCGGCCTGCGCGACGTCAAGGCGATCGTCGCCCTGGCGGGCGAAGCGAGAAACGAGGGACGCGACATCGGCGGCGAATCGGTCCTGCAGAGCTACGAACGGGCGCGGCGGGCGGACATCGCCATGCGCACCGGATTCGTGCACGGCCTCAATCAGGCCTTGCTGACCCGCTTCGCGCCGGTCGACTTCGCCCGCGGCGCGGGCCTCGCGGCGCTCGGAGCGATCGGCCCCTTGCGGCGATTCGTCATGCGCGAGGGCGTCGCGCCGTCGCTCGGAAGATAGCTCGCCGCGACCGAGACACACGTGGGAAGCCCATGCAATTCCATCTGAACGGATTCAAGCCGGGCGACCCGGAAATCTCCCAAGCCGCGGAGCCGCACATTGGGTCACAGCCATTGGACGCCCTCCCCGAGCAGGTCGATGTCCTGATCGTCGGCTGCGGTCCGGCGGGGCTGACGCTGGCGGCGCAACTCGCGGCCTTCCCCGACATCACGACCCGGATCGTCGACCAGAAAGCGGAACGACTGCTCCTCGGCCAGGCTGACGGCATCGCCTGCCGCACGATGGAGATGTTCGAGGCGTTCGGCTTCAGCGAGCGGGTGCTGAAAGAAGCCTATTGGGTCAGCGAGACGTCGTTCTGGAAACCCGACGACAGTGAGCGCGCCAACCTCGTCCGCAGCGGCAGGGTGCAGGATGTCGAAGACGGCCTGTCCGAGTTTCCCCATGTCATCCTGAACCAGGCGCGAGTGCATGATTTCTATCTGGACGTCATGCGCAAGTCTCCGGCGCGGCTGGAGCCGCACTATTCGCGCCGGGTGCTCGAACTCGCGATCGCCTCTTCGTCCAGCGACGGCGAACTCGACGGCGCCTGCACTTACCCGGTGACGGTCAGGCTCGAACGGGTCGATCCCTCGCACGAGGGGCAGGTCGAAACCGTGAAAGCCCGGTTCGTCGTCGGTTGCGACGGCGCGCGCAGCGCCGTGCGCCAGTCGCTCGGTCGGGCGCTGCACGGGGATTCGGCCAACCAGGCCTGGGGCGTCATGGACGTTCTGGCGGTCACCGACTTCCCCGACATCCGGATCAAGTCGGCGATCCATTCGGCCAATGAAGGCAGCCTCCTGATCATTCCCCGGGAAGGCGGCTATCTCGTCCGCCTCTATGTCGAGCTCGACAAGCTCAACGCGAATGAGCGGGTCTCGAACCTGAACATCACCACCGATCATCTGGTCAGGGCGGCGCGGCGGATTCTGCACCCTTACGCCCTGGACGTGAAGGAGATCGCGTGGTGGTCGGTCTACGAGATCGGCCAGCGGCTCTGCGACAAGTTCGACGACGTCCCCGAAGAGCAGGCGGCGGCCCGCTTCCCGCGCGTCTTCATAGCCGGCGACGCCTGCCATACCCACAGCCCGAAAGCCGGCCAGGGGATGAACGTCTCCATGCAGGACGGTTTCAATCTGGGATGGAAACTGGCGTCGGTCCTGCGCGGGCAAAGCTCGCCCAGGATCCTGCGCACCTATTCGGACGAACGTCAGGCGATCGCCAAGGAGCTGATCGACTTCGACCGCAAGTGGGCGCGGATGTTCAGCGCTCCGCCGAAGGATCCCTCCGACGCCAAAAGCCAGGGCGTCGATCCGGCGGAGTTCCAGAGATACTTCGTCAAGCAGGGGCGCTTCACGGCGGGAACGGAAACCCGCTACAGCCCCTCGATCATCTCCGCCGAGCCGACGCATCAGCGCCTCGCCCAGGGCTTCACAATCGGCATGCGCTTTCATTCGGCGCCGGTCATCCGTCTTGCCGACGCCAGGCCGCTTCATCTCGGCCACACCGTCAAGGCGGATGGCCGCTGGCGCGTCTTCGCCTTCGCCGCCGCTGAAGACCCCGCCGCCGCTTCCTCCCGACTGCGGGCCTTGTGCGACTTTCTCGCCGAGTCTCCGCGATCGCCTGTGAGACGATACACATCGAAGGGGGCGGACATCGACTCGGTGATCGATGTCCGGGCGGTTTTCCAGCAGGGCCATCGCGAGCTCGCGATCGAGGCCATGCCGTCTTTCCTCATGCCCGCGAAGGGCCGTTACGGACTGCGCGACTATGAAAAAATGTTCTGCCCCGACTTGAAGAGCCGCAACGACATTTTCGACATGCGGGGCATCGACCGAAACAGCGGCTGCATGGTTGTCGTTCGGCCGGACCAGTATGTTGCGCACATTCTCCCGCTCGACGCCCATGCGGAGCTCGGAGCCTTCTTCGACGCCTTCATGACGCAGAGGGCTTGAGATCGACCCCCGCCAACCGCTTCGCGGCAAAGACCGGTCATTCCCGGCCGCCGCGGCGAACGTGAGGCAGTTCTTACCTGACCTGAACTTCCAGCTCGTCGTAACGCATGACCTTGTAGAAAACGACAGAGCCGATCCAGGCCACAAGGAAGACGCCAATGATGACATAACCCAGTATGCCGAAGTTATCGTTGATGTCGCCGATCGTCCCCCAGAAGCCGCCGCCGTCGGTCAGCCCGAGCTCGTCACGGATGAGATTGAGCGTTTCGAGCCCGCCGACAATGAGGGCGACGATGACGGAAACCGCGGTGATCGTGATGTTGTAGTAAAGCTTGCGGATGGGCTTCATGAACGCCCAGCCATAAGCGCCCAGCATCAGCACCCCGTCGGTGGTGTCGACCAGCGACATGCCCGCCGTGAACAACGCCGGAAAGACCAGAATCGTCCCCAGGGATGCGCCGCTCGCCGCTTGCGTGGCCGAGATGCCGAACAGGGCGATTTCGGTTGCGGTGTCGAAGCCGACGCCGAACAGGAGTCCGACGGCGAACATATGCCAGCTCCTGGTCACGAGCTTGAACAGCGGACGAAAAATTCTCGACAGGAACCCGCGACTGTTGAGCAGCAGGTCAAAGTCGTTTTCGACGAATGGCGCGCCCCCCTTGACCGCCTGGAACGTCCGGCAGACCGAGACCAGCACCATGATGTTGACGATGGCGATGGCGAACAGGAACAGCGCCGAGGCGCTCGTGCTGATGACGCCGCCGACCGCCTTCATCGACTCGAAACGCCCCGTCATCGCCGAGGCGGCGAAAGCCACGGCGACCGACAGCGCGGCGACGACCGCCGAATGGCCGAGCGAAAACCAGAGCCCGACGCCGATCGGACGCTGACCCTGCTGCATCAGCTTGCGCGTGACGTTGTCGATCGCGGCGATATGGTCGGCGTCCACGGCGTGCCGCAGGCCGAACGAGTACGCGAGCAGCGCGGCGCCCAGGAGAACCGGCGTTTCATGCAGGACGGCGAGCGCCCACACCCAGACAAGGACGTTGGCGGCGATCAGGAACGCATAGACGCCGATCAGCCGGCCTCGCAGACTCGCGTCGCCTTCAGACAGAATACGGGAGAGGTAGCCAAGCATAGAACCCTCGTATGCAGTTGACGGGAAGGGTCAGCGCGATCGAAGGCTCCCGGAAAGGCGATTGAAATGACGTCATCGTTGGCGCCTCGCCCGAGAATCGGCCGCACTGGCGATGGCAGGTCTCCTGACTCGCGGGTCGCCGCCTGACCGCCGACCTTCCCGGTTTCCCAGTGGTCGCAAATTGGCGGGCAGGCTCACCGCTTACAGTTGCGGGGGCAGCCGTGGCCTTGAGCGTCGCCGCTCTCACCACGTTCCCTTTTGATCCCCGAAGGGAACCATCTTAGGCATTGGTATCGGATTTCTGGAGCGGCGCCAAACCGCGCCGCGCTCATGGCGACGGGCGCGGGCATCTACGGGAGCGTCGTCCTTTCGCCAAAGGAAATCGAGCTCCTGAGCATCGCCTTCGACGCCTCGTTCACCCACATGTACGCGCCGGGAACCCGGCGGCATGTCCGGAATGCGCTGAAAGCGGGGGCGTCGATCGAGGAGATTTTCGAGGTCCTCAAGATTTGCGTCGCCCACGGGGTCCAGGCGTGCAATCTTGGCGTCCCGATTCTCGAAGAGGAGCTTGCGGGCCGGCCGAGCGCGGATGACAAGGACCGTTCGATGACATATGCGGCGAGTGGTTCAGGCGCAAAGGGGGCTACCGCCGCTTCCGGCGGCGCTCACGAGGGGGGCGCCGTGAAAGCGAAGGCGGGCCCGGCGCCGGACGTCGGAGACTTCCGGGTCGATCGCGCGCCTGGCGCGACCAGGGAATAGCCGACAAAACCAAAGTGGTTGGAGGATCAACGTCAATGAATGCCTTAGTCACTGCAATCATCGTGTTTGTGTTGACGCTCGGCGCAGGCTACGCCGGCCTGCACATGCAAACCCGTCTGGCGGAGCCTCACAAGACGGGCGAGTCTCGCGGCGTTGTGGGTCAGATCGCGGGCCTGATCACCCTTTTGCTGGCCCTGGTGCTGGGCACGCTGATCGGGGTGAGCTACGCCTATTTCTCGACGCAGAGGACCGAGCTCGAGGGGTTTTCCGCACAGATCCTCAGGCTCGACCAGGCGCTGAAGCAATACGGGCCGGAGACGCAGCCGGCGCGGGAGAAGCTCAAAGCGTCGATCGCCAAAGGCTACGAGACATTCTGGGGCGGTGGAGAACCGGACCCCGCCGCGCTGACTGTCGCCGGGCCCTTGGCGAACGCGCAGGCGACGATGGACTATCTTGCAACCTTGCAGCCGAAGACGGACGCGCAGAAGGCGGCTTTGGCGACGGCGAACCAATACGCCAGCATGGTCGAGCAATCGCGGTTGCTGATGTCCCTGCAGGTGGCGGCTCCGCCGGTGTCCTGGGGTCTCGTGGCGATCCTGATCTTCTGGACCGCCGCGCTGTTCTTCGGCGTCGGCCTCTATGCGCAGTCCAACGCCGTGGTCCTTGCAGCGCTGACCTTCGGCGCCCTTTCCGTGGCCTTCGCCGTCTTCCTGATCCTCGGCCTCGGCGAGCCCTACACCGGCGTGTTCCGGGTCAACCCGGCGGCGCTTCGCGAGGCGATCGATTTCGTCGGCAAGTAGGTAACGAACTGGCCTCGATCTCGGCGATGATCGATCATTGTCGCCTGCAACTCCGCCCCGGACCTTCCACTCGGGGCGGAGACCGCGCCTAGAGGCCAAGCTCGCTGACCTGCCCTCTTCCGCCGTTCGCGGCTGCGACCTGTGACGGCGACTCAACGTCGACCCGGAACGGTCAGCATTTTCAGTTGGCCGCCGCCCTCGCCCGTCTGGGCTGGCTGGACGAGGCGCGTTCCGCAGTCAGATCCGGTCTCGAGCTCAGCCCGGCCTTCGCCATCCCCCGTGCCCGCGCTATGTGGACAGGCTGTTCCGACGACCCGACATACCTGGCCCAACCGAGCCTCTGTTTGAATCCATGCGCAAAGCGCGAGTCTCCGAGTCACGACCGCGCCTCACCGCCCGCGTCTTCCGCGACTCCCGCTTGCCAAGCGAGGACGAGGCGGAGACGGCGGCGCCGGGGCGAGACGCGCCAGCGCCGGACCTTACGCGTGTCGGACCGCCAAGTTTGAGGTACGATTGCCGCCGGGGCGTCGGGGCCGTGGAGGACGGCAATGAGCATCAAGGACACGATCCTGGGAACGCAGCCGACAAGCTACTGGCCGCTCGACGATCCTGGAGGCTCCGCTTGTCATGACGCGATGGGTCTTCACGACGCATCGGCGCCGGCGAACGGCGTCGCTTTGGCAGTGATCCCGTTCGGGCCTTCTCAGGCGCCCTATTTCGACGGCGCATTGGGAAGCGTTCTCACCATTGACGATGATCCGCGATATTCGCAGCCCTACGCCAACGCGCTGACCGTCGCCGCCTGGGTTTGTCCGCTCGCCCTTAACAACGCCAACACCACGGGGGGGACCGACCAATATGTCCATTACATCGAGAAGGCTGTCGGGCCTTCAACCGATACCGAATGGGCGATGCGGCTCTATAATCAGACGAACTCTTCCCGGCATTCGCGCCTCTCATTCTACACGTTCAACCTGGCTGCGCCTCTCGGTCAGCGCAACGAGGGCAACGGTTCCTATATGGAGCCCGGGACATCCGAGAATGACAAGACGCCGATCGAACTCGGGAAATGGGTTTTTCTGGTTGGTCAGGCTGAGCCCTGGATTTCGCCGGATGACCTCTCGACGGGTTGCGTCTTGTGGAAGCAGGACATCGAGGCGAAACGCGTCCGCGCGGACAAGTACGCCGCCACCAGCGATCGCTCCGCCGTGCGTCCTGAACACGGACCAGGCCCCATGACGGTCGGGGGGACGCAAGCCACCGGCTTCAAGGGCTCGCTGGCCCATATTGCCATCTGGAACCGGCTGCTCTCGGCCGCCGAGATCGGTTCGATATGGACGGCCGGCGCAAGCGATCTCCGCGGTTCGGCGATGTACCACAGCTATCCGTGACCAGTCTTGCGAGACGAATGGTCGGCGCGGCCGCGAACACGGGGCTTCGCTTATCGGCGAATGATGAATGGCGCGACAAAATCCGCGGTCCGCTTCGGGCGCGGAGTTGCCCCGATCGAGCGGTGTCACGAACGGGAGCGATGCGTAAGAATGCGGACGAAGGCGGAACGCGACGGTTGCCCACGAGAGGCGTTATTTTGCTCATGTAACGCATGAAGATCCTTTCGTAACGAATTGTAAAATAAGTCATTTTATCCCACGATGGCGGGCCATAATGCCGCCATTCCGCCCGGTTCCGGGCGGTTTCAGGCGGCGGAGTTTAGAAAATCTATACTTTCGCGCCTCCGGCGGGCCGCGAGGGCCGCTCTCCGGCTTCGGCTTTCTCGATTGTCTGCTGCCTGTTATGCGGCTTAACAGGGAGATGGCCTCCCTGTTATCTCGCTCAACCATTACATGAGCAAGTCATCGCAAGCCACTGATATTCGGCGTTTATTCCGTCAAGCCGGAGCGCGGCGATGCCCGCGTTCCCCTGTTAGCAGGGGATAACAGGGAGAATGCCGGTTTTGCCGAATTTGCAGGCGCCGCCCGCCGCGAAGCCATGAGTATAGATTTTCTATCCCGTCGAGAGATGCGCGCCTGTCCACACGCCCCATCTAGAGGCCTCGATTTCGCTCGATTACGACTTGCCGCCCGCCTTGATCAGCCTCGCCGCGTAGCGCGCCATCTGGTCGACCTCGAGATTGACGCGGTCGCCGGGCCTTCGCTCGCCCCAGGTCGTCACCGCGAGCGTGTGCGGGATCATGAGGACCTCGAACGCATCGCCTTCGACCGCGTTGACGGTCAGCGACGTCCCGTCGAGGGCGATCGAGCCCTTGACGGCGATGAATTTGGCGCAGTCCTTCGGGGCGCGGAAGCGGAAATGGGCCATGCCGTCGAAGTCGCGGCGCGACAGGATTTCGGCGACGCCGTCGACATGGCCGCTGACCATATGGCCGCCGAGCTCGTCGCCGACCTTGAGCGACCGCTCGAGATTGACATGCCCCCCCTCGCGAAGCCCGCCCAGCGTCGTCACCGCCAGCGTCTCGGCGCCGACGTCGAAGGCGATGCGGGCGCCGCCGCTGCGCGCCTCGACGCCGACGGCGGTCAGGCAGACGCCGGCGTTGGCGATCGAAGCGCCGAGCGCGACCGAGGCCGGATCGTAGGCGCTCGCGACAACCAGCCGGCGCAGCTCGCCATGCGGCGTCAGTTCAATCACTTGGCCGACGTCGCTGACAATTCCGGTGAACATCGGTCCCTCTCGGTTCGCCACCGATGACTGGAGAGTGTCGATCTGGTTGACCCATCCCATTGTCATCGAAGCCGCCGCTCTAGCGCACGCGTCATGGGACGAGCAAATGCTCCCCTGTTGTCAATGCGCGTCGGGCGCCGCATAAACGCGCCATGAATGTTGTTACACGACGGACGACGCTTCTCGGATTTCTCACCTGGCTGGTTCCGTTCGCCGTCTCGTTTCTGTTCGTCGACAGCTCCGGCCATTGGATCATTCCCCAACCGCTGTTCAAGTCGATCATGGTCGTCGTCTTTGGCGGCTTCGGCACGGCGCTGCTGGTTGCCGCTTTCCGACGCATCCGGCCGACGATGCGCTCGGGCCTCGCCCTGGGCGGTTACTGGCTCGCGATCAACCTTGCTCTCGATCTCGCGGTCTTAAGGCCGCTCGCCGGGATGTCCGTGCGGGACTATGTCTACGATATCGGCCTTCGCTATCTGCTGATCCCGATCATTGCGGCGGCGATGGGCGCGACGGCGGATCAGGCGCGCAAGGACGCAGCGCCGCCAGCCGGCTCTCCGGGCTAAACCGTCCGCTCCCAGCGCCGCAGGCAGTCGCTTCCGTAAGTCGCGGAATCAACCGGGCGGTAACGGACGGGATCGACGAGCGCGGCGCGAGCCTCTTCGCCGAGCGCCGGCAAGCCCGGAATTGCGAGCGGCTTTTCCGCCGTGAAGATCGCGACATCGTCCGCGAGCCCGAGCGCGATCAGCCGCCCCGCAATCCTCGGGCCGCCCTCGCTGAAGACGCGCGTCACGCTCCGCCCCGCCAGCGCCCGCAGCGCCTCGCCGAGGTCGACATGGCTCTCGTCATCGAGGCCGACCCGCTCGACGGCCACGCCGAGGTCGGTCAGCCGCGCGGCCGCCTCCTGCGTCGCCTCCGGCCCGCAGATCGCAAGCGTCGGCAGGTCCCGCGCGCTCCTGGCGAGGCGCGAGCCCGCCGGCAGGCGCAGATGCGTGTCGAGCACGACGCGCCACGGCTTCCGCTTAAGACCAGGCAGGCGCACGGTCAGCGCCGGATCGTCGGCGAGCGCCGTCTCGACGCCGACCATGATCGCCTCGTGGGTCGAACGCATGATCTGGACGCGAAGGTTGGCGATCTGCCCGGTGATGCGCAGACGCGCATCGTGCCGGCCGCCCGAAGCGAAGCCGTCCGCGGTCTCGGCGAGCTTCAGCGTGACGCAGGGCCGCCCGGCGGTCACCCTCATGATATGGCCGCGATGATCGCGCCGCGCCTGCTCGGAGCCCGGTCCGACGGTGACCGCGATCCCCGCCGCCCGCAGCCGCGCGTGCCCCTGCCCCGCCACTTCCGGGTTCGGGTCTTCCATCGCCGAGACGACCCGCGCGATCCCGGCCGCGACGATCGCCTCCGCGCAGGGCGGCGACTTGCCGTGATGCGAGCAGGGCTCGAGCGTCACATAGAGGGTCGCGCCGCGCGCCGCCTCGCCCGCCCCGGCGATCGCGATCGGCTCGGCATGCGGCCGCCCGCCCGGCGCGGTGACGCCGCGGCCGACGACCGCGCCGTCCTTGATCAGAATGGCGCCGACGGAGGGGTTGGGCGCGGCCAGACCCAGCGACCGCTCCCCGAGATTGAGGGCCGCGTTCATCCAGCGAAGGTCTTCGTCCGGGTCTTCCGGCGCAGTCATTGCGCGGAGGTTTCCTTGCGCTTCCGCGCGGCCGGCTCCGCCGCCGGCTCGGGCTCGCCTTCGAGCTCGCCGACGATGGCGTTGAAATCGCGCGCCTCGCGGAAATTGCGATAGACCGAGGCGAACCGGACATAGGCGACGTCGTCGAGCGCCTTCAGACCCTCCATCACGAGCTCGCCGATGCGCTCGGTCGGGATGTCGCCGTCGCTCTGGCTCTCGAGCTGGCGCACGATGCCGTTGATCATCCGCTCGACCCGGTCCGGCGCGACGGAGCGCTTGCGCAGCGCGACCTGCACCGAGCGGACGAGCTTGTCGCGGTCGAAGGGCGCGCGCCGGCCGCTCTTCTTGACCACCATCAATTCGCGCAGCTGCACCCGCTCGAAGGTGGTGAACCGGCCGCCGCAGTCCGGGCAGATGCGCCGCCGCCGGATCGAGGACGAGTCTTCGGTCGGGCGGGAATCCTTCACTTGCGTGTCGAGGCCGCCGCAATAAGGGCACCGCATCGCAAGCCGTCCCTTTCAGCCCGACCCGATCGCCTCAGTAGATCGGGAAGCGGCGGGTGAGTTCCGCGACGCCTTCGCGCACGTTCGCCTCGACCGCGACATTCCCCGATTCGCCGTTCGCCGCCAAGCCGTCCAGCGTCTCGACGATCAGTTCGCCGACCGTGGCGAATTCCGTGCGGTCCAAAGCCGCGCGAGGTCGCGGCGGGCGAGCCCAGCCGAATCCCCGAGGTCACCATCGGCTTTTGCGTATCGAACGGGATTCCATTCTTGTTGCAGGTGATATGGGCGCGCCCGAGCGCCGTCTCCGCCGCCTTGCCGGTCAGGCCCTTGGGGCTGAGGTCGACCAGCATCAGATGGTTGTCGGTGCCGCCGGTGACGAGCTTGTAGCCGCCGGCGAGAATCGGCTCCGCCATCGCCTTGGCGTTGGCGACGACGGCATGGGCGTAGGTCTTGAACTCCGGCGTCAGCGCCTCGTGGAACGACGACCGCCTTGGCGGCGATCACGTGCATCAGCGGGCCGCCCTGGAGGCCGGGGAAGATCGCCGAGTTGATCTTCTTGGCGAGCTCCTCGTCGTTGGTGAGGATCATGCCGCCGCGGGGCCCGCGCAGCGTCTTGTGCGTCGTCGTCGTGACGACATGGGCGTGCGGGAACGGCGACGGATGCGCCCCGCCCGCGACCAGGCCGGCGAAATGGGCGATATCGGCCATGAAATAGGCGCCGACCGCGTCGCAGATGGCGCGGAAGCGCTCGAAATCCCAATGCCGCGCATAGGCCGAGCCGCCCGCGATGATGAGCTTGGGCTTGTGCTGGCGCGCCAGCGCCTCGACCTCGTCCATGTCGATGCGATGGGTCGTCCGGTCGACCCCGTAGGGCACGGGCTTGAACCACCGGCCGGACATGTTGACCGGCGACCCATGGGTCAGGTGGCCTCCGGCCGCGAGGTCGAGGCCCATGAAGGTGTCGCCCGGCTGCATCAGCGCCAGGAACACGCCCTGATTCGCCTGGCTGCCCGAATTGGGCTGGACGTTGGCGAAGCGGCAGTCGAACAGCTTGCGGGCGCGCTCGATCGCCAGCGTCTCCGCGATGTCGACGAACTGGCAGCCGCCGTAATAGCGCCGGCCCGAATAGCCTTCGGCGTATTTGTTGGTCATGACCGACCCCTGCGCCTCGAGCACGGCGCGGGAGACGATGTTTTCCGAGGCGATGAGCTCGATCTCGTCGCGCTGGCGGCCGAGTTCGAGTTCGATCGCGCGGGCGATTTCGGGGTCGGCGGCGGCGAGCGGCGCCGAAAAGAACGAGTTCGAGCGGATCGGCGCTTGGGCGGAGACGTTCATCATCGAGCCTTCTGTTCTGGGGCTTCGTGAGTCCAACCCCGCCCTTAGCACGAAGGACGCAACAGGGAAAAGCACAGGCAAACGGTAGGCGACGCGCGCCGCACCTGAGGCGGCGAAATGAGGATTTCGAAGTTCCCTGCCCGTTTAGTAGCGCGACGCCATGGCCGTCGGCCCCTTCGTGACCGAGGCGGCCACGCTCTTCCCGACTACGCTGGCGACGAAGCAAACGCTGACGGACACCGCGATGGCGGCCATCAGCGTCCCCGGTCGATTGGCGTGACTGCAATCGTGAACTCAACAACTACTCTCACCATGCTCCCGCCGTGCCGTTCGAACCCGCGCCGTAGGCCGCCGCGCCGTGGGCGCCAAAACCGTGGGTCGAAGACACAGCAGCCGAGGAACCGGTGGCCGCATGTCCGCCGCTTGAGCTGCCATAAGCGCCAGCCGTAGCCGGGCCTTGGCCCACGCCGGTCGCCGCCGCGGCCGCGCCTCCAGAACCATAGGCGGCTGCGTGGCCCGGAGAGGCGCTGGTGTTGGCCGAGCCGCCGCCGCCCGCCGCCGAAGCGCCGCTCGACCCGGTCGTCGCAGACACCGATCCCGCGGGGCCGGTCGCCGTCGCGGTTCCTGCGTAAGCCGCCGCTGGAAGGACCAGCGCAGCCAAGATGACAAGAAGTTTCATGTCCAAGCCTCCATTGAAAGACCCGCCTCAGCGAAACTCTGACGGGCCAATTGAATGGCCCGCCGAGCCGGAGACTCTGGCGGGCCGCCTTCACCGAATGGAGGCTTAGTGGCCGCCGCCGCCGCCGGAGCCCGATCCGCTGCCGCCGCCGCCAGCGCTGCCGGAAGCACTACCGGTGCCCGACCCGGCCGCCGAACCGTTACCGGACGTGCTAGCGGACCCGCCAGCCGCCGAGGCTGCGCCGACGACGCCAAACCCGCCGCCAGCCCCGCCGCCGATGCCGACGCCAGCGCCAAAATGACCGATGCCAGCGCCGCCGCCGGCGCCGAGCCCGCCGCCAGCTCCGCCGGCCACGCCGCCGGCGACGCCGCCGCCGAAGCCGTTCGCAGTGGCGGTCGAGTGGTGACCGGTCGTCGAGGACGAGGCCGACCCGGACCCGCCAGTCGTCGTGGAGACATGCCCACCCCCACCGCCGCCGCCCGATCCGCCTCCGCCTCCGCCAGCAGCGAAGGCCGGCGCGCCCAGAACGAACGCGCACACGAAAGCCAAGAGAGTTCGTTTCATGATGTCACCTTGCCTGAAGTATCCGGCGGACCCGCCGCCGCGGACCGCGAACCCTGGCCCTCTTTAGGATCGGCGTTCGCGACCGCGTAGACTTACGGTGAAGGGCCGTATGCGGGGTATCGATACAGGGAATCAAAAAGGATGGAGCGCTGCCTAGGTATCGTGGCGCCGCCTCCACCGTTATCCGGACGATCTCTACATCCAAGGAACGATACCATTAGGTGTCGTTGCGATAGATGTTTACCTTGTAAACGCAAATTTCCGAGATTTGGCGCCACCAAGACCTCTTCTCAATCCAATGATTGAGCGGATTATTCTTGACAGGTGTCGCTAACGGCGTTATGCCAATCATGCTAAGTGAAACGAATTATTAGTGTCCCCGGAAAGGAGACTTCACTCTGTAGGGGTACGTCTCCATACTAATAAAACCAAAGTTGTGTAGCATTCGTCCAACGTTTAGCTGGACGCATTTATAGATCCAAACAGGCGGGAGGATTGTCATGCTCGAGACGGTTGGCGGCCGTTGGATGCCGCCTCGCGATAATGTTAGAACACAATCCTTGTGGATCGTGTCCGAAATCAAGCTGCTTCGCGAAGGTATCGCTGGGGTCGTCGACGGACATCCTGTGATGCGGGTTGCCGGGTCGTGCGAAACCCTCGAGGAGGCGCTCGCAGGGCTCCGCGATTATCCGGATACGACCGTTCTTCTCGACGGCTCGTTTCCGGGCGGGCTGGACGCGATCCGGGAAATCCATGAGGCCTCTCCCTTAACATGCGTCATCGTTTTCGCTGTTTCGGAAACCGAGGAGAACATCGTCGCCTGGGCCAAAGCCGGCGCGGCCGGCTACATCCCGGCGAGCACGGCGCTCAATGAGCTTGCGAACTTCATCGAAAGCGTCAGTCGCGGGGAGCAAATCTGCTCTGCAGCCATTGCGTCAAGGCTGATCCGACGACTGAGGGCGCCGCCGACCCCCAGCGAGGCTCGACGGCCTGCGAGCGTCCCCGTATCCCTGACCTTGCGTGAGCAGGAAATCATCCGGATGCTCGCCGAGGGAATGAGCAACAAGGAAATCGCCCGTAACCTGCATATCGAGTTGTCGACAACAAAAACGCACGTTCACAATCTTCTCGGAAAGATCGGGCTCAAACGCCGGGGACAGATCGCCAGCTGGTCGCGCAAGCAGGAGCGGCCGCAGTGAGGGCCACAGGCGCCGGGCGACGACAGCCGTCGGGCTTTCGTCCGTCCCGGACCCTCGGCGCCGCCGTGTTGATCGGCGGCGTCGCGGTCGCAGCCCTGGCCGGAGCGAGTTCGGACGCGTTGGCGGACGTTCAGTTCGTCAGCGACCTCAGCGCCGTCGAAACATACGCCACAGCCTCGGCGGGGGGATCCGCCTATGGGGCCGGCGACGCAGGAGACGGGGTGGTCCGGAGCTACACATTCACGCACGCGCAGGCTTTCAGCCTGAGCGCTGGCCCGAGCGGAAGCGCGAGCGCCGGGTTCGATACCGCGGTCGCTGATTTCGTCGGGTCGAGCAGAAGCGTCACGAGCGAGCGAAGCGCGCCGGTCACCACCACGGGCACGGAGGTGACCACGAGGCGCGACGGCGACGCGACCGTCACGACGACAACGACGGCCACGACAACGACGACGACGACCACAAGGACGGAGATCGCCGCGTTCGAGTCCTTGCAAGCGACCGCCTTAAACTTCCAAGCAGTACAATCGCAGTTCGCCAGTCCATGGTCGGCGACGATCGTCTTCGGCGGGTATTCGAGCGCCTCCTTCGCCGGCTCGGTCGTTACTCGAATCACATCAACGCCGATAACCAGAACGACCACGATCACAGATACGAAAGTCACGGTAACATCGCCGGCGGGCACGAAGACGACCAACTCGAAAATCTTGACCACGAAGGTCGTCACCGGCCCGACGACAGTAACGACGACTGCCGGGCTGCCGTCCGATCCAAACAACATACTGGACGGGTACGTCTCTGTGGAAGCGATCGTGGACAGCTCTTCGGACTATACGTTCGATGTCGTTGGCGGTCCCAACCCAACGGTTACAGTTCAGTTCTTGACCAGCGCGGGCGCGTACGCCCCCCTCGCCTACGAACTCCAACTGATCGATGACGCGACCGATGCGCCCGCACAATCCCCCGAGTGGATAAGTCCAGCCATGGCGGGCACGGTTACCTGGAACCTGTCCTCTCCCGGCGTCTATTCGCTGATTGTGAGCCAATACGCCGATGTGAGCGCCTATGACGATCTCGCCGAAACATTCGCGGGGAACGCGGAGGGAACGGTTCGCGGGCTCTTCGATGTGAGCATTGGGGTCGACCAGCAGACGGTGGTTCCCGAGCTCACGACTTGGCTGATGACGATCATCGGCTTCGGCGGCCTAGCATGGATCGCGACAGCGCGGGCCCGGAGCGTTTCGGCCAGGCCCGGCAATTCTCTCAATTCGCGGGTCCGTAGGAGCCCCGCGCACTGACTACACCGGAAGACCCGGGCGAAAACCTTCGCTGGATGAACGTGGACCTCAATCGGGGGAGCGGTCGCTGGTTCTCGCCGCGCCGAACCCTGCGGCGTCACAGCGCCTGGCGGCCACACTCGTACGTCGACGGGTGGAAGCTGTCGGGCGAATTCGGTGTCGGCCGCGGTTATTTATGAAACGATGGGTGCAGACTTCATGCGCCGACCGCATCGCCCGAATGCCGCATGTGCGAATTTTGCGGCGGCCGGCGCTCTCAGTTTTCGCTTGCTCTGCGCGCCTGTTATCGCCCTGATAAGCTCCTGTTACCATCCTGTTACTGTCCTGTTCATCTCCCTGCTAATTTGCTCACGCCGCGTATGCAGGAATCTAGCGAAAGTCCTTGAACATAAATAAGCTTTTGTGGTCCCTGCCTTTGCAAAATCGCGCGCGTCTTCGTCTTTTCTCCCTGTTTTCTCCCTGCTGCAGGGATCAAGATCGCGGCGGCGCCTCCCTCGATCCCGTGCGAGGTCGCATAACGCTCGCTCCCATCCGCGCCCGACGATTAACCGTGCCGGCGTCCGACCGCCGGAAAGACCGGCGCGCGCGCCCGCTTCACGACATAGGCGCGGCATCCGCCGACATCGAACCCGAGCATCGCTGCGGCGAGGATGCTCCCGCCGACCGCGAGCGCGAGAACGGCGGCAAGGATCGGCGGGTGAATGGCGTTGATCGGCTGAATCGCAAAGCCCATGGCCGCCGTCGCGGCCGCGACCGTCGTGAGATCCCGCAGCGAGGGATAGACCGCCCGGAGCCTCAGCGCCAGCGTCGCCGCGGCCGCGAGCCCGATCACGAAACTGATGGTGAAGGCCCTGGCCAGTCCGTCCACGTCCATCGAGAACGCCGGCAGCTGCGTCAGAACGAGATTGGCCATGAGCGCGGTCAAAGCCGCGAGCGTCAGCGGCCAGGTCTTTCCGGCGAGCTGAAACACCGGATTGCACATCGCGTAGATCGAGCAGAAGGCGAAGAGGCCCGGCGCAAGCAGGAGGCTGAGCCGCGCGTAGTCGCCGCGAAAGGCCGCCGGCGCGACAAGCGCCTCGAAGGTCGGCGCCATGACCATGTAGCCGACCGTCAGCGGCGCCAGCACCGCGAAGCTCAGCACGATGTTGACCGCGACCTGCCGTTCGGCGGCAAGCCGCCCCTCGGTGGCTTCGCGCTGGACGGCGTATTGGAACAGGAGCGTCTCCGGCAGGAAGTTGATCGCGAAAAAAAGACGCAGTCCAAGATCGGTCGCGAGCGACAGTTTGCCGGCCGCGGCGGCGCCGAACCGCACGAACGCAAGCTGGCGGTCGATGAAGGTGATCGTGAGATAGAGGACGGACGAGATGACGATCGGCTTGGCGTAGGCAAGGAAGCGGCCGATCGTCTGGCGGTCGGCGAGCCTCAGTCCTGCGCCCGGAACGCGCATGGCGGGTCCGAGCGCCACGACGGCATAGGAGCGTCGTCCCCGCCAGCGCGGCGACGACCGGACCGGCGGAGCGCGTCTCCGCCGCGATCCCGATCACCACGGTGAAGGTGAGGGTCTGGCGGATCCCCGCAAGCGCGGCATAGGCGCGCCCTTGCGAGCGCGCGCGCATCAGCGCCGCGCAATAGTCGCTGCGCGCATAGGCGATCGCCATCAGCGGCGTCAGCAGGAGGAGCGAGGCGCCCATGCCGAAGTCGACGCCAAGCGCGCGAAGGGCGCCGACCGCTGCGACTGCAGCGACGATCATCGCGATGTAGCTCGCCTCGAGGCTGGCGGCGGTGACCTCGCGACGCTCGCCCGCGGCGGAAAACCGGATCGACGACAGGCGGAGCCAGTCGAAGAACGTCATCGCCAGAATCGAGGCGCCGAGCGCGACCGAGGCGTAGCGGCCGAACTCCGCCGGCCCGAGCAGCGCGCCGAGCGTGACGCCGAGCGCGAAATTCGCCGCGGCGTTGAGGAAGAAGACGACCGCGTAGACCATCGAGCGCGCCCGGAACCGATGGCCGCAATGCTACAGGCCCGGAGATTAAGGGCGGATTGACGCCGGAAACGGGTCAGCGCGTCGGGTCGGGCGCGGTGAAGATGACGACCTCGTCCTTGCCGACGCGGTCGAGCTTCGCATGCGCCTCTTCGTCGAGAAGGTCCCGGTCGACGCTCTCGGGGCCGAGCGCGGCGACCCGCCGCTCCCAGCGGGCGCGCTCCTGCCTGAGCGCGGCGAGCTCGAGCTTGAGCGTCTCCGCGTCGGCGTCATATTTCACCTTGGCCTTGAGCCCGTGCTCGCCGTTCGAGGCGCCCCAGACGAGGTAGCCGCTCGCCACCCCGAGCACGAGGTAGAAGACGATCGGCAACACGATCGAGCGCAGGCGCGTCCTTACGACCATGCGTCGATTGTCGCGGCTGCGTGGTTAAGACGGCGTTACCGCCGCTCGCGTCAGGCGGCCTTGATCGCCGCCCGGCCGGCGTAGCGGGCCTGTTCGCCGAGCTCCTCCTCGATCCGGATGAGCTGGTTGTATTTCGCCAGCCGGTCGGAGCGCGACAGCGATCCGGTCTTGATCTGCCCGCAATTGGTCGCGACCGCGAGATCGGCGATGGTCGCATCCTCGGTCTCGCCGGAGCGGTGCGACATGACCGCGGTGTAGCCGGCGCGATGCGCCATATCGACCGCCGCCAGCGTCTCGCTCAGCGTGCCGATCTGGTTGACCTTGATCAGGATCGAATTGGCGACCCCTTCCTTGATGCCGCGGCTGAGGATTGCGGTGTTGGTGACGAAGATGTCGTCGCCGACGAGCTGGCGACGGGCCCCAAGCTTCTGCGTCAGCAGCGTCCAGCCGGCCCAGTCCTGCTCCGCCATGCCGTCCTCGATCGAGAGAATGGGATAGGAGTCGGCGAGCTTGGCGAGATACTCGACCTGCTCCTCGATCGAGCGGGTCTTGCCCTCGCCGGAATAGACATAGGCGCCGTCCTTGAAGAATTCGGAGGCCGCGCAGTCGAGGCCGAGGCCGATGTCCTCGCCGGGCTTGAAGCCCGCCGCCTCGATCGCCTTGACGCAGAATTCGAGCGCCGCCTCCGCCGAGGGAAGATTGGGCGCGAAGCCGCCCTCGTCGCCGACATTGGTGTTGTGGCCGGCCTTCTTGAGCGCGCTCTTGAGCGCGTGAAAGGTCTCCGCGCCCCAGCGCACGGCGTCGGCGAAGGAAGGCGCGCCGACCGGCAGGATCATGAACTCCTGGAAGTCGATCGGATTGTCGGCGTGCACGCCGCCATTGACGATATTCATCATCGGCGTCGGCAGGACGCGCGCCGTCGTTCCGCCGACGTAGCGGTAGAGCGGCAGTCCGGACGCCTCCGCCGCCGCCTTGGCGACCGCGAGCGACACGCCGAGGATCGCGTTGGCCCCGAGCCGCGACTTGTTGTCGGAGCCGTCGAGGGCGATCATCGTCTCGTCGATCTTGAGCTGGTCCTCCGCCTCGAGGCCCGAGATCGCATCGAAAATATCGCGATTGACCGCTTCGACCGCCTTCAGCACGCCCTTGCCGCCGAAGCGGCCCTTGTCGCCGTCGCGCAATTCGACCGCCTCGCGGGTCCCGGTCGAAGCGCCCGACGGAACCGCGGCGCGGCCCATCGAGCCGTCCTCCAGCACGACGTCGACTTCGACCGTCGGATTGCCCCGGCTGTCGAGGATCTCGCGCGCGACAATGTTGACGATGGCGGTCATCAGAGATCTTCCCTGCTGGCGGTTTCAGGCGCGGCTTTTACGCCATCCCCGCATGAGGCGGAAGACGCGTCGAAAGTGTACGGCCGTCAATAAAACGGCACATTTGCTTCCGCTGCAAAACAATTGACCAAATGCGCCTCCGTCAGAAAAAAATTGCATGGCAGGCCCGCTTTGCCCCGTGACACGGACAAAAAAGTGGACTAGCAAGGCAACGCGAAAAGGAGGCCGCTGCCAAAAAGTTTGGCGCCGGACGCCGCAAAGTCTGTGGGAGGACGACACGCTGATTGTCCCGACCCGAGCGTGGAAAAAGCGCCGGGATAAGAAGAGATAATCCGGGACAGCGATGCGTATGCGAGGACGGAAACAAGAGGCGAGCCGCCGATTGGCGTCTCGCCTCTTGCATTTGAGATAACCCTTTCTCTACTTGCCGGCGAGCGTTCTATTCAAATACGAATCCAAGGCCGTGTCTATCAATTCGCTTTCGGCCTCGCCCTCCGCCCAGCCGCGCCGGGTCTCGTCGATATAGGCGCGGAGACGCCCTTCCCCGATCGCTCGCCGCGCGCCCGCCATCAGGTCCTGATAATAGGCGAGATTGATCTCCGTCAGCCCCATCATGGCGAGGATCTCGCCCGACTTGACGAGATGGCGCCAGTAGGCGCGCGAGTAGGTTCGCGCCGCCGGCGAAGACGAGGACGGATCGATCGGACGCGGATCGTCGGCGAAGCGCGCGTTGCGCAGGTTGAGCCGGCCGCGGCGGGTGAAGACGAGGCCGTGCCGGCCGGCGCGGGTCGGCATCACGCAATCGAACATGTCGACCCGCGGCTCAGCGACTGCAGGAGATCGTCGGGCGTCCCGACGCCCATCAGATAGCGCGGCTTGTCCGTCGGGCAGATGCGGGATCGACCGTCTCGATCATCTCGAGCATCACCGCCTGCGGCTCGCCGACCGCCAGCCCGCCGATTGCATAGCCGTCGAAGCCCATGTCGACGAGCGCGCGAGCGCTCGCGATGCGAAGATCCTTCTCCGCGCCGCCCTGCACGATGCCGAAGATCGCCCTGCCCGGCTGCTCGCCAAAGGCGATCTTCGAGCGCTCCGCCCAGCGCAGCGAGAGACGCATCGCGCGCTCGGCCTCCTCCGCGCGAGCACGGCAGCCGCACGCATTCGTCGAACTGCATCTGGATGTCGGAGCCGAGCAGGCGCTGGATCTCCATCGAGCGCTCCGGCGTCAGTTCGTGGCGCGACCCGTCGATGTGCGACTGGAAGGTGACGCCCTTCTCGCTGAGCTTTCTGAGCTTGGCGAGGCTCATCACCTGGAAGCCGCCCGAGTCGGTGAGGATCGGATGCGGCCAGTTCATGAACCTGTGCAGGCCGCCGAGCGCGGCGATCCGCTCCGCGCCCGGGAGCGAGCATCAGATGATAGGTGTTCGACGAGCACGATGTCGGCGCCGAGCGCGCGCACCGCCTCCGGATGCATCGCCTTGACGGTCGCCGCGGTGCCGACCGGCATGAAGGCCGGCGTGCGGATGATTCCGCGCGGCGTCGCGATCTCGCCGAGCCGGGCCGCGCCGTCGGCGGCGCGGATGGTGAAGGAAAAGTCCGTCGCTCATGATCGCGTCCGCCGGGCGCGCCGCCGATCGAGCAGGCAGGCGTCGCCGTAGGAGTAGAAGCGATAGCCCGCTTCGATCGCGTGCGCGTAGGCCGCCGCGCATCGTCTCGAGGCCGCTGAAGGCGCTCGACCAGCATGAAGAGCGTCGAGCGCGGCAGATGGAAATTGGTCATCAGCACATCGACGGCGCGAAAGCGATAGCCGGGCGTGATGAAGATCGAGGTCTCGCCGGCGAAGGCGCGGATGCGGCCGCTCTCGTCCGCCGCGCTCTCGAGGATGCGCGCCGAGGTCGTGCCGACGCAGACGATGCGTCCGCCGCTTGCGGCGCGCCGCGTTCAGCGCCGTCGGCCGTCGCCGGCGTCGATCTCGCCCTCCTCCGCATGCATCGTGTGGTCGCGCGTGTCCTCGACCTTGACCGGCAGGAAGGTGCCGGCGCCGACATGCAGCGTGACGCGATGAAGCGAGACGCCGCGCGCCGCGATGCGCTCGACCAGCGCCGGCGTGAAATGGAGGCCCGCGGTCGGCGCCGCGACCGCGCCGGGCTCGGCGGCGAACATCGTCTGGTAGTCGGCGCGGTCCTTCTCGTCCGGCGCGCGGCGCGCGGCGATATAGGGCGGCAGCGGCGGCGCGCCCAGCCGCTCGATCGCCTCGTCGAGCGCAGCGCCGGCGAACTCGAAGCGCAGCAGGACCTCGCCCGCTTCGCCCTTCTCCTCGACTTCGGCGTCGAGCGCCGCGAGCAGACAGACCGCGCTTTCGCTCGTCTCGCCGAAGCGGATGCGCTCGCCGACCTTGAGTTTCTTGGCCGGGCGGACGAGCGCCCGCCAGCGGCAGTCGTCGACGCGCTTGATCAGCGTCGCCTCGATCGAGGCGGCCGCCTCGCCCCGGACGCGGACGCCGTCGAGCCGCGCCGCGATCACCCGCGTGTCGTTGACGACCAGCGCGTCGCCGGCGCGCAGGAAATCCGGCAGGTCGGAGACGCGCGCGTCCGTCAGCGCGCCGTCCGGCGCCGACGACGAGCATCCGCGCGCTGTCGCGCGGCGACGCGGGCTCGAGCGCGATCCGCTCCGGCGGGAAGCTCGAAATCGAAGGCGTCGACGCGCATCGCGACCTTTCGCCCTTCTCCGCCATGGCGAGCCGTGCGTGCCCTTGCGGCCGGCCGGATGAGCATCGCCAACTGACCCGCAGCCCATCCCGCAGCCGCGCAAGCGGCGACGGCGCCCTCAGCTCAGCGTCGCCTTGACGATCTTGTCGGGATCGCGCACCGGCTCGCCGCGCTTGATCTTGTCGACGTTCTCCATGCCCGACGTCACCTTGCCCCAGACCGTATATTGCTGGTCGAGGAAGCGGGCGTCGCCGAAGCAGATGAAGAACTGCGAATTGGCCGAATTCGGGCTCTGCGGCGCGCGCCATCGACACGGTGCCGCGCACATGCGGCTCGGCGTTGAACTCGGCCTTGAGGTCGGGATATTTCGAGCCGCCCGTGCCCGTGCCGTGCGGACAGCCGGTCTGGGCCATGAAGCCGTCGATCACGCGGTGAAAGACGATGCCGTCGTAGAAGCCCTCGGAGACGAGCTTCTTGATGTGGGCGACGTGGCCCGGCGCGACGGCCGGGTTCATCTCGATGACGACCGGGCCCTTGGTGGTCTCGAGGGTCAGCGTGTTGCCTGTGCTCATGTCGTCGAAACTCCTGTTACTTGGACGCGCCGGCCATGCGCATGGTGACGATCTTGTCGGGGTTCGTCACCTGGCCGTTGTTGGCCTGCGTCCCGGCCTTGATCTTGTCGACGACGTCCATGCCGGAGACGACCTCGCCGAAGGCGGTGTACTGGCCGTCGAGGAAGCCGGCGTCGTCGAACAGATGAAGAACTGCGAATTGGCCGAATTCGGGTCGCTGCGAGCGCGCCATGCCGAGGATGCCGCGCTTGAAGTGCGTCTTGTTGAACTCGGCCGGCAGGTTGGGCAGGTCGGAGCCGCCCGTCGCCGGTCCCGGTCGGATCGCCGGTCTGCGCCATGAAGCCGGGGATCACGCGATGGAAGACGATGCCGTCGTAGAACCCGCGCTTCACCAGCGTCTTGATCTGCGCGACGTGCTTGGGCGCCCAGTCGGGCCGCAGCGGATGACGACCTTGCCGTTCTTGGTGCGTCAGGACGACGGTGTTGTCGGCGTCCTCGGTCGCCGCGAAGGCGGCGGTAGCGGCGAGAAGCGGAAGCGCCAGCGCGGCGCGGCGGCTGAAAAGGAGCATGCAGGGCCTCGGGATGGGGCGGCAGGATCGCCGCGCGGCGGCGTGATAGCAGGTTGAAAGGCGCATTGCAACCGGCGTGCCTTCTTGGTCGACGTCCGCGCGAAGCATCAGGCCACCCAAAGCGGCACAAGGCTGCGTCGGCGCAATGTTTCGCCGCTTTTCAAAAAAGGGTTGGAACTGCGGCGGTTGCCGCAGGCATAGTCGCTTCCGAGGACCAGTAGACGCGTTCAACTCATGATCGATGGGGTTTGAATGAACTGCTCTATCTTCGCGCTCGCGGCGCTCGCCGCGCTTCTCGCCACTCCGCTCGCGGCCCAGCCGGTTTCGCGCAGTTGCGACTACAAGGGAGAGGGCAAGCTCGGGCCGCTCCAGGTCGCTTTCGACGAAGTCAGCCGCTCGGTGACGGTCAAGACGCACGACGGACAGGTCTGGCGATATCAGGACGGGGTGACCGGGCGCATCAGCCCGCCGAGCGCGAAGGACGATCTGGGGCCGGTCGAGCAATTCGTCAAATTGAGTCCGGACCGGGTCGAGGTCGGCTTCCGCTGGCCCGACGACGGGTCGACCGGGCCATCTGGCCTATTTCGACCCCGCCGTCGTTCAAGAATCCGGCGAAGCGCTGCCTCTGGCGTTCGCTGTGGGACTTCGCGATCGGCTGACGGCGCCTTCGGGGGCATGACTAGCGCCATGCCCCCGGCGCGCTTCGCGCGTTCCTACTCCGCCGCCACCTTCGGCAGATGCGCGAGCGAGGCTTCGAGCATCGCCTCGTCGTAGTCCTGGTCGACGAGCTTGCCGGCGAAATAGTCGGTATAGGCCTGCATGTCGAAATGGCCGTGGCCGCAGAGATTGAACAGGATCGTCGGCGACCGGCCCTCCTCCTTCGCCTTGACCGCTTCGTCGATCGCGCCTTTGACCGCGTGATTGGCTTCGGGCGCCGGCACGATCCCCTCCGCGCGGGCGAACAGCACGCCGGCCTCGAAGCAGGGGTTCTGATGATAGGCCCGCGCCTCGATGAGGCCGAGCTCCTTGCATGTGGCTGACCAGCGGCGACATCCCGTGATAGCGCAGGCCGCCGGCATGGAAGCCCGGCGGGATGAAGTCGGACCCCAGCGTATGCATCTTGACCAGCGGGGTCAGATGGGCGGTGTCGCCGAAATCGAAGGCGTATCTGCCGCGCGTCAATGACGGACAGGCGGCCGGCTCGACCGCGATGATCCGCACGTCCCGCTTGTTGCGGAGCTTCTCGCCGAGGAAGGGGAAGGCGATGCCGGCGAAATTCGAGCCGCCGCCCGTGCAGCCGACCACGATGTCCGGATAGGCCTCCGCCATCTCCATCTGCTCGATCGCCTCCTGGCCGATGACCGTCTGGTGCAGGAGCACGTGATTGAGCACGCTGCCGAGCGCGTATTTGGTGTCGTCGTTCTGGGCGGCGACCTCGACCGCCTCCGAAATCGCGATGCCGAGGCTTCCTGGCGAGTCCGGATGCTCGGCGAGGATCGCCCGGCCCGAATTGGTCTCCATGCTCGGGCTTGGCACGCATCGCGCGCCGTAGGTCTCCATCAGCGCCCGGCGGTACGGCTTCTGGTTGTAGGAGACCCGGACCATGTAGACCTTGACGTCGAGCCCGAACAGGCGCGCCGGCGAAGGCGAGCGAAGAGCCCCATTGTCCGGCGCCGGTCTCGGTCGAGAGCTTCTTCACGCCCTCGGCCTTGTTGTAAAAGGCCTGGGCGACCGCGGTGTTCGGCTTGTGGCTGCCGGCCGGGCTCACGCCCTCGTATTTGTAGAAAATGCGCGCGCTGGTGCCGAGCGCCTTTTCGAGTCCGTGCGCGCGGTAAAGCGGGGTCGGGCGCCACATGCGATAGACGTCGCGCACCGGTCCCGGGATCTCGATATGCCGCTCGGTCGTCACTTCCTGGCCGATGAGCGCCATCGGGAACAGCGGCGCGAGGTCGTCGGGGCCGATGGGCTGGCCGGTGCCGGGATGCAGAACCGGCGGCGGCGGCGCCGGCAGATCGGCGATGACGTTGTACCAGGAGCGGGGAATGCGATCCTCGCCCATCACATACTTGCTTTGCGCGCTCAAAATATCCCTCCCGTCGAAGTCGCATGGCTTCCGGCGACTTGGAGCCACGCTAACACAACGGCTTGCCATCCCTGAAAGGCATTTTTCGCTCGCCGCGCCGCCATTCGACGCAGCTGAAGATCGCGCGGGCGCCCGAGACCGGCGGCTTCGCCCGCTTGACAGAAAGTGAGGCGCCGCGCATCAGGCGCTTTCGGCCCGTGGAGCCGACTGGCTTGGCCGAATGACGATCGACTTCAGCGACCTGCGCCACCGGTTGGAATACGCCGGATTCCGGCTGCTCGAGATGGCGACTCTGGCGCTTCCGCTGGAGGCCGCCTCGCGCGGATCGGGCAAGGCGTGGCGCTGGATCGCGCCGCACCTGCACCGGCAACAGCGCGTGCTCGACAATCTGGCCCTTGCCTACCCCGAGATGCCGCTCGAAGAGCGCAGGCGGATCGCCGCCGACATGTGGGAGAACCTCGGGCGCACGTTCGCCGAATTCTTTCATCTGGAAAAGATTGTCGCCGACGGCCGCATCGCGCTCGAGCCCCTCGAGCGGTTCGAGACAATCGCCCACGGCGGCCCTTTCGTCGTCTGCGGCCTGCATCTGGGCAACTGGGAGATCATGTCCCAGGCGGGCAAGCGCTTCGGCGTGCCGCTGACCGGCGTCTACCAGCGCCTCAGCAACCCTTATGTCGACGCCGCGACCGTCAAGCTGCGCGCGCCGCAATACGAGGGCGGGCTCCTGCCGAAGACGCCGGTGACGGCGCGGACGCTTCTCAAGAGGGCGCGGGAGGCCGGCTATCCCGCCTTTCTCGCCGACCTGCGCGACGATCGCGGCGCGGAAGTGCCGTTTTTCGGCCGTCCGGCGCTGTCGAACTTCTTTCCGGCCCTGCTGGCGCGCACGACCGGCCTGCCGCTCTACGCCTGCGCCGTCTTTCGCCGTCCGAACGTGCGCTTCTCGATCCGCATCGAGCCGGTGCCGATCCCGCAAACCAACGACCGCCAGGCCGACGCCGTCGCCGCCACGGCGGCGCTCCAGGCCCAGTTCGAGGCCTTCATCCGTGAGGCGCCTGAGCAATGGATGTGGGGGCACCGGCGCTGGGATTAGGGCGGGTGATTTCAAGCCGATCCACCCCGTCATTTGCGAGACGCCTCCTCGGGCCGCCTTCGGGAGAGTTTGCAGAAATTCCTGACGATCACGCCCTCGCGCCGGACCGCGCGCTCGATTTTTCGTCCGCGCTCTCGTCTGTTACGGGGAGGATAATCTCCCTGTTCCGTCCTTCATCCTCCACATGAGCATCTTCGCGCAAGTCAATGATGAAGCCGTAAGATTTCGCAATCGCGCGGGAGCTGCGCCCAGGCGATTCTCCCTGTTGGAGCAGGGCTCGTGGTGAAGGGAAACAAGCCGACTTGCGAGCGGGCGACGCGTTGACTTTGCTCACGCAACACATGAGGAGTCGTTTCGTAATCAGTTGTAATAATCAGGATTTTCATCCCGCAGTAGCGGGCCAAAATGGCGCCATTCCGCCCGGCTTCGGACGGTTTCAGGCGGCGGAGTATAGAAATTCTATCCTTCACCGCCCTCGGACGAGCCGCGAAAGTAGCTCTCAGGCTTCGGCTTTCCCGATTGTCCTCTCCCTGTTATGCGGCTGATACAGGGAGATTCGCCTCCCTGTTATCTCGCTCAACCGTTACATGAGCAATTCATCGCAAGCGACTGATATTCAACGATATTCATGCCTAAAATCCGACGACGGCGAGGTCCGCGTTCCCCTGTTAGCAGGGGATAACAGGGAGAATTCCGGCCTTTGGCGAATTTTCAAGTCGCGTGCGGCGCGAGGCATGAGTATAGAGTCTTTCGACGCCTGTCGCGCCTCGCGACGATGAGCCCGTCGAAACGTCATGCAGGGATTTGGCCGGATATCCGTCGATTGGGAGTTGCCCTGACCCTTCCGGGACGGCTAAGTCTCTTTCGCGACGCCGTTGCGGCGAAACTGGGCAATGACGCGGTTCGACTTTATTTTGAGGGCGAGCGATGGCCGAGCGCAAGTTCCTGATCGTGCTGATCAAGCCGTCGCATTACGACGACGACGGCTATGTCATCCAGTGGCGCCGCTCGACCATCCCCTCCAACAGCCTCGCCAGCGTCTATGGCCTCCTCATGCAATGCGCGCGAAGATCGCGCGCTCGGCCCCGACGTCGCCATCGAGACCGAGGTCTACGACGAATGCAACACGATCGTCGACATTGCCGGGATCGCCAGACGCATAGCGGCGGCTCGAGGCGGGTTCGTCGCGCTGGTCGGCGTTCAGTCGAACCAGTTTCCCCGCGCGCTCGACATCGGCCGCCAGTTCCGGGCGCAGGGCGTGACGGTCGCCGTCGGCGGTTTCCACGTCTCGGGATGCATCGCCATGCTTCCCGAACTGCCCCCGGACCTGATTGACGCGCAGGCGCTCGGAATGATCCTGTTCGCCGGCGAGGGCGAAGGCCGCCTCGCAGGCCTGCTCAGGGACATCGACGCCGGCCAGCCCCAGCCGGTCTACAATTACCTGAACGACATGCCCGAAATGGCCGCGGCCGCGATCCCCGTGCTGCCGCGCGAGGTCGTGACGCGGGTCGCCGGCCACTACACCAGTTTCGACGCCGGCCGCGGCTGCCCGTTCCAGTGCAGCTTCTGCACCATCATCAACGTCCAGGGCCGCATCTCGCGCTATCGCACCCCCGACGACGTCGAGGCGATCGTGCGCGCCAACGCCGCCCAGGACGTCACGCGGTTCTTTGTCACCGACGACAATTTCGCCCGCAACCGCAATTGGGAGCCGATCCTCGACCGGCTGATCAAGCTGCGCGAAGTCGACGGCTTCAAGATCAGGCTTCTCTTGCAGGTCGACACGCTCTGCCACCGCATTCCGGGCTTCATCGAAAAGGCGGCGCGAGCCGGCTGCAACGCCGTCTTCATCGGGCTCGAGAACATCAACCCCCAGTCCCTGATGGGCGCCAAGAAGCGCCAGAACAAGATCTGGGAATATCGCGACATGCTGCAGGCGTGGCGCCGCGCCAAGGTCATGACCTGGGCCGGCTATATCCTCGGCTTCCCGACCGACACGCCCGAAACCATCGCCCGCGACATCGAGACCATCAAGCGGGAACTGCCGATCGACATTCTCGAATTCTTCTTCCTCACCCCCCTGCCCGGCTCCGAGGACCACAAGACCCTTTATCTCAAGGGGGCGCGGATGGAGCCGGACATGAACAACTACGATCTCGAGCATGTCTGCGCCGATCACCCGCTCATGTCGGCGGAGGCCTGGCGCGGGGTCTATCGCGACGCCTGGGCGCGCTATTATTCCGACGCGCATGTCGAGACCGTGCTGCGCCGCGCGGTCGCGAGCGGCATCAATCCGAAGAAGATCGTCGACGCCATGACCGTCTTCTCCGGTTCCTCCCGCATCGAGCGCGTGCACCCGCTGCAGTTCGGCTATGTGAGGCGCAAGATCCGCACGCAGCGCCGGCACGGGCTGCCGGTCGTCAATCCGCTCGTCTTCTATCCGTGGCGCGCGTTCGACTTCGCCAGGGTCGCGGGAAAATGGGCGGCGCTGGCGCTCCGCTACCGGGCGATCCTCCGCCGCGTTCTCGCCGACAAGGCAGGGCGCGGCTTACGTCGACGAGGCCCTGACGCCCTCGGCCGAGGTCGACCACGACGCACGATTTCGTCGCCGCTTTCGCCGACAAGATCCCCGACACCTACGGCGCGCCGAAGCGCGAGCGCGCGGCCGCGGCGGAGTGAGCGGCCGGGCCCGTTCGAAATGACGGTCGCGGACGATCTCATCCCCTCAGGTTGAGGCCTGACCCCGCGATTGCTCGACAATTTCGGGCGCGCGAACGCGCCATGGCTCGAAAGGAAGGAAACGTGACCAAAACCGTCGACAAGCCGGAATCTGTCGGAATGAGCGCGCGCCGCCTCGAGCGCATCCGGCCGGCGATGCAGGCTTACGTCGACCGCGGCGTCTATGCGGGGATCACGACCCTGATCGCGCGCCGCGGCAAGATCATCCACGAAGAGCAGTTCGGCTGGCGCGACAAGGAAGCGCAGTCGCCGATGACCGCCGATGCGATCTTCCGCCTCTACTCGATGACGAAGCCGATCGTCTGCACCGGCCTGATGACGCTGCTCGAGGAAGGGCGCTTCACCCTCTTCGATGCGCTGGCGAAATACATTCCGGCCTTCGCCGGCGTGAAGGTGCGGGAGGCCGACGGAAGCCTCGTCAAACCGGCGCGCCCGATCCAGCTCCGCGATCTGATGACCCACACCAGCGGCCTGACCTACCACTTCGTCGAGGACTCTCCGCTGATCAAGGACTACCAGGGGTCCAGGCTTCTCGACCCCAAATGTTCGCTGGAAGCGGCGATCGACGATCTGGCCCGGTTTCCGCTCGCCTTCCAGCCGGGAACACGCTGGCGCTACAGCGTCGGCATCGACGTCGTCGGCCGCGTGATCGAGGTGATTTCCGGCAAACCGCTCGGCGACTTTCTGCGCGAGCGCCTGTTCGAGCCGCTGGGCATGGTCGACACCGGCTTCGGGGTTGCGCCACAAAAGACGAGCCGTCTGGCCGCGATGTATGGCCGGCCCGACATCATCTCCGCCGGCCCGACCATGGCGACCGCGCTCGACGCCTGGACCCGGGGCGTCAACGAACGGGTCGATGTTTCGAAGTCCTACCCGGTCGATTCGCCCGAGGTGTATCTCCGCGGCGGCCACGGCCTGTTTGGCACGACCCGCGACTACTGGCGCTTCGCCCAGATGCTGGCCAATGGCGGGCGCCTGGACGGGACGCGGATTCTCGGCCGCAAGACCCTTGCGCTGATGCACGCCAATCACATTCCGGCGGCGCTTCTTCCGCTCGAGATCGCCGGCTTGCCCCTGCCCGGCTACGGCTTCGGTCTCGGCTCGCGGGTGGCGCTCGACGTGGCGCAGACCGGGGCGCCGGGCTCGGTCGGCGAGTTCGGCTGGTCCGGAGCGGCGAAGACCCACTATTGGGTCGATCCGCAGGAAGAGCTGGTCGGGCTCTTCATGACCCAGTCGATGATGAGCTTCGACCTGCCGGAGCTCGATCTGCGCGCCCTGGCCTATCAGGCGATCGAGGACTAAAGCGAGGCCCACTCGACACGGCGGCCGGGCGCCCGGATTCGGGTCTTTCCCTGCCCGACGGCGCGCTCCGCCGGCCGTCCGCGCGTGCCCTACCGCATCGCGGTCAGCCGCGGGGCGCCGGCTGCGCTCTCGCGCCGAGGGGGCCGAGCGCGTCGATGATCTCCTGGACCTCGAGGTCCGGGGTTTCCCCGACATCCACGGTGATCACGGGCTCGCCTGGCGTCGGCTCCTCGAGCGTCTCGAACTGGCTCTTGAGGAGGGAGGCCGGCATGTACTCGTGATGCCGCACGCTCACCCGGCGGCCGATCAGCTCCAGTGAACCCTTCAGGTAGACAAAGCGGACGTCGGGCCGCGCGGCGAGAATCCGGGCGCGGTAGGCTCGCTTCAGCGCCGAGCACGTCAAAATGCCCGAGCGGCCCGCGGCGGCCCAGGCTTTCAGCTCTTCGCCGATCCTGTCGAGCCAGGGCTCCCGGTCCGCGTCGTCGAGCGGAATGCCCTGGCGCATCTTCTCGACATTCGCCGGCGGGTGCAGGCGGTCTCCTTCCATCAGGTCCCAGCCGAGGCGCCGCGCGAGAAGCTCGCCGACGGTGGTTTTCCCGCTGCCGGACACGCCCATGATCACCAGCGCTCCGGTCGGCCGAACCGGTCCCGGGCGAACGAGCTTCGGCTTCGCTCATCATCGCCTCTCACAACGCGGCGGCAGCGGCTGCCGCCTGCCGGCTCGGGGATCGGCTCGATCCGGCCGAGCACCACGACATAAAAGAAGATGCCGATCAGCAGCACGATTCCGGCCACCAGGAATGCGACCGCGAACGAATTCGTCGCTCCGACGATCAGGCCGGTCACCGCCGGCGCCACCGCTCCCATCAGGTTGTTGAAGAAATTCATCACCCCGCCGATCGCGCCGGTGCCGCCGCGCGGCGCGATCAGCGACGGGATCGACCACCCGACCGGAGCCGCCGCCGCCAGCCCGCTCAGCGCGATCGAGATCCAAAGGATCGCCCAGCCTGGCGTGGTCGTGGTGGTGGCGCCGAAAACGGCGAGGCCGAGGATCATCCCGCCGACGAGCACGGTCTTGCGGACCCGCGTCTCGTCGTGGCCCTTGAGCGATCATCCTGTCGACGAGCCAGCCGCCCACCACGAGGTCGGAGATCGTGGCGCAAAGCCAGGGAATCGCCGCGTAGCCGGCGGACTTGATGATGCTCATGTGCATCTCCGCGACCAGATAGCCGGGGAGCCAGGTGAGGAACAGATAGAAACAATAGCCGTAGGCCGCGAAGCCGATCGTCAGCCCCCACACCTTGCGGTTGCGCAGGAGGTAGCCGAGCATGGCGAAGGGGCTCGCCTCGGCGGTCCCCTCGGGCGTCGCGCCGCCCTGGCGAATATAGTCCCGCTCCTCGCGGCTGAGCTTCGTGTCGGCGCTCGGATCGCGATAGATGAACCAGTAGGCGACGAAGTAGGCGAAGCTCAGGAGCGCCGTCAGTCCGAAGCCCCAGCGCCAGCCGAACGTGACGACCGCGAGGGCCACCAGCGGCACGCCGATGACGTTGGAGAACTTCGCCGCCGCGTCGAAGATCGCCGTCGCCAGCGAGCGCTCGCTGCGCGGGAACCAATAGCCGGTCGCCTTGGAGTTGGCCGGAAACGCCGGCGCCTCGGCGACGCCGAGCAGGATCCGCGCCGCGAATATCGTGCCGAAGCCGGTGGCGAGCACGACGACGCCCGACGCGACGCCCCAGAGAAACGCGCCGATGCGGCTGACGGTCGTGACGCCGAAGCGGTCGAGCACCATGCCCGACCGGCACCTGAAGAATGGCGTAGGACCAGAAAAAGGCGCTGAACAGTAGTCCGATTTCGACCGGCGTCAGTCCGAATTCCTGTTGCAGCTGCGGCGCGGCGACCGAGATGTTCACGCGGTCGAAATAATTGATGAGAATTCCGACGCCGAGCAGCACGCCGATCGACCATCGGCGGCGGCCGAGGCCCGGAGGCGCCTCGCTTGCGACGCTCTGCCTTGTTCCGACCGGGGCCATCTCTGGAGGCGGCATCGGCGTTGTTCCTGTTCTCTGGTGAGACAGGTCATGCCCGCCGGTCATGGGGGCAATGAGGCTCACCGAAAAACGAAGCGTATTCGCGCCGGCTCCAATTTAGAGCGCTCGGCCCGCGGACTGTCAATCGACGCCGAACGCCGCCCCCAAAATTGAAGGCCGCGCCATTCCGGCGGCGCGCCCTTACGCTTCCAGGAACCTTACGCAACTCCTTCCCCTTCGCGCGCATCGCGTGGCACTATGCGCCTCCGCCCCCGAAGGAGCCCGCCGCTTGCGCATCGCCACCTGGAACGTCAACTCCGTCCGCCAGCGGCTTCCCCACCTGCTCGACTATCTCAAGGAGGTAGCGCCCGACGCGCTGTGTCTGCAGGAGATCAAGTGCCTCGACGAGCAGTTTCCGCGGCTTGAGATCGAGGACCTCGGCTACAATGTCGAGACGCACGGGCAGAAGGGGTTCAACGGCGTCGCCATCCTCGCCAAGCGTCCCTTCGAGGTCGCCCGCGGCCTGCCGGGCGACGACGCCGACATCCAGTCGCGCTACATCGAGGCGGTGATCCCGACCGACGGCGGCAACGCCGTCCGGCTCGCCAGCATCTATCTGCCGAACGGCAATCCGCCCGACACCGAAAAATATCCTTACAAGCTCGGCTTCATCGACCGCCTCATCCGCCATGCGCGAGAAGCTGATGGAATACGAGGAGCCGCTGGTGCTGGCGGGCGACTTCAACGTCATCCCCGAGCCCGTCGACGCCGCGCGTCCCGAGCTCTGGACCTCCGACGCGCTCTTCCTGCCCGGGACGCGCGCCAAATACCGCGAGCTTCTGGCGCTGGGCCTGACCGACGCCTTGCGCGCGACAACCGACGCCGGCGGGCTCTACACCTTCTGGGACTATCAGGCGGGCGCCTGGCAGAAGAACAACGGCATCCGCATCGACCACCTGCTGCTCTCGCCCCAGGCGGCCGACCGGCTGACATCGGTCGAAATCGACAAGGCGATGCGCAGCCGCGACAAGGCCTCGGACCATACGCCCATCCGGATCGAACTGGCGGCGTGACGCTGCCCGGCCGGGGCCATTGTTTCGATTGCGCGCTTGTGAAAGAGATCATCGCGGCCGGCGGCAGAGCATCAACGCCATGCGGGCCGAATGGGGGGAGGAGATGCTCTCGTCGTTGGCGATCGCCGGAATAGCCGCGATGGCTGGCGCGCTTGGCGCTCAGGCGGAAACCCGCCCTGCGCGCATTATTCTGTTGCGGCACGGGGAAAAGAAGAACAGCGCCGAACTCTGCGGAGTCGGGACGCTGCGCGCGCAGGCGCTCGCGGCTCAGTACCTCGGCAAGGGCGCGCCCGCGAACGGTACGATCTACGGCAAAGGCGTAGCGCCCGACGCCGTTTTTCGCCGTCACCCTGCATACGCAGGAGACTGCCGCGCCTTCAGCGCAAAGCTGGGGAAATCCGCTCACCATTTTTTCCGTCCCTCCCAAAGACCGGGACGAGGACAGCGATCTCGCCACGCAAAGCCTGAAGGCGGCGGCCGCCCTCAACTCGGTGGAATATGCTGGCAAGACCGTCGTCGTCGTATGGGCGCACAAGCACATCGCTCACGCGGACATCAACGGCGCCGGAGACACGTTCTGGTCGCTCCTCAAAGTCGGCGGTATTCCCAACGCAAACGCGCCAAAAACCTGGGAGGGCACGAACTACGACTTCTTTTTGATCATCGACTATACGCAATCGCAACCGGCGTTCACCGTCGTCCCGCAGCAGTATGTGGGCGCCGCCTATGCGCAACTTCCCGACAACCCCTGAGGCGAGGACGTGGACGAGAGCCGGCTTCCCGAGTTCTACAGGAGCTGCAAGAACCAGTTCAATCCTTGATCTTCTTAGTCAGCCCTTTCATTGAATGCATTCTATTCAAAGCCAAGGATTGAAAAAGGGATCACGGATGGAAACCCTGAGAGTCGCCTTCGAGCCGTTCATCGATGACGACATTCGCAGGTTCATCGAGGAGGGCATCGACAATCATAACTTGGCCGTCACGGGCATGCCCGAGTGGTTCCCCGCCAACTTCGTCCTGCGGTCGAACAGCGACGAGGTTCTTGGCGGACTGCTCGCGTTGATCTGGGGCGGGTGGCTGAGAGTGAGCACGCTGTGGGTCTCGGAGGTCGCCCGCCGGCAGGGCTACGGCTCCCGGCTTCTGGAGACCGCGGAGACTTATGCCAGGGAGCGGGGGTGTTTTGGCGTCTGCCTCGACACGTTCAGCTTTCAGGCCCGCCCCTTCTACGAGCGTCACGGCTACGCCGTCTTCGCGACCCAGGACGACAATCCGAAGGGACACGCGCGGCATTTCCTGGAGAAGCGGTTCACGCCGTCCGGCCCGCCGAGCGTTCTCATCTAACAGAATGACTTCAAGATTTTCGAACCCCCGGCCCTGCGCGTCCAGGCCTCCCAGGCGCTTCAGCCCGATCTAGTGGAACATGGTGGCCAGCAGGGATCGCCGCTTTCCCGTCTTGCGCGCGATTTGCGCTGCGACGACGCTCCAGCCCTTTGCCATGTCTTCGCTGCTCGCCTCTTCCGCCCGCTGGCGCGCAACCCAATAGGCCTCGCCGCCGAGGCTCGACATGAGCGCTTTCGCCTCCCAGTCGATTCCGAGCTGCAAACCGCGAGGCTGTTGCCGGGTGAACATGATGGTGATCCTCTCGAGTGGTTGGCGATGCTTCGCCGTCGAGCCATGAAATCATAACACTTCGTTGACCGCCGTGACGGCCCTCACAGTCCAGCGCAGCCGGCAGCCGCTGCGCCTCTCTCCGCAATATCCTCGCGAGCGGATTTGCGTTACGAAAGTCCGCGCCTGCGCCGAGCGGCGGCGGGCCAGAGCATGAGGGGGCGCAATCGATGAAAGCTGCCATCACTGCCGAGAAGGCGGCTGCGCTCATTCCCGACGGCGCGAGCCTGCTGATCGGCGGCTTCATGGGCGTCGGCTCGCCCCACCGCCTGATCGACGCGCTGGTCAAGCGCGGCGCCAGAGAACCTGACAGTCATCGCCAACGACACGGCCATGCCCGGCAGAGGCATCGGCAAGCTCATCACCGCCGGCGCGATCGCCAAGTTGATCGTCTCCCACATCGGCCTCAATCCGGAGACGCAGGCGAAGATGATGGCCGGCGAGATCGAGGTCGAGCTCGCGCCGCAGGGCACGCTGATCGAGCGCATCCGCGCCGGCGGCGTCGGCCTCGGCGGCGTCCTGACCGCGACCGGCCTCGGCACGCTGGTCGAGAAGGGCAAGCCGATCGTCGAGGTCGACGGCAAGCCCTATCTTCTCGAGAAGCCGATCCGCGCCGACTTCGCCCTCATCGGCGCGAAGCAGGCCGACTACTACGGCAACCTCGAATATTCGCTGACCGCCCACAATTTCAATCCGATCATCGCGCTCGCCGGCGACGTGGTCATCGCCGAGCCGCAGACGATCGTGCCGGTCGGCGTCATCTCGCCCGACAACGTCAAGACGCCGGGCGTGCTCGTCACCCATCTCCTGGAGAGGGCCTTCTGATGGACGCCAAGGAAATCATCGCGCGCCGCGTCGCCCAGGAGATCAAGCCGGAGATGCTGGTCAATCTCGGCATCGGCCTGCCGAGCCTCGTCGCCAACTACCTGCCGAGGGACGTCCACGTCTTCTTCCAGGCGGAGAACGGCGTGATCGGCCTCGGCCCCCGCCCGCCCGAGGGCATGGAGGACCCGGACCTCACCGACGCCGGCGGCGGCTTCGTCACCGCCATGCCGGGCGCGGCCTCGATCGACAGCGCCATGAGCTTCGGCCTCATTCGCGGCGGCCATCTCGACATGACGGTGCTCGGCGGCCTCGAGGTCGACGAGCGCGGCTATCTCGCCAACTGGATGGTGCCCGGCAAGATGGTGCCGGGCATGGGCGGCGCGATGGACCTCGTCACCGGCGCGCGCCGCGTCATCGTCGCCATGGTCCACACCGCCAAGGGCGGCCACAAGATCGTGCCGCGCTGCACCCTGCCGCTGACCGCGACGCGGCGCGTCAGCCTGATCGTCACCGAAATGGCGGTGATCGAGCCGACCGAAAAGGGCCTCGTGCTGCGCGAGCGCGGCCCCGGCGTGTCGGTGGACGACATCGACAAGGCGACCGGCGCCGAGCTCATCGTCGAGGGCGAGCCGCCGGAGATGACGCTGAACTGAGAGGCGCGGCCGCCGCCGAGCATGGCGCTTCGACGGGATAGAAAATCTATACGATCGGTTTCGCGCCGGGCGCGGCCTGCTGTTTCGCTAAAACCGGAATTCTCCCTGTTATCCCCTGCTAACAGGGGAGCGCGGGCCTCGCCGCACTCGGGATTTGATGCGTGAACGCGCTGAATATCAGCCGCTTCCGATGAATTGCTCACGTAGCGGTTGAGCGGGATAACAGGGAGCGAATCTGCCTGGACCAGCGAATAACAGGGAGGAGACAATCGGGAAAACCGAGGCCGGAGACCGGCTTTCGCGGCCCGCCCGACGGCGCGGAAGTATAGAATTTCTATACTCACCCGCCTGAAACCGTCCGGAACCAGGCGGAATGGCGCCATTTTGGCCGGCCACTCCGGGATGAAATACCTTATTTTACAATTGATTACGAAAGACTCTTCATGCGCTGCATGAGCACACGACGCGTTTCGGCGGAATCGTCATCGGGAGGAGCGATATCGCGATGAAAAAGGCATTATTTTCCAACCGATTATGAACTCGTTCTCATGTGTTGCATGAGCAAAATAACGCCCCCTATGATGTGTCGCTCCGCTCGCAAGACGGCTCTGTTTCCATCTCTGGCCCTTCGGCGGATGGCTCGCCTCCACGACTCCCGGGCGGCGTTTTCGCCCGACAAAACCCCCGCCGCCGAGCGGCGGGGGTTCATGCGGGACGGCTTGTCGCGCCGGGACGCGTAACGCCTTTCAGACTACGTTGCAGACAGAGGGGCGCGCTTGGCCCCGCGATAGCCGGCGAAGCCGAGGCCTGCGAAGCCGAGGAGCATCATCGCCCAGGTCGAGGGCTCGGGGACGGCGCTGTAAGAGAGGCCGGTCGTCCCGCCATCCAGCCAGGTAACCGATCCGCCGCCAAAGGGTATCGTATTCTGCAGGACCAGCTCAAGCTGATAGCCCCCGCCGATCGGCGCAATATCGACGAAATTGACCGTTCCCGTCACCGTTTGAGTGTCGCCGCAGTAGCCGCAATCGGGCAATGTCGTCTGAGCGACAGCTACCCCGTTGAAGATAGACGTACCAGGTCTCGTCGTTTCCGCCGCCGCCAAGGCTATTGACAAAGGACCAGTTCGCAGTGAGGTCGGTGACCGAAGTCGTCGGCAAGGTGAAGACTGAGGACATGACGTAGTCCCCTGTCGTCCATTGAGGTTGTGTTTGTCCACCCGCCGGAATTGTCCCGCAGCCGTCTGTCGCACTGCAATATGAGTTCCCTGCCGTGGGGAACGGAACCCAGGAGACCGGGTCGTTTGCCGGCGCCGAGGCGGACTGCGTCGGCGTCAACTGGGCGGCCGATGCGCCGCCTGCGGCGGTCACACACGCCAACAGCACAATTGCGGCCGACGAAACGCGATAATTGGAAACAGACATGCCGGGCTCCCCAAACGTCGCACGCACTCCCCATCGAAGTCGTGTGGGAGAACAGTGTTGCGACAAATTAACAAAGTCAACTGACGAAGGGGAACGATCAGGGCTCCGAATCCAGGTTAACAAAAGCGCGCTGCTTGGCGTGGAATGTGTCTTCTCGGTTGCAGCCCGGGTTCAGGAGACTCGCGGGACGTGCAATTCGGCGGTCTCCCCGTCGCGTATGAGGCGCGAGTGTGAAACCAAGTCGCAGTCGAAGGAAGCGTGAGCGGCACATTTCTTACGCGTCGTTAACCTGAGTTCGGAACCCTGGGGGAACGATCTTGCCCCGCCAGAGGCAACGCGCCGGCAGCTAAAGAACCATCGCGACCGCCCGATCCGACAGAATCAATATCCCGCCGGGCGTCTGGGACGCGAGCAAACGATTAAAGCGATGTCTTCACAATGGCTTGTGTCATAGGAGCTTGCCGTGCAGCATGACCGCGTGGATAGCCGGGACAAGCCCGGTCACGACGGGATCAGCGAGTTTGCCTTCGGCCATCGGCCCACGGTTTCAGACCCTCCGCCGTCGTCTCAACAGAGGCCTCCATTTTATTCCCGTTTTCCGCAATCCATGCTATGCTGACTTTTCGAAACCAGCGCCTTTGGAGGATCTGGATTTCGTTCACGGCCAGCGCCACGGACGTCCCTTTTTTCACCGCTGCGCCCCGGCCGCAGATTCCGCTTGCCGAACACAGCATGAACGGCTAGCGTTCGTTCGCGATTTGTTTACGGCGGGCGGCGATTCTCACCGCCGCGTTGACCGAAACCTCCGAGTTGCGGCGGGCCGCCCGGAGACCAAGATGCTGACGAAGAAACAAAGCGAATTGTTGCGCTTCATCCACGAGCGCCTGCAGGAAGAGGGCGTGCCCCCGTCCTTCGACGAGATGAAGGACGCGCTGGACCTGCGCTCGAAGTCCGGCATTCACCGCCTCATCATGGCGCTCGAGGAGCGCGGCTTCATCCGCCGCCTCGCCAACCGGGCGCGCGCGATCGAGGTGCTGAGGCTGCCGGAATCGGCGACCGTCTCGCCGCCGCGGCCGCAGAAATTCTCGCCGAGCGTCATCAACGGCAATCTCGGACGGCTGCGGACGCCGCGCCTGCACGCGGGCGGCGACGTCCCGCATCCGGTCATGGTGCCGGTCATGGGCCGCATCGCCGCCGGCACGCCGATCTCGGCGATCCAGACCCGGACGCAGACCATCGCCATGCCGCCGGAATTTCTCGGCAGCGGCGAACATTTCGCCCTCGAGGTGCGCGGCGATTCGATGATCGAGGCCGGCATTCTCGAGAACGACACGGTCATCATCCGCAAGCAGGACACCGCCGAGACCGGCGACATCGTCGTCGCGCTGATCGACGACGAAGAGGCGACGCTCAAGCGCCTGCGCAAGCGCGGCGCGTCGATCGCGCTCGAGGCGGCCAATCCGGCCTACGAGACCCGAATCTTCGGTCCGGACCGGGTCAAGGTTCAGGGCAAGATGGTCAGCCTGCTTCGCCGCTACTGATTTGGGACGGCGAAAGCCTTGAGGCCGGCGGAAGGCGGCCCCGGGAGGCTGCCTCGGACCGCGCTCCCGCCGGCCAGCTCCGCCAGGAGCCGGGAGATGCGGCGGAACCGAGCGCCCGGCGGAGCGTTTTGTCGGCCACGAATGACCGACGGGTTGGACGATAGCTCAGTGAATTCCTGTTGCAACAGTTGTTCTGTGTATTCATTTGAGTTCTCTGAGTTTACCTCAACCAACAGGGTTAAGTCCAGGCTCGGTTAACGGCGGCGCGCCAGTCGATTTTCTAGATCGCCATGCTCGCGACAACGAGTTGACATTCATTCTATAATGTTAAGTCTCGCCCGACGCATCCGGTTTGCGTCGGCTGTTGACGTCGCGCGGCCGCCCTTGCCCTCACCGCTTGGCTGCGCCAGACAGGCGCATGATCCGCAAGGAGGTGATTCGTGTCTGGAGCACGGGTCCGAGCGATTTCGACTCCGAACGCGGGCGGCCGACGACCCCGCGTTCACCGTCGATCTCGACGGATTCGAAGGTCCGCTCGATCTCCTGCTCGAGCTCGCCCGCCGGCAGAAGGTCGATCTCGCCCGCATTTCGGTCCTCGCGCTCGCCGAGCAATATCTCGCTCTTCATCGAGGCGGCGCGCAAGCTGCGGCTGGAGCTCGCCGCCGACTATCTCGTCATGGCCGCCTGGCTCGCCTTTCTGAAGTCGCGCCTGCTCCTGCCCGCCCCGCCGCAGGGCGGCGGAGCCCGACGCCGCCGAGCTCGCCGACGCGCTCGCGCGACGCCTGCGCAAGCTCGAAGCCATTCGCAAGGCGGCCGAGCTCCTGCTGAACCGTCCGCGGCTCGGACGCGACTTCTTCGCGCGCGGCGCGCCCGAGGCGGTGGAGATCGCCCGGCGCTCCGCCTACGAGGCCAATCTCTACGATCTCCTCGCGGCCTACGCCCGCCAGGCGCAGAAGCGCGCCCGCGCGCCGGTGCGGTTCAAGGCGCGCGAGGTCTGGTCGCTCGCCGACGCGCGCGAGGCGCTGGCGCGGCTGATCGGCAGGCATGCGACTGGACCGCCTTCGACGACTGGCTTCTCGAGGCCTGCCTCGATCCGAGGATGCGTCGCAGCGCCCGCGCCTCCTCCTTCTCGGCGTCGCTCGAACTGGTGCGCGAGGGCAAGATCGAGCTGCGGCAGGAGAAGACCTTCGCGCCGATCTGGATCCGCGCCGCCGCGCCGGCGCCGCGAAGAGGTCGCGGCGTGACCGCGTCTTCGCTCGAGACGGCAGGAGGTGAGCCGATGGGCCGGATGACCGCCGGGACCAACGTCGCCCGATTGTTCGACGCGATCGCGCCGCGTCCGAACCCGGAGGACGTGCGCATCGCCGAGGCGATGGTGTTCGCTTCCGCCGAGCCGCTCGAGGAATTCGCGATCGCCGCCCGCCTTTCCGACGGCGCCGACGTCGGCGCGGTCATGGAGGAATTGCGCGCAGCTCTACGCCGGCCGCGGCGTCAATCTCGTGCGGGTCGCCCGGCGCTGGACGTTTCGGACCGCCGAAGATCTCTCCTGGCTGCTGGCGCGCGAGGGGGAAGAAAAGCGCAAGCTGTCGCGCGCCGCGCTCGAGACGCTCGCGATCGTCGCCTATCATCAGCCGGTGACGCGCGCCGACATCGAGGAGATCCGCGGCGTCGCGGTCTCGAAGGGCGCGCTCGACGTGCTGATGGAGGCGGGCTGGGTGCGCATGCGCGGGCGGCGCAAGGCGCCGGGCCGGCCGATCACCTACGGCACGACGACCGAATTCCTGATCCAGTTCGGACTCGACGCGATCGGCGACCTGCCGGGTCTCGACGAGCTGCAGGCGGCGGGCCTGTTCGACGGCAAGCTGCCGACAGGCTACGGCGTTCCGCCAGCCGACCGACGAGCCGGCGCTGAGGGCGGACGAGGATCCGCTCGACGGGCCCGAGCCGCTCGAGCAGGTGTGGGGACCGGCGCCGCCCGAGGAGAGATCCCTGACGGCGACGGCTCTGAGAGCTCGCGTCACGAAAGCGCCGAAAAACGCGAGAGAGACGTGCCCGTCACAGCCCGGAGAGATCATGGTTTTCAAGTTCGGCTTGCAGCGCGTCGCGCTTTTCCTGGTCGCGCCAGCGGCGGCGTTCGCGCGCCCATCGCCGATCTCCCCCTCGTCTCGCATCGCGCGGCCTACGAGCTCTCGCTCGTCGACCCTGCATCGCCCGCTGCGAGCTCGGCGCAGACCGCCGATCGCCGCGAGCGGCCTGATCGCCTACGAGTTCCGCGGCTCGGCCTGCGAGGGCTACACCTCCAATTTCCGCCAGATGACCGAGATGGAGCGCAGCGAGGGCGAACCCGTTTCGATGGACGTCAGCGCCCTGTCGTTCGAGGACGCCGACGGCAAGTCGATGCGTTTCCAGGTGGATTCGAAGGGCGCCCAGCAGGCCCCGCCGATCGTCGGGACGGCGACCCGCGCGGCGGACGACGACATGCGCGTCGAACTGACGAAGCCGGCGCCGAAGGCGATCGATTTCGGCCACGACGTGCTGTTTCCCGACCCAGCACATCGAGCGGCTGATCGAAGCCGCCAAGAACGGCGGCGGCGCGATCCAGGCCGGGTCTATGACGGCTCCGACACCGGGGCGAAGATTTACGCGACGCTGGCGGTGGTCGGGAAGGAGGCGACCAAGCCCAGCGACGACGCCGACGCCGCCGCAGAACTGAAAGGGAGTTCGTCGCTGGCCGGTGGTCGTCTCCTATTTCGACGAATCGTCCAAGGATTCGTCGCCGGAATACACTCTGTCGTTCGATCTTTACGAAAACGGCGTGTCGGGCAGCCTGAAGCTCGATTACGGGACCTTCGCGCTGCGCGCGCGCCTTCGGAAGCTCGAGATCCTGCCGGCGTCGGCCTGCGCGAAATAGCGCCTCACCCGCGGCGCGCGGCGCGCCGGGCCGGAACACGAGGCCGCGCATAATCGCCGCCGAGCCGAATTTGTCGCGTAAAGAAGTCCCATCGCGGATTTCCGCGCCTTCTTGGCGCCGCCGGTCGCCCTCGGCGAGATCGCCCTCGTCGGCGGTGGCGTCGGGGTCAAGTCGGCGGCGGCCACGCCGATCAAGCGATAAAGCTCCCCCGCGGGCTGGGCCTCCAGCAACGCGCGCGCCGCCCCGAACAGGCGCGTCGCCATTTGCGTCGGCGGAAGCCCTGAACGGCTGCGCGTCCGCAGCCTGAAATCAGGCAGCCGCAGCTTGAGGGTCACCCCCGTGGCCGAGAGGCCCTCCTTGCGCAGCCGCGCGGCGACCCGGTCGCAATGGCCAAGGAGGACGCGGGTCAGCTCCCCTTTGTCCGCCACGTCCGCGTCGAACGTCGTTTCGCTC
>CAVZJZ010000046.1:0-8071 GCA_963775665.1 uncultured Alphaproteobacteria bacterium | reverse complement strand
ACAATTCGTACTCGGCCTCGCGCGCCTGCAAGGTGTAGTGGATCTGCTCGGAGACGAAGGGGACGCGATGATCGCGGCGCGCGACCTCCATCGCCTTCATCATGTGCCAGCCGGAAAAGTTCGAACAGCCGATGTAGCGCACCTTGCCCGAGCGCACGAGATTGTCGAGCGCCTCCATCGTCTCCTCGAGCGGCGTCATCCCGTCCCACTGATGGAGCTGGTACAGGTCGATCACGTCGGTGCGCAGGCGCTTCAGGCTGGCCTCACATTCACGGATGAGATGCCAGCGCGACAGACCGCTGTCGTTGGGCCCCCGACCCATCGCGAAGCGCGCCTTGGTCGCGATCAGCATGCCGGCTTTTCGGGTCGGCATCGCCTCGCCGATCAGCTCTTCGGAAGCCCCGCCGGAATAGACGTTGGCCGTGTCGATCAGGTTGACCCCGGAATCGGCGACGATGTCGATCAGCCGGCGCGCTTCGTCCAACGACACGTTCCCGACTTTGGCGAAATTGCCTTTGCCGCCGAACGTCATCGTGCCCATCGTCAGCACCGAAACCTTCAGGCCCGAATTGCCCAGCTGCCGGTATTCCATCGCCTGCTCCTCACATTGACGTCATCGCTCGCGGCGGAGCTAACATGCCAGCGTGCGCCCGCCAAGCCGGTTGTCATCCAATCGGCGCCGGCCGGCAACAGGCTTGCCGCTCGATGGCGTTTAAGGGCAATGTCGGGCCATTCGAATTCCACCCCTCTTCTGGAGCCTCCTCTTGACCTTCGCTTCCTTTCGCCGCCTCGCCGGCGCCGCTCTTGTCTGCGCCGCGGCGCTCGGCGCTTCAGGGGCTCTCGCCGCCTCCGCTCCGCAACCCGATACGACGGTCGAAATGGCGAAGGTCCTGCAACCCGGGTCGCTTCCGGAACTGGCGATGGGCGATCCCGCCGGCGTCCCGGTTGTCGAATACGGCTCGCTGACCTGCCCGCATTGCGCCGTCTTCAGCAAGGAGACGTTTCCGCAGCTCAAGACGGAGTACATCGACACCGGCAAGGTGCGATTTCATCTTCCGCGAATTCTCGCGCAACACGCTGGACGTCGCCGGCTTCGTGCTGGCGCGCTGCCTCGGCGACGACAAGGCCTTCGCCGCGGACGAACTGCTCTTCGCCCAGCAGGACAAGTGGGCCTTTGTCGACAAGCCGCTCGAGCCCCTCATCGCGGCGTTGCGCGCGACCGGGCTCACCCAGGAGAAGGCGACCGAGTGCCTCAAGAACCAGAAGCTCGCCGACGGGATCGTCGCCATCTCCAAGCGCGCCACTGACGAGGTCCATCTGACCGGCACGCCGACCTTCGTCATCGACGGCAAGGTCTACGGCGGCGAACTGACTCTCGACCAGCTCAAGGCGATCCTCGACCCGCTGGTGAAGAAGTAGAGGGCTCTCGGCCTCGCCGTTGTGGACGCGGGTCGCCGACCGCGTCGGCCGCGATCAGCGATCGCGGCTACAGACATCACCAGGCCAGAAAGCGTCGGCCGGCGAGCGCGCCGACGCCCGCGCACACGAGCGTCGCGAGCGGATACCAGGTGGCGACAAAGAGCGGCGAATTGTCGGGGCAATGCGATGCGTAGAGGAACGAGGCGAGCCCGGCCGCGGCGGCGCCAGCGAGCGCGCCCGTCCAGCCGGGATGCATCGGCGCGCCCGGGCGCAACGCCACGATCAGCGCGGCGAGGATCGGGGCCGCCATCAGCGGGATCATCGTCGTGCAATATCTCATATTGTGCCCGATGAGGCGGGGAAGCCACTCTTCGGACGGCACGACCATCAGCTCGATCGCGACGGCGACAGCGAGCAGGATCAGCGGCGCGAGGAGCCACAGCGCCAGCGCGCCGGGCTTTGCGTCGGGCCGCGCGAGGCGCAGGAGCAGCAGAAGCGACGGCAACGCGAGCGCAAGCGCGTCGAGGAACTTCAGATTGAAGCGCACGGTCTGGACGGCCTCGGCGATGTCCGGCCTCGGCCCGACGAACGCCAAATAGAGCGCCAGGGCGCCGATGAGGCCGGCCGCCAGCGCCGCGACGAAGCGCAGCCCCATATGGATCGGTTCGGGAACGGGATCGGCGGCGAGCGCCGCGATGAACTCGGAGGTCCTCACGTCAGCGACCCCCGCCAGGCGGCGCCGAGCGATTTGAGGGCCCTGTGCAGCGCCACGCGCACGGCGACCTCTGTCATCGAGAGGCGCGCCGCGGTCGCGGCGATCGACTGGCCGTTCAGCGAGATCGACTGGACGATGTCGCGCTGGCGCGGCGGCAGCGCCTCGATCAGCCGCTTTGCGTCGCTCAGGTCATGCGGGTCTTCTTCCACTGGCGCGGCGAGGAAGTCCTGATAATCCTCGATGGGGTCGGCGCGGCGCGCGCCCCGCCGGCGCATGGCGTCGATGATCTTGTGGCGCGCGATCGCGTTCACCCAGGGGCCCAGCTTCTGGCTCATGTCCCAGGTGTGGCGTTTGAGATGGATCGCCAGCAAAGTCTCCTGCACCGCATCCTCGACATCCGCATCGCCCACCCGGGCGCGCGCAAAAGCTCCCCGGGCCATTGCCCTCACCGAGCGACCGATTTCCTCCAGCAACCGCCGGTAGACCCCCTCGTCGCCCGCCATGGCCGCCCTCATCATCGTCGACCACGGATCATCCGGGGGGCTTTCGACCAGCGGAGCGCTCATACGGTTTTCGTTCCGTTTCGTCCGGCGTTACAGATCCAAGGACATTAATTTTCGTGGAATGGCGGGGCTCCCCTGTAACACGCCGCGGTTCGAGCGCGAAGACGCCGGTGTGAACTGTTACCCTGGAGGCGTTGCGTGACAGATGTGCGTCCGCATGGATTGAGACCGGCGAGCGTCGGCGTCGGCTTCAAGGCCGAGCATTTCGACGCCGTGATGGAGACCCGGCCCGGCCTCGGCTTCTTCGAGATCCACGCGGAGAACTACATGGGTGCGGGCGGGCCGCCGCACCGGCGGCTCGAAGCGATCCGTGAACGCTATGCGCTCTTGCTGCACGGCGTCGGCCTCTCGATCGGCTCGCCCGGGCCGCTGGACCGCGCGCATCTCGCCCGCCTCGCCGGGGTCGCCGAGCGCTATCAACCCGCGATCGTCTCCGAGCATCTGGCCTGGTCGACGCATGAGGGCGCGTTCTTCAACGATCTCCTTCCCCTGCCCTACACCGACGAGACGCTGGAGCGCGTCTGCGAGCATATCGACATCGTGCAAACCGCGCTGAAGCGGACCATACTGCTCGAAAATCCCTCGACCTATGTCGCCTTCGCCGAGACGACGATGGGCGAGACCGAATTCCTGGCCGAGATCGTCCGGCGGACGGGCTGCGGGCTGCTGCTCGACGTCAACAACGTTTTCGTCAGCGCGACCAACCACGGCTGCGATCCACGTCTGTATCTCGCCGGTTTTCCGCTCGCAGCGGTCGGGGAGATCCACCTCGCAGGCTCAGCGGACGACACCGACGACGCGGGCCTTCCGCTCCTCATCGATGCGCATGACTCCCCGGTTCGCGACGCCGTCTGGTCGCTCTACGCCGAGACGATCCGAAGGCTTGGACCGACGCCGACCCTCGTAGAGTGGGACAACGACGTTCCGGAATGGCCGAGGCTGTTTGGCGAAGCCTGCCTGGCCGAGCGCGTCATGGCTGCGGCGACAGCGACTAAGGCGGAGCCGGCGAATGCCGTTTGAGACGACGGTGGCGGCCTTCGCCGCGGCGCTCGCGGATCCCTCCGCGCCACCGCCCGCGGGCGTGCTCGGACGGCTTGCCGTCGCCGATTCGCGCCGGTTCTCGGTCTATCGCAACAATGTCGCGGTGGGGCTCATGGGCGCGCTCGAAGCGCGCTATCCGGTCGTGCGGCGGATCGCGGGCGCGGACGTGTTTCGCGCGCTGGCGCGCGACTTCGCCTATGAGCGGAAGCCTCGGTCCCCGGTCATGATCGCCTATGGCCACGACTTTCCCGATTGTCTCGAGCAGGCCGGCGCGCAGCTCGACTTGCCGTATCTCGCCGACGTCGCGCGGCTGGAGAACGCCTGGGTCGAGGCCTATCACGCAGAGGACAAGACCGCCGTGACCATCGGCGACCTTGCAGGCCTCTCCCCTGAGGCGCTGCCCGGAGCGCGCGTTGAATTCCATCCCGCCGCGCGGCTTCTCCGCTTCGCAACGCCCGCAGCCTCGATCTGGGCCGCCCATCAAGGCGACGCCGAACCGCGCCCGCTCGAGCGCTGGCAGGGCGAGGACGCGCTTGTCACGCGGCCCGAGGCTGACGTCTCGGTCACTGTCCTGCCGGCGGGCGGATACGCATTCGGGGCGCGCCTGCATGAAGGCGCCACGCTCGCCGAGGCGGCGAAAGACCTGTCGAATCCGGACGACTTCGGGACCCATCTCGTCGGCCTCGTCGGGGCGGGCGCAATCGCGTCCATCATTCCAGGAGACCTGTCATGAGCATCGACGCCGTCTCCGGCCCAGCGTCCGCGATCTCGAACCCGTTCGCCCGCTTCACCCGCGCCCTGTTCGGCCTCGTCCCGGCGTCGCTCGCGCTGCTCGTCCTGCGGCTGACCCTCGCGATGCCCTTTTACAAGTCGGGGCTGACGCGCTGGGACGGCTGGTTCACCCTCTCTTTCGGCGCGAAGGCGCTGTTCTCGGACGAGTACCGGCTGCATCTCTTCGGCCAGCAGATCCCGTTCCCTGAGCCCGACCTCGTGGCGGCGATGGCCAGCACGGCGGAGATCGTCCTGCCGATCCTGCTCGCCTTCGGCTTCCTCACCCGCTACGCCGCGCTGGGGCTCCTTTGCATGACGGCGGTCATCCAGCTCGTCTATCCGGACGGCTGGCAGAACTTCCATCTGCCCTGGGCGACGATGGCGCTGGCGATCATGGCCTTCGGGCCCGGCGCGATCTCGATCGATCGGCTTCTCGGTGTCGACGGCCGAAGTCCGGCGCGCGAGCGGTAGGTCTTAGGAGCCGGCTTCATCGCTTCGGGTAGGCCGTGAAAACGTAGTCTTTCGCCGCCACGATCGTGTGGCACGCGAACCCGCACTTGGCGTCGTTCGCCTGCGGCGGCGTGTCCGTTTCGTTGCCGGGCCTGAATGTATCCAACGCCGCGTCATACTCGAACTCGGCATATCCCCATCCGCCACTGTCCGAGAACCTCTTGCTGTCCTTCACCATGAAGTCCACGTCATGCAAGGCGGCCGGCACCAGCGGCTCGTTGGGCTCGTCGTCAGCCTTCTTCGCATTCCAATGGATCTTCGCCATCATGGCGCCGTCGGGGAACGGCTTGCCGTTGCCGGGAATGCCCGCCTTGTACGCCTCGATCATCGCAGGATTGCCGAGGATCATTTCGATCATGTGTCCGTTCTGGCTAACGGCGACAGTCTGCCAATCTTCGTATCCTTTGAACTCGGAGAAGGCGATCCCGCCCGGCACCTCCAGCGTGTACCTGTCCTGCGCGGAGATGGCGATGCCGGCCAAGACCCCGAGCGACGTTGCAACAATCACCATCGCCGGAATGACCTTCTTGTCCATTTTCAACGCCTCCCTCTCGCTTGCTGGGGTGGATGCGGATTTGGACGGACCTCTGAGCGGCGAGCCAATTTCGTCGTCAGGGTTTGGCGGACATCTGCTCGGACTCCGCCAAGGTTAGACTGCACTGGGCCTGAACCGGCAGAAGGTCACTCGAAAGGGAACGCTCGTCAAGCGCCTTTTGGCTCGACAAAGCCCAGGACGGCGTAGCTTCGCGTGCGGCTGCGCCCAGCCAGCCGCACGTGACGGTTTCGCGACAAATTCCCTGCCTTCCGGCTCTATTGACGGCCTTCAAAAGCCATGCCTTTAACCGCCGTCATCAGACGCTCGGCGTCGCCCCATCCGAAACGGAGACACGACGCCATGTCGCACTGGCCCCTGCACGCGCGCATCGAAGGCGCAATCGTGATGATCGGCTTCGGATCGATCGGCAAGGGAACCCTGCCGCTGATCGAGCGCCACTTCCAGTTCGACAAGGAGCATTTCGTCGTCATCGACCCCAACGATTCCGACCGAAGGCTGCTCGACGAACGGGGAGTCAAGTTCGTCCACCTGGGGCTCACCCGCGACAACTATCGCGACGTGCTCGGCAAGCACCTGAAAGCCGGCAGGGGCCAGGGATTCTGCGTCAACCTTTCGGTCGACACCTCCTCGCTCGACATCATGCGCTTTTGCCGGGAGATCGGCGCGCTCTATGTCGACACGGTCGTCGAGCCCTGGCCCGGCTTCTATTACGACAAGTCGCGCGGCAATGAATCGCGCACGAACTACGCGCTGCGCGAGACGGTGATGGAGGAGCGCCGCAAGAACCCGGGCGGAACCACTGCGGTCTCGTGCTGCGGCGCCAATCCCGGCATGGTGTCCTGGTTCGTCAAGCAGGCGCTCATCAATCTCGCCGCCGATCTTAACGACAAGGGGGGCGAGCCGAAGACGCGCGAAGACTGGGGCCGGCTCGCTCAAGCGCTCGGCGTCAAGGGCGTGCATATCGCCGAGCGCGACACGCAGCGCGCCAGGAGTTCGAAGCCGCGCAACGTCTTCGTCAACACCTGGTCGATCGAGGGCTTCCTGTCGGAAGGCATGCAGCCGGCCGAACTCGGCTGGGGCACGCACGAGACATGGGCGCCGGCCAATGCAGGCTTTCACAAGACGGGATGCGGCGCGGCGATCTACCTCAACCAGCCGGGCGCCAACACCCGCGTGCGCTCATGGACGCCGACGGCGCGCGGCCAGTTCGGCTTTCTCGTCACCCACAACGAGTTGATCTCGATCGCCGATTACTACACGGTGCGCGACGGCAAGGGCGAGGCCGTGTACCGGCCGACCTGCCACTACGCCTATCACCCCTGCGACGACGCGGTCCTGTCGCTGCACGAGCTCTTCGGCCGCGCCGGCGAGATCCAGAGCGCCCATCACATCCTCGGAGAGGCCGAGATCGCCGACGGAATCGACGAGCTCGGCGTGCTTCTCTACGGCCACGCCCGCAACGCCTACTGGTATGGCTCGCAGCTCTCGGTCGAGGAGACGCGGGCGCTCGCGCCCTATCAGAACGCGACCGGCATGCAGGTCACCTCGGCGGTTCTGGCCGGCATGGTCTGGGCGCCGGAGAACCCGAAGGCCGGCATCGTCGAAGCGGACGAGATGGACTTCCGCCGCTGCCTCGAGGTGCAGTCGCCCTACCTTGGCCCGGTCGTCGGCGTCTACTCGAACTGGACGCCGCTCGAAAACCGCCCCGGCCTCTTTCCCGAGGACATCGACGAGAGCGACCCCTGGCAGTTCAGGAACGTGCTGGTGAGGTCGGCTTGAGAATCCGTCGGCGACTCAATCTTTTCAATGGATTGGGCGCCAGATTCTGCAACTTCTTGCGACCGTTGCTCGGGTTGCTTGACCAACTTGACCAACCGGTCCGTGCCGCCTATGTTTGGGCATGACGCGGACGGTCAATCTCTACGAAGCCAAGACGCAGCTTTCGGCGCTGGTCGACGCCGCCGAGCGCGGCGAGGAGATCATCATCGCCAAGAACGGCGTCGCCAAGGCGCGGCTCGCGCCGCTGCCGAAGAGCCCGCGCGAGCGGCGGCCGTCCGGCCTGATGAAAATCCGCCACATCGCCGACGACTTCGACGCGACGGACGAACGCATCATCGAGGATTTCGAGGGATCGGATTGAGCTTCCTTATCGACACGCAGGTCTTTCTCTGGTTCGAGGCCCGGTCTGCGCGGCTCTCGGAAGAGGCGCGCTCATCATCCGGCGGGCGGACGTCCCGGTCTATGTGAGCGCCGCCTCGTTCTGGAGATCGCGATCAAACGTCGTCTGGGCAAGCTTGCCTATGACGGTTCGGCGCGGGCGGCGGCGGCGGAGGCCGGATTTCAGGAACTCCCATCGACGCCGCCGACGCCGAGACCGCCGGCGCGCTCGACTGGAGCCATCGCGACCCGTTCGATCGCATGCTCGTCGCCCATTGCCTCAATCGCGCGCTGACCCTTGTGACGGCCGATCCGGCGCTGCAGGCGCGCGGCGACATC
>CAVZJZ010000045.1:0-42498 GCA_963775665.1 uncultured Alphaproteobacteria bacterium | reverse complement strand
CACCGGCGCGGGCGCTCCCATGGCTATGCTTTCGCGACTGCAGCCGTATGGCGCGCGGCCGTGGCCTCGATCCAGGCGGCGAAGGCGGCGACGCCCTCGCCGGTCTTCGCCGACACGACGAGCGTCTGCAGGTTCGGATTGATCCGCAGCGCGTTGGCGAGACACTGGCCGACGTCGAAGTCGAGATGCGGCAGCAGGTCGGCCTTGTTGAGCAGCATCAGGTCGGCGGTCGCGAACATGTCGGGATATTTGAGCGGCTTGTCCTCGCCTTCGGTCGCCGAAAGCACGACGACGCGCCGCGCCTCGCCGAGATCGAAGGCCGGCGGGACAGACGAGATTGCCGACATTCTCGATGAACAGCGCCGACCGGGCGCCGGCTTCAGCGTCTCAAGCGCGTGGCCGACCATATGCGCGTCGAGATGGCAGCCCTTGCCGGTGTTGATCTGGATCGCCGGCGCGCCTGCGGCGCGGATGCGCTCGGCGTCGTTCGAGGTCTGCTGGTCGCCTTCGATCACCGCGACCGGGAGCCGGCCTTTCAGGGCCTCGATCGTCTTGACGAGGAGACTTGTCTTGCCCGAGCCGGGGCTCGAAACGACGTTCAGCGCGAACACGCGCCCGGCCGCGAACGCGCGCCGGTTGTCGCGGGCGTAGGCGTCGTTCTTCGACAGGATGTCCTGCTCGATCCTGATCATGCGCGCCTCGCTCAGGCCCGGCGCATGCGCGGCGTGAGCGTGGCCGCGCGCGGGATCGAGGCCGGCGGGATCATGATCGTGATGATGAAAAGGATGCGGATGGCTATGCGCCCCCCGCCCGTCCCCGTGGTCGTGGACGCGCTCGTCGCGCTCGTCCGGCCCATGAACATGCTCCCCGCCGGTCTCGGCCTTCTCGAGCACGACTTCGGCTTGACCGCATCCGCAAACGGCGCACATCAGGCGATTTCCATTTCTCGAACTTTCAATTCGCCGCCGGCGGTCATTCGCACCAACTGGCCGCAGTCGGGACAGAGGTCAAAGCGCTCGGCGAGCGGCACGATCTTCCGGCAGCCCCCACACCAGCCCGCGCCGGGGATGCGCTCGATTTCAAGCAAGGCGCCTTCGGCCAGGGTGCCGGCGGCGACGGCTGCGAAGCAGAACTGCAACGCCTCCGGCTCGACGCAGGTCAACGCGCCGATTTCGACGATCACCCGCGTCACCTTGCCGGCGCCCTGATTCTTAGCGGCCTCGACAGCAATCTCGACGATGCTCTCGGTCAGCGCCATTTCATGCACGCGCTCTCTCCGGCGCCCGGCGCGGCCGCCCTCAACTCCTGACCGGACAAAAAATCCTGCCCACATCATATAGGCGCCGAAGCCAGCTTTCCATGGCCGTTCGCGGGCGCTTCCAGGACACGGGATGCGGCGCTTCGTCTCAGGCGCCTGTTTGCCGGCGCCTCTCGCCGAGGCCGGCCGGGAAACAATTTCGACAAGAGCCCGTTGGCGGAGCGGACCTTTTCGCTGTAGTTTGTCGCACTCGCCCGCGTCGGGCCGTGACATGGGGTCATCGACAATGCGCAAGACTTTCGTTCGCCTGACGGCTGCGGCCGCGATCATGATGGGCGCCGCGCTCGCCGGTTCGGGCGCCGCGAACGCCGAGAGCGTCATGAGCGCCTGCGCGAGCCAGTGGAAGCAGGCTCAGGCGGCGGGAACAACGGCAGGCGAGACCTGGCCGCAATTCCTGGCGCAATGCAAGACACAGCGAAGCGGCGCCGCCCCGCAGCCGTCGTCGGCCTCGATCGCGCCTCCGGCGCCAGCGCCTGCGCCGGCCCAGTCCGGCTCCCCGTTCCCGTGGTGGCAGCCCGCCGCTCCCGCCCAGACCGCGGCGCCCGCGCCGACCGGCGCCGGCCAGTTCAGCACCGAGGCGGAGGCGCGCTATCGTTGCCCGACGGACAAGGTCGTCTGGGTCAACACGAAGTCGCGCATCTATCACTATCAAGGCACGCATAATTACGGCCACACGAAAGAGGGCGCCTATATGTGCGAGGCGGACGCCAGGGCCGCCGGCGATCGCGCCGCGCGCACCATCATCAGCAAGCGCCATACGGGCTGAGCGTTCCGGCCTGAAGCCTGAACGCCCGGTTCGATCAGCCGCGAAGCCGATGACGATCAAGGCGATCCAGTCGACCACCCTCGATCTCAGGGGGCTGAAATGTCCCCTGCCGGCGCTGCGCACGCTGAAGGCGCTCGAGGCGATCCCGCCCGGGGCGATGCTGATCGTCGAATGCACCGATCCCATGTCCGCGATCGACGTGCCCCACTGCGCCTTCGAGAACGGCCACACGCTCGAAGGCCGGAGCGAACATGGCGGCGTGCTGAGCTTCCGCATCCGCCGGAGATCCGCGTGACGGAGCCCGCCGGGACCAGCCTGCTCGCCGCGATCGTGTTCGGCCGCGATGAAGCGCCGGACCCGCCGCTGATCGATTTCATTGCGGCCGCCAGGCGCCGCGGCGTTCGCATCGCCGGTCTGGTGCAGGAGCGCGCAGGCGACGGGTCTTGCGAATGGCGCGATGTGCAGGTGCGCGATCTCGCGAGCGGCGCGACGCTGCCGATCATGCAGGATCTGGGCCCCGCAGCGGAGGGCTGCCGCGTCGATCCGGAGGCCATCGCCTTCGCCGCCGTGCTTCTCGGGCGAGCGCTCGCGACGGGCCCCGATCTTCTTGTCGTCAACCGCTTCGGACGGCTCGAATCCGAGGGCGGCGGCATGCTCGCCGAGATCGGCCGCGCCTTCGCCGAAGGCGTTCCGCTCATCGCCTGCGTGCCGAAGCGCTATCTCCCGGCCTGGAACGCCTTCTCGGACGGCCTCGACCAGCAACTGCCGCCGCGAGCGCGAGGCGATTGAAGCCTGGTTTGAAGCGATCGCGCCCTCCCCTTCAACGCGCGCCGCCGCCGGCGCCTGACGCATCACGCAGAAGCGCCTCGGCGCGCTTGAGGTCTTCGGGCGTGTTGACGTTGAAGAACGGATCGAACGGCGCGTCCGGCCATTCGACGGTCTCGATGCGAAAGCGCTGAAGCACGCTTTCGACCTTGCTGAGCCCCTCATCAACAAGCGCCCGGCGCAGCTCGCCCGCCAGCGCGACCGGCCAGAGCGCGGCGACGTGATGGGCGCGGCCGCCCGACGCAGCGACCGCGATCTCGGCGCCCGACCCGCGCCTTGCCTCATGCAGCCTCGCGACGAAATCGCGCGGCGCGAAGGGCGTGTCGGCGGCGAGGCTCGCCGCATGGACGAGCCGCGGCGCGTTTCGGGCGCAATGGTCGAGACCGGCGACAATTCCGGCGAGCGGCCCGGAAAAATCCGGCGGGTCGTCGGGAAGGACGGGCAGATCGAAGCCGTCGAGGCGCGCCGGGTCGCCGTTGGCGCTGATCGCCAGCGCCGCGCATTGCGGACGAAGCCGGTCGATCGCATAAGCGAGCATCGGCCGGCCGGCGAGCGGGACGAGCCCCTTGTCGGCGCCGCCCATCCGCCGTGCGCGCCCTCCGTCGAGAATGAGGCCGAGCGTCAGGTCCCTGTCGGTCATGCCATGGCAGCGGGGCCACATCTCAGCGAAACGGTCAAGGCTCGCGCATTGGGATTGCGTTTCGTTTTGACATAGGCAGTCCTTCTTCGGCCGAATAGACTTGCGACGGAAACGACCCGTCCGCCGCACCCCCCCCGCAGGAGCCCCTATGACCAACCCTTTCGCCGCGCTCAGCTCCGAGATTGTCGCCCAATCTCCGCTCCGCGCCGCGATCACGGCGGCGACCCGGCGGTCCGAGCCGGAGAGCGTCATCCCGCTCATCGAACAGGCCTCCGTCACGCCCGATGAGGCCAAGCGCATCGACGCGCTCGCCCGCGGTCTCGTCGCGCGCCTGCGCGGCAAGACGCGGTCGAGCGGCGTCGAGGGGCTTATCTACGAATATTCGCTCTCGAGCCAGGAGGGCGTGGCGCTGATGTGCCTCGCCGAGGCGCTCCTGCGCATTCCGGACGCCGCGACCCGCGACGCGCTCATCCGCGACAAGCTCTCGCCCGGCGACTGGCGCGCCCATGTCGGACACAGCCCGTCGCTCTTCGTCAACGCCGCGACCTGGGGCCTCGTCCTGACCGGCCGGCTGGTCGCAACCAATAGCGAGCAATCGCTCAGCGCCGCGCTGACCCGCCTCATCGCCCGCAGCGGCGAACCGATCATCCGCAAGGGCGTCGATGTCGCCATGCGGCTGATGGGCGAGCAGTTCGTCACCGGCCGCACGATCGAGGAGGCGATCAACGCCAGCCGCGAGCGCGAGGCGCGAGGCTTCACCTTCTCCTACGACATGCTGGGCGAAGCCGCGACGACCGCCGGCGACGCGGCCCGCTATCTCGCCGAATATGAGCGCGCGGTCCACGCCATCGGCAAGGCCTCGCACAAGCGCGGCATCTACGAAGGGCCGGGCATCTCGATCAAGCTCTCAGCCCTCCACCCGCGCTTCAGCCGGATCAAGCGCGCGCGAGTCATGAGCGAACTTCTGCCGCGCATAAAACATCTGGCGGCGCTCGCCAGGTCTTACGACATCGGCTTCAACATCGACGCCGAGGAGGCCGACCGGCTCGACCTCACGCTCGACCTCCTCGAGGCGCTCTGCCTCGACGCCGATCTCAAGGGATGGAACGGGCTCGGCTTCGTCGTCCAGGCCTATGGCAAGCGCTGCCCCTTCGTGATCGACTGGCTGGTTGATCTCGCGCGCCGCTCGCAGCGCCGGCTGATGGTGCGCCTGGTCAAGGGCGCCTATTGGGATTCGGAGATCAAGCGCGCCCAGGTCGACGGACTCGACGGCTTCCCCGTCTTCACCCGCAAGATCCACAGCGACGTCTGCTATCTCGCCTCGGCGCGCAGGCTTCTCGCGGCGCCCGACGCGGTCTTTCCGCAATTCGCCACCCACAACGCGCAGACGCTGGCCTCGGTGCTCACCGTGGCGGGCCCGAACTTCTATCGCGGGCAATACGAATTCCAGTGCCTGCACGGCATGGGCGAGCCGCTCTACGAGGAGGTGGTCGGGCGCGACAAGCTCGACCGCCCCTGCCGCGTCTATGCGCCGGTCGGCTCGCACGAGACCCTGCTCGCCTATCTCGTGCGCCGCCTGCTCGAGAACGGCTCGAACTCCTCATTCGTCAACCGCGTCGCCGACGCCAGCGTGACCGTCGACGAGCTCATCGCCGACCCGGTCACGCAGGCGCTGGCGATCCGCCCGCTCGGCGCCCCGCATGACAGGATCGCGCTGCCGCGCGACCTTTACGGCCCGGAGCGGGCGAATTCGCAGGGGCTCGACTTTTCCAGCGAGCAGCGCCTCGCAGCGCTCGCGGAACGACTGAAGGGGACCGCCAGGGAAGTCCGGCGCGCTTTTCCGCCGGGCGCGGCGCCGGGCGAGAGGGGCGAGCCCGTGCGCAACCCCGCCGATCATTCCGACATCGTCGGACATACGCGCCACGCGCGCGCCGACGAGATCGCCGCCGCGATCGAGGCCGCGTCACAAGCGGCGCCGGCCTGGGCGGCTGCGCCGCCGAACGAACGCGCGGCCATCCTGCGTCGCGCCGGCGACCGGCTGGAAGCGCAGACCGACGACCTCGTCGGCCTGATCGTGCGCGAGGCTGGCAAGTCCTACGCCAACGCGGTCGCGGAAGTGCGCGAGGCGGTCGACTTCTTGCGCTATTACGCCTCGGAAGCGGCGCGGACGCTGAGTCCGGGCTCGCCCGCTCCGCTTGGGGTGGTCGCCTGCATCAGCCCCTGGAATTTTCCCCTGGCGATCTTCACCGGCCAGATCGCGGCGGCGCTCGCCGCCGGAAACGCCGTGATCGCCAAGCCCGCCGAGGAGACGCCGCTGATCGCCGCCGAGGCCGTGCGCGCGCTGCACGAGGCCGGCGTTCCGACGGAAGCGCTGACGCTTCTGCCCGGCGCAGGCGAAGTCGGCGCCGCAATCGTCGCGGACCCCCGCGTGCAGGGCGTCGTCTTCACCGGGTCGACCCCGGTCGCGCGTCTCATCGAGAAGGGGCTCGCGGGCCGGCTGACGCGAACGGGCGGGCCGGTCCCCCTCATCGCCGAAACCGGCGGCCTCAACGCGATGGTGGTCGATTCCTCGGCTTTGCCCGAGCAGGTCTCCGCCGACGTGATTTCCTCGGCCTTCGACTCGGCCGGGCAGCGCTGCTCGGCCTTGCGCATCCTCTGCCTGCAGGAGGACGTCGCCGATGGCATGCTCGACATGCTGAAGGGCGCGATGGCCGAGCTCGAAGTCGGCGATCCGCGAAACCTTTCGGTCGACGTCGGCCCGGTCATCACCGCCGAGGCGCGCGATGCGATCGGCGCGCATATCGAGACGATGCGCGGCCGCGAGCACGCCGTGACGCAGGCGAAGCTCGGCGAGGCGGCCGCCAGGGGAACCTTCGTTCCCCCGACCCTGATCGAGGTCAAGTCAGTCGCCGAGGTCGAGCGCGAAGTGTTCGGCCCGGTCCTGCATGTGCTGCGCTACAGGCGCGAGGGGCTCGACGCGCTGATCGATTCGATCAACGCCGCCGGGTACGGCCTCACCTTCGGCCTGCACACCCGCATCGACGAGACGATCGGGCGCGTGGTCGAACGGATCGAGGCGGGCAACATCTATGTCAATCGCAACATCATCGGCGCGACTGTCGGCGTGCAGCCGTTCGGCGGCTCCCGGCTCTCTGGCACCGGTCCCAAGGCGGGCGGCCCGCTCTATCTCACGCGGCTGGTGACGGAGCCTCCCCCGGCGGCGCTCGACGGGCTCGAGGGCGCGGTCGGCGCGCTCGGCGCGCTTCGCATCTATATCGACTGGCTGCGCAAGGCCGGGCGCCCCGCGGAAGCCGAGCGCTGCGTCGGCCTCATGTCGCGCTCGCCGCTCGGCGCGCGCGTCGAACTCGCGGGGCCGGTCGGCGAGCGCAACGTCTACGCGCTGCGCCGCCGCGGCCGGATCGCGGCGGTCGCGACAAGCCAGGGAGCTGCGCTCATCCAGATCGGCGCAATCCTCGCGACCGGCAACGACGCGATCGTCAGCCCCGGCGTCGAGTTGGCGTTGAAGGGCCTGCCGGCTGAACTCAGCCACCGGATCACCATGGTCTTCTATCCCCTCGACGCCCCGGCCCTCGCCGGCGCCATCTTCGAGGGCGAGGCGGAAGCGCTCGCCAAAGCCATGCGCCATCTCGCCGACCGCCCCGGCCCGATCGTGCGGTTGCAGGCGCTGACGCCGGCGCGGCTTGCGGCCGGCGAGGACTACAATCTCGCCGACCTCGTCGAGGAATGCGCGATCACAACGAACATCGCGGCGGCGGGAGGGAACGCGAGTTTGATGACGATCGGATGAGGGCGCGGGCCAGGGCTGGGTTTGCGCCAAAGCTTGCCGCTTGCCGCGATCTGACGGACCCAGGACCGTCATCGCGAGCGAAGCGAAGCGATCCAGATATGAAGGGCTGCGCTGTGGCCCTCGATCGCCGCGTCACTTCGCTCCTCGCGATGACGCAGCTCTTCGCGCACGCTCAGGCGCCGCCCTCAATAAACGGGTTGACGACGACGCAGTCGCCGAAGCTGCGGCCGTGCTGCAGGCCTTCGCTGTAGAGTTGATCGCAGCCGGATTCGATGGCCGCGGCCACAATGAGCGCATCATAGATCCCGATTCCGGCGAAGCGCGCGAAGGGGAGCGCCGTCCGATGCGTTTCGAGAGTGACCGGGCGGATCGTCTCGAACCAGCGCCTCGGCGGCTTCATCGCCGACTTCGCCTGTTTCGAAGCGCGGCTGGTCGTCGCCAGCCATCGCGTAAAACGAAAAATGTTGGTGTCGAAGAAAGCCGTCACCGTTCCTTGGCTTCGTCGCGATCGAACTTGCAGTCCGGCGGCAACGGAATCCGCATATCCGTCGGCCGATTCGGCTCCCGCTGGCGGCGCTGGTCCTTCTCGATCGAGATCGCGCGATCTGGGCCCCGGACGACGGTCAGGCTATCGCCGGCTCTGAGCCCCATCTCGTCCACGAGTGTCTTGGGCAGCCGCACGGCGAGGCTGTTCCCCCATTTGGAAACGCGCATGATGTTCCCACCCGAATTGTGAGGCAAGGAATAGCAGAGAATGATCGCGTTTGGCATGCCGCTCGTCGAAGCGCTCACGCCGCCCAGTCGACGACCAGCAGCCCCGGCACGCGCTCGAACTCGCGTGTATTCGCGGTGACGAGCGTTGCGCCGCGGCGGCGGGCCTGCCCGGCGATGAGATAGTCGTAGGAGCGGATCGGCGTTCCAAGCGCCTCCAGCCGGGCCCGTATCTCTCCGGCGTGCGCCGCGTCTTCCGCCTCGAAGGGCGCAACCGAAATGCCGAGCGCGAGAAACAGTTCGAGTTGTTCATCCCACGCGGCGCGGCGGTCGCTTTTGGCGTGGCCGTAGCGCATCTCGAACAGACAGATCGCCGGCAGGACCAGTTGAGCGCCGATGACCAACTGCTCCTCGAATCGTGACCGAACTCTGGCGTCGCGGCGATTGATGAGGCTGATGACGACGTTTGTGTCGAGGCAGATCATTCGTCAAAGAACTTCCGCGGATCAGGCGCGGGCGGCGGGTCCTCGGGAGGGCCCTCGTTGAAAAGATCCGCACCGCCAAGGGCGTCGATCTTCGCCCAGAACGCCTTGGCGTCGAATGGAGGCTTCTCGATGGGCTCGAGGATCACCTTGTCGCCGACCCGGCTCACCCGCACTTCCTTGCCGTGCATGCGGAATTCCTTGGGCAGCCGCACCGCCTGGCTGCGGCCGTGCATGAAAAGTTTCGCTGTGGAGGACATTGTCCAAATCTCTTCAGATTTGATATCTACCAAGGATAGATACCAGCGTCAACCCCAAGCGTCAACCGGAACGCCCTGGATTAACCTTGAAGTTCACGCACGGCGAAGTTATTCTTGCTGAAAATCGGAATACCGCTTACCATCAGCGTTATGCGCCGCCTCGACTCAGAAACCGCCGATCAAAGCCCGCCTGCTCTCGAAGGGGCGAACGCGAGGAGTTCAACATTCTCACGCCGGAAGAATGGCGCAACAAAAATTTGTGACGCTCAACGCCAATAAGTCATTGAAAACGCTAGATTCCGACGAGAGAATCCAAGAAAATCCAAGAATATCCAAGCCGCAAAACCAAGCAAAGGAAGGCAGGTTCGGGCCAAAAGTGCTGGAATCCAAGATTTTCCAAATTCCGGAGCCCCGGCCGGCGCCGTCCGCTCGCGGGATCGCGACAAGCGCGCCGCAGGCGCCCGGCCTCAGAACGGATGGTACTGGAACATCCAGGTCTCGGTCAGCGTCTGGTCGCCGGACTTGAGGAAGGCGCGCAGCTCGACCGGATCGGTCCCCTCGACGATGAGGTCGAACTGGGCGCGCCAATGGCCGGTGACGCCGTCGGGGACGGCCTCGATCAGCTGATACGGGCCGAAGGTTCCGCGCGACGTCGAGACCACGAGCTCGGGCTTGACGCCGAAGGGGAGGTTCGCCAGCGGCCCGCCGAGCAACTCGACCATGAACTTGCGCACCCCCTTGGGCCGCGGCTGGCCGGGCTGGCCGCCGCGCCCGAGCCGGGTCGCGACCATGATCGCGAGCTCGCTCGGAAAGGGGGCGTTGGCGAGCCAGTAGAGTTTGTAGTTGAGGTGCAGTTCGGCGCCTGCTGGCACCGGCTCGGCCGGCACCCACATCGCGACCACGTTGTCGTGGATCTCGTCGTCGGTCGGGATCTCGCAGAGCTGGATCGATCCCCTGCCCCAGCCCTCGCCGCCCGGTCCGGGCAGCGGCTCGAGCCAGAGGCTCGGGCGCCGGTCGTAGTAGACGCCGTCGAGATAGTGGTCGAACACCCGGTCGCGCTGCATGAGGCCGAAGCCGCGCGGATTGTTGTCGCGAGAACGCCGACATCATGATGCGCGGCGGATTGTTGAGCGGGCGCCAGAGCCGCTCGCCGTTGCCCGACCACATTTCGAGCCCGTCGGAATCGTGCACCTCGGGGCGCCAGTCGATCGCCGTCTCGGCTTCTTGGTCTCGGAATACCAGTACATCGAGGTCAGGGGGCGCGATGCCGAAGCGCGACACCTGGGCGCGCACGAAGAGCGAGGATTCGATGTCCATGACGACGCCCTTGCCGCGCGTCATCAGGAATCGATAGGCGCCGACGATCGAGGGGCCCTCCATCAGCGCATAGAGCGTCAGCGTGTCGCCGTCAGGCGCGGAATCGATGTAGAACTCGGTGAAGTCGGGGAACTCCTCCGACCGGTCGGCGACGGCGACGTCGAGCGCCACGCCGCGGGCGGAGAGGCCGTACTGCCTCAGTTCGCCGATGGCGCGGAAGTAGGCGGCGCCGAGAAAAGCGACCCAGTCGTTCTTGCGCCAGTCGAGCGGCCCGTCGCGCGATTCCTGGATTCGCAGACCCGGCAAAGCCCGCGCCCGGCGGCAGTTCGCGCGCCGGCGAATTCGCCGGCATGTCGAAATAGGCCTGCTCATAGATGATCTTGCGCGACTGGTCGCCCTCGACCACGTGCATGCCGACGGCCTTCTGGAAGAAGAGCCCGAGATGGAAGAAGGTGACCGGAAAGGGACCGGGGCCGTTGGCGAACAGCGCGTAGTCGTCGCGATAGCGGATCTTGCCCCATTCCTCGTAGTTGATCCTTTGCAGCACGTCGGGCGCAGGGCGCGGCGGCGGCTGGTAGGGCTCGTGCGCGCGGTCGCGGGCCTGCGCCTTGAAGAGCGCATAGGAGAACGGGACGGGCGGCTCGAACTGCAGGCCGTCGGGCTCGGCGGCGAAAGCGTCGCCGACCGGGCTCATCGCCGCCGCGGCGACGGCGACGCCTTTGAGAACCGTCCGGCGATCCACCCTGTCCGACATGCCCTGCCTCTTCGACGCAACGCTTCCGTAGCGTGATTCTCCCCTTTGGGAGAACTACGCATTTGCGTGCCCATTGGCTCACAATCGAACGAATGTGAGGTAAACGGATCCCCGCCCTGCCCTGCGCGCCTTTGCTTCATAGCGCGTCGGACGCCAGTCGGGCCAGGGGGTCCGCCAGTCGTCCGCCCGCCCCGCCGTCCAGCGGAAGGACGGCGAAGCCAGAAACCGGCGCAGCGTCCAGCCGGCGTAGTCGTCGATGTCGGTGGCGAAGCGCAGTTCGCCTCCCGGCCTCATGGTTCTGGCGAGCGCCTCGACGACCGTTGCGAGACGACGCGTCGCTTGTTGTGGCGCCGCTTCGGCCAAGGGTCGGGATAGAGCATGAAGACGCGAGAGAACAACCCCTGCGGGGCGGCGTCGAGCAGCGCCTGAGCGTCGCCGCGCCGGATCCGCACGTTGACGAGCTTTTCGCGCTCGATGCCCGCAAGCGCCGCCGCCACGCCGTTGAGAAAGGGTTCGCAGCCGACGAGCCCGACGTCCGGATGGGCCTTCGCCTGGTCGATCAGATGCTCGCCTGCGCCGAAGCCGATTTCGAGCCAGAGTTCGCGCGGCTCTGAACGGAAAGAGCAAGCCCGAGGCGAGCGCGTCCGGAACGATTGCGACCCGCGGCAGCGCTTCCCGAAGCAGCCGCTCCTGCCCGGCGCGAAGCGCCTTGCCGCGGCTGCGCCCATAGAGCGTTCGCCGCCGCGCCGGAGAGTGGCTGTCGCCGCTCGCCGGCACGTCGTCTTCGAGGATTCGCGCGTCGGCCTCAGGCCAGACGACGCAGGCTGTCGGCAAGGTCGGTCTTTTCCCACGAGAAGCCGCCGTCGACCTCCGGGCGAGCGGCCGAAATGGCCGTACGCCGAAGTGCGGGCGAAGATCGGGTGGTTCAGATTCAGATGCTCGCGAATGCCGCGCGGCGTGAGATTCATGATCTCCATGAGCGCCTTCTCGAGCTTGCTTTCCTCGATCTGACCCGTGCCGTGGAAGTCGGCGTAGATCGACAGCGGACGCGCCACGCCGATCGCATAGGAGAGCTGGAGCGTGCAGCGGTCGGCGAGGTGGGCCGCGACGACATTCTTGGCGAGGTAGCGGGCCGCGTAGGCGGCCGACCGATCGACCTTGGTCGGATCCTTGCCGGAGAAGGCGCCGCCGCCGTGCGGCGCAGACCCGCCGTAGGTGTCGACGATGATCTTGCGCCCCGTGAGCCCGGTATCGCCGTCGGGGCCGCCGATGAAGAACTTGCCGGTCGGGTTGATATGCCAGACGGTCTTGGGAGTGATCCAGCCTTCCGGCAGCGCCTCTGGTCACATAGGGGCGCACGAGAGCCGCGACCTCTTCGGACGTCAGCTCCTCGACGAGGTGCTGATGCGAGACGACGATCTGGGTCGCCTCGACCGGCTTGCCGTTCTGATAGCGCACCGTGACCTGGCTCTTGGCGTCCGGGCCAAGCGTCTTTTCTGCGCCCGAATGACGGGCCTGCGAGATCTCGCGCAGGATCTTGTGGGCGTAATACAGAGGGGCCGGCATCAGCTCGGGCGTCTCGCGGCAGGCGTAGCCGAACATGATGCCCTGGTCGCCGGCTCCCTCGTCCTTGTTGCCGGTGGCGTCCACGCCCTGGGCGATGTCCGCGGACTGCGCATGCAGCAGGATCTCGATCTTGGCGTCGCGCCAGCTGAACCCCTTCTGCTCGTAGCCGATGTCCTTGATCGCCTGGCGAGCGGTCGCCTCGATATGGTCGCTCGCAAGCTTCGGGCCCCGCACCTCTCCTGCGATAACGACCCGATTGGTCGTCGCGAGCGTCTCGCAGGCCACCCGGATCTGATAAGGATCGAGGCCCGCCTTCGCCCCCTCGCGGAAGAACAGATCGACGATTTCGTCCGAAATGCGGTCGCAAACCTTGTCCGGATGCCCCTCCGACACCGATTCGCTGGTGAACTCGTAATTCAGACGAGCCATATAAACGACCTCCTGCGGGCGCGAACCGCGCTCATCCCAGTTGCCCGGCCAATCGGCCCGAGCTTGCGCGCGCGCTTTTGACAGCGAGCGTTCGGTACGTCAAGCCGGAATGAAGGAATTGTTCGTTTTAACGAACAAGCTCGTCGCCATCGCCCTCGCGGGGGGCCAGCGAGACGACGAGGTCGACAATGCGACGACGCACCTTGGGGTCTCGGATTCGCAGGAAGGCGCGGTTGAGCTGAAAGCCTTCGCTCGTCGCGAGGAAAGCGATGTCAAACGCCTTCGACGATTCCGCGAATCCGCCCGAAACTCGAAGGCTGCGCCGGCGCGCCCTCGAGAAAGAAATCGATCGACGTTTCGAGCACATGCGCGGCCTCCTTGAGGCGGCTCGCGCTGATTCGATTGGTGCCTTTTTCGTATTTCTGGATTTGCTGAAACGTCACGCCGAGAAGCTGCCCAAGCTTCCCTTGGCTCATGCCCAGCATCATGCGACGCATCCGCAGACGCGCTCCGACATAGACGTCGATAATATTGGACGGACTGTTCATGGGGCTTCCGCTCCGACGTTGGGGCGCATAACCGGAACGCCGCCCGCTCGAGTCGCATGACGTTAGGTCAAGTTCTTAGCCGATGCTCGCGGAGCGCGCAAGACGCCACGCATGCAATCGCCGGTCTTCCTAACGCTTGCGTCCGCCGCCGAGAACGGCGCCGAGGAACGCGACAGCGATGATCACCGCCCCGATCGAACCAAAGCGGGATTGCCAAGTCGGCGGCAAAGGCATTGGAAGCTCCGCGTCAAGCACCGCTTCGGCGCCGAGCGGCGCGAAATCATTTCGCGGCCGAAGCCGTCGACGACGGCCGAAATGCCCGAATTGGCGGCGCGCACCAACGGGAGCCCGAGTTCGATTGCGCGAAGACGCGCCTGGGCGAAATGCTGATGCGGCCCAGGCGTCAGACCGAACCACGCGTCGTCGGTGACATTCAACATCCATCCCGGACGCTCGGCGCCTGAGAGCGCATCGCCAATCTCGATCGGAAAGATCGCTTCGTAGCAGATGAGGGGCATTGCGTCGGGCAGGCCGGCGACAAGGAGGCGGCGGCGGCCCGACCCGGGCGCGAAGCCCCCCGGAACCTGGACGAAATCGGTGACGCCGGCCTTCTCCAGCACGCTCTCGAACGGCACATATTCCCCGAAGGGCACAAGGTGTTGCTTGTCGTAGTGCTCTGGTTTCAAGCCGTCGCGGTCGAGAACTTCAATCGAATTATAGTAGCTTGGCTCGGCGGCTCCGTTGGTTTCGACGCGCGCGGCGCCCGTAATCAGCGTCGCTCCTGCGCTGAGAAATCCGCTGATGTCGGCGAGCGCCTGCGCGTCCCTGGACAAGATGAAGGGGAACGCCGATTCCGGCCAAATCAGGTGCGTCACGTCCCGAACGCCGCCAGGGGCGGAATCGGTCGGGCGATCCGACATCGCGAGGTAACGGCGCAGGATCGCATCCCTGTTCTCCGGGGCGAAAGAGGCGCCTTGCGAGATATTCGGCTGGATCAGACGCAGCTTCACGCCGGGCGCCGTTGCGCTCGGAGGCGCCGACAGCCTCAGCGCCCCGAAGCCTGCAATGAGCGACAAGGCGATCGCGGCGACGAGCGTCGGAGCGAATACGGGGCGACTTTCTCCAGCGCGCCACAAGGTCGCGGGCGCGGCGAAGATGGCGATCGTGAGGAACGTGAGCCCGTGGAGGCCGAACGACCGAAGCGATTTGGGCCAGCGACCAGATTGGCGCCGAGCGCCATGCCGATGTCGTTCCAGGGAAAGCCGGTGAGCACGAGTCCGCGCGCCCATTCGCTCGCGCCCAGTCCGAAAGCGAGCGCGAAGATCCGCATGGGGCCGGACGATCCACAGGAGCCGCGCCAACGCAAACCCGAGAGCCGGAAAGACCGCGAGCCCGGCGGGCAGCGCGATCACGCCGAGGGGCAGCGCCCATGCGAACTTCTCCGCGTCGACCAGGAAGGCCGAGCCGATCCACCAAAGCCCGCAAAGAAAATAGCCGAAGCCCATCCACCAGCCCGCGCCGAACGCCGCCCGGAGTCCCGCAGACAGCGGACGCGCGTCTGCGCGAGCGGACGAACCGTCGATCAACCACACCGCGATGGTCATCGGCGCGATCATCAGCGCGACCAGCGAGTACGGAGGCAAGGCCAGCGCGCCCATCGCCCCGGACACACAGGCGATCGCACGACGACGCCACCCGGAGGACTGAACGACGTTCTCGCCAAGCGAAGCGACATAGTTCATTGCTGGGGCGACGTTGGCGGCGGTTGTTGTCACCGAGGCGGCTCTCCGGGGCGGTTCTCATCCGTTGAGCATAGACCTCAAACGCTGTCCGAATCCCGACGATATCGTCGAGGGCGCGCCTCGTTACGACTGTTCCCGCGCCTTCGCGCCGAGAGGAGGGGGCGACTGGGGCCCGCCCGCCCCACGCGCGGCAAGCGGCCATATTTTCAATCGCTTGATCCGGCGCGGGTCCGCGTCCAGCACTTCATACTCGAATTCGCCCGGACCGCGCAGGATTTCGCCGCGGCCGGGAACGCGTCCGGCGGAGGCCGTCACGAGGCCCCCGATCGTGTCCACCTCCTCGGCGTCTGCGAGCGAAGCAAAATCAAATCCCACTGCCGCTGAAACCTCATCGAGGCCAGCGCGGGCCTCGACGATGAAGGCGCCGTCACCTGAGGCGTGAAGCTCCGGCGTCTCGGCCTCGTCGTGTTCGTCCTCGATGTCGCCGACGATGGCTTCCATGACGTCCTCGATCGACACCAACCCGTCCGTGCCGCCATATTCGTCGATGACCAGCGCCATATGGGTGCGCGAGGCCTGCATCTTCAACAGCAGATCGAGCGCCGGCATCGAAGGCGGAGCGAAAAGAACCGGTCTGAGAATATGCGCGGCTGACAGAGGCATGTCGAGGCTCAGCCTGGCGCTCGGATCGCCAGCCGTCAGCCCCGGTCCGCTCGTCAGTCCGAAGCGGGGGTCGGAGGCCAGGAACACGACGAAGTCCCTGATGTGAATCATGCCCCGCGGATCGTCCAGCGTCTCCTCGTAGACTGGCAATCGCGAATGACCGGCGGTGCGAAACAGGTCGAGCACGTCGCGCAGGGGCGTATCCGATGCAAGCGCGACGATGTCGGCCCGCGGCACCATCACGTCGGCGACCTTGACGTCATGCAGAGCGAGGACATTCTTGAGGATCGCGCGCTCTTGCGGCGTGAACTCGGCGCCGACGCTCTCGTCGATCGCGTCCTCGATGTCGTCGCGCACCGAAGCGGGCGTCAGACCAAAAAGGGCGCGCACCCGCTCAAACAGGCCCGCAGGCTGCTCCGTCGAGCGCGGCGGTTCCGGCGCGCGCTCATCGTTCTCTCTTTCGCTCATTCTTCGACGGCTCCGTCCGCGTAGGGGTCGGCGACACCCAGCCGCGCCAGAATCCGCGTCTCGAGCGCTTCCATGCGCTCGGCCTCTTCGTTTGTCTGGTGATCGTACCCCATCAGATGCAGGAAGCCATGCGCTACGAGATGGCGATAGTGATCGGCAAGCGTGATCCCGGATGTCTCGGCCTCACGGACCATCGTCTCGTAGGCGAGCGCGATGTCGCCGAGCTCCGGCGCCTCGACCCCGCCGCCCGCCGCCGAAGGGAAGGACAGCACATTCGTCGGCCTGTCGAGGCCGCGCCAGCGGGCGTTGAGTTCGCGAATGCGCGCGTCGTCGCAGAGAAAGAGACTGACCCCTGCGCCCTCGCGCGGCCAACCCGCAACTTCATCGACACAAGCGGCAATGGTTTCACGCGCAATCGTTCTGGCTCCGCGGCAAGCCGCGCCACAGGGTCGACGGAACGCTGATCTCGACACTCAGCTTCATTTGGCCGTGGTCGAATGGCTTTCATGTCCAGCACGCTCGTAGGCTTCGACGATCTGCCGCACGAGATCGTGGCGCACCACATCGGCATGGCTGAAGCGGACATGGCCGATCCGAGGGATGGCCGACAACAGTTTCACCGCGTCCCCGAGCCCGGACTTCTGCCCCGGAGCCAGATCGGTCTGGGTCGGATCCCCATTGACCATCATCCGCGACCCTTCGCCGAGGCGGGTAAGAAACATCTTCATCTGCATCGCGGTCGCGTTCTGCGCCTCGTCGAGCAGGACGGCCGCTTTCGACAGCGTGCGCCCGCGCATGAACGCAAGCGGGGCGATCTCGATCATTCCCGTCTGGATCCCGCGCTCCACCATGCGCCCGTCCATGAAATCATAGAGCGCGTCGTAAATCGGCCGCAGATAGGGATCGACCTTGTCGCGCATGTCGCCAGGCAGAAAGCCGAGCCGCTCGCCCGCTTCAACCGCGGGCCGCGAAAGCACGAGCCGCTCGACCAGACCCTGTTCCAGGAGGGACACCGCATGGCCGACCGCAAGCCATGTCTTGCCGGTTCCGGCCGGCCCTTCCGCAAAAACGAGCTCATGCTTGCGCAAAGCAGCCAGGTATCGATCCTGAGCGGCGTTTCGGGCTCGCACCACGCCCCGCTTACGGGTCTTGACGATGCCGAAGCTCTCTTTCGACCCGTCCTCGCCCGGGAAGAGGAACCCCTGATAGGCGCTTTCGGCGATTGCGCCCTCGACGTCTCCTTCGCTCGCCGGCTGGCCCAGCTTGACTCGCTCGTAGAGCATCTCGAACACCCGGCGCGCCTGCTCGCTGGCCTCCCGCGGACCTTTGATGACGACCTGATTGCCATTGGCGTAAGCCGAGACGCCCAGACTTCGCTCGATTCGAGCAATATTCTGATCGTAATGGCCAAATACGACGGAAGCGGTCGCGTTGTCCGGAAAGGCGATGGCGATTTCGGCCGGTTTGGATTCGCGAAGCGTCGAATTGAGCGTCGCGGGGGCGGCGGCTAGGCGCGACGGCGACGAATCCTGCGGCTTCAAATCGGCTCTCTCCCTTGGTTGCGGTTCCGGTTCCGAATCGTCCTGCACGCCGATCAAACCCTCCTTTTACGACGCTGGCGAGACAATTTGTCCCTGCAACGAATTCGGCCCCAGCGGCGACGATGTCGACTTCGACCATGGCGCCGATGAGCGACGGAGGCCCGTGGGCGACCACCGCCTGCATGTACGGCGAACGTCCGATGACCTGCCCCTCGCGCTTGCCCGGTTTCTCGAACAGAACCTCGAAGCGCCTGCCAATCGAGGCGTCGTTGAAAGCCTGCCGCTGCTCCTCGAGCAGGGCCTGGAGTTCGCCGAGGCGCGCAACTTTGACCGCCTCGTCGACCTGACCCTCCATCTCTGCGGCCGGGGTGCCCGGCCGCGGCGAGTACTTGAAGGCGTAGGACGAGGCGTAACCCACCTTCTTCGCCAGATCGAGCGTCGCACGGAAGTCTGCTTCGGACTCGCCGGGGTAGCCGACGATGAAATCAGAAGAGAAGGCGATGTCCGGCCGCGCGGTCGCGCGCGCGCGTTACGATGTCAATGTAGTCGGCGACGTATGGCGCCGGTTCATCGACGCCAGAATGCGATCCGAACCGGACTGCACCGGAAGATGCAGAAAGGGCGCCAGAGCTTCGATATCGCGGTGGGCCGCAATGAGGTCGTCGCTCATGTCGTTCGGGTGGGAGGTCGCGTAGCGCACCCGCCGGATTCCCGGGACCGCGGCCGCCGCGCGGATCAAGCCTGCGAAGCCTGACCGGTCGACCGCCGCCATCGAGCCCATGATAGGCGTTGACGTTCTGTCCGATCAGCATGACTTCGCGGACGCCTGCGCCGGCCAGTCGTTCGATCTCGTTCAGAATCGCGCCGACCGGGCGCGAGAATTCGGTCCCCCTCGTATAAGGCACGACGCAGAAGGTGCAGAACTTGTCGCAGCCCTCCTGGACCGTCACGAAGGCGGCCGCCCCTCGGCGCGCGACCGCCTCGCGCGGGCTCGGCGGCAGTCGCGAAAACTTGTCTTCCGCAGGGAAGTCCGTGTCGATCACGCCGGATCGAACTTGCGCCTCACGCAAGAGTTCCGGCAGGCGATGATAGCTTTGCGGACCGACGACGACGTCGACCGTCGGCTGACGGCGCAGGATGTCGGCGCCCTCGGCCTGGGCGAGACAGCCAGCGACGACCACAGTCGTCCGCCTGCCGGCTTTTCGCCGCTTCTCCTTCAATTCCCGGAGTTTTCCGAGTTCCGAATAGATCTTCTCGGATCGCCCTCTCGCGAATGTGGCAGGTGTTGAGAACGATGAGATCGGCGTCTTCGACGCCCGCAGCCTCGGCATAGCCCTCGAGCGCGGCCAAGTCGGCCATGCGCTGCGAATCGTAAACGTTCATCTGGCAACCGAAGGACTTGACGAGCGCCCGCCGGACTTCGCCTCGCGCAATCGTGGCGTTCGGACGGGGCTCATCGTACGTGGCGGATTCGGTCAACTACGGTCTCCGGATGTCAACCCTATGTAAGCCTTTTCCCGCGCCGGGAAAACAGCCGGCGCCGGTTTCGCCCGCGCCCCTGGCGGCGAGAGCCCGCATGGATGCCTCCGCGAGCCGGGCTGCGGACTTCCGGTCAAGGTTCGGCGCGACCCGAATCGGCGCTCCGACATAAACGTCGCAGGTCACCCCGCCGCTCCGGACGAACTGAAAGAAATGCCGAAGAAACGTCATGTCGCCGTACCAGGCGACGCGGGGCCGCTCGCCGCGGGCCATGGGCAGCCCGGCAAGGCGGGAATAGTCGAGATAAACAGGCTGAATCACCGCGACCTCGTCGGCCGCGCCGACAGCGGCTTCGCGGACCGCCTCGAAATGCGAGGAGCGGAAGCGCAGGAGGCGATTGCCGTCCCCGGTCGTCGCCTCGGCGAACAGGACCACAGGCGATCCTGCGCGCATCGACTTCGGCCATGCGCGCGTTGACGGCAGGGATGCAGGAACGGCGGCGGCGATCGACGTAGACAACGCCCTGCATCGCCACGAGCTCCCTGCCCAAGGGGTGATCGCCGACCTCCTTCTTCGCCAGAAAGCTCATGGGCTCGAGCGACCCCAGCACCGGAATGTCGAGCCAGGAGACATGATTGGCGACGATGAGCTGATTTGTTCCCGCTCTTGAGCGCGCCGTGCCGCCGCACCCTGACCCCGAGACCCGCGCAGATCAGGCGATGAAACAGGACCGGCGTCCTGCGCCCCACGCGCAAACCGCATTTCTGGGCAATCCGCCGCGGCAGACCAAAAGCCGCAAGGAACGCCGCAAGGGCGAAGACAAGACAAACAAGCCGAACGGCCGTCGCCGCGTCAAGCCGGGAGCTTCGGACGGACGAGGCGGCAAGCGCGCTCATCCAATACCCTTGCGCATGACGACCGCGGTCGCCCGCGAACCATCCTTGCGCCGATAATAGCCGACCCGTTCGCCGACCTTGACGAAGCCGAATCGCGTGTAGAGCGCATGCGCCGACGCATTGGCCTCGTCGACCTCCAGGAACATCGTCTTGCCGCCCGCGTTCGCGACCTGGCGCAGGTTCTCGGCGAGCAACGCTCGCCCGACGCCTTTCCCGCGCCAGGCGGGCTCGACGGCGATGGTCAGGATCTCCGCCTCGTCGGCGGCGAGCCGCGACAGGACGAAGCCGCGCAATCGGCCGCTCGCAGGATCGAGGGCCGCGGCAGCGAGCGTCGTAGAACGCGCGATCAGCGACGCCATCTCGTCGGCCGACCAGGGGTGAGCGAAATCGGCGCGTGGAGGCGGGCGCAGTCCGCAGCCTTGTCCGGCCGCAGCGGCCGAATGACGGGAGGGGGAGATCTGCCGAGGCCGAAAACCATCGAGACTTTCGAACTTACGCCGGCGCCCTCGCGATCGGCTCGGCCGGGTTCGGGCGAGCGTCGGGAGGCTTGATGTAGAGCGGGCGGGCGGGGTTGGCCGCCGGATCGAGCGCAAGGCCCATGCGCGCGACGGCGACAATGTCCGGCGCGTTCGCCGCGGCGCCGAGATCGTAAGGCAATCCGGCGCGGTGCGCCTCCGTCGCGACGAGAGCGGCGGCGTCGCCCGTGAGCAGAGCCGGTCCCGCGCCGATTCCGCGCACGCATTCGCGCAAGGCGTCGCATCGCGGCGGTCCAAGCGGCCGACCCGAGGCCTCGAACAACTGGAAATAGGCGGAGCCATGCCGCGCGTCGATCGCGGCGGCGATCACGCCGGGCCGCGGTTCGCTGAGGAGCGGGGCGGCGAGCGCGGCGAGCGTCGAGACGCCGACAACCGGAACGCCGAGCGCCAGTCCCATCGCTCGCGCCATTGCGAGCCCGACCCGGATGCCGGTGAAAGAACCCGGCCCGGTGGTGACGACAATGCGGTCGAGCGTGGCGAAGCCGCCCTCGACGCCCAGCGCCGCCTCTTCGACCATCGGCGCCAGCGCTTCGGCGTGGCCGCGCGTCATGACGCGGCTGACGACCGTCAAGGGCTCGATCGCGCCGCTCTCGACGATCGCGACCGAAGCCGCGCCGCAGGACGTATCGATCGCCAGGATGCGCATGCCGTCGCTTCGGCCTCTAGCGGGTGATCAGCGTTCCCGCGCCGTGGTCGGTCAGCAGTTCGATCAGCACGGCATGCGGAATCTTGCCGTCGAGAATGACGACGCCCTCGACGCCCTTCTCGATCGCGTAAATGCAGGTCTCGACCTTCGGGATCATGCCGCCGGTGATCGTGCCGTCGGCGATCAGGCCCCTGATGTCGTCGACCCTCAGCTCCTTGATGAGGGTCTTGCTCTTGTCGAGCACGCCCGGCACGTCGGTCAGGAACAAGAGGCGCTTGGCGCCGAGCGCGCCGGCGATCGCGCCGGCGAACGTGTCGGCGTTGACGTTGTAGGTCTGGCCGTCCGCGCCCTGCGCAACCGGCGCCAGAACCGGGATCAGCTCGCGCCCGAGGATCTGCTCGAGCACCGTCATGTCGACCTTCTCGGGCTCGCCGACGAAGCCGAGATCAACGACATCCTCGTCCGGCGCTGCGCTATGCGCGCGGATGACCTTGCGCGCGATCACCATGTTGCCGTCCTTGCCGCAGAGGCCGACCGCGCGCCCGCCTTCCGCGTTGATCGAGCCGACGATCGATTTGTTGATGGAGCCCGCGAGCACCATTTCGACGATCTCGATCGTCGGCTTGTCCGTCACGCGAAGGCCGCCGGAAAAATGCGATTCGATCCCGAGCTTCTTCAGCATCGAGCCGATCTGCGGCCCTCCGCCGTGGACGACGACCGGATTGATGCCGGACTGCTCGAGCAGCACCATGTCCTTGGCGAAGTCGCGCGCCGTCTGCTCGTCGCCCATCGCATGGCCGCCATATTTCACCACGACGATCGTATCGTCGTAGCGCAGCATGTGCGGCAGCGCCTGCATCAGAATTTCGGACTTCTGCTGCGGCGTGGCGTTCAGGGCGTCGGTCATCAAGGGATCCGGAAGGCAATGGCGAGTTTGCGCCCGCTTCTAGCCGCTCGCTGCGCCAAGCTCAAACAATTTGCCGGGCGTCCGCTTCGCATTTGACCGCGCCCTGCCTCGCGTCAATACTGGCGCCAAGGCGCTGACCAGCGAAGCGGCCAACGCCTTTCACCCGGGAGGACCATCATGAGAATTTCTGCTTTCGCCTTGTCGGCAGCCGCGGTCTTGAGTTTCGCGGGCGCGGCCGTTCGCCGGCGATCCCGACAGTTGCAAGACGGTCAAATTCTCCGACGTCGGATGGACCGACATCACCGCGACGACCTCGATCACCGCCGAGATTCTCAAGGGTCTGGGCTACACCCCGAAGATCACGGTTCTCTCCGTTCCCGTCACCTACGCGTCGATGAAGAACAAGGACATCGATGTGTTCCTGGGCAACTGGCAGCCATCGATGGAGAACGATCGCAAGCCCTATATCGAGGACAAGTCGGTCGTCGAAATCGGCGCCAACCTGCCGGTCGGCGCGAAATACACCCTCGCCGTCCCCAATATACCTACGACAAAGGCCTTAAGGATTTCGGCGACATCGCGAAGTTCAAGGACTCGCTCAAGGGCAAGATCTTCGGCATCGAGCCGGGCAACGACGGCAATCGGCTGATCCTCGACCTCATCAAGGGCGGCAAATTCGGCCTCAAGGACTTCCAGCTGGTCGAATCGAGCGAGCAGGGCATGCTCGCGGAAGTCCAGCGCGCCACGAGCCACAAGGAGGACGTCGTCTTCCTCGGCTGGGCGCCCCACCCGATGAACGTCAATTTCAAGATCCAGTATCTGACCGGCGGCGACGACAGCTTCGGGCCGAATTTCGGCGGCGCGATCGTCTACACAAACGAGCGCGCGGGCTTCGCGGCCGAGTGCCCGAACGCCGCCAAGCTCGATCAAGAACATGGTCTTCACCGTCGATATCGAGAACGAAGTGATGAACAAGATCCTGACCGACGGCAAGGAAGGCCCGGCCGCAGCGAAGGAATGGCTGAAGACCAACCCCAAGGAACTCGGGGCTTGGCTGGACGGCGTCACGACCTTTGACGGCAAGCCGGGACTCGAGGCGGTCAAGGCGAGCCTCGGACTGTAAGCTCCTTCGGCAAGGCGAAATGCGCCCTTCGCGCAATGCGCGAGGGGCGTGAGCAACAAGGGGCGCCGCTTTGGCCGCGGAGTTGGAGAGAGGTCCTTGGAGAGCTGGTTCACCGAGCCGAAACTGCCGCTCGGCCGATTGGTCAAGATTGGCATCACCTGGCTGCAGGACAACGCCGCCGGTTTCTTCGATGCGGTGACGGCGGCGATCGACTTCCTGGTCGACGGATCGACGGCGATCCTGCTGCACGTGCCGTTCCTTGTCGTCGTCTTCGCGGTCGCGGCGCTGGCCTATTGGCTCCACCGGTCGTGGCGGCTGGCGGCGTTCGTCGTCGTCGCCTTCATTCTCATCGCGAATCTCGGATACTGGCAGGCGACCGTCGAGACGATTTCTCTTGTCGGATTCTCGACTCTGGCCAGCGTCATCATCGGCGTTCCGCTCGGCGTCGCCGCGGCCCACCGGCCTTGGCTCTACGCCTTCATGCGGCCGCTACTCGACCTGATGCAGACGCTGCCGACCTTCGTCTATCTGATCCCGACGCTGGTGCTGTTTCATCTGGGGTCGGCGCCCGGACTCATTTCGACCGTGATTTTCGCGATCGCCGCGCCGATCCGCCTGACACAGCTTGGCATCGCCTCGGTGCCGCTGCCGCTGAAGGAAGCCGGCCAGGCGTTCGGCGCGACAAAGCGGCAACTGCTGTGGAAAGTGGAGCTCCCCTACGCCATGCCGACGATCATGGCGGGGATCACCCAATGCATCATGCTGAGCCTGTCAATGGTCGTCATAGCCGCGCTGGTCGGCGCGGCGGGGCTGGGCACGCCCGTGGTGCGCGCGCTCGGTACCGTCAACATTCCCATGGGCATTGAGGCGGGCGTGTCGATCGTGTTGCTGGCGATCGTGCTTGACCGCGTCTTCCGCAATCCCGAGCGGAAGGGGAGCGCTTGATGTCGGCGGTGGTTTTCGATCATGTCGACATCGTTTTCGGGGATCGCCAGGACGAGGCGCTGGCGCTGGTCGACAAGGGCGCGACCCGCGACGAGATCCTCAAGTCGACCGGGGTCGTTCTTGGCGCCGCCGGCGTCGATCTCGCTGTCGAGCCCGGCGAAATCTGCGTTCTGATGGGCCTGTCGGGGTCGGGAAAGTCGACGATCCTGCGTGCGGTCAACGGACTGAACAAGGTGGCGCGCGGCAAGGTCCTTGTCCGACATGGCGACGGGGCGATCGACGTCGTCAGATGTAGCGCGGAAGAGCTGCGGATGCTGCGCACCAGCCGCATCGCCATGGTGTTCCAGCAATTCGCCCTGCTTCCCTGGCGAACGGTGGCGGAAAACGTCGCCTTCGGACTCGAACTGCGCGGCCTGCCAAAAGCCGAGATCGAGCGCACCGTGGCGGACAAGCTCGCCATGGTCGGCCTGACGCAGTGGGCCGGCAAGTTTGGCCACGAACTCTCGGGCGGGATGCAACAGCGGGTCGGTCTGGCGCGCGCCTTCGCGACCGACGCAGACATTCTCCTCATGGACGAGCCTTTCTCGGCGCTCGATCCGCTGATCCGCGACAAGCTGCAGGACGAACTGCTGCTGCTTCAGAAGGATCTGAAAAAGACCATCATCTTCGTCAGCCACGATCTCGACGAAGCTTTGAAAATCGGCAACCGCATCGCGATCCTCGAAGGCGGCCGCATCGTCCAGTGCGGCGCGGCGGAAGACATTCTCCTGCAGCCCGCCGACGCCTATGTGGCCGAGTTCGTCAAGCATATGAACCCGCTGAATGTCTTGCGCGGCGGCTCCTTGATGACGCCGGCGGGGGCGCTCCTGCGCAAAGACGACGAGGTGATTCTCGACCGGGGCGGCCGCATCCGCCTGCGGCTCGACGCAGAGGGCAGGCCGATCGGCGTCACCCTCGACGGCGCCGCCGGGACGTTGGCCAAGGCCGACGGGACGACCGGCCAGACTTCGGACGAGGGCGGCTTCGACGTCGTCGTCGCCCCAATCGACCTGAAGATGCGCTCGGCCATTGCACTCCGAAGATCGTCGGGCAATCCGATCGTCCTGGTCGACCAGCTCGGCCGGATGGCAGGGCTTTGCGGCGACGACGAGATTTACCGAGCGCTGTTGCAGCAGCGGCGTGCGGCTGCGAGCGTCTAGCCAATTCGCCTCGCTATTCGCGAGACGCTCTCAGCCACCCGCCTTCGGGAGAGTCTGGCAACGAGGCGTTATTTTGCTCATGTAACGCATGAAGATCATTGCGTAATCCATTGTAAAATCATGAATTTCATCCCGTATGGCGGCCCAAAATGCAGCCATTCCGCCGGGTTCCGGAGGGTTTCGGGCGGCTGAGTCTAGAAATTCTATACTTTCGCGCTCCTCGGCGGCCGGCGAAAGCAGGTCTCCGGCTTCGGTTTTACCGATTTCCTGCTTCCTGTTATGCGGCTTAACAGGGAGATGGCCTCCCTGTTATCTTGCTCAACCGTTACATGAGCAATTCATCGCAAGCGACTGATATTCACGGTTTTCATGCCTCAAACCTCAGCGCGCCGCGGCCCACGTTTCCCTGTTAGCAGGGGATAACAGGGAGAATTCCGGTTTTAGCGAAAATGCACGCGGCGAGGGGCGCGAAGCGATGAGTATAGATTCTCTATCCCGTCGGGGGCGCCTTTCGACGCCCTGTCACCGCCAAGACTTCCTATTCCGGGTCCTTCGCGTCCAGCCCCTGCGCAGGCGCTTCAATCCGATTGCGTCGCGCCTAGCTCCGCAGCACCGCGCAGGCGCCGCCAGCGGCCAGAATGCGATCGCAGAGCCTTTTCGCTTCGCCGCCGGTCTGCGCCGGCAGTCGGACCCGATAGAAGGGTCGCCAGCCCCTGCTCCGCAGGACCGAGCCCAGAACGAATGGGGTCATGTCGCCGATGACGCTGGCGTAGTCGTGTCTGAAGCGGTCGAAGGCGCGCAGCGCCGAGCCCTTGGAGAAGCTGGCGGATATCTGCACGCCCCAGGGCGCGAAGAGGCCCGAGATGACGGGCGAGCCCTGAGGACCGCGCTCGACGCGCAGCTTTCCGATCGAGGTCAGACACGGTTCGGCCGGCTCCGGCGCAGGGGACGTCGGCGGCTTCGGGCCGCGCCATTCCTCGACATCGTGGCCGGTGATCGCGAGCACGTAATCCTGCGTCTCGATCGGCATGGCCCCTACGCCCGAGAGCCAGCCGGCGACGGCGTTCGGCCCGGCGTTATAGGCGGCCGCCGCGAGGCCGAGATTGCCGAAGCGTTGCGCAAGGTCGGCAAGGAGCTTCGCCGAGGCAGGGATCGCGGTCGCAGGATCGAACGGGTCGGCGAGCCCGCGCTCGGAGGCCGTGCCGGGCATGAACTGGGCGACGCCCATCGCGCCCGCCGGGCTCACGGCGCCAGGCTGAAATGCGCTCTCCCGCCAGATGAGCCGGGTGAAGAAGCTGACCGGCAGACCCTGCGTCTGCGCCGATGTCTCGACGATCCCGCAGAGCGTCGCCAAAGCGTTGTCGCTCGCGGGCTCGGCCTCGTTCGCCGCTGCGCAGTGGCCGGACAGGGCCAGCGCCAGAAAGGCGAGGACCGGACCGCAGCGCCTGGGCCGCCCCATGCCAATCGCCGCCCGCATCAAGGCCCGGTCTCACCCAACCTCCGGCTGCGCGGCCCCAAGCACGGCCGCGGCGCCGGCGCCGCCTCACCCTTCGAGCTTTTCCAACCAATCCGCGACAAAATCGGCGACCTCTTCCCAGCCCGGCTCGACGACGACCATATGGTCCCGGCCGTCGAAGGCCCGGAATTCGGTGATCGAGCCGGGCTGCCTATAGCGCGAAAAACTGTTGAAGTTGAGCCGAGCCGGGATGACGCGGTCGAGAACGCCCGCGGTCATCAGGAGCGGCGGATGGGGCTTGGCGAAATCGATGCGGCCAGCGTCGCCGCGCGCGTCGCGCGCCACCTTGCGCGATTCCGGCACGATGTACCGTTCGAACGCCGCCCTCTGCGCTTCGGGCGGCAAGCTGTTGGCGAAGGCCTGTTGGAACTCCTCGAAAGTCAGCGCCTTCGGCGTCGCCGCATCGACGAAGGGGCCAATCATGCCCCAGTCGAGCGCCAATATGTCCGGCTGATGGGCAGGACTGGACCCGACGGCGTCGAATGCATCGCGACGCCGGCGGCGGCGGCGCCGCGGCCGAGAAGAATCCGCGCAATGAGCCCGCCGATCGAATGGCCGATGAGAATCGGCCTTTGCTCGAGCGCCGCCACTTCGGCGGCGATGCGCTCGACGACCGCGTCCAGCGACAACCCGCCAAGTTTGGGGTCCGGATGGGCCGCGCGCAATTCCGCCGCCGTGCGGTCCCGGCCCGGCCAGGCAGACGCGAGGCAGCGGTAGCCCCTGGCCTCGAACCTCGGCAACCAATGCTCCCAGACGAGGGGTGTCATGAACGCGCCGTGCACGAAAACAATCGTCTTCGTCATCCCGCCCTCCTCGAGTCCCCGCTCGAACGGCCATTCGCCTGTAAACTTATGGGAATCCTACGGGTTTGTCGATGTCTTGTCGGGCGGGCGGCGACTGCTCGCCTAAAGCAGAACTAGGCCGGTCGGAGGGCCGGTGCTATAGCCTCACGCTCCCTTTCCATCCACGAGGAATCCGCCGCCGATGTCCAAGATCAAGGTCAAGAATCCAGTTGTCGAACTGGACGGCGACGAGATGACCCGAATCATCTGGCGGCTCATCCGCGAGAAGCTGATTCACCCCTATCTCGACGTCGAACTGCAGTATTTCGACCTGTCGGTCGAGCATCGAGACGCGACGAACGACAAGGTGACGGTGGACGCAGCCCACGCGATCCAGGCCTGCGGCGTCGGCGTCAAATGCGCGACAATCACGCCCGACGAGGCGCGGGTGAAGGAATTCAAACTCAAGGAAATGTGGAAGAGCCCAAACGGCACGATCCGTAACATCCTCGGCGGGGTCATCTTCCGCGAGCCGATTATCTGCAAGAACGTTCCTCGTCTCGTTCCCGGCTGGACGCTCCCGATTGTCGTCGGCCGCCATGCCTACGGCGACCAGTATCGCGCGACCGATTTCAAGATTCCGGGCAAGGGCCGGCTCACCATCCGGTTCGAAGGCGACGACGGCGCGGTGATCGAGAAGGAGGTGTTCAAGTTTCCCGGCGCGGGCGTCGCGATGGCGATGTACAACCTCGATGACTCGATCCGCGACTTCGCCCGCGCCTCGCTGAACTATGGGATCATGCGCAATTATCCGGTCTATCTCTCGACCAAGAACACGATTCTGAAGGCCTACGACGGCCGCTTCAAGGACATCTTCCAGGAAGTCTACGAACACGAATTCAAGTCGAAGTTCGCGAGCCTCGGCATCACCTACGAGCACCGCCTCATCGACGACATGGTCGCCTCCGCGCTCAAATGGGCGGGCGGCTATGTCTGGGCATGCAAGAACTACGACGGCGACGTGCAGTCCGACACGATCGCTCAAGGATATGGCTCGCTCGGCCTCATGACCAGCGTCCTGATGACGCCGGACGGCCAGACGGTCGAGGCGGAGGCTGCCCACGGCACGGTCACGCGCCATTACCGCGAGCATCAGAAGGGACGTGAGACCTCGACCAACTCCATCGCCTCGATCTTCGCCTGGACCCGCGGCCTCTCCCATCGCGCCAAGCTCGACGGCAACGAAAAGCTCGCCCAATTCGCCGCGACGCTGGAGAAGGTTTGCGTCGACACGGTCGAGGCTGGCTTCATGACCAAGGACCTCGCGCTCCTCGTTGGTCCGCAGCAGAAGTGGCTCTCGACCTCGGGCTTCCTCGACAAGGTCGACGAGAATCTCAAAGCTTCGACGGCGGGGGCGTGACGAGCGGCGTCGCGCAGGCCTCGGCACCCCTCAAGGACGCGGCTGACGCTCAGCCCAGCTCTTCCTGCACGAGGCTCACCCAGTATCCGGCGCCGAGCGTCAGGATCGCGTCACTGAAGGCGTAGTGCGGCGTGTGGACATAGTGGAAGCTGCCGTCGGCTTCGACGCCGTTGCCGATCACGATGAAGCCGCCCGGGCGCGCTTCGAACATGAAGGCGAAGTCTTCGGATCCGGTGATGAGCGGCGCGTCCACATTGAGGTTAGCCCGACTTCGCGGATTCGCCTGTGGATAAGCGGATTTTGCGGTTTTTCATGGAGCCCAAGTCTTTGATTTATCTGACGCTGATGTTGGAAACATCGCCGAAAATGCATGTAGTGAAGACCAAGTAACGGTGAGCCGGATTCCACAGGGCCGGCAACTCATGGCAAAAGTCTTGTCGCGATGTTCTTGCGAAAGACCCAGCGGCGGAAGGACGGGAAGACGCATCTCTACTGGAGCGTCGTCGAGAACAAACGCCTCGCCAGCGGACGGGTGATCCAGCGCCACGTGCTTTACCTCGGCGAGATCAACTCCTCCCAGGCCGAAGCGTGGCGAAAAGGCATCGAAGTGTTCGACGAGGACGCCGGGCGTGCGCGCTCGCTCGCCTTGTTTCCTGAAGATCGTTGCGAGGCCGCCGAGGGCGAAAACGTGATCCGCCTGCGGCTCTCGGAGATGCGGCTCTGCCGGCCACGTCAGTGGGGCGCCTGCTGGCTCGCTGGCGTCTTGTGGCGCGAGTTGCAACTCGATCGCTTCTGGGCCGAACGCCTTCCCAGAAGCCGCAAAGGGACGCGCTGGGACGACGTGCTGCAGGTGTTGGCGACTTATCGGCTCATCGCGCCGGGCAGCGAATGGCGCCTGCACCGCCAATGGTTCCTCGACAGCGCCATGGCCGATCTGCTCGGCGCCGACTTCCGCCTGGCCGAGGCCCACAAGCTCTACGCCTGTCACGATCTCCTGCTCGCCCACAAACAGGCGCTGTTCTCGCATCTGACGCAGCGATGGCGCGATCTGTTCAACGTCTCCCTCGACGTGCTGCTCTACGATCTGACCAGCACCTATTTCGAGGTCAACGCCTCCGACCTGCCTGAGGGCTCCAAACGCCGCCATGGCTACAGCCGCGACAAGCAGCCCGATTGCCCGCAACTCCTCATCGCCCTCGTCGTCACCCCCGAGGGCCTGCCGATCGCCTATGAGGTCCTGCCCGGCAACACGGCCGACAGCACCACGCTGCGGTCTTTCCTCGACAAGATCGAGAGCCAATACGGCAACGCGCGACGCGTGTGGGTGATGGACCGCGGCGTGCCGACTGAGGAGGTTCTGGCTCAGATGCGCGCCTCCGACCCGCCCGTGCAATATCTGGTGGGAACGCCCAAGGGACGGCTGACGCGCCTGGAAAGGCATCTCATCGACAAGCCGTGGCGCAAGGCGCGCGACGGCGTCGAGGTCAAGCTTCTGGCCCAAGACGATGAACTCTACGTCTACGCCCAAAGCGTCGATCGCGTCGCCAAGGAGCGCGCGATGCGGCTGCGCCAGCTCAAATGGCTGTGGGCGCGGCTGAAGAAACTCGCCGCCATGGACGTCTCGCGCCAGGAGCGGCTGATGAAGCTCGGCGCCGCGCGCTCCAAGGCGCCCTCGGCCTGGCGTCTCGTCGACGTCGCGCTCGACGACAATACGAGCGCGCTGTGTTTCTCGCTCAACCGCACCAAACTGCGCGCCGCCCGCCGCCGCGAAGGCCGCTATCTGTTGCGCACCAACCTGACCGAAAGCGATCCGGCGCTGCTCTGGCAGTACTACATCCAGCTCGTCGCGGTGGAGGAGGCGTTCAAGACCCTCAAGGGCGATCTCGCGATCCGGCCGATCTTTCATCGGGACGAGCGGCGCATCGAAGCCCACATCTTCGTCGCCTTCCTCGCCTACTGCCTCCAGGTGACCCTGACCCGCCGCCTGCATGGCCTCGCTCCCGGCCTGACTGCCCGCAGCGCGCTGGCGAAGTTCGCCGCCATGCAGATGATCGACGTGCATCTGCCAACCACCGACGGGCGCGAGATCATCCTCACCCGCACCACCGAGCCCGAGCTCGACCTGCGCCTCCTCATCGACCGGTTGAACCTGGTCCTGCCAGCCCAGCCACCCCCCAAAATCGCCCACGTCGCGCTGCCGCAAACCCACGCCCCGTAGTGAAGACCTTTCAGGCCAAGGCATTGATTGCGTTGGCGCGCCAACAGCAATTCTGGCCCAATCCGCGAAGTCGGGCTAACAGGGAGCGCGAGGCCTCGCCGCACTCGGGTTTGAGGCATGAAAGGCCGAATATCAGTGACTTCGGATGAATTGCTCACGCAATGGTTGAGCGAGATAACAGGGAGGCGATCTCCCTGTTAAGCCCCATAACAGGGAGACGACAATCGGAAAAACCGAAGCCGGAAACCGGCTTTCGCGACCCGGGCGAGGGCGCGATCGTATAGAATTTCTACACTCACCCGCCCGAAACCGTCCAGAATCAGGCGGGACGGCGCTATTTTGGCCCGCTGTAGATGGATGAAATGCTGATTTTACAATTGATTACGATAAATTCCTCATGCATTACATGAGGAGAAATGACGCCTCCATGTTGCATCGCTCCGCTCGCAGGACGGCTTTGCGCATCACATCGAGCCCTGTCCTAGGATCGTGAAGTCACACGTGTTTCCCAACACCCGAACACGCTTGTTGCACAAAGAAGGATCGCGTACTTTGCAGATCTGACGAGCAGCCTTGAGCAAGGCCTTCAAGCGGGGTTTTTGAATGAGTTCGACGATTGCCGATCACTCGCAAAATGGCGAGTTTCTTGAATTACTGAAGCTGATTGTTGCTCGCGGAGCCCCGGGAAAAGACATCGTCGATGTCGGCGCAAACGGCCGAGAACGGTCAAACTCCTATGACCTGCTGCTCCTTTTCGGATGGCGCGGGCTGCTCATCGAGGCAAACCCTTTATTGGCCGATCAAATCCGCGCCGAATTCAGCGGAGTCAATTACTCCCTTGTTATATGTGCTGTTTCCGATTTCGAGGGCGCGGGAAAGTTGTCGTTGGGGGTCAATACCGACATCTCCTCGCTCAATCCGCAGCATACTCAGGCGTGGGGTCCAATTTCAGGAGCCCTTGAGGTTCCGGTGCGCAGACTTCACGACATTCTCGATGAACATGCGATTCCTAAAGAATTTGAGATCCTTAGCCTCGATATTGAGGGCCATGACGCGCGCGTTTTGAACGATCTTCACAAGAACTCACAATACAGGCCTCGTTGGGTCATCCTTGAGGGTTCATTTAACTTTACCGTCACGGATCCTGCTAAAATAGGCGTCGAACATTCGGTTTTGGAAGATTACGAATTGGCGGGTCAAACAACCGCAAACCTCATTCTTCGTCACCGGACGAGAGCGCAATAACATAGGGATCGTGCCTCTGCTCGCGGCAAGCGGGCGCATGGCCTGACCAGGGCGCGAATCTGACGATTGATTTTTCGCCTACGCAACGGAAGGCCCCTCAAAAATCGTGTTCACAAAACGCCATTGCGCCGGTAAGAGATTGCCGCTGGGAATTTCGTTGGGCACGGGTCGTGCAAGCCGAAACGGCCGGCTTCAGACATAGGTCGCAGCGGCGGCCAGGGTCGCTTTTAGAATGCGACGCCAAGCGTCGGCCTTCTTTGCCATCAGGGCGTTCGGACGGCGTTTCGGAGGTTGGACTATGACGATTGCGGAAGAGGTCGAAAAGTATTACTGGTGGCATACAATAGACCTCGGCGATGGCGTTATCACTCCTGGTCGTAAGTCGCTCGATTTGATGCAATTGGAAGCCAAGACTTTATTTGACGGGGTCGATCTACGACATAAGACAGTTCTGGATGTTGGCGCGTGGAATGGGGGTTTCTGTGTCGAAGCGGCCCGGCGTGGAGCGGCAAAGGTTGTCGGTTTGGATCATGCGACCTGGAATAACCCTCGCTTACACGGACGTGAGACTTTTGACCTTGTCTCTAGAGCGACTGGCAATCGGTTTGACGCGGTCGACATCGATCTTGACAAGCCGGGGTTGTCGCTAGACTTTCTTGCCAAATTTGACATTGTCTTGTTTTCAGGTGTTTTTCACCATCTTGTCGATCCCATTGCGGCGACCCGAGAAATCGCGGCTCTCGCCAAAGAATGTTTGATTGTAGAGACCCATATCGAGACCATCGCAAGCGGCGGGAGACCAGTGATGATTTTCTATCCGGGCGCAGAACTGAGCGATGATCCCACAAACTGGTGGGGACCAAATATAGAGTGCATGATTGGCCTTCTCAACTTCTTCGGCTTTCCCCACGTTACAGTGAGGGACGGCAGCGGGGAGTCGAGAAAGGTGTTTCACGCCTACAGGAATTCGGCTCGCCCGACATGACCTGCCGGCCAGCGAATTCGACCGTCATAGGCCATATGAAGGTCATCAGAACGTCACCCGAGCGCCATATCGACGCGGACCTGGCATGGCGTAGAACTCGATTGTATTGGTGATAGGCGTGGACGAGACAAGCAGGGGCCTCGAGATGTTTTCCTATTTACCGAAAAAGAAAAAGGGCAAGAAGCTGCCGCACCTCGACGCCGCTTCCTCCGACAGAGCGGATCCTGTTTTCCCTGACAGAGCCAAAGCCGTCGACCGGGCCATGACGATGATGGCTGAACACCGGTGGCCCGAGGCGGCCCGGCTGCTTCGGATCATCCTCGCCGAAATGCCCGAGCCCGGTCTGTGGGTGCAGTACGGACATGCGCTCAAGGAAGCCGGTTTCTTTTTGGAAGCCGAGTCTGCCTATATGCATGCGGGCTCCTCATGGAACCGAAGCCAGGACTACCATCTCCAGCTTGGGCATCTTCAGAAGATTTCGGGACGCTTTGCTCTTTCACAAGAGCATTATGTCACTGCTCGCGATTTCATCGACGGAGAGCCGAACGCTCGCAACGACGCCATTCGATGCATGTCGGCATTGAGGGGATTGATCCCGCCGCCGAGCGGCGAACCCGACGAATCCCTGGCGTTGTTTTTCTCCTCCGCGTCGAGGCTCGGGTCTGTGCTTGACCGGCCTCCACGCGCATCGGAGCTGGGTCGCGCCCATTACTCCTACGCTTATGCGATGCGCGGCTTCCAGAGAGCGGCGGATCAACTCGGACTCGACTGGACGTTCCTCCTGGCCGCGCATTACGTTCCCGATGTCTCGATGCTGACCGCCTCGACACGGCCCGTTCATGTTTGCTTTTCTCCGCCGGCTCAGGCCAGATTGTTGAAGGGCGCCTATAACATTCTTGCTTTTGCGTGGGAATTCCCGGCGCTTGCTCCTGAAGAAAACCTCTTCCACGCCTTCAGCCGTCCGGGCGCAGTGCTGGATCTTTTTGATGAAATTTGGACTCCGTCAAATTTTGCCGTCGATGTTCTGAAGAAATACACGAGCCGAAAGGTCTCGTACGTTCCAAGTCCGATCATCCCTGAAAAGCAAAGACTTAAAGACCACTCGCAATTAGGCACGCTGCAGAGACTCGAGTGGGTCCCACTATCAATTTTCCCGAAACTACAATCACAATTCAATGAGGCCGCGCGTGAGCGCGCGCGAAAGCTTTATGAGATTTTGGACGACGGCAGGTCAGGGCGGCGGGAAAACGTCTATTTTACAGTGTTCAACCCCTATGACCTCAGGAAGCAGATTGGTCCGTTGATCGAAGGATTTTTGCGGTTTCAGCGAAAGGTCCCCGAGGCAATCCTTCTGATCAAGAACGTGACGCCGGATCATACCAACACCACGATTAACAGTGGGATAATGGAAAAGCAATTGAGCAGGCCCGACGAGTTGGTTGGGGCCTTCGTCAGCGAGGCGATCTGGATTTCCAGCTGGGTATGGACCGAGGAAGAGCTGAATTCGCTCTATTCCATTGCAAGCTATTACGTCTGTACGTCTTATTGTGAAGGCCAAAATCTGCCCCTGCTCGAGGCCATGAGCCAGGGGGCCATACCAATCAGTCCCCGGCATACCGCCATGGCGGACTACATTGACGACCAAAATGCAATCGTTCTGAAATCGGAAGTTGCGGAGGTCCCCGCGCTTTCCGGCCACTATCGGCTGTGGGGTCAACCGACCAATGTCATCACCGCCGAGGAAGTCGAGCGCGCGTTTCACAGATCGCATGCGCTCAGCGCCGAGGCTCGAAGCGAACTCAGCCGGAACGCGCAACGAACGGTGAAAGAGAAATTCAACAGCGCCATCCTCAGCCAGGCATTGGCGACGGTTGAACAAAAGCTTAGCGTTGAGATCGAGGCCTGATGAGCGCGCTCTTCTTTGAAGTATCGCCGATGTTCGAGAATCAATGGACCGGCATACCGATCGTGACGTCCGAATTGGTCCGCTGCGCGGTGGCGGATCCGGACGCTTCGTGGACCTTTCTTTACCAGAATATTATCGTTGATCGTGCCGTGATCGAAGAGATGCTCGCGCGAAGGAAAGGCGGCGATTACCTCGCGCATCTCGAAAGACAGCTCTGGGCCAAAGCCACCCTGGATTACGACGATGCATCGAAGGGGGCTTGCATCTTCCCCAACGTCAAACCGTTGCGGAACGTGTTCCGGTCCGAGTCGCTCATTCTGCACGACTTGAGCACGTTGCTCACGCCGGAGTTTCACAATCGCGATACAATCCTCTATCACACCAATCGGATTCGCCCCGACGTCGCGACCAGCGATTTCATATTTTGCGTGTCCGAGGCGACAAAGCAGGATCTCAATACTTACTTTCCGGAATCGCGTGGCAAGTCGGGCGTCATGCCAATGGGAATTCGAATGGATCCGTGCATCCTGAGCGAACTGATCTTGAGCCGGTCCGAAGTCCAATATGAGCCTTACATTTGCGTCCTGGGGACGATCGAGCCGCGCAAGAACGGAGCGATGGTTTTCGACCTCCTGACCGAGAACCGTGAGCTCTTGAGCCGTTACAAGATCGTCTTCGTCGGCCGCGACGGCTGGAACGACGCGAAGGGCGCGATGCTCGGTCGTTTGCGCGAAGCGGGCCTCGACACCGATCGCATCCTCTTCACCGGATTCGTGTCCGAGGACGCCAAATTGAAGCTGCTGGCCAACTGCAGCTTCTGTATTTATCCCTCGTATTTCGAGGGATACGGGATCCCGGTGGCCGAGGCGGCCGTCCTCGGCAAATACATCGTCTGCTCGAATTCCAGCAGCCTGCCCGAGGTTGCGCCAGAGATGTCGTTTTTCTTCGACCCGCTCGATGTCGCGTCGCTCAGCGAAGCCGTTTATCTGGCCGAAAAAGCAAGCCGTCTCACTCGGCTCAACGACTTGAGCTATCTCGACATCAACGCGAAGCTGCAGCAGCGCGATTGGGGCCGCGCCTACGCGATGGTGCGGGACCGGATGCTGCTTGGGGCGGCGGCATGACCGAATATTCGCCAATTCTCGGCTCTCAGGACGTTCAACTGTCCGGCGGGGTCCTGGAAGGTCTCGCCTATCCGGAACGAGGTCCGCGTTGTTGCGCGCTGGAGCTTGTCTCCGGCGGCCGGGTCGTTCGGGCGGCGCGGGCCGATAAATTCTCCGAATCGGCGGTGGGGAAGGGCCTCCGAGACGGCTGGTGCGGATTTGCCGTCGCGCCGCGCGCCGGCGACTTCATCTTCTCGGACCAGCTCCTCATTCGCTGCGCGGTCTCCGGCGCGAAGGTCGCGGTGCTCGAACATGATGAGTGGGAGAGCGCCCAAGCGGGCCGCGAGACAAAGACGTCCAGCGGCGTCTCGGTGATGAGCCTGCTCGCGTCACGCTCGACAAGAGCAGCCTGCGACCCGGCGGCATACTGGCGGCTTCTCGACCGGACGACGCGGGAATTTAGCGACCGCGTCTTCGTGGAACAGCTCTATTTGATCATCGTGGACAGGCACGCCGACGAGCACGGGCTTTCGTCCTACACCACGCGGCTCAGAGCGGGGTTGGGCCGTCGGGGCGTGTTTGACGGGATGATCGGCTCGGAGGAGTTCACCCATAAGGTCGGCGGCCGCTTCCTGTCGCCGTTCAGCCAGGATTTTCCGATTGTGCCCAAGTTCGAACCGGTTCTTGTCCATTCGGAGGCCCTCTGAAGTGGGGCGCGTCCACCTTGGGGCGTAACGTCATGGGAGGCGGTCACTGGCGACGATCGGCATGGTCCAGAGATAGGGTCGTGACTCTACGCCTTTGTCCTGGCAAGGACCTGCTGAGGCTCATGCCTGGATCCGGAGGACCTTTATGTCTAGCCGTTCCTCGATGACTCCAGCCTACGGCGTTCCAGCGCGTGGCGTTGCAAAATTTTGGCAAGGGTTAAGGGTTCAAGCGCGCGCCCTGCGTGCGCTGATGATCCGCGAGCTCATGATGCGCTATGGGCGAGCCAATATTGGCTTTTCCTGGCTTATCTTCGAACCGATGATCCTCTGCGCCGGGGTGATCGGGCTCCGGTGGTTCATCAATGCGCATGAGGAGAGAGGCATTCCGCTCGTCGCCCTGCTGTTGTCCGGCTATATGCCGCTCACTCTGTTGAGGCATCTCATGAGCAAGTCGGTCTTTATCTTCAGGCGAAATGTCGGAATGCTCTATCACCGCAATCTGACCGTCCTGGACATCTTCATGATGACGATGGCTTTGGAATTTGTCGGGTGCACGATTGCTTATATTGTCAACTACTCCGCTTTGGTGCTGATCGGCGCGCTCGACCCGATCCGCGACTATGGTCTGGTGATCCAGGGATGGTTGCTGATGGGATTTCTGTCGGTCGGGATCGGGGCGGCAATGGCGGTCGTCACCGAACAGTACGAGGCGGCTGAGCAATTCGTTCAGCCGATACAATACCTGATCATGCCCATCAGCGGATTCATGTATATGGCGGACTGGCTTCCCGAATACGCGCGAAACATCGCCTTGTACATCCCGATGCTGCATTGCTTCGAAATCACGCGGCATGGCTTCTTTGGCGAAGCCATCCCAACGCATTATTCGGTCTTCTATCCGATCCTCTTCGGGATCGTCCTTCTCACGATCTTCCTCCCCCGGTTTGAAAAGATGCGCGATATGATTCAATACGGGTGAGTGCCGATTTCACTATCAATGTATTACGATCCGGCGCCGGCCGAACCCTGGTCCGCTGACGACGTCATCTAGGACGATGACCGTTCATGCGGCGGAAAGCGCGAACCCGTCATGTCCAAGCAGTCCCGATCATCGCGCTCTTCGCAACGGCGAAGCGCGAACGTCCAAGTGGCCTCGCGGCGGCGGCTTTGCGAAGGGTCCCGCTACTGAATTCGTTCACGCGAGTGGGGAGACCGATGTCGATTTCTGCTGACGACGTTCGCAACGCCTATGCCTTCATTCTTGGTCGACCGCCCGAGAATGACGAGGTCATGCAAATACACATCAAAGCCAGCAAAAACATCGGTGAGCTCCGGGCGAACTTCCTTTCATCCGCTGAATTCCGGAGGCAATCTCACTGCCGCTCCGAAGCCATTCGTGGGGTTCGAGCCACCCCAAGATGTAGAAACCAGTGCGGACCCGGCGACGCTGGCCCAGATCGTCGCAAAGACTGGCGCATATTGGTCGAAGGTTGGCGAAACGGCTCCCCACTGGTCCGTTCTGACACACGACGCTTTCTTGCCGGAGAACCTGAGCGCGAACCTGGCCAGGTTCTATGAGAGCGGCGTCGCAAGACCGCGACTTGATCCTCGCTTTGCTGAAGCGCATTGGTCGAGAGCCGGCGGAGTTCAAATGTTGCGTCGAATACGGCTGTGGCGTGGGGCGCGACGACGATTCCGCTGGCGCGCGTCTTCCCGAAAGTCATTGCGCTGGATATTTCGCCTCCTCACATGGCGCTCGCCGCAAAACACGCGGCCTCATCGGGCGTTTCGAATATCCAATTTGCGCAAGTGACGGCCTCCGACCTGATGCCCGCCGCTGGCTACGACCTTTGGTATTCCCGTCTCGTTCTCCAGCACAATGCTCCTCCGGTGAGCCTCGCCATCCTGAAAAAGGTCTTTGCCGGCCTTGCCCCCAAACGGGGTCGCAATTGTTGGGGTGCTAACGTATCGCGATGGCTATGCTTTCAAGATTGAAGACTATATCGCCGAAAAACTCGGCGAAGACATGGAAATGCATGTCACGCCTCAGCGAGATATTCTCGAGCTTGCTTTCCGGAACGACTGCTGCCTGCTCGATGTCCAGGAAGAGCCGATGGAGGCCAATTGGATATGGAACATCTTCGGCTTTCAAAAAATACTTGGACGGCCCGAAGTCGCCGGCTTCGCTCGCTGCCTTCACCGTTCAGGGCGCATCTGCCGGGCTTGTCCCGGCTGGCGGTCGCCGTCGCTCAACGCGCGCCCACGCGAAATTGACGCCTCAAAGTCCGTCGACTGCGTCCTCATCGCCCCGTCACCGCACCGAGTAAAGTTTCGGTTCGCGCCTGGCGGCATGGCCCTCCCCAGCCCGCGCCGGCGCCGTCCATTGGCGCGTGGTCGTCGAGTTGTAGCTGACGAGCAGGGAGACCTGTCCCGCCAGCTCCCCCCAGAGTCCCGGGTCGAGCGGCAGTTCGCCCTTGCTCCAGCGCACAGGGACGCCGCCCTGCACTTCCTGGCCGTAGAGCCCCTCGTCCAGGCGCGCGTCGGCCAGGGAGATCCGCCGCGGTTCGCCGAAGCTGCCGGCAAGAGCAAGCCCGTACAGGCAGGCCCCGAGCTGGCGTTTGTCGGGTCCGCCGAGACTGGCGGGAACAAAGATGTCTGACGCCAGCCGAACGTCCCGCGCCGTGGCGGGAAACAGGAAGACGGCGGCGTCGCTTCCGGTCAGCGGCAGAAGCGTCTTCCCGTCGACGAGGAGGCGCAACTTCGGGTCGCACATCGGCGACCAGCCGATCGCCTGAGCCCGCGCCGCCAGCCGCGCCCGCACAAAAGCGAGAACGCTCCCCTCCGTCGCCAGGGGACGGCAGAGATCGTCGCTGGGCCTTGCCGCCTCCGAATTCGGACGCGTCGGGCGCAGCCCCGGCTTCCTCGAAGAAACCCCGGTTGTCCGTCTCCAGACAGCTTTCGGCCGGAAGGTTGTTCGCAAGGAGAAGGTCGTGGCTGTCGAGCTCGACATGCCAATAGCTCACCTGGTCGACCGCGACCTCGGCGATCGTCGAGCCATTGACTAGCGCACCGGCCGGAATCAGAACCTCGCCGCAGAGATCGACGGCGATCGAATGCCCGGGCGACACGAAAAGGTCCTCCGACGGGCGGTTGGCGCCGAATGCATCGACGGCGATCCGGATCGGATCGATTGCAGACGCGTCGGGATGCGCCCGGCAGTCGATGTCGCGATGACCGATCCGCCTGACCGGCCGCGCCTCGCCGGACGAGGTGAGGACAAGGTCCCCGACCTGGAGGGTCTCGACGGCGACTTCGCCTTCCGGCCTGCGGATGAGCGTACCTGCAACGAAGCCCGTAACCGGCATGACAGCCCTCGGTCCCTAGAGAATCCTACCCTGGCCCGGAACTGATACCAGCAAAATCTCTCTTGTCCACCGTCTCCGGTTCATCGCCGTCGGCAGGGAGCCCGCCGACCGGCGATCGGACCGCTCGACAGGCGCTGGCGCGGCCCTTAGGCTCGCACGTCATGAAGCACGGGCGCGCAAGCCGCACGGCGCTGGGCGCGGCGGGGCATCGGGCGGCGCATCAGGCGCTGGAGGGCGGCGCTGTTTTCGCCGATCCGCTGGCGCTCGCCATTCTCGGCGAGGACGCCGGGGAGGCGCTCGCGCTCGCCGGGGAGCGGCCGGAGCGGCGGGGCTTGCGGATCTTCGTCGCCATGCGCAGCCGATTCGCCGAAGACTCCGCCAGGGCTGCGATCGGCCGGGGCGTCCGGCAGGTCCTCGTTCTCGGCGCGGGGCTCGACACGTTCGCCTACCGGCTCGAGGCTGAGCTCGAGGCCAACGCCGGCCTCAGGGTGTTCGAGCTCGACCATCCGGCGACCCAGCGCGACAAGCGCCGCCGCCTTGCCTGCGCCGGCGTCGCCGAGCCGCCGCATGTGGCCTATGTCGGCCACGACTTCGAGCACGGGAGCATGACGGCGGCGCTCGAGGCGGGCGGTTTTGACGTCGCCCGGCGCACCTTCGTGCTGTGGCTCGGCGTCACGCCCTACCTGACCGAGGCGGCCGTTTTCGCGACCCTCGATGAGCTCGCGCGGTTTCCCGGCGGCGCGGAGGTCGTGTTCGACTACGCCAATCCCGCGCACACGATCGAAGATGTGAAATTGCGCGAGGTCCACGACGCGATGGCGGCCCAGGTGGCGGCGATCGGCGAGCCCTTCCGCTGCACGCTCGACACGGAGGCGCTTCGCCGCCGGGCGCGCGGGCTCGGCTATGTCGAGATCGAGGACCTCGATCGCGCGGCGCTCGCCGCCCGCTACCTTCCGCAGATCGCGACCCCTCCCCGGCCCGGCCCTGGCGGGCATGTCGTCAGGATGGCGACGCTTTAGGCGGCGCCCGCCGCCCTCGGCGCAAAGGTCACTGGACGTCGGCGAAGCCCGGCGCTCGCAGCCCGCCCGCGCCGCGCTCCACCCACACCATCGCAGATTTCGGATCGAACACGATCGAGCCGAAGAGCTTGAGAAACGAGGCGCCGAGCTGGGCCGCCGGCGTCGTCATCGCGCCGATGCCGCCGCAGCCGTTGGCCGTCTTGACGATGAGGCGGAAGCTCACGGTCTCGACGATCGGCTCGCCGCCTTCGTTCTCGATCGCAAGCGCCCTGTCCTTCACCGCATAGACGCGCCGGCTCTCGCGGCCCTCGCAGGTCAGGACGCCGATGTCGGCCGCCCGCTCGAGCCTCACGCCGCTGGCGACGAGCTGGTCGTAGAGGGCCTCGTTGATGTCGACCGAGTGGGGGATCACGGTGTCGGCATAGCCGGTGTCGATCTGCGCCCAGGCGCGGACCTCGCCAAGGCGCAGATACACGACCGGAATATCGGCGAGCCCGGCGCCGATCGTCGAGAGGTCGGAAGAAAAGAAGCCCTTCTCCGACACCGGAACGAAGCCGCGCCCGCGGAGCGCTTTCGCGTCGCAGGGCTTGTCGCCGAGCGTGACGGCGCCTCGGGTGAACTCGGCGGTCAGCAGCGACAGAAAGTCCGTGCCGATGACGCCGA
>CAVZJZ010000044.1:0-10368 GCA_963775665.1 uncultured Alphaproteobacteria bacterium | reverse complement strand
GCCGCCCGCTTCCGCCTCGGTCCGGCGCGTCGTAGCGCGCGAGCCGGAAATCGCCCCGCTCGAAACTGGGCAGCGAGATGGACGCGTGCCTGACCGACCCTTCCGCGCTCGAGAACGCATCGGCCGACAGCGAGCTCCGCGTCGCGCCCGTGTCCAGGAGGAACGCGCCCTGCACGCCGTCGGCGGTCAGCGCAATGGCCGGCGTGAGGCTGTCGGGCGGGCCTTCGAGCGCGTATCTCTCCCCGCCGCAGAGCGCCGCCGCGTCAGGATCCTGCGCCTTCGCGACAACGGCGAAGGCAAGCGTGCAGGCGAGCATTGCGACGGCTGCGATCGGGAGAGCGGCTTTCCGGACGAGAGGCATAGGTTCCGTTAGCACTGGTCGGCGCGCGCCTGTCAATGCAGGGCGCGCAACGATCAGTCGCGGCGTCGTTTGACGACAAGCTTATGATTGGCGAGGAAGCTTCAGGCTCTGGCGCCAGTGCGCTGTCGACGCTGGCCGGCCCGAGGGGGCGCGGATGGAGAGGGACGGGACGCCGGGCATAAGCCGGTTCGCGTGGGCGAGCGACGCGGCCGCGAAACTGGTCGCGCTGGCCGGGCGGGTCGGCGCGGACCCGCATGAGGGCGGCGAAGCGGCGCTGCAACGGCGCCTCCTCGTCCTCATGGCCGTCGGAACCCTGCCGATGACCGCCCTCTGGTCGGCAGTCTACTTGGCCGCCGGGGCGCCGCTCGCCGCCGCGGCGCCGGCGGTCTATTCCGTCGTCACCCCGATCAACACCGCCCTGCTCGGCTGGACCCGCAACTTCCGCCTCTACCGCTTCACCCAGCTTCTGATGACCCTGGTGCTGCCCTCGGCCGTGATGATGAGCCTCGGCGGCTTCAAGCAATCAAGCATCGTGATCGTTTGGGCGGCCCTCTGTCCGCTTTGCTCGCTGCTGGTCGAGGACCTGCGCCACACCGTGGGCTGGATCGTTGGCTTCGTCCTGCTTCTGATCGCGAGCGCTGCTCTGCAGCCCTGGCTCACGCCTGCCGGATTGCCGGAAGCGTTCGTCACCTGGTTCTTCGTCCTGAACCTCGGCTCGGTGATCGCCATCGTCTTCGCGCTGCTCTATTATTTCGTCGGGCAGCGGAACTTCTTCCAGGAGCGCTCGGAGACGCTGCTGCTCAATATCCTGCCGAAGGAAATCGCGGAGGCGCTGAAAACCGACCGCAGCGCCATCGCCGCGCATTACGACTCCGCCAGCGTCCTCTTCGCCGATGTCGTCGGGTTCACGCCGATGGCCGCGGCGATGACCCCGCTGAGCCTGGTCAATCTCCTCGACGAGGTCTTCCACTGCTTCGACGACCTCGTGGAAAAGTACGACCTCGAGAAGATCAAGACGATCGGCGACAGCTACATGGTCGCCGCCGGGGTGCCGCGCGAGCGCGCAGACCACGCCGCCGCCCTCGTTCAGCTCGCGCTCGACATGCGTGACGCCGCGGCGAGCCGGACATTCGGCGGCCGGACGCTCGCGTTCCGCATCGGCGTCAACTCGGGCCCGGTCGTCGCCGGCGTCATCGGCCGCAAGAAATTCATCTACGATCTCTGGGGCGCGACGGTGAACCTCGCGAGTCGGATGGAATCCCAGGGCGAGCGCGGAACCGTCCAGATCACCCGCGCAACCTATGACCTCATCAGGGATCAGTTCGACTGCGAATCCCGAGGGACCATCAATGTGAAAGGCGCGGAGACGACGGAAGTCTGGCGCGTGATCGCCCCGAAAACGGGCCGGCGGCCCGCCGACTCCGGCAAATCCGGCCTTTCCCGAGAGGCCGGACTTTCCGCCGGAGGTGAGGTGGGGGAAACCTCCGCCTGAAAGTCAGGCGGCGTCGGTTCGTCGCGACAAATCGCCCCGACCTGTGATAGGTTCCTTCGCCGCTCCCGGCCGATGGCTCCCGGCCGCCGCGCGATCTGCAATCTGGATCACCGATGACGCAAAATCCCAACTCCGATTCCCCCGATTCCGCAGCCGGCGCCTCCCAGACGTCGGACATCATGTATCCGTCCGCGGTGCCCTTCGTGCTCGTGCATCTGGCCTGCTTCGGGGCGATCTGGACCGGCGTCACCCCGGCGGCGATCGCGATCGGAATCGGACTCTACTGGCTGAGGATTTTTGCCATCGGAGCCGGCTATCACCGCTATTTCTCGCATCGCGCCTACGAGACCAGCCGCGCCTTCCAGCTCGTGCTCGCCGTGCTGTCCCAGACGACGGCGCAGAAGAGCGTCCTGTGGTGGGCGGCCAACCACCGCGACCATCACCTCTATTCCGACACCGAGCTCGACGTTCATTCGCCGCGCCGGTCCGGATTCCTCTACAGCCACGTCGGCTGGATCTTCGCCCGCCGACACGACACGACGAACTTCGCCAGGGTGGCGGATCTGGCGCGCTATCCGGAGCTGATGGCGCTCCATCGCTACGAACAGGCGCCCGCCCTGGCGCTCGCGCTTTGCTGTTACGCCGCCGCCGGCTGGCCCGGGCTGATCGTTGGGTTCTTCTGGAGCACGGTGGCGGTGTACCACGCGACCTTCTGCATCAACTCGCTCGCCCATGTGGTCGGGCGCCGGCGCTACATCACCGGCGACGATTCCCGCAACAACTGGCTTCTCGCGATCATGACGATGGGCGAGGGCTGGCACAACAATCATCACGCCTTCCAGAGCAGCGTCCGCCAGGGCTTCCGCTGGTGGGAATACGATCCGACCTTCTATCTCCTGAAGCTCTTCGAGCGCCTGGGGCTGGTCTGGAAACTGAAGCGTCCGACCCCCGAGGTCGTGCAAAACCGCCACCGGCTGGGCTCCAAGGTCGTCCGCCGCGCGGCGCTTCAGGTGGCTGAGAGCTTCAACGCCGAGCGGATCGCGCTCGCGGCCGCCGCGGCCTTGGGCAAAAGCCGGCTCATCGAGCTCCATCAGCGGCTCCGGCAGGTCCAGCCGATGGGCGCGATCGAGACCTTAAGCGAATTGAACCTGCCTCACATTCCCGGAAGGAGCGAGATCGTCAGCCGCGCGCGCTCGCTGCTGGCGAATTCGCCCTCGATGGAGGACATCGCCGCCAAGGCGCACGAGCTTCTTTTGGAGGCGATCGGCGCGCGGCTGGCGACGCTGGCGACGCAATCGGCTTAGGGCCAATGGAGCGGCGTGGCCAGGGCGATGACCTTTGGCGTCCTTCGTTCATCGACCTCGCGTCGTTCGCCCGCTCATTTGTTACCCGGATTTGGATAGACGGAAAAAGTTGACTACAGCCCGCCCATGGAAGCCGCCGGACTGAATGTGCGCATCCTCGTCGACGCTGACGCCTGTCCGGTGAAGGATGAGATCTATCGAGTTGCCGCCCGTTACGGGCTACGAGTTTTCGTTGTCGCCAACAGCGCGATCCTGATCCCGCGCGCGCCGACGATCGAAAGGATTGTCGTCGGCGCCGGCCCGGACGCTGCGGACGACTGGATCGCCGAGCGCGCCGACGCGGGCGCAATCGTCGTCACGTCGGACATTCCGCTTGCCAGCCGATGTGTCAAATCGGGCGCCGACGTCATTGCTCACAACGGGAAACGCTTCACAGAAAGCTCGGTCGGCATGGCTCTGGCGACTCGCAATCTGATGGACCACTTACGCTCGACCGGACAATCGACGGCGGGGCCAAAGTCTTTCGGCCCTCGCGACCGATCGAATTTCCTCAGCGCGCTTGACAACGCCGTCGCGCGGCGACGACGCATGGCGTTCTAGCGATTTCCCTTGAAATTGCTGGTGCTGCAAGAGAGGATTGAACTCTCGACTTCTCTCTTACCGAGGGAGTGCTCTACCACTGAGCTACTGCAGCGTCTGGGCGCCGCCGCCGAAAGCGTCCGGCTTCTGCCGTAGGCGCCGGAGCCCGTTAGCGGCCCGCTTGGCGCGGTGAGACAGCGTGACAGGCGCTTTGACCTCAAGCTGCGCCGACATCGCCTCAGCGGACTTGCGCTAAATTTCTCGTACCCCAAAAGAATTGACGACGATCTTTATCGGGGGTACAGTTATTGTGGTGAGGATCACCTTTGACGCGGCCAAGCGCACAGCGATCCTCGAAACCCGCGGCATCGATGTTCTCGACGCCGCCAAAGTCTTCGCGGGCCCAACCGCCACATGGCCCGACGATCGTTTTGACTATGGCGAGGCGCGTTATCTGACGGCCGGGTTTCTCGCCGGCCGGGTCGTATTGATCGCTTGGACCCAACGCGGCGCGTCTCGCCGCGTGATCTCGATGAGGTATTGCCATGCCAAGGAAGTCCGCAAATTCCGCCGCCGCTTCCCAGAGGCCTTCAGCAACGACGCCCGATGACGATCTGCCTGAAATCACCGACGCCATGCTTGCCCGCGCCGAACTGCGCATTGGCGAGCGGGTCATCCGCCGCGGCCGGCCGCCTTCGGCTGCTCCCAAGCTGGCGATCAAGCTTCGGCTCGATCCGGACGTGGTGGCCTACTTCCGCGATCTCGGTCCCGGTTGGCAGACCCGCATCAACGCGACCCTGCGCCGCGCCGCCAAGCTCAAGAAGACGGGATAGAACCGTCCAAAGGCCAACATTGGAAAAAACTGGTGCTGCAAGAGAGGATTGAACTCTCGACCTCTCCCTTACCAAGGGAGTGCTCTACCACTGAGCTACTGCAGCGTTTGGCGTCGCCGCCGAAAGCGTCCGGCTTCTGCCATAGGCGCCGCGTCGTGGCAAGACGCCTGCGAGCGTCGCGACGGCCGTTGAAACGCGACCGGGCGCAGCGGCGGCATTCGTGTGCCTGGCGTTGTGGAGCGCCTGCCGCTGGGCGCGCGGTTAATTAAGAACACATCTAACTTGTATTAATGGGCGAAGCCCTGATCGGGCGCCTCGCTTTGAGCTTGAAGTGTCCTAAGCCCCGGCCCGCTGGGCAGGACGCCTTTCGGGCGCGGTTCGGCGCGAGCGTTGCGGAGTTGCAGAAAAAGGCGCCTAAGCCGCTGAAATCGCTGCATCGACGACGGATCTCGCCGACCCCTCACACCGCCCCGATCCGCATGAGATCGTGGAAGTGCACGATCCCGACCACCGCGCCCTTCTCGGCGACCAGCAGGGCCGAGATCTTGTGGCTGATGCTCTCCAGCGCCTCCTCGATGAGTGCGTCGGGCGCGATCATGCGGGGCTTTCGGGTCATCACGGTCGCAACCGGCGTCTCGAGCGAGAAGTCGGCCTTCAGGTGCCGGCGCAGGTCCCCGTCGGTGACGATGCCGACGAGCCGGTCGCCGCCCTCGAACACCGCGACGCAGCCGAACCCTTTCGAGGTCATCTCGACGATCGCCTCGGACATGCGCGCGTTGACGTCGATGCGCGGCACGCGCTCGCCCGTGTGCATGACGTCGCGCACGCGGGCGAGCCTTGCGCCGAGCTGGCCGCCGGGGTGGAGGGCGCGGAAGTCGTGCGCGGTGAAGCCGCGGCCTTCGAGCAGCGCGATCGCCAGCGCGTCGCCGAGCACGAGCTGCATCGTCGTCGAGGTCGTCGGCGCGAGGCCGTTCGGGCAGGCCTCGTTGACGTTCGGCAGCGTCAGGCAGACGTCGGCCTCGCGGCCGAGCGCGCTCTCGGCGTTGGCGGTCATGGCGATGAGCGGGATGGCGTAGCGCTTGGCGAAGGTGACGATCGCCGCGAGCTCGACCGTCTCGCCCGACCACGACATGGCGAGCACGATGTCGCCGTTCTGCACCATGCCGAGATCGCCGTGGCTCGCCTCCGCCGGATGGACGAAGGAGGCCGGCTGGCCGGTCGAAGCGAGGGTCGCGGCGATCTTGCGGCCGACATGTCCCGACTTGCCCATGCCGGTGACGATGACCCGGCCGCTCGCCGCCGCGATCCGTCTCGACGGCCTCGGAAAAGGCCGCGCCGAGCCCGGCGGTCGCCCGGATCGCATCCTCCAGCGCCTGAAGGCCCTGCCGCTCGTTCTCGAGGGTGCGAATCGCCGACAGGACGGCGCTGGCCTGATCTTGAATCATGAGGCTCTTTATCACCGGAGGCTTCGCTTGAAACCTGCCTCAAGGCCCGGCTGGGCGCCCCGGCGTCAGTTAATCACCCCTTAACCATAAAAGGACAACCCTCGCCGGGCCAGACGCGCCCTCGCCAAAGCGCGGTCTTCAGGAGCGCCCGTGGGCTTGCGCCTTCATCGTCCCGCGCAGCGCGCGCGAAGCGCCTGCGCTGCGATCGGGATTGCAACCTTGCTTGCCGCGGGCGGCTGCGCATGCGCAGTCGTCCTCCCCGGACGCTCTCGGCCTTAAGGGGACGGACGAGCCGCAGGCGGCGCCGGCGCCCGGCGGCGATGCGGCGCCCGACGCCCAGTCCGCCGAGCCCGAGGCGAAGCCGAAGACCCCGGCGCCACAGACCGCCCTGCCGCCTCTCGCGCCGTATAAGGGCGCCGAGCGGCTCGACCAGCGCGGCGGCCCGACTGCCCCGAAGGACAGCCAGACCCCCTCGCCGACGGTCGCCGCCGTGCCCTCGCCGCCTGCGCCGAAGAAGCCGGCCCGCGACGACAGGCCATTCGATCCCCTCGGCGTCAGCGTGGGCGATCTGAGGCTCAAGCCCTTTGTCGAGGAGGACCTCGGCTGGTCCTCAAATCCCGGCCTTCTGCCGGGCCCTCAGAAGGGCTCGGCGTTCCTCATGTCGCAGGCGGGCCTGACCCTCGACTCCGATTGGGCGAAGAGCGCCGTTCACGGCGAGCTCAAGGGCGGGCTCACCGACTATTTCGCCGACCCTTCCGCCGACGCCCCGTTCGGCGACGGTCTCCTGAGCGGCCGCTGGGACCTCACGCGCGCGCTCAGTCTCGACGCCGAGGGCCGGTTCACCGTGGCGACGATGACCGCAGGCTCGCTCGGGATTCGGTCCCAATGTCGCTTTCGGCCCGACCGGGGCTCCGCTGACCGCGACCTACGGCGCGACGGTCGGCGGCGACCGGAAGTTCGGCCGTCTCGATCTTTCCCTGCACGGCTCGATCGACCGCACGACCTACGAGAATGCGCATGCTCAGCGACGGAACCGTGGATGAACTCTCGAGCGACGACTTCATCGACTGGGGCCTGCGCGGCCGGGCGAGCTACAGCGTGAGCCCCGCAGTCAAGCCGTTCCTCGACGTTCTCGTCGACACCCGCCGATACGACTCGGGCGTAGACCAATACGGCTACCAGCGCGACTCGAACGGCGTCGCGATCCGGGTCGGCGCCGAGATCGACCTGGCGCATAGTCTCACCGGGAGCCTCGACGTCGGCTACGGCGAGCGCAACTACCAGGACCCGCGCCTGCCGAACCTCGCGAGCCCGCTCTTCGACGCTGCGCTGGTCTGGACGCCGACCGGGCTCACCACCGTGACGCTCAAGTCCGCTTCAAGCCTTGGAGAGACGACGATTCGCGGCGCCTCCGGCGCGGCGCAGCACGCAACGACCCTGGAAATCGACCACGCGCTGCGTCGCTACATCACGCTGACCGGGACGGTCGGCTATGTGACCGACGCCTATGCCGGCGTCCCCCTGCGGGACGCGACGACGACGTTCGGCCTCGCCGCCAGCTACAGCCTCAACCGCGACGTGGTCCTGAAGGCGAGCGCAAGCCGCCAGTTCTATGTGTCCAACCAGCCGGGCACGAGCTACGCCGCGACGATCCTGACAATGGGGCTCAAGCTGCAGCGATGAACGCTCACGCGACATTGCTGACGAAGCCGAAGGTCCGCAGGACCTCCTTGAGCCCGGGAGCAAGATCGCTCCGGTCGAGCGCGAACGCGATATTGGCGGCGAGAAAACCCAGCCGCGAGCCGCAGTCATAGGTGCGTCCGTCGAAGCGAACGCCGTGGAAGCTTTGCGTGCGCGCGAGCTGGATCATGCCGTCGGTCAATTGAACCTCGCCCCCGGCGCCCTTGTCGACAAGCTCGAGGATCTGGAAGATCTCCGGCTGCAGGATATAGCGGCCGGAGATGATCAGGTTGGAGGGCGCCGATCCCGGTTTCGGCTTCTCGATCATGCCGGTGATTTCGAACGTATGGCCGTCATCCTGGCCGACCGCGACGACGCCATATTGATGCGTCTCAGCCGGCGGGACCTCCTCGACGGCGATGACGTTGCCGCCGTGCTTGTCATAGGCCTCCACGCATTGAACGAGACATTTGCCCCCTCGCGGCCCGCCCTTCGTCACCATGTCGGGCAGCAGCACCGCGAAAGGCTCATCGCCGACGATCTCGCGCGCGCACCAGACGGCATGGCCGAGGCCGAGCGGCGCCTGCTGGCGGGTGAAGCTGGTCGCGCCGGCGGCGGGAAGGTCGGCCATCAGCGCAGCATATTCGAGCGCCTTTCCGCGCCGCTTCAGCGTATCCTCGAGCTCGTAGGACGAGTCGAAATGATCCTCGATGACGCCCTTGTTTCGCCCGGTCACGAAAATGAAGTGCTCGATTCCCGCCTCGCGCGCCTCGTCGACGACGTGCTGAAGGATCGGCCGGTCGACCACCGTCAGCATCTCCTTCGGGATGGCCTTGGTCGCGGGCAGGAAGCGCGTGCCGAGGCCCGCGACAGGGAGAATGGCTTTGCGGATCGGCTTTTTCATCGACGAAGGGTCCTGGTCGAGAACGGATGGTCGCTTGAGGCAGGCGAAAGTGCTATCGCTTAACAGGTCCGGCGCTGGCGATCCAAGCGGCATTTCGGCCCCGCGCGGCGCGTGGTTAAGCGAGAAGGGGGCATGCGGATGAGCGTTCTGGTGACCGGCGGGGCCGGATACATTGGCGGTCATATGGCGCTCGGCCTGTCGGACGCGGGAGAGACGGTCGTCGTTCTCGACAATCTTTCGACCGGCTTCGCCTGGGCGGTTCCCGACAGCGCGAAGCTTGTCGTCGGCGACACCGGGGACGCAGACCTCGTCGCCAGGCTCATCGACGAGCACAAAGTCGACGCGGTCGCGCATTTCGCGGCGAAGATCGTGGTTCCGGAGTTGGTCACCGATCCGCTCGGCTATTATCTCAACAACACATCGAACGCACGCACCCTGATCGAGACGGCGATCAGGGGCGGGGTCAAGGCCTTCATCTTCTCCTCGACCGCGGCGGTCTACGGCGAAACCTCGTCCGAACCGGTGTCGGAGGATGCGCCGCTCGCGCCGATCTCGCCTTACGGCCGGTCGAAGCTGATGGTCGAATGGATGCTCGAGGACGCGTCGCGCGCCTGCGACTTCCGCTACGTGGCGCTGCGCTATTTCAACGTCGCCGGCGCCGATCCCGGCGGGCCGGCTCGGCCAGTCGACGCCGAAAGCCACGCATCTCATCAAGCGCGGGGTGCAGACCGCGCTCGGAATCCATCCGCAAATGGAAATCTTCGGCCAGGACTATCCGACCCGGGACGGAACGTGCCTCCGCGACTACATCCAGGTCACCGATCTCATCGACGCGCACCTGGCGGCGCTTGCCTATCTGCGCGGCGGCGGGGAGAGCCTCGTCTGCAATTGCGGCTACGGCCACGGGCAGACGGTCCGGGAGGTGGTCGACGTCGTCAAGCGCGTCTCCGGCGTCGATTTCAAGGTCGTCCTGTCGCCGCGGCGCCCCGGCGACCCGGCCGCCCTTGTCGCCCGGGCCGAGCGGGCGAAAAGCGCGCTCGGCTGGAAGCCGACGCGCGACAATCTCGACGAAATCGTCCGTCAGGCGCTCGACTGGGAACGGCGCCTTCACAACCGGCGCCCTGACGCCAAACCGTGACGGCTGCCTCCTCGCTCCGGCCCCTTTCCACATTGCGCCGGCCCGCTTTTTGGGCTTACCATCGTCGCGTCATTCGTTTGATTTGGCCGCAAAGCAGGGTGGAAGCGCATGGGCTCGGGCGACCGCCGAGGATGAGCGGCGATGATATTCTCGTCACCGAGGGCCTTAGCAAGAGCTTCGGCGATTTCAGCGCGGTCACCGACGTGGCCTTGCGCATTCGGCGCGGAACGATTCACGCGTTGATCGGCCCGAACGGCGCCGGCAAGACGACCTGCTTCAACATGCTGACCAAATTCATCGCCCCGAGCGCCGGACGAATCATGTTCAACGGCCGCGACATCACCGCGATGAGGCCGGCCGACGTCGCGCGGCTGGGTCTCGTGCGCTCTTTCCAGATTTCGGCGGTGTTTCCGCACCTGACCGCGCTCGAAAACGTCCGCATCGCGCTGCAGCGCAAGCGCGGCGATTTCGTTCGACTTCTGGCGCTCGAAGTCGGCGCTCGAACCGCTCAACGGGCGTGCGCTCGAGCTCTTGGACAATGTCGGGCTGACGACCTTCGCCTATTCCAAGGCGGGCGAAATCTCCTACGGACGCAAGCGCGCCCTCGAACTCGCAACCACGCTGGCGGTTGA
>CAVZJZ010000043.1:0-48517 GCA_963775665.1 uncultured Alphaproteobacteria bacterium | reverse complement strand
CGTTTTATCGCCACGCAGGGCGCAGTCGCCGGGATTTCAGCTCGCCCATGCCGGGCGGAAGGGCAGCACCTATCGGCCCTGGTCCGGACGCGCCTGCCCTGCCCGAGGCGGTCGGCGGATGCGCCCGGTTGCGCCGAGCGCGATGGCGTTCGCAAAGGATTACGCCACGCCAGAGGAGCTGAGCGCCGATCGGATCAAGGCGCTGCAGCAAGCGTTCGCGACCGCCGCGGCGCGCGCCCACGCCGCGGGGTTCCGGGCGATCGAGATCCACGCGGCCCACGGCTATCTCGGCGCACGAGTTTCTCTCGCCGCTGAGCAACAGGCGCGCCGACGACTACGGCGGTTCGTTCGACAACCGCATCCGGTTTCTGTGCTGAGTGCGCGGCGGCGGTGCGGCGGGCCCTGCCCGAGCCCTGCCTCCTGTTCGTGCGAATCTCCGCAACCGATTGGACGGATGGCGGCTGGGACGTCGACCAGTCCGATCGAGCTCGCGCGCCGGCTCAAGGGTCTCGGCGTCGACGTGATCGACTGCTCGTCGGGCGGCAATGTCGAAAAGGCCGGGATCCCGGTCGGCCCCGGGTATCAAGTCCCGTTCGCCGAAAGGATCAGGCGCGAGGCGGCCATTGCGACCGCGGCGGTCGGCATGATCACCGCCCCCGCCCAGGCGGATCAGATCATTCGCACGGGCCAGGCCGATCTTGTCCTGCTCGCGCGCGAACTGCTTCGGGAGCCGTACTGGCCGCTGCGCGCGGCGCAACTGGGGCGACCGATGGCGTGGCCGGCGCAATCTGTCGCGCGGCGCCGGCCGGCGCGCCGGAGCGCACGCCCGCGCACGAGATCGACTGACGCCGGATCCGGGGCGTGCGCCATCGCTCTACCGCGCGACTGCGCCGCCCTCGTCCTCGACGCCCACGATATAGCCGAGGCCGCGCGCGGTCTTGATGATGTCGACGCCGAGCTTCTTGCGCAGGCGGCCGATGAAGACCTCGATGGTGTTCGAGTCGCGGTCGAAGTCCTGGTCGTAGAGGTGCTCGACGATCTCGCTGCGCGAGATGATCCGGCCGGCATGATGCATCAGGTAGGAGAGCAGGCGATACTCGTGGCTGGTCAGCTTGACCGCGGCGCCGTTGACGGTGACCCGCCCCGCGCGCGCGTCGAGCCGCACCGGCCCGGACGGCGAGATCGCTGGTCGCGTGGCCGGCCGCCCGGCGCAGCAGCGCGCGCACCCGCGCCAGCACCTCCTCCATGTGGAAGGGCTTGGCGACATAGTCGTCGGCGCCGGCGTCGATGCCCTGGACCTTGTCGCTCCAGCGGTCGCGCGCGGTCAGGATCAGCACCGGCATGGTGCGGCCGGCGTTGCGCCAGGTCTCGAGCACCGAGATGCCGTCGAGCTTCGGCAGGCCGATGTCGAGCACGACCGCGTCGTAGGGCTCGGTGTCGCCGAGAAACCAGCCGTCTTCGCCGTCGAACGCGCGATCGACGGCGTAGCCGGCGGCCTCGAGCGCGGCGGAAACCTGACGGTTGAGATCGCGATCGTCTTCGACAACCAGCAGTCGCATGGGCGGCTATCTCGTGTTGGCGGGGTCAGTTCTTGACGAGCGGCTGCGTGCGCCTCGTCCGCCGTGCGGCGGCCGCGATATCAGTTTGCCGGTGCCGGCGTCCATCTCGACATGCACCAGCCGCCCGTCGCGGTGAAGGAGCGTGATCTCATAGACGTATTCGTCGCCGGTATGGCAGAGCTTTGCCGACAGCGCCTCGGCCTTGCGCTGGCCGGCGGCGGATTTCAGCGCCGCGAACGGTTCGAGCAGCTTGTGCGCCTTCACCTCTTCCCGGGTCTCCGCCGCGTTGAGGCAGACGGGCTTGGCGGCGGAGGCGGGCGAGACCGCGTGCGGCTCGGCATCGGTTGCGCGCGCCGCCCCCGTCATCGCGAGGCTCAGGACCGCGGCGCGGCTGACGATGGCGAGCGCGGCCATGACGAGATCGGTCCCTCTACTCTGACGGCGGCGACCATGTTCGCATAGGCGGCTGAATGCAATGTGAATGATGCGGCGTCCGTCCCTCGCTCGGGCGCAGCGTAGCGACGTCCAGCGGCGATTGACTTCAAGCGATTTGGCGCATGAAGCCGGTGCATGCCCCGAATGTCCCTCAGCGCCGCAGCCTTCTTTGCGAGTCTCGCCGGCCTCGCCTCGCTCGCCACGCCGGCCGGCGCGCTCATCAGCGCTTCGCCCGACGCGCGCTTCGCCGACAGGGTGGCGATGGTGCTGCTGCGCGGCGGCGGCGAAGCGAGCCCCTCGGCGCTGGTCCTCAATTCGCAGACCCTTCTGACAGCGGCGCATTGCGTGAAAGCGGTTCGCGACATGGCGGTGCATTATCGCGACGCCTCCGGCGCGCCGGTCGTCATTCCGGTCGAGGCGGCCGTCGTCCATCCGCTCTACCGGCCGGACGCGATCACGGCCCGCGCCGTCTCGATCGACCTGGCGCTGATCCGCACGGCGCGCCCGCTGGAATTTCGCGCTTCGTCGGCGCGGCGCTCGCCTCGGGCGTGGGGCCTTCGGTCGGCGAGCCGGTGGCCCTGTCCGGCTACGGCGTGACGCGCGACGGCGACTGGAAGTCGGGCGGGCAATTGCGCAGCGTGACGCTCGCGGTCCGCGCGCCGGCCTCGACGGTCCTCATCTGGGCGGCCGACCCGGACGGCGCCGTCGCCGGGGCCTGCTCGGGCGATTCCGGCGCGCCGATCTGGTCGGCCGACGGCCGGACCGCCATCGCCATCGCGACCTGGGCGCAGGCGCCCCACGGCCGCGGCTGCGGCGGCCTCACCCAGGGCCCGCTGCTCGCGCCGCTGAGGGCCTGGATCGAGCAGACGCAGCGCCGGCTCGGGGGCGGGGGTAAGCCCTACGACCGACCGCCGCCGTCATCGCGGCCGACCAAAATAACCGAGGCGTCGTGGACATTTCTCCCTGTTATTCCCTGCTAACAGGGAGAAATGAGCGGGCGAGGCCCGCCAATGCGCTGAACCAGACGAGAAAAACGACTTATTTTCAATCGCTTCCGAAGAGACCTTCATGTGGGGCGAGAGCAAGGACCGGGAGGAATAACAGGGCGGTGACAGGCCCTGATCCAGAGGGTAACAGGGAGCGCGAACGGGGAGACCAGCCGCCTTCGAAAATCGGCGATGAGGCGCCGAGGGGAGGCTATTTTGACAGGGACAATTTTCATATAGATAGATTGGTAAATTGACAGCGAGCGGAGAGGGCGCGTAGACTCGATATAGACATAGTGGAGAGACGGACGAGCGTGGCCTCAGGCATCTGCACTTTGGAAAATTCGTCGCGTGGAATGCGGCTGCCGTCGAGACGCGAACCGCCAGCGGATTTTGGGGTGGCGTTCGCCGGCCAACGGCGACATCGTCGTTGTCGTGGTTCGATGCCAACGACGGGACCGGCCGGTTTCCATCTGGCGTCCGAGCCCAAACCACGGCGGCCTGAAAACGGAATGGGAAGTGGGAATATTCGGGTGGGAACCCTAACGCGTCATTCGTCATGGCGGCGGAGAGCGAAAAGAAGCACCGCGGTCAATGATGATTTGGCCGCGGCGATAAGCGTGAACCACCTACAATGCGGGGCAGGGGACGCCTCCCCCATCACCGTAGGTCCTCGCCGGCGAACGGCTTATTGAAGACCGCGGATTTGCCGGCCGAAGTCTAGACAGTTGCGCATCCGGGCAGTGGCGCACTGCGGCAACCCTCGGAAACTACTCACACGATGCCCGCGGATATGCCTTGACCGCGCCTTGCCAGGATGGTCGGCTCCGTCGAGTCGCTCGATCGGCGAGATATGCGTGTCTCAACAACAGAAAAGATAGCAAGGAAGGAGAACGATAATGGCTGTATCAAGTAATCAAAAGGTTGGAGAACTAGCTCGGATCGCCTATCTGGCATTATTGCATGCTGAGAGTGAGTTGGGGGAGGAGACAAACACGTTCGACGGAGACAAATGGGCGGATAAATTACGAGGCATCCGTTTGGCAATATTGGGCATGTTTAGTGATACAGACAACAAAGTGAATCTAGACAAAGCGATCTATCTCATCGGAAATGAAGGATCATTGGTTGCTTACTATCACGGAAGTGATACAGAGGATCCTGATGAACGGCTAGCAAAGATAATACAGTCTTCGACAAGCTCAGACCTGGATCTGAGCCCTAAGGAGGATTAGCTTTTATCTCCTTGCCTTCAGTCAGCTATTCAGGGCCACGGATGGGACAGGTTTTGGCGCCTATCTCATTGAAAAGACGTCGACGCCGCCAAAACTGCCCCGGCCGCGGCTCTCCGCCACCCCGCCCGCGCCTCGAGCGCCTCCTTGATCTCCTCGAGCGCCTTCGGGTCCTCGATCGTCGCCGGCGTCGCCCAGGGGTCGTGGTCGGCGATCTTCTTCATCGTGCCGCGCAGGATCTTGCCCGAGCGGGTCTTCGGCAGGCGGGCGACGACGAGCGCCATCTTGAACGCGGCGACCGGGCCGATCTTGTCGCGCACCAGCTTGACGACCTCCTTCTCGATCTCCTCGTGCGGCCGGTTGACGCCGGTCTTCAGCACGAGGAAGCCGCAGGGCTGCTCGCCCTTGATCTCGTCCTTGACGCCGAGCACCGCGCATTCGGCGACGTCCGGGATGGGAGGCGATGACCTCCTCCATGCCGCCGGTCGACAGCCGGTGGCCGGCGACGTTGATGATGTCGTCGGTGCGGCCCATGATGTAGAGATAGCCGTCCTCGTCGACGAAGCCGGCGTCGGCGGTCTTGTAGTAGCCGGGGAACTCCTTGAGATAGCTCTCCCGCATCCGCTCGTCCTGCCGGTAGAGGGTCGGCAGGCAGCCGGGCGGCAGCGGCAGCTTGATGACGATCGAGCCCATCGTGCCCGGCGGCACCGGATGGCAGGCCTCGTCGACGATGTCGACGTCGTAGCCCGGCATCGGCACGGTCGGCGAGCCGAGCTTGATCGGCAGGACGCCGAGGCCGACCGGATTGGCGGCGATCGCCCAGCCGGTCTCGGTCTGCCACCAATGGTCGACGACCGGCACGCCGAGCACCTTCTCCGCCCAGGCGACCGTGTCCGGATCGGCCCGCTCGCCGGCCAGGAACAGGGTGTGCATCGACGAGATGTCGTAGTCCTTGAGCAGCGCCGCCTGCGGGTCCTCCTTGCGCACCGCGCGGAAGGCGGTCGGCGCGGTGAAGAAGGCCGCGACCTTGTAGTCCTGGATCACCCGCCAGAAGGCGCCGGCGTCCGGCGTGCCGATCGGCTTGCCCTCGTAGAGCACGCTGGCGCAGCCGTGCAGCAGCGGCCCGTAGACGATGTAGGAATGGCCGACCACCCAGCCGATGTCGGAGGCGGCCCAGTAGGTGTCGCCGGGTTTGACGTTGTAGATCGCCGACATCGACCACTTGAGCGCGACGAGATAGCCGCCGATGTCGCGCACCACGCCCTTCGGCACGCCGGTCGTGCCGGAGGTGTAGAGGATATAGAGCGGATCGGTCGCGGCGAGGTCGGCGCAGGGCGCGCGCTTGCCGGCGGCCTTGGCCGCCTCGACCAGCGTCGTCCAGTCGTGGTCGCGCGCCGCGTCATCCGCGCCGCGATCTGCGGGCGCTGGAAGACGATGCAGGCCGCCGGCTTGTGCTTCGAGAGGCCGATCGCGAGATCGAGCAGCGGCTTGTATTCGACGATCCGGCCGGGCTCGATGCCGCAGCTCGCGGTCAGGATCACCTTGCGGCTCGGCGTCGTCGATGCGGGTCGCGAGCTCCTTGGCGGCGAAGCCGCCGAACACCACCGAATGCACCGCGCCGATGCGCGCGCAGGCGAGCATCGCGACGATCGCCTCCGGGATCATCGGCATGTAGATCAGCACCCGGTCGCCCGCCTCGACGCCGAAATCCGCAGCACGGCGGCGAGCGTCGCCGTCTCGTCGAGCAGTTCGCGATAGGTGATGGTGCGCTTCGTCCCGGTGACGGGGCTGTCGTAGTAGAGCGCCGCCTGATCGCCGCGACCGGCTTCGACGTGGCGGTCGAGCGCGTTGTAGCAGGCGTTGAAGCGCGCGTCGGGGAACCAGCGGCCGTAGACGCCGGCCTCGCGGATCGAAGATCCGCTCCGGCGGGCGGGTCCAGGAGATCTCGCGGCGGCCTTCGCCCAAAAGGCTTGCGGATCGGCGCGCCACTGGTCATAGGTCTGCCTGTAGCCGCTCATTCGTTTCGCTCCCTGCGCCGCGCCGCCGTCTCGGGCGGACTTGTCGCGCCGCGCGCGCGCGAACGCAACGGCGGGGCGCTAAAACTATCGGCCAATGAGCGGCTCGAGACGCGGGGAGCCGTCGCCGACCGGGCCGACGGAGATTGGCCCGAGGATGTCGGGCGAAATGGAGTTCTATCTGGTCGCCGTTCCGGCGGTGATCCTGCTCGGCCTGTCGAAGGGCGGATTCACGGGCTTGAGCTCGCTCGCCATGCCGATGCTGTCGCTGGCGATCTCGCCGGTCAGGGCGGCGGCGATCGTGCTGCCCGTCCTCATCGTGCAGGACTGGGTCAGCGTCTGGGCCTTCCGCCGCGACTTTTCGCCGCGCAACCTCGTCATCCTCATCCCCTCGGCGATGATCGGCGTCGCCGCCGGCTGGCTGCTCGCGGCGCGGGTCAGCGAGGACGCGGTGCGGCTCGCGGTCGGAATGATCTCGATCGCCTTCGTCGTCTACATGCTGGTGCGCGACCGGCTCGGCCATGCGCCGGTCGAGACGCCGGGCGTCCCGGCCGGCCTGCTGTGGGGCTCGCTGGCGGCTTCACCAGCTTCATCAGCCACGCCGGGGCGCCGCCGTTCCAGGTCTATGTCATGCCGCAGAACCTGAAGCCGCGCGTCTTCGCCGGGACGGCGACGATGTTCTTCGCCGCGGTCAACCTCCTCAAGCTCCCGCCCTATTTCCTGCTCGGCCAGTTCAGCCGCGACAATCTCGTGGTTTCCGCCGGCGCTCATTCCGATCGCGATCCTCTCCACCTTCGCCGGCGTCTGGCTCGTGCGCAGGGTCGCCGCCGACCGGTTCTACGCCGTCATCCTGATGATCACCTTCGTGATCGGCGTCAAACTGACCTACGACGCGAGTCCGGCGCTCTTCCTGGCGCATGACCGCCGACGGCGAATGCCCCATCCGAGCGCGATGTCCGCAGCGTCGCTCCGCCAGGCCCGGCTCGCCGCCCAGATCCCGTCCTTCGCCATGGTTGGATTAGTCGGTACGTCGTCGACGCCGCCATCACCTATGTGGGGGCGAAATATCTCGGCCTCTCGCCGGAAGTCGCCCGCCCGCCGGGCTTCGTCGTCGCGACGATCGTCAATTTCCTGCTCAACCGGGCGATCACCTTCCGCCATTCGTCGGTGCCGCTTGTGCGCGCCTTTTCTCCGCTATTGCGCTGGTCGCCTCGGCGGGGCTTGCGGTCAATTACGCGGTCTATTCGGCCTGCGTGCTGCTCGCCCCGCGCTTCGGGCTCGCCGTGACGCCGGCCATTTTGCCGCTCTTCGTCGCCGCCGGCGTCGGCGCGGCGATGGTCCTCACCTTTCGTCGGCTTCCGCTTCTTCGCCTTTCGCCTGTAAGGCGCCGGAAACCCCCTCCCAAAGCCCGTTCCGGACGGTATGATGACGGCGATCCGACGCCTTCGGAGGAGCCCATGTCCCATCGTCCTACGATCGCGATCTCGATCGCAACGCCGCCAACTTCCAGCCGCTGACGCCGCTCGCCCTTCTCGAGCGCGCCGCGGCGGTGTTTCCCGGACCGGCTCGCGATCGCGCACGGGCCGCTGCGGCGCAACTACCGCGAGTTCCACGCCCGCTCGAAGAAGCTCGCCTCGGCGCTGGCGAAGCGCGGGATCGTGCGCGGCGACACGGTCGCCGTCATGCTCGCCAACACGCCCGCGATGCTCGAATGCCACTACGGCGTGCCGATGTGCGGCGCGGTGCTCAACACGCTCAACACCCGCCTCGACGCGGCCGCGCTCGCCTTCATGCTCGACCACGGCGAGGCGAAGGCGCTCATCGTCGACCGCGAATTCTCCGGCGTGATGGCGGCGGCGCTGAAGCTCGCCAAGGTCCGCCCGCTCGTCATCGACTACGACGATCCCGAATACGACGGGCGCGGGCGAGCGGATCGGCGAGGTCGAATACGAGGCGCTTGTCGCCGAGGGCGACGAGGCCTACCGGCGCACGGCGCCGTCGACGAATGGGACGCGATCGCGCTCAACTACACCTCGGGCACGACGGGCGACCCCAAGGGCGTCGTCTATCACCATCGCGGCGCGAACCTGCTCGCGATGGGCAATGTCGTCACCGCCGACATGGGCCGCCATCCGGTCTATCTCTGGACGCTGCCGATGTTCCATTGCAACGGCTGGTGCTTCCCCTGGTCGATCAGCGTCAAGGCGGGCGTGCATGTCTGCCTGAGGCAGGTGCGCGCCAAGGCGATCTACGACCTCATCGCCGAGCACAAGGTGACCCATCTCTGCGGCGCGCCGATCGTCATGTCGGTCCTGCTCAACGCGCGGCCTGAGGAGAAGAAGCCGCTGCCGCATCTCGTGCGCTTCTTCACCGCCGCCGCGCCGCCGCCCGCCGCCGTGCTCAAGGCGATGAGCGAGGCGGGCTTCGAGGTCACCCATCTCTACGGCCTGACCGAGGTCTACGGTCCCGCCGTGGTCAACGACTGGAAGGAGGAATGGGACGCGCTCGACCGTGACGCCCAGGCGCATCTGAAGGCGCGCCAGGGCGTGCGCTATCACGCGCTCGAGGCGCTCGACGTGCTCGATCCCGAGACGATGGCGCCCGTGCCGGCCGACGGGCAGACGATGGGCGAGGTGATGTTCCGCGGCAACGTCGTGATGAAGGGCTATCTCAAGAACAAGCCTTCGACCGACAAGGCCTTCGCCGGCGGCTGGTTCCATTCCGGCGACCTCGGGGTCAAGCATCCGGACGGCTACGTGCAGCTGCGCGACCGCTCCAAGGACATCATCATCTCCGGCGGCGAGAACATCTCCTCGATCGAGGTCGAGGACGCGCTCTTCGAGCATCCGGCCGTCGCAGCTCGCGGCGGTCGTGGCGCGGCCGGACGAGAAATGGGGCGAGACGCCCTGCGCCTTCGTCGAGATGAAGCCCGGCGAAAGCGCGACGGCCGAAGAGCTGATCGAATGGTGCCGGGCGCGGCTCGCGCGCTACAAGTGCCCGCGCACCATCGTGTTCGCCGAGATCCCGAAGACCTCGACCGGCAAGGTGCAGAAATTCGCGCTGCGCGAGCGGGCGAAACACCTCGGCGAAAGGCGGCCCTGAGCTCATGCGCGAGGGCGCCTGGCCGCGATACTGCCGAGCCCTGCTGGCCGCGTCGGTGAAATCGGCCGCGCGGCAGTTCCCCGGGCGCGGCGAGCAGGCGCCGGAGCGGGTCCACGGCGTGCGCAAGACGCTGAAAGAGGCGCGCGCGATCGCGCGGCTTTTCCTGCAGATGCGTCGGCGAGCCCGCCCGGGTGACGATCGCGGCGCTCGCCGCGACCCGCCGGCGAGTCGGGCGGGCGCGCGATCTCGACGTGATCGAAGAGCGCCTCCAGCGGCTCGCCCCGCCGTCCGAGATCGCCGAGCCTCTGAGCGCGGCGATCGCGCGCGAACGGGCGGCGGCGCGGCGGGCGCACGGAGGCCTCGGCGCGAGCGCCTCGCGCGCCCAGCTCAACGCGATCGCCAAGAGGGTCGAGGCCTGGGACCTCGAGGATGTCGGCGCGGACGACATCGTCGAGGCGGTGGCTCGCACCTATCGGCAGGCGCGGCGGCGCGGGCGCCTCGCCTTCGCCAGCGACGATCCCGTGGAGCTGCACGCGCTGCGCTCGCGCGTGGTCGACCTGCGCTACCAGCTCGCGGCGCTGTCGCCCGCCTGGCCGGCAGTGCTCAACGCGCAGGCCGAGGAACTGAACGCGCTGCGCGACACGCTGGGCGAGCTTCAACGACTTTGTCGTGCTGGCGGCCTTCGCGGCCGAGCGCGGCGGCCTCGCCCCGAGGCGCTTCAGCTTCTCGGAGAGCGGCTCGAGGCGAAGCAGAAGAAGCTGAGGCGACGGGCGAAGACCGAGTTCGACCGCCTGTTCGCCGAAACGCCGGACGCTTTCGCCGGCCGGCTTTCCGCCTATCTCAAGCGTCCGATGGAGAAGCAGGCGCTGGCGGCGAAGACCTAGCTGACAGCGCCCACGGCCCAGGGCGTCGCCGCGACTCTTGGCAGGCGCCGCCGCTGTCGCGCAGGCCTGTTCCGCCGACGCGACGCCAGCCGCGAGTACGGCCGCATCACGCTGTGCGTTCGTCCATAGGGCGCTGACCGGCTCCGACGGATTTTCCAATATCGAAGAACACAGCCGCGCACTTTTTCGTCGGGGCGCGCGCTCTTACGCCGCCCGTCTGACCTCGATCGTCAGATGCGAGAGCGAGCGGAAGCGGGCGAGCTTCTCGCGATAGTCGGCCTCGCAGCGCGCGCTCGGCGTCACCACCGACACGATCGCCCCGAGATGCCCGGGCCCGAGCCGCCAGAGATGCAGATCGGCGATGCGGTCGCCCTCGCCTTCGATCGCCTGCCTGAGATTGTCCGCCATGCGGCGGTCGGGGTTCATGTCGAGCAGGATCGCGCCGGTGTCGCGGATGAGGGTCCAGGCCCAGCTCGCGATGACCAGCGCCCCGACGATGCCCGCGAGCGGGTCCATCCAGAGCCAGCCGAAGGCGCGGGCCAGCACGAGGCCGAGGATCACCATCACCGAGACCGCCGCGTCGGCCATGACATGGATGAACGCCGCGCGAAAATTGTTGTCGCGCGCGGCCGCGCCATGCGCATGCTGATGCTCCTCGAAGACGACGGCGTGGGTCTCGCCGTCGATCGTCACATGGGCCGTGAATGCGTGCGGCTCGGGGATCTCGTCGACCGACTCGAGACAGCCGCCGCGCTCGACGAAGGCGAACGTCTGCCGCGCTCCGTCGGGCCTGACCGTCTCGACCGAGACGGCGGGCGCGGCGGGCGCAGGTCCGGATTCGGCGCGGAGCCGGAAGCGCGGCGGAACCCCGTCCTCGAAGACGTCGAGGACGACGGCGCCGCCCCGCGTCTCAATCCGCTTCGACTTCGTCGTGATCGTGCGCATGGCCGTGGGCATGGCCGTGACCGGCGCCGTGATGATGATGCTCGCCGCCGCCGAGGAGCCAGGCGCTCGCGATATTGACCAGAAGTCCGAGGACCGCGATCGGGATCGCCTCGGCGAAATGGATCGGCACCGGCGAATAGAGACGGGCCACGGCCTCGTAGCCGATCAGGAGCGCGATCATCGCGAGGATGAGGGCGCTCGAGAAGCCCGCGAGATCGCCGAACTTGCCGGTGCCGAAGGTGAAGCGCGGATCCTGGGCGTAGCGGCGCGCGAACGTATAGGCGAGCGCGGCCAGCAGCAGGGCCCCGGCGTGGGTGCTCATGTGGAGTCCGTCGGCGATCAGCGCGATCGAGCCGAACAGCCAGCCGCCGACGATCTCGGCCGCCATCATCGCGGCGCAGAGCCAGATGACGGCCCAGGTCCTGCGCTCGCTCTTTTCGTGGCCCTCGCCGAGGAATGCGTGGCTGTGGAAGGCCGAGGCCGCAGGGCTTTGGTCGCTCATGGGCGCCCTCATTTGAGATAGGTTCGGACGACGTCGAGCAGCTGGTCGGCGGCTTCGGCGTTCAAGGCGCCGGGGTGGCGCTCGGCGTCGACGAGATGGGTGCGCACGTGATCCTCGACCACTTCCGCCATCAGGCCGCTGGTTGCGCCGCGCACGGCGGAGATGAGGTGCATCACGGTCTCGCAGCCGGCCTCCTCGCCGAGCGCGCGCTCGATCGCCTCGACCTGGCCGCGGATGCGGCGCACGCGGGCCAGAAGTTTCTGCTTGTCGCGGATCGTGTGGGTCATGCCGCTTATATAGCATACCCCCGTACCCTATAAAAGCGGCGGGATCGGAACGCCTGTCGCGCCGCTTGCGTCGCCGAATATCGCAGGCAAATATCGCTCGCGCGCCGCGCGGCCGTCGCCGCGACCGGCGGCTCATTCGGGAGGGAGGAATATGCTCAAGGTTGCCGCTTTAACCCTGCTCACGGTCTCGGGGGTCTTGAGCGCGAGCGCGGCGAACGCGCTGACGCTGACGAGCCCGGACATCAAGCCGGGCGGAAAGATCGCCGACGAGCAGGTGTTCAACGGCTGGGACTGCACCGGCAAGAACGTCTCGCCGGCGCTCGCCTGGACCGGCGCGCCGAAGGGCGCGAAGAGCTTCGCGGTCAGCGTCTACGACCCGGACGCGCCGACCGGCAGCGGCTTCTGGCACTGGTGGGTCGCCAACCTGCCGGCGGACGCGACCGGCTTGCCGAAAGGCGCCGGCGGCGGAACGGGTTTGCCGGAAGGCGCGGTGCAGCCCAATAACGATTTCAGCCTCCCCGGCTATGGCGGCCCTTGCCCGCCCAAGGGCAAGCCGCATCGCTATAACATCACAGTCTACGCTCTCGACCTCGACAAGCTTCCTGTCGACGCCAAGGCCTCCCCTGCGGTGTTCGGTTTCTACGTGAACGCGCACACGCTGGCCAAGGCGACGCTGACGGGTCTCTACGGGCGGTAAGCACGGAAACCGCGCTTCCTGCATCCTTCGAGGCGTACCGGCAAACAGGAGGCCTCGAAGGGTGAGGCGCGCAGCGCTGACTCGAGGAGCCTGCTGATGCGGTTCACGCCCTATCTCTATTTCCGCGGCGCCTGCGAGGAGGCGCTGGGGTTCTACGAAGCGTGTGGACTTGGGACGATCAAGCTTATCCGGCGCTACGAAGGAACGCCGATGGCCGAATTCGAGGGAGGGGCCTGGCGCGACAAGGTCCTGCATTCGGTGTTCGAGGGTCCGGCGCTGCGCCTCTGCGCCTCCGACGGCGCCGACTCGGAGCCGATGAAAGGTTGCGCTCTTTTCATCGAGATCGACGATTCGGCCGAGGCGGGCGCCCTCTTTGCCGCACTCTCGGCGGGCGGACGCGTGACCGTGCCCTTCGCGAGACAGTTCTGGGGCGACTGCTACGGCAATTTCACCGACCGGTTCGGCGTCCAGTGGGCGGTCAACAGCGCCGCCAATTCCTGATGACCGCGCCAGGCGGCCGGCGACGGCGGCTCTTAGGCCCCGCCGCGCGCGCCGACCATCAGCGCCACGCCGAAGGCCAGCACCGCGAGGGCGGCGGCGAATTCGAAGGCCCGCGCCACCAGAGCGGCGAGCGAATCCTCGCCGGCCGCGAAGCGCACCGCGGTCGACTTGGCGAAAACCGCCATCGAGGCGAGCGCGCCGGTGGTGACCGCCGTGCCGAGCGCCATCGCGAAGGTCGCCGCGACCCCGGCGGCGAAGAGCCCTTGCGCCAGCGCGAACACCAGCACCAGGATCGCGCCCGAACAGGGCCGCATGCCGGCGGCGATCACCGTGCCGACTGCGGCGCGCCAGGAAAACGCCCCGTCGAGCAGCGCGGGATCGGGCGCATGGACATGGCCGCATTCGTCCGGCCCTGAGCGCGGCGCCGCCCGGCGGCGCGGCCCGGAATCCGGGCGAGGGCAGAGTCGAGCGCCGGGGCGCTCCATGCGACGCCCGAGTAAGCCGGAGCGGACGCCATCGCCCGGCCATGTTCGAAATGACGCCGCAACGCCGCGGCGAGCGCGCCGCCCTTCCGCCAGACGAGCCAGAGGCCAATGGCGGCGACGCCGCTATAGCTCAGGAGCTCGAGCCAGTTGGCCGCGCTGTTCATTTCCGTGGCGGTCGCGTTGAAGACGAAGCCGGCCGCGCCGACGAGGACGATCGCGACGGTCGCCTGCAGCAGCGCCGCGAGCAGCGCCAGAACCGCGCCGCGTTTCAGCGAGCGTTCGTTGGCGAGCATGTAGGAGGCGATCACCGCCTTGCCGTGGCCCGGTCCCGCAGCGTGAAAGACGCCATAGGCGAGGCCGAGCGCGATCAGGCCCCAGGCTGCGCCCGGGTCGCCGTGAAGCGCATGGACCTTGGCCGACATGAGATGGGTGAGGCGCGACTGTTCTGCGAGAAGCCAGCCGGTGACGCCGCCCTCGGCGCCCCCGCCGCCCTCGCCGCCGCCGACCGAGAACGGCCGGGGCGAGGCTTGCGCCATCGCCGCCGCGGCGGAAGCGAGCCAGACGGCGGCTGCGGCCAAGAAGGTCGGATTTGTCTTCGGCTTCGTCATGGGCACGCGATGATGGCGCTGCTCGCCATCTTGAATCCGAAATTGGACCCGGGCGAAAGATTGGTGAAGAAGGATTCGTCGAGTTTCTTCTTGTCCCCCTCCTCGAGGGGCTTCGGTTTCGCCACCGAGGCCGAGCAGCCGGCAGGCGCGGAGACGAGCGTCACCGGGTCCTTGTCGTCGAACTCGAAGTCGATGAAGAATTCCGGATCGGCGACGCGCAGCGTCATGAACTTGGCGAGCGAAGCCGGGGTCTTGAGGGGCAGCGTGACGTGGAACTCGACCAGATGGTCGGGCCGCTCCTCCATCCAGTAATCGGTCACCGAGCCGAATTCAGCCGGCTTCCCGCCGATCTTCAGCGTGGTGAAATAGCCGATCTCGGCGAGGCTTTGCGGCGTTTTCCTGGGCGAGCGGCGCGAACTGCTCGCGCTTGACGAGTTCGCCCTTCTTGGCGAGCCCCTGCGTCGCGAAAGACGAATACATCTCGTCGAACACCCAGTCGTGGACGACGCCCGCGACCTTTCCGTCGGGGGTGAAGGTGAGGTTGCTCTTCACCGTCACCCAGACATGGGGATGGGCGCCGGCCGGCGTCGCCGCCGCGACGCCGAGCGCGAGTCCCAGCGCCGCAATCCATCGACCATGCCATTGACCATGCCGCAAGCTCAACGAGTCTCGTCTCCTTGCGGCTCGACCCTGCCGCCGGCGCCTCTTGGGGGCAAAGTGAGGCGGCGCGATGGCGGCCAGGGTCGCGCTGATCGCAGCGAATCAGGCGATTCGTAAAGCAATTCTTAAAGGAAAGAGCGCAGATTGAGGCGATGGCGCGTTGCGTTCGGCCATTCGTCCTGGCGTTCATCGCCGTCCTCACGCTGTCGGGCTGCGGCTTCTTCAGCCGGCCCGAGCGGCCGATCTGGCGCACCCAGGCCGAAAACGCCTGCTTCGCCCGCAAGCTCGTCACCCCGTCCGAGTCCGTCGTTCCCGTGAGCGAGATCGACGGCCCCGGCGTCTGCGGCATGACGCGCCCGCTCAAAGTCTCCGCGCTCGCGGACGGCAAGGTCGGGCTCGACAAGGCGCTCGTCATCGACTGCCCGATGGTCCCGGCGCTCGAGGCCTGGCTCAACGACATCGTTCAGCCGGACGCCCAGGCCCGCTTCGGCCAGAGGGTCGCGACCGTCAACGTGTTCGGCGCCTACAGCTGCCGCTCGATCGACAACATCGAGGGCGCGCGTCTCTCCGAACACGCCTTCGGCAATGCGGTCGACGTCGCCGGCTTCACGCTCGCCGATGGGCGGACGCTCGCATATCGTGCGCGACTGGAAGAGGGCCGACACCCAGGAGGCCGCCTTTCTGCACGAGGCGCACGCCGGCGCCTGCCAGTATTTCACCACCGTGCTGGGCCCAGGCGCGGACGTCTTCCACTACAACCACATCCATCTCGATCTCGCCAATCACGGCGCGACCAACACCGGCCCGCGCCGGATCTGCAAGCCGACGCCTGCGCCGGGGCTTCTGCCGCCGCCCGCCTCGCCCGACGGCCTGCCGCCCGCGCCCGACATCGAGGAGCCGCTCGACATCGCCCGCGCCGGCAACGTGAATGCGGTCGCCTTGGCGCCGGCGTCCGCCATCGGCCCGGACGCGGGTCCCGACGTCGCCCTGCCGCCCGCGGCGATCGGCGAGGCCGATCCGGCTCCGCCCGTCCTCCCGGCCGGCGCCGGGCCGAGCGTCGACCCCGAGCCGACGTCGTCGATCGGCGAGCACGACGAGTAGAGGTTAGCCTGGCGCTCGGCGTCCGCGTGGGAGGGCGCCCCCAGTGACGCGAACGTGCTAGGGCCTCGTCGACCGCTCTCGGACCTCCCCGTGATCCCCTGGATAGAACTCGACCGCACATCTTTGCCTCTCGGCGGCGAACTGCGGCTGATGCGCAGGGGACACGAGTTTTCCATCAAGCTCGGCGTCGCCGAGCTCATGACCTCGCGCCAGTTTGCGTCCGAAGAGGCGCTGGCGACGCTGGCGGCGGAGAAGCTGAAAGGCCGGGCGAAGCCGCGGGTCCTGATCGGCGGGCTCGGCATGGGATTCACCCTGCGCGCGGCGCTCGGCGGGTTCGGCGCAGAGGCTGAGATCGTCGTCGCCGAACTCGTTCCCGCCGTCGTGCGCTGGGCCAGGGGGCCCTTGGCGGACCTGTTCGGCGGCTCGCTCGACGACCGGAGGGTCGAACTCGTCGAGGCCGACGTCGCCGCGCTGATCCGCAGCGCCAGGCCGCCTTACGACGCGATCCTGCTCGACGTCGACAATGGCCCGGAGGGAATGACGCAATCGGCCAACGACCATCTCTATTCGATGCGGGGACTGGCGTCGGCGCGCGCGGCGCTATCTGCGGGCGGGGTGCTCGCCGTCTGGTCGCAGGGCCCGGACCGCGCCTTCGCGAAACGGTTTGAAAGTGCGGGTTTTTCGGTGGAGGACAGAAGGTGCGCGCCGGCGGCCTGCACGGCGGGTCGAGGCATGTGATCTGGCTCGGCGTGCCGAGCGATAGGGATCGTCCTTGCCGCCGCGATCGATCCCGTCCCTGCGGCACATGGCTGAGTGCGCGATCCCGAAAATTCCGACCGATGTCAGGACGGGTGCGGTCGGCCGCCGCGCAGCAAGGTGGACGACAGTTCCGAGCGCGGCCCGTGCAGGAAGATCAGCGCCGGCGGCGTGAGATCCGCGAAGCGCCGCGCCTCGCCCTCGGCTACGCGCCAGGGCGCGAGCGCGACCGCAGCCCGGCTCGACATGGCGGTGAGCGTCGAGCCCGGCCGGTCGACGACGACGATCGGCGTCAGGTCGGCGATCGCGCGCCAATGGCGCCAGAGATGAAACTGGATGAGATTGTCCGCGCCCATGATCCAGACAAAGCGGACTCCCGGCGCGCGCCGCGTCAGCCAGGCCAGCGTGTCGTGGGTGTATCGGGCGCCGATCTGGGCCTCGATGTCCGTCACCGCCACCCGCCGCCCCGCGACGAGCCGGCGGGCCGCCTCGACCCGCGCCTGCAGGGCCGCCAGCTCGGCCTTGCGATTTGAGCGGATTGCCGGGCGTCACCAGCCACCAGACGCGGTCGAGGCCGAGCCGCGTCAGCGCGAGGCGGGTAATGAGCGTGTGGCCCTGGTGCGGCGGATTGAAAGAGCCGCCGAGGAGGCCAATGCGCATGCCCGGCGCGAACGGGGGCAGGCGCGGTATTCCGGTCACGCCGAGCGCCTGCTGGGCGAGCAGCTCCGCCTGACGCTCGGCGGTCAGCGCATCGATGATCTCGTCGAGCCCGTCGCCCTCCATGATCGCGGTCGAGCGAATAGAGCGTCAGGTTCACCCGGTGGTCGGTCACCCGTCCTTGCGGGAAATTGTAGGTGCGGATGCGCTGCGAGCGGTCGCCGGTGCCGACCTGCGATCGCCGCTCCTGCGCACGCTCGGCGTCGAGCTTCTGGTTGCGGGCGTCGAGAATGCGCGAGCGCAGCAGCGCCATCGCCTTGGCGCGATTACGGTGCTGGGAGCGCTCCTCCTGCATCGCAACGACGAACCCGGTCGGCAGATGGGTGATGCGGATCGCCGATTCGGTCTTGTTGACGTGCTGACCGCCGGCGCCGCTCGAGCGCATGGTGTCGATCTTGAGATCGCTCTCGTTGATGACGAGGTCTGCCTCCTCGGCGATCGGCAGGACCGCCACCGTCGCCGCAGAGGTGTGGATGCGCCCTTGCGTCTCGGTCGCCGGCACCCGCTGCACGCGATGCACGCCGCTCTCGAACTTGAGCCGCGCGAACACGCCGCGGCCGGCGATCTCGGCGACGATTTCCTTGTATCCGCCGGCCGTCCCCTCGCTCATCGACAGGATCTCGACCGTCCAGCGCTTCCGTTCGGCGTATTTGACGTACATGCGGAAGAGATCGCCGGCGAAGAGGGCCGCCTCGTCGCCGCCCGTGCCGGCCCTCACTTCGAGGATCGCGCCGCCCTCGTCGGCGGCGTCCCTGGGCAAGAGCGAAATGCGGATCGCCTTGGCCATGTCGCCGGATTCCGCCTCGGCGGCGGCGAGCTCCGCGCTCGCCATGGCGCGCATCTCGGCATCGAGCCCGGGATCCTCCAGCATCGCCTCGAGATCGGCGCGCTCCTTTTCCTTGGCGCGGAAGGCCTTGATCGCCGAGACGACCGGCTCGAGTTCGCTCAGCTCGCGCGAAAGCGCGGAATATTCGGCGCCGGCGACGCCTTCCGTCAGCCGCGCGCCGATCTCCTCGTGACGGCGCAGGATGAGATCGAGATTGTCGTTGGCGGCCATTTCAAGGGACCCGAATGGAGAGCGGCGGGACGAGGGCGCGCTCTGGCGCTAGAGGCGCACTTTGAAGCGCTCGGCAAGCGCGCGCAGTGGCTCGCGAAGCGAGGCTTCGGCGCGGCCTTCGATCAGCATCGCGTCGACCGCGCGCGAGATCTTGTGGATATCGAGCGTCAGCGTCATCGCCTTGACCGGCCCGATCGACGTCGCCGACATCGAGAGATCGCGGTAGCCGATCGCCATCAGCGCCATAGCTTCGAGCGGCCGCCCGCCGATCTCGCCGCACAGCGTCACCGGCGTCCCGGCGCGCGCGCCGGCCTGGGCGATCGCGCGCAGCGCTCGCAGGAAACCCACGCTCAACGGATCGAACCGGTTCGCCACCCGCCGGTTGTCGCGATCGACAGCATAGAGATACTGCATCAGGTCGTTCGAGCCGACCGAGAGGAAGTCGGCCGATGCGGCCATCTCGTCGAGCTGCCAGAGCAGCGAAGGCACCTCGACCATGACGCCGAGCTTGACCGAGCGCGGCGGCTCGTGGCCGTGGGTCCCGCTCAACGCGAGCTCGCGATCGAACAGCGCGCGGGCGGTCTTGTATTCCTCGACCGTCGAGACCATCGGGAGCATGACGCGTAGATCCCGCCCGGCCGTAGCACGGATGAAGGCGCGCAACTGCATGCGCAGCAGCGCCGGACGGTCGAGGCCGATGCGGAGCGCGCGCCAGCCGAGCGCCGGGTTTTCCTCCTCGAACCCCTTCATGTACGGCAGGAGCTTGTCGCCGCCGATGTCGAGGGTGCGAAATGTGACCTGACGGTCGCCTGCCGCCTCGAGAATGGCGCGATAGAGCCTCTCCTGGGCGCCGGGCCTCGGAAAGCGCGAGACGAGCATGAACTGCAATTCGGTGCGGAAGAGGCCAATCGATTTCGCCCCGGTCTCCGCCAGATGCGGCATGTCGACGAGCAACCCCGCGTTCATGTGCAGGCCGATCGCAACGCCATCGAGGGTGACGGTCGGAACGTCGCGCAGCGCCCGATATTGCGCCTGCTTGCGGGCGCGCATGCGCGCCTTTTCGGCGTAGGCCGCTTCCACGTCGGCGGGCGGGCGCAGATGAATCTCGCCCGTGTCCCCGTCGACGATGATCGCATCGCCCTGCTCGACGATTTCGGAAATGTTGGGGATGTCGCTGACGGCCGGAATCGCGAGCGCGCGGGCGACGATCGCGATATGGCTCGAGGCGCCCGCCTCTTCGAGCACGAGTCCCCGCAGCCGCGACCGGTCGTAGTCGAGCAGCGCCGCCGGGCTCATCGAGCGCGCGACGAGGATGGCGCTCTCCGGCAATTCATCGGGCAAGAGGACGAGGCTCTGACCCGCGAGCTGGTGCAGGAGCCGGTTGGCGATGTCGGTCAGATCGTGAAGCCGGTCGCGCAGATAGGGATCGGTCTGCCGCTGCAGCTTGGCTCGCGCGTCATTCTGCACGCGCTCGACCGCGGCTTCGGCGGTCAGGCCGGAGCTCACCGCCTCCCGCAGACGGCGCAGCCAGCCGCGGTCGTGCGCGATCATGCGGAACGCTTCCAGCACGTCGCGATGCTCGCCTGAGACGCCGTCGTCGCTGCGGTCGATGAGGTCGTCGACCGAGGCGCGCATCGCGCCGATCGCCGTCTCCAGCCGCTGCAGCTCCGACTCGACATCGTCGGCCACGATCTTGGACACGGCCACGCGAGGCTGGTGCATGACGACATGGCCGAGGCCGAGGCCGTCGGCGATGCCGAGCCCCTTCAACGACAGCGGCCGCCGGCTGGCGATGGGAGCGCCCTGCGACGCCACCCCCTGCAACTCGCCCGAGGCGATCATCTCGGCGAGCAGCATCGCCGTCGTCTGAAGCGCCTCGACCTCCTCTTCCGAGTAGGTGCGCCGCGCGCGGTTTTGCACCACGAGCACGCCGATCGTCGCCCCGCCGCGCAAGACCGGCACGCCGAGGAAGGACTGGTAGATCTCTTCGCCGGTCTCGGGCTTGTAGGAGAACGCCGGATGATGCTGGGCGTCGGACAGCGCCAGCGGTTCGGCGCTCGAGGCGATGAGGCCGACGAGGCCCTCGCCCGGCCGCATGGTGGTCAAATGGACGGCTTCGCGGTTGAGGCCCTCGGTCGCGAACAGCTCCATCGCGCTGTCGGCGCGAACGACGTAGAGCGAGCAGACCTCCGCCACCATGTTGGAGGCGATGAGCACGACGATGCGGTCGAGGCGCGCCTGGGCCGTGACGGGCTCCGCCATGACTTCGCGAAGCCGCCGCAGCAACAGACGGGGTCCGCCCGGCGCGCGCATCCAGAATCGTCCTCTCTTCTCGCCCGACGGTATGTCGGCGTTTCAGGCCAAGCAATGAACGGACCGAGCGCGAGCCGTTGGCCCAAACGCGCTCCCGGCCCGTTGGTCCTTCGGCTTCGGGGCGGTATAGAAATGATTTGCCGGTCGGGCAAGGGCGGCCGCCTCTTCTTTAGGCATTCGCCCTCATGCGGAGATGCAGCGCTCGATCAGGGAGCGTGCAGCAGCGCCGCGGTGGCCGCAGCAGTCGTCGCGCGCTTGGCGAGAACCTCGTCGAGCCAGTCCGGCCGCATCTCCGGAACCGAGGAGAGCAACAGCTCGGTATAGGGGTGGTAGGGCGGCGCGAAGACTGTCGCCGTGTCGCCGCTCGCAACGACCTTGCCCTTGAGCATCACCACGACCTTGTTGGCGATCCGCTTCACCGTGCCGAGATCGTGGGTGATGAAGAGATAGGCGACACCCAATTCGTCCTGCAGCCTCTTCAGGAGCCGCAGGATTTCCTCGCCGACCAGCTGATCGAGCGCGGACGTCACCTCGTCGCAGATGATGAGATCGGGCTCGGCGGCGAGCGCCCGGGCGATCGACACGCGCTGTTTCTGTCCGCCCGAGAGTTCGCTCGTCTTGCGGGTGATGAAGCTCTCGGGCAGATCCATCTGCCGCAGCAGTTCGAGGACGCGCTTGCGCACTTCGTCCCGCGAGCGGTTGAAATAGAACGCGACCGGTCTGCCGATCGTGTCGAGCAGCGTGTGCTGCGGGTTCAGCGCGACGTCGGGCATCTGATAGATCATCTGCACCCGGCGCAACTGATCCTTGGGCCGGCTTTGCAGGCGCGGCGGCAGGCTGGCGCCATTGAACCGCACGTCGCCCGAGTTGCGCGGCAGGAGGCCGGTGACGACGCGGGCGAGGGTCGACTTGCCGGATCCCGATTCGCCGACCACGGCGACCGTGTCGCCCCGGCGCACCTCGAGGCTGACGTCGTCGATGACCTTGGGCTTGCCGGGATAATCGGCGCTGACGTGCTCGATGGCCAGGATCGGGGCGGCGGCCGCCGCCGCGCCCTCGACGAATCTGTGGCCGGCGACGCGTTCGCGCACCAGGCGGCGGGTATACTCCTCCTTCGGGTCCTGCAGGATCTGTCGCGACTCGCCGAACTCGACCATCTTGCCGCGCCTGAGCACCATGATGCGGTCGGCGATCTGCGCGACCACCGCGAGATCGTGGGTGATATAGAGCGCCGCGGTCCCGTGCTCGCGGATCAGCTTGCGAAAGGCGGCGAGGCATTCGACCTGCGTGGTGACGTCGAGCGCGGTCGTCGGCTCGTCGAAAATGAGGATGTCCGGTTTCGCGACCATCGCCATCGCCGCCATGACGCGCTGCAACTGCCCGCCCGAGACCTGGTGCGGATACCGCCCGCCGATCGTCTCCGGGCTCGGCAGATCGAGCTCCTTGAAGAGCGCGACCGCGGCGGCGCGCGCATCGGTGAGGCTCATGACCCCGTGGCGGACCGAGGCTTCGCAAACCTGTTCCATCAGCGTGTGCGCGGGATTGAACGAGGCCGCGGCGCTCTGCGCGATATAGGCGATTTTCGGGCCGCGCAGCGCGCGCCGCTCGTCCGGCCGATCGTCCGGATGTCCTTGCCGCCGAAGATGATGTCGCCGCCGACGATGTGGCAGTCGCGGCGCGTGTAGCCCATCGAGGCGAGGCCGATCGTCGACTTGCCCGCGCCGGATTCGCCGATGAGGCCGATGACCTCGCCGCGGCGCAACTGCAGCGAGACGTCGTCGACCAGCACCGGGCCCTCGCCGGGTCGGTGCGCACGGCGACGCGCATGCCGCGAACGTCGAGGACGATCGGCCGTCCTGCGATCGGGATTTCGTCTGCGAGACCGCTGGCTCACGCGCCTTCTCCCTGACCCCGGGAATGGATCGGACAGCATCCAGTCGACGACGAAATTGACGCCGATGGTCAGGATCGCGATCGCCGCCGGCGGGATAGAGCGGCGCGGCGGAGCCGAAATTGATCATGTCGCGGTAGTCCTTGACCATGCTGCCCCAGTCCGCGGCCGGCGGCTGGACGCCGAGCCCGAGGAAGCTCAGCGCGGCGATGAACAGGAAGGTGAAGCAGAAGCGCAGGCCGAACTCGGCCGTCAGCGGCGGAATCGCGTTCGGCAGCATCTCGCGCGTGACGATCCACCACCAGCCTTCGCCGCGCAGCCGCGCCGCCTCGACGAATTCGAGACTGACGATGCCGATCGCGACCGAGCGCGCGAGGCGAAACACCTTGGTCGAATCGAGAATGGCGATCGTGACGATGAGCACCGGCAGCGCGGAGCCGAGCACCGACAGGATGACGAAGGCGAAGATGAGCGTCGGCATCGACAGCAGGAGATCGACGAGCCGCGACAGCGCCTGATCGATCCAGCCGCCGGCGACCGCGGCGGCGAATCCGGAGATGATGCCGATCAGGAACGAGAGCGCCGTGATGACGAGCGAGAGGCCGATCGACATCCGCGCGCCATAGATGAGTCGGCTGAGGATGTCGCGCCCGAGATTGTCGAGGCCGAGCCAGTGCTGCGGACGTCCGGGTCCGCCCAGGCGTCGCCGACCGGCGTCGTCTGATCGAAGGGCGCGATCAACGGCGCGAACAACGCGACGAGCACGTTGATCGACGACGATCGCGATGCCGATCTGCGCGGTGACGGTGAGCTTGTGTCCCAATATGCGCATGACGTTCCTTCTGGCGGCGACGCGATCGAGCCCCTCAGCGCGGCTGCCGCAGACGCGGATTGGACAGAATGGCGAGAATGTCGGCGATCATGTTCAAGAGAATGAAGGTGGCGGCGAAAATCAGGCCGCAGGCCTGCACGACCGGCACGTCGTGCTTGGAGACTTCATCGACCATCAGCTGCCCGAGACCGGGATAGACGAACACCGTCTCGACCACGACGACGCCGACGATGAGATAGGCCAGGTTCAGCGCGACGACGGAAATGATCGGCGCCAGCGCGTTGGGCAGGGCGTGGCGGACGACGATGCGCGACTTGGTCAGGCCCTTGAGAATCGCCATTTCGATATAGGGGCTCGCCATCACCGCGAGCACCGAGGCGCGGGTCATGCGCATCATGTGCGCCACGATCACCAGCACCAGCGTCAGCATCGGCAGAAACGCATAGTAGAGACGGTCGGCGAAGCACGTCTCCGGCGTTACGTTGGCGAGCGAGGGAAACCAGCCGAGATCGACCGCGACGTACTTGATGAGGAGATAGGCGAGGAAATATTCCGGCACCGAAATCGTCATCAGCGTGACGACATTGACCAGCCGGTCGAAGACGCCGCCCTGCCGGATCGCCGCGAGCAGTCCGAGACCGACCGCGAGCGGCACCGCGACGACCGCGGCGTAGGCCGCCAGGAACATGGTGTTGGCGAAGCGCGGCGCGATCTCCGTCAGCACATCGCGGCCATTGGCGAGCGAATGGCCGAAATTGCCGTGCAGCGCGCCGAACAGCCAGTCGAGGAAACGCACGATCGCGGGCCGGTCGAGGCCGAGGTCGAGGCGGAGCTTGGCCAGGCTTTCGGGCGTCGCGGAATTCTGCAGGATCGCCGACGCAAGATCGCCCGGCAGAATTTCCGTGCCGACGAAGATGAGCACCGAAGCGGCGAACAATGTCAGGATGCCGAGACCGAGTCGCTGGAGAACAAGCTTCAGCACAACGCCTGTCCCCTCGCATTTCCTGACTTGACCGGCACGTTCCTTGCCGATTGTGGCTCAGGCTGTCGCCCGCCGGGCGCCGATCGCCGGGCATTTCAGGCGCCTTGCAGCCGGCGGCGCGCCGACCCGGCGGCTGCGCCCGCTCCGCGGGGAACGGGCGCTGCGCGCTTCGGTCAGGACTTGATCCAGGCCTTCTGCATGATGTAGCCGTTGTCCATGTCGAAGCCGCCGTGCGGCGTATGGCCGCCGACCTTGTCGTTGTGCGCGTCGAGCCAGTCCTTGAAGACCGGGATGATCGCGCCGCCCTGCTCGTTTAGCATTGCCTGCATTTCCCAGATGTAGGGCTTGCGCTTGGCTTCGTCGGTCTCGCCGCGGGCGTCGGCGAGCAGCTTCTCGAACTTCTCGTTGTTCCAGTGCGTCTCGTTCCAGGGCGCGCTCCCGGCGTAGGCGACCGAGAGCATCTGGGTCGCCGCGGCGCGGCCGCCCCAGTAGCTTGAGACGAACGCGCCCTTGAGCCAGACGTTGTCCCAGAAGCCGTCGGCCGGCTCCTTCTTCAGGTCGACCTTGATGCCCGCCTTGGCCGCGCTCGCCTGCAGCAGCGCGCCCTCGTCGACCGCGCCGTTGAAGGCCGCGTCGGACGCCTGCAGCAGGATCTTCGGATCGGACAGGCCTGCCTTCTTGAAGGCGGCTGCGGCCTTCTCCGGGTCGTACTTGCGCTGCGGCAATTCGCTGTTGAAGTAGGGATCGGTCGGCGGGATCGGATGGTCGTTGCCGAGCGTGCCGTATCCGCTGAACAGGGCCTTCAGGATCTGCTCGCGGTCGGTCGCCATCTTTCAGCGCCATGCGGATGTCCGGATTGTTGAAAGGCGCCTTGTCGCATTGCATCGCCATCACCGCATGCCAGCCGCCGGGCGCGCGCACGATCTGGATCTTGGGCGACTTCGACAGAAGCGCCACCGCCTTGTGGTCGACGCGGTTGATCGCGTCGATCTGGCCGGAGATGAGGGCGTTGAGGCGCGCCGAGCCGTCGTTGATCACCGTGACCTCGACTGCGTCGAGCTGGCCGCGGCCTTCCTTCCAGTAGTCGCGCGTCTTCTTGAGCGAGATGCGCACGCCGGGATCGAACTTGTCGAGGCTGAAGGCGCCGGTTCCGACCGGCTTGGCCCAATCCTTGAAGCCATCCGGCACGATGCCGACGTGATAGTCGGTGAGCGCGTAGGGCAGATCCGCGTCCGGCCCGTTCAGCGAAATCTGGATCTGATACTTGTCGAGCTTCTTGATGTCGGTGACCGGCTTGAACGTGCTCGCGCCGCCCGACTTGGTGTCGCCGCGGTGCAGGTTCAGCGAGTAGATGGCGTCGTCGGCGGTGAACTCCTGGCCGTTCGAGAACTTGATCCCCTTGCGGAGATTGAAAACCCAGTCCTTCGCGCCGTTCTTGGGCTCCCAGCTCTCGGCCAGATCTGGATGCGGCCTGCCGTCCTGGCCCCATTCGACGATGCCGTCGAACAGGCCGTGGCCGGTGTCGATCATCACGGAGTCGTTGTAGGACGTGACGTCGATGCTGTCGGTGGTGCTGCCGCCGCCGAGGCCGAGCCGCAGCGTGCCGCCGTTCTTGGGCGTCTCGGCGGCGACCGCGTCGGCGGTCGCCAGCATGGTGGAAATCGCGAGGCTCGAGGCGCCAAGCGCCGCGGCGCGGCCCATGAACTCGCGGCGCGATACGGCGCCCTTGAGCAGCCGTCCGTTCCAGTAATCCAGTTCGCTCATTTCTTGGGTATCCTCTCTAAGATGTGGGCGTCCTTCCCCGGACAACAGATGACCGTTCCTATGCAGGCGGACTCTCGTCCTGACGATTTGTCGCCAGTTTTGCGCATCTGTCAATTGCGCGGCGCGCGGCGGGATATGCGGGGCGCGGGCGAGAGAATCGGCCAGCGCATCTCGCCCGAGCTTGGGAGTCAAGACCTTTTCCGAACGGCCGGAAACGAGGTTCCGCGACGCGTTGACTTGCGCAAACGCCGAGACTAGGGGTTCCGCCTCGAATTGCCGTGCAAGGCGCTCGACCTTTGAGGGAGTGGTCCCGCTCATGAAGATTCTCGTGCCCGTCAAGCGGGTGGTCGATTACAACATCAAGATCCGCATCAAGGCGGACGGTTCGGGCGTCGAGCTTGCGAACGTCAAGATGTCGATGAATCCGTTCGACGAAATCGCCGTCGAGGAGGCGCTTCGGCAGAAGGAGGCGGGCAAGGCGACCGAGGTCGTGATCGTCTCGATCGGCCCGGCGCAGGCGAGCGAGACCATCCGCACCGCGCTCGCCATGGGCGCCGACCGCGGCATTCTCATCAAGACCGACGCGCTCGTCGAGCCGCTGGCGGTCGCCAAGCTCCTCAAGGGCGTCGTCGCCGCCGAAGAGCCCGGCCTCGTCATCATGGGCAAGCAGGCGATCGACGACGACTGCAACCAGACCGGGCAGATGCTCGCGGCGCTGACCGGCTGGGGCCAGGGCACCTTCGCCTCGAAAGTCGTCATCGGCGACGGCGCGGTCGAAGTCACCCGCGAAGTCGACGGCGGCATGCAGACCGTGTCGCTGAAGCTGCCGGCGATCGTCACCACCGACCTCCGCCTCAACGAGCCGCGCTACGCTTCGCTCCCCAACATCATGAAGGCGAAGAAGAAGCCGATCGACGAGAAGACGCCGGCCGATTACGGCGTCGACGTCGCGCCACGGCTCAAGGTCATCAAGACGACCGAGCCCGGCGGGCGCAAGGCCGGGGTGAAGGTGAAGACGGTGGCGGAGCTCGTCGCCAAGCTGCATGACGAAGCGGGAGTGATCTGATCATGGCGACCCTTCTTCTGGCGGAAGTCGCCAACGGCGCCTTGAGCGACATGACGGCCCGCGCGCTCACCGCCGCGATCGAGCTCGGCGCTCCGGTCGACATTCTCGTGGCGGGGCAAAACGTCGGCGCGGCCGCCGCGGCCGCCGCTCAGCTCTCGGGCGTCGCCAAGGTGCGCGTCGCGGACGACCCGCCCTACGCCCATGCGCTCGCCGAGCCGCTTGCGGCGCTGATCGTCTCGCTCGCTCCCGGCTACGACGCGATCGTCGCGCCCTCGACCGCCGCCGCCAAGAACGTCGCCCCGCGGGTCGCGGCGCTTCTCGACGTGATGCAGGTCTCCGACATCACCAAGGTCCTGGGTCCGAAGACGTTCGAGCGGCCGATCTACGCCGGCAACGCGATCCAGACGGTCGAGGCGACCGATCCGAAGATCGTCGTCACCGTCCGCACCGCCTCGTTCGGCGCGACGGGCGGCGGCGGTTCGGCGCCGATCGAGCCGGTCGCGGCCGCCGCCGACCCCGGCGTCTCGTCCTTCGTCGGCGAGGCGCTGGCCAAGTCCGACCGGCCGGAGCTGACCTCGGCCAAGATCATCATCTCGGGCGGCCGGGCGATGCAGAAGGCGGAGAACTTCAAGACCTACATCGAGCCGGTCGCCGACAAGCTCGGCGCCGCGATGGGCGCTTCGCGCGCCGCAGTCGACGCCGGCTACGCCCCCAACGACTGGCAGGTCGGCCAGACCGGCAAGGTGGTGGCGCCGGAGCTCTACATTGCGGTCGGCATCTCGGGCGCGATCCAGCATCTCGCCGGCATGAAGGATTCGAAGGTCATCGTCGCCATCAACAAGGACGAGGAGGCGCCGATCTTCCAGGTCGCCGACTATGGCCTCGTCGCCGACCTCTACACGGCGCTGCCCGAACTCACCGCGGAACTCGCCAAGATCGGCCGGTGACGCCCGCCGGGCAGGACGAAGGCGGGAAGCGGCCGACTGGACGCCCGCCGCCGCTCGTCTATGATCCCGGCCCGAAACGGGGCGGCATTCTGGGTTGACATTCATGGCTCTCAACATCGACACGGTCGGCGTCATCGGCGCGGGGCAGATGGGCGCCGGCATCGCGCAGGTCGCGGCCCAGGCCGGCATGGGCGTCTTCCTCAACGACGTGGCGGAAGAGCGCGTCAACGCCGCGCTGGCGACGATCAACGGTCACCTCTCGCGCCAGGTCGGCAAGGGACAGCTGGACGAGGCGGGACGCAAGGCGATCCTCGAGCGCATCCAGTTCGCCTCGACGCTCGACAAGCTCGCCGAATGCGATCTCGTGGTCGAGGCGGCCTCCGAGAACGAAGACGTCAAGCGCAAGATCTTCACTTCGCTCCGCTCGTTCATGAAGCCCGACGCGATCCTCGCCTCGAACACGTCGTCGATCTCGATCACCCGCCTCGCCTCGGTGACCGTCAATCCCGAGCGCTTCATCGGCATGCATTTCATGAATCCGGTGCCGCGCATGCAGCTCGTCGAGCTCATTCGCGGCATCGCGACCAAGGACGACACGTTCGACGCCGCCAAGGCCTTCGTCATCCGGCTCGGCAAGACGGCGACGATGTCGGAGGATTTTCCCGCCTTCATCGTCAACCGCATCCTGCTGCCGATGATCAACGAAGCCGTCTACACGCTCTACGAGGGCGTCGGCTCGGTCGAATCGATCGACACCGCCATGCGGCTCGGCGCCAACCATCCGATGGGCCCGCTGCAGCTCGCCGACTTCATCGGCCTCGACACCTGCCTCGCCGTCATGCAGGTGCTGCACGAGGGCCTGGCGGATTCGAAATACCGCCCGTGTCCGCTTCTGGTGAAATATGTCGAAGCCGGCTGGCTCGGCCGCAAGACGCAGCGCGGCTTCTACGACTACCGCGGCGAGCACCCGGTGCCGACGCGCTAGACCCCTTCTCCGGCACAGCCGTCGTGAGACGGGCGTCTTTCGACGCCCTTTGCGGGGGAAGGGAGGCAGAGCTCCGGCCGTCTCTCCCGCGTGATCCGCTCCGCCTCGGCGCGCCGCCATTTGGCGATCCTGGCGTGGTCGCCCGAGATGAGCACCTCGGGAATGGCCCGGCCTTCGAACTCACGCGGCCGCGTATAGTGCGGATATTCGAGCAGGCCGGACTCGAAACTCTCCTCATGCGCCGAGGCCTCCTTGCCCATCACGCCGGGGATCAGCCGCACGCAGGCGTCGAGGATCGTCAGCGCGGCGATCTCGCCACCCGATAGCACGTAGTCGCCGATCGAGATTTCGGTGAGGCCGCGCGACTCGATAACGCGCTCGTCGACGCCCTCGAAGCGCGGGCAGACGATCACGAGGCCCGGCTCCGTCGCGTAGGCGCGCGCCAGCGCCTGGGTGAACGGCCTGCCGCGCGGGCTCATGATGAGGCGCGGGCGGAGGTCGTCCCGCGCCACGGCGGCGTCGAAGCTCGCGGCCAGCACGTCGGCGCGCATCACCATGCCGGGACCGCCGCCGGCCGGCGTGTCGTCGACCGCGCGATGGCGCCCATGCCCGTGCTCGCGGATGTCGCGCGCCTCCAGCAACCAGAGCCCCTTCGCCAGCGCTTCGCCCGCCAACGACTGGCCGAGGGGCCCGGGGAACATGGCGGGGAAGAGGGTGAGGACGGTTGCGCGAAACATGGAAGCCCCTTGCCGGCGTCGCGGTTATGCAGCGCTCCTTCACAGCCGATCGGGCCAGCGGCGCGCGCCATGGAAAACCCGCAACACCTCGATCGTTCCCTCGCGAAGGCGATAGGGGACGATGAAAGGTGTACGGGCGATGACGAGCTCCCGCGTTCCCGACACTCGGCCCGGCCGACCAACTTTCGGATTGGCGGGGATCAGCGTCTCGACCGCCTCGACGATGCGAAGCGCAGTCTTGCGCGCCGCGGTCGGGTCGTCACGCTCGATGAATTCGCGCAAATCTCCGAGGTCCTCAAGCGCCTGAGGCGACCAGAAAAGTCTCAAGCTCTTCGCGCGCTCGGACGGTCAAGCTCGTCCTCGGCCCCCCAGGAACTCGACCCAGTTCCGCACAGATTCGTGGGCGATGCGTTCGCCGCGATCGAGCGAGCCCATCGCCGCCCGCGTCGCGGCAATCTGCCATTCATTGACAGCGAGATATTCGGAGATCGCCTCGGCTGCAAGAAACGACCGGCTACGCCCAGTACTGCGGGCGAGCGCCTCCAGCCGGGCCTTGTCGGCTTCATCGACTCGAATGGTGAAGGTGGACGACGTCATCTCCATTCCTCGCGTGCGCGTTTGTACACATCAGCATACACTCGTGGGCGCCGCTCGGCAACTCACACCGCCAGGATCGAATTGAAATCCCAAGTCTGCCCCGGCGGGTTCTCGCCGACGCGCAGCGTCTTGTCGTCCGGAAAATGATAGGGCGGCACAGGAAGGTTGTAGGGCGCGGGGACGCCCTGGAACACCCGGGCGGCGAGATCGTATTTCGACCCGTGGCAGGGGCAGAAGAATCCGCCGAGCCAGTCGGGCGCGGGGTTGGTCGGATCGGGCTGCGGGTCGAACAGCGGCACGCAGCCGAGATGGGTGCAGATGCCGACCACGACCAGGAATTCGGGCTTGATCGAGCGGCTCCAGTTCTTGGAATATTCCGGCTGCTGCATTTCATCCGAATTGGGATCGCGCAACTGCGACAGCAGCTTTGGATCGCGCAAGGTGTCGAGCGCGGACTTCGACCGGTGGACGACGAAGACCGGCCGCGCGGCCCAAAGGGTGACGAGCCGCTGCCCCTCCTGGATCTGGCTGATATCGATGTCGACCGGGCCCGCCGCCGCGATCGTCGCTGCGTCCGGATTCATCTGGTCGATGAACGGCCAGATCGTCGCGGCGATCCCGACCGCGCCGACCGCGCCGGTCGTCAGATAGAGAAGGTCGCGGCGCGAAGGCTCTGCCGTCGGCCTCGACGGAATGGAGCTGTCAGAAGGGGCGTGCGTCATCCGATGCGGCTCCTCGAAGCGCCCGCCCATGGTCACGCGACCGGCGGCGCAGTCGAGCGATCTTAGGGCGCGTCGGGCCCGCCGGCAATCTCCCCGGGCGGCTCGATCACGATGCGCCCGGTCTCGAAATCGATCACCGGCGCGACGGCTTTGGTGAATGGCGCGAGCAGCGATTCGCCGCCGTCCTCGGGCGCAATCTCCAGGATGTCGCCCGCCCCGTAATTGCTCACGGTCACGACGCGGCCGAGCTTTTCGCCCGTCGCGGTCACCGCCTCGAGGCCGATGAGGTCGGCGTAGTAGAATTCGTCCTCGCTCGGCGGCGGCAGCCGGTCGCGGCGGGCGAAGAGTTCGACCCCCGTCAGCGCGGCGGCGGCCTCGCGCGACTCAAGGCCCTTCACCCTGACGACCAGCATGTCGTCCTTGAGCGCGCGCAGGCTCTCGAAGGCGAAGATGCGTCCGCCCTTCATGTCAGCGAGCGGCCCATAGGCGCCGATCGCCTTCGGGTCGCGGGTGAAGGATTTGACCCGGATCTCGCCGCTGACCCCTTGCGGCGCGCCGAACACGCCGACGAGGATGGGGCGGTCCGGGCGCATGACGGATTCGGCCGCGGTCAGGCCGCGGCGGCTGCGGCAGCCTTGGCGGCGGCGGCTTCAGCCGCGGCGGCGCGCTCCTGCGCCTTCTTCTTCGGCCTGGCCTTCTCCGGATTGCTGTGGGCGGAGCGCTTGGCGAGGCCGAGGCCGTCGAGCAGGCGCAGCACGCGGTCGGTCGGCTGGGCGCCCTTGGCGAGCCAGGCCTTGGCCTTCTCCTGGTCGAGCACAAGCCGGCTCGCGTCGTCCTTGGCCTTCAGGGGATCGAAGGTGCCGATCTTCTCGACGAAGCGGCCGTCGCGCGGCATGCGCGCGTCGGCGACGACGATGCGGTAGAACGGGCGCTTCTTCGCGCCCCCACGGGACAGGCGGATCTTGAGGGACATTTCCGGTTTCCTTTCAGTGCTGCATGACTTGGATTGAGGCAGAGTTTCGCGCCGGTGGATGGCGATAGATCGCGCAATCCTCCCCGCGGAACGGGAGCGCGCGTTCGAAGGTCGCGCCAAGTTTTTCAGCGACGCGGATCGACGCTGCGTTGTCGAGATGGATGAGACTGATGGCGCTGTCCCATTGGAGCGTTTCGTAGGCAAAGGCGCGGATGCGCCGTCCGGCTTCCTGCGCGAGCCCACGCCCGCGCATCGCAGGCATGATCGTCCAAGCCACCTCTCGGCCCGGGAAACCCTCAGGCGACCACAAACCCGCCCAGCCAGCAAATGCAGCCGTGCTCTTGTCTTCCAGAACCCAGTGCCCATAACCCCGAAGGAGCCAGTGGCCCATATAGCAAGCCATGCGGCGCCACGCATCGTCGCGCGAATGCACGCCGCCAATGAAGCGGGCGTCCTTAGGGTCGGCGTAGACTTCGGCAAAGGGCTCGAAATCGTCTTCCCGCCACCCGCGCAGCCTTAGCCGCTCCGTCTCAAGGACGGGTATCACTTCTTCTTCCCGAACGGATTGAAGCCGCCGCCCAAGCCCGGCAACCTCGGGCCGCCGCCGAGGCCGGGGAATTGCGGCGGCAGGTTGAAGGCGCCGGGCGGCGGGGCGGCGGGGATCCCGGGCGGTCCGGGAGGCATGCCCGTCGGCGGCGCGCCGCCGCCGATCTGCTTCTGCATCGCCTCGATCTGCTCGGGGGTCGGCATCGCCATGCCCCCGCCCATGCCCATCATCTGCCCGAGCTTGCCCATCATGCCGCGCTTGGCGTTGGGCCCGCCCATCATCTTCATCATGTCGGCCATCTGCCGGTGTTGCTTGAGCAGCCGGTTGACGAGCTCGACGGTGACGCCCGCGCCGGCCGCGATGCGCTTCTTGCGCGAAGCCTTCAAGAGGTCGGGGTTGCGCCGTTCGAGCGGAGTCATCGAGGAGATGATCGCGCGCTGCCGCCCGACGAACTTGTCGTCGAGATTGGCGGACGCGAGCTGATCCTTGATCTTGGCGACTCCCGGCAGCATGCCCATGATGCCGCCCATGCCCCCGAGCTTCTCGATCTGCGCCAGCTGCTCGGAGAGGTCGTTGAGGTCGAAGACGCCCTTGCGCATCTTCTCGGCCATCTTGGCCGCCTGCGCCGCGTCGATCGACTGCGCCGCCTTCTCCACCAGCGAGACGATGTCGCCCATGCCGAGGATCCGGTCGGCGAGGCGCGCGGGATGGAAATCCTCGATCGCGTCCATCTTCTCGCCGACGCCGAGCAGCTTGATCGGCTTACCGGTGATCGCGCGCATGGAGAGGGCCGCGCCGCCGCGCCCGTCGCCATCCATGCGGGTCAGCACGATGCCGGTGAGGCCGACCCGCTCGTTGAAGTGCTTGGCGAGATTGACCGCGTCCTGGCCGGTCAGCGCGTCGGCGACCAGGAGGACCTCGTGCGGCCGGACGGCGTCGCGGATGTCCGCCATCTCCTGCATCAGCGGCTCGTCGATATGGGTGCGCCCGGCGGTGTCGAGCAGCACGACGTCGTAGCCCTGGAGGCGCGCGGCGGTTTCGGCGCGTCTGGCGATGTCGACCGGGTCCTGGCCCGGAATGATCGGCAGCGTGTCGACGCCGACCTGCTGACCCAGCACCGCGAGCTGCTCCTGCGCGGCCGGGCGCTTGACGTCGAGCGAGGCCATCAGCACTTTTCGCCTGTCGCGTTCGGCGAGGCGCTTGGCGATCTTGGCGGCGGTGGTGGTCTTGCCCGCGCCCTGCAGGCCGACCAGCATGATCGCGACCGGGGCCGGCGCATTGAGGTCGATCGCCTGGGAATCGCCGCCGAGCGTCTCGATGAGCGCGTCGTGGACGATCTTGACGACCATCTGCCCGGGCTTGACCGACTTGACGACGGCGGCGCCGACCGCCTTGGTGCGGGCGCGGTCGACGAAGGAGCGCACGACCTCGAGCGCGACGTCCGCCTCGAGGAGCGCGCGCCGCACTTCGCGCATCGCGGCGTTGACGTCCTCTTCCGAGAGGGCGCCGCGGCCGGTCAGCTTATCCAATATGCCGGAGAGCTTTTCGGACAGGCTCTCGAACATGAAACGCTCCTTTTGGACGACTGGCGAGCAGCGAATGGAGAGTGCGGCATAATTCGTCGCGCTTATCTATTCGCTATTCGCCATATCGCCACTCGCTCCAAGCCAACGCCGATCGCGCCCGGGGGCGCGACGCGCTGCCGGGCGGGGACCGCCGATCTCAAGGGATCGGACGGCTTGATCGACGAGGCTGGAGCCTGACGAAGGCGCGGTCTTTAGGCGCGCGGTGCGGGGATGTCAAATGCGATCGAATGCGTCGCCGTCGCGCGACGCAAGGCGGGTCATCTCCCCGCCTTGCATCAGACTTTGCTCACGACCGCCGTATCAGATCGAAGCGGTCCGAGGCCCTGACCGCCGGACGCCGCGGACGAGGCCGAGCCCGACAAAGCCCAGCCCAAGCAGGGCCCAGGTGGCCGGTTCCGGGACCGACGACGAGAAGGGGTCCCAGCCGAGCGCATTCATCTGGGTGATGTCCCCGGCCGTCAATTGCAGCAACTGGCCATAGCAGAAGAAGGCGTTGAACGAGTCGCCGGGGCTGTTGCAGCTGGTGGTCAGCCAGTCACCGGTATCGGACGTGGGGGAGAACTGGTTGATGTCGGTGAGGCCGCCGTCGATGGAGAAGCAGGCGTTGTCCGGCGACGTCGTGTGCGAGGTCGTGCCGCAGGTGTAGCGATCGAGATTCATCGGTGTCAGCACCGGGTTGCCGGCGAACGAATAGTCGACCCGCCCCAAGTCATGGGTGATCTCGTGCAGCATCACGCCGGTGAGGTCCCCTTCGCCCGAAGTGATGCCGTCGGTCTGGTTGGGATCCCAGGTCGTCTGGGTGCCGATGCCGATCGTGTCCCCAAGGCCGCTGGCCGCGCCCGTCAGGGCCATGTACTCCTGTTGTGGCACGAAGAACGGATTGTCTGGGAACTCACAGGTGGGACAGGGCGGCGGCGGTGACAGATTGGCGACCGAAGTGGCCAGGGCCGTGTTCTCGGGATGGGCGGCCGAGTGGTTCGACAGCATCGTCACGACGTCGCTGTAGCTCAGGGGAAAGTAGCCATAAGGCGAGTCCCACGCGCCGCCCGTGGTCGGATCCGCGATGAATGAGATCGTGACGTTGCCGGGATTGGTGAACAGCGCGGAGAGGATCTGCTCCGCGTTGGGAACGGCGATCTCCGCCGCAGCCAGCGCGCTCGCATTCCCGTTCCAGCTCGGGTCGCTGAAATCGTTGCTGAATGTTAACGCCCCTGCCGGCCCGGCGAGTGTCACGGCGGCGGCGAGCGCGGCGCCCGCCATTAGCGATGCATATGGTCTCATGGCTTCGTTCCCTTCCACAAGATTTCGCCGACTGTCCCCGATGGCGGCGTATCCATCGATCGATCGCTCGAGAGCTATCGAATAGAAGAACACGAAAATTCGCTGGAGCGCGCCAGTCTGCTGGACGCCGCGCTCATGAACATTCAAGCCTATACAGAACGTGAAGGGACTCTAACCCTGCCCAGCCTGTGTCGACTTTATGATGGCTTTCCCCACTGTCGCGTCAGATAATACTGGAGCCGTTAGATAATAGACGTATACACAGTAACCCGCCGACTGTCAACCGTATCAAACGAAGAGTTGACGCCTGCCTGCCGCAAGGATGCGCCGTCCGCGGAGCGCATCAGCGCTGCGACCGACCCGAGGCTCCGACGGATAGCCTAGCTTGGCGCTCTGCCCTGCCTGTTCAGCGCGGCGTTTCGTCTTCGAGCTCGATCGATTTCTTTGTCCGGCGCCGGCCGATAAAGCCCGACCCCGCGATCCCGGCCAGCACCACTGCCCAGGCCGCCGGCTCGGATACGGACGTGCTCAGGAGCTCCGCAACTGCGACGCTCGCAACGGCGATGATGACGACGTGCTTCATGGCGAGCACCCCAACCCAGTGCGATGGCGATCCGACCCCCCGGCCGCCTTCCTGACTGAGCGGACATAGCTTAGACTTAATGTTGCGGCGCAGCAAAGGCTACATTGTGGTAATACGGTGTCGCCTTCGGTCTTGTGCGCTTGGTATTGCATCCAGCGAAGCAAGAATAGCGCCGACAATCATATGATCGCGCCGCAAGCCTCTGATACATTCTGGTACAACGAAGGTAATAGGTTTGACTCCGTCGCCGTATTTGGCACCTATTGCTTTTGAAAGTCTAAACTCGTGAAGGAGTTGATTTGGTATTAGGTCTCGCGTGATTTTGATCTTCTTCCGACTGGCTTGGCTATTTTTTCCGCCGTGGCGGATTTCGATCCGCCCGCCCTGGAGGTTGGCGTAAGCGGGCGGGCCGCCGGCTTGGGAGTTGTGAGGGACGTGAGGGACAGAAAAAGGCGCCTAACCCGCTGATATCGCCTGTGCGCGGACAAAAGTGCAGCCGATGCTAGACGCCCCACTGGCCGCCCGCGCGGCGGCCCTTGTCTTTCGTCCGACGTTCGTGACAGTTTGGCTCCCTGCCGCAGAAGCGCGAGGCGCGCGCCATGGATCAGATCAGGGACAAGTTGGAGGGCCACAACCGGCCCCGTAATCCCGGCGCGCCGCTCGACCCCGACTGGTTCGAGAGCGTCGGCGTCAACGCCAGCGCCGTCGAGCGCCGAGCCGCGACGCTGACGACCCGCCGCTCCGTCAAGAAGGAATACCAGGCCGCGTGGCTCGTGAAGGCCTTGACCTGCATCGACCTCACGACGCTCGCGGGCGACGATACGCCCGAGCGGGTGCGGCGCCTTTGCGCCAAGGCGAGGCGTCCGTTGAGCGACGACCTCCTCGCAGCCCTTGGCCTCGCCGATGAGCCCCCGACCGTCGGCGCGGTCTGTGTCTATCCGACGATGGTCGCGCCCGCGGTCCGGGCCCTCGAAGGCTCGGGGATCCCTGTCGCCTCCGTTGCGACCGGATTCCCCGCGGGCCTCACCCCGCTCAAGCTGCGTCTCGAGGAGATCCGCTACGCCGTCGGCGAAGGGGCGCGCGAGATCGACATCGTCATCACCCGCGCCCATGTGCTCGGCCGCGACTGGACCGCGCTCCATGACGAGGTCGCCGCGATGCGCGAGACCTGCGGGGCGGCTCATCTGAAGGCGATCCTCGGCACGGGGGACCTCAAGACGTTGCGCAACGTCTATGCCGCAAGCGTGGTCGCCATGCAGGCGGGCGCCGACTTCATCAAAACCTCGACGGGCAAGGAGGACGTCAACGCGACCTTGCCGGTGAGCCTCGTGATGGTGCGGGCGCTGCGCGATTATCGCGAGCGCGCCGGCGTCGATATCGGCTTCAAGCCGGCGGGGGGGCTGCGCGCCGCCAAGGACGCGCTGGCCTGGCTGATCCTCATGAAGGAGGAGCTCGGCCTGCCGTGGATGCAGCCCGACCTCTTCCGCATCGGCGCGAGCGGACTTCTCACCGACATCGAGCGGCAGCTCGACCATTATGCGACCGGCCGCTATTCCGCGGCGTATCGCCACGCGATGGCGTGAGGGACCGATGGCCCTGATCAAGGACATTCTGCGCACGATGGACTATGGCCCTTCGCCCGAAAGCAGCGAGCATGCGACAGCCTGGCTCGATCGCCACAAGGGCGGCTTCGGCCTCTTGATCAACGGCCGGTTCACGAAGCCCGGCGCGCTCTTCAATGTGTTCAACCCCGCGACCGGCGAGACGCATCGCGCGCGCGACGCAGGGCTCGCCGTCCGATGTCGACGCAGCCGTCGCCGCAGCCCGCAGGGCGCAGTCGAAATGGTCCGCGCTCTCCGGCCACGAGCGGGCGAAGCATCTCTACGCGCTGGCCCGGCACGTTCAGAAGCGCGAGCGCTTTCTCTCGGTCCTCGAGACGATCGACAACGGCAAGCCGATCCGCGAGTCGCGCGACATCGACATCCCGCTTGTCGCGCGCCATTTCTATCATCACGCCGGCTGGGCCTCGCTGATCGAGAGCGAATTTCCGGGCACGCGGCCGGTCGGCGTCTGCGGACAGATCATTCCGTGGAACTTCCCGCTCCTGATGCTCGCGTGGAAGATCGCGCCTGCGCTCGCCGCCGGCAACGCGGTCGTGCTGAAGCCTGCCGAATACACCCCGTTGACCGCGCTGGCCTTTGCGGAAATCTGCGTCGAGGCGGGCTTGCCTCCGGGCGTCGTCAACATCGTCACCGGCGACGGCGCGACCGGCGCGGCGCTGGTCGCCCACGCGGACGTCGACAAGATCGCCTTCACCGGCTCGACCGAAGTCGGCCGCGCCATCCGGAAAGCCACCGCCGGAACTGGCAAGAAGCTCTCGCTAGAACTCGGCGGCAAATCGCCGTTCATCGTGTTCGAGGACGCCGATCTCGACAGCGCGGTCGAGGGCGTGGTCGACGCGATTTGGTTCAATCAGGGGCAGGTCTGCTGCGCGGGGTCGCGCCTGCTGGCGGCCGAAGGAATCGCCGACGCGATCTATGCGAAGCTGCGAGCCCGCATGGCGAAGCTCAGGGTCGGCGATCCGCTGGACAAGTCGACCGACGTCGGCGCGATCGTGGCGCCGGTGCAACTCGAGCGCATCGAGGGTCTGATGCGCGAAGGCGCCGAGGAGGGGCTCGAATTCTGGCGCGCCGACGACGCGCTCCCCAATCGAGGCTGCTTCTATCCGCCGACCCTCGTCACCGGCGTCGAACCGGCGTCGGTCCTCGCGCGCGAGGAGATCTTCGGCCCGGTCCTTGTGGCCACGACCTTCCGCACCCCGGACGAGGCGGTCGCGCTCGCCAACAACACGCGATACGGGCTTGCGGCTTCCGTCTGGACCGAGAACGTCAACCGCGCCTTCGAAGTCGCCGCCAGGATCAAGGCCGGAGTCGTCTGGATCAATTCGACCAATCAGTTCGACGCGGCGTCGGGGTTCGGCGGCTATCGCGAGAGCGGCTTCGGCCGCGAGGGAGGGCGCGAGGGCATGGCCGAGTACCGGGCTGTCGAGACGCGGACGGGCAAGCCCTACGTGCCCAGGCAGGCGCCTTTGACCGCTTCGCCTGGGCTCAACCCCTCCGCTGAAATTGGCTCCCTCGATCGTACGGCCAAACTATACGTAGGGGGTAAGCAGGCGCGCCCCGACTCCGGCTATAGCTATGCGGTGCTCGATCCGCGGGGCCGCGAGGTCGGATTGGCCGGCTTTGGCAACCGAAAGGACATTCGCAACGCGGTCGAGGCCGCGTCCAAGGCCACGTCCTGGGGCGCGGCGACCGCCCATAACCGGGCGCAGGTTCTCTATTACGTCGCGGAGAATTTGAGCGCGCGCGCCGACGAGTTCGCGCTGCGCCTGCGGAACACGACGGGCGCTTCAGTTCGAGTTGCCAAGGCCGAGGTCGAAGCATCGATCCGCCGCGCCTTCTTCTACGCCGGCTTCGCCGACAAGTTCGATGGCGCCGTCCACGCGACGCGCTCGCGTTTCGTCACGCTGGCGATGAACGAGCCCTGGGGGGTGATGGGGATCGTCTGCCCGGACGAAGCGCCGCTGCTGGCGTTCGTCTCGCTCGTGACGCCGGCGATCGCGATGGGCAATTGCGTCGTCGTCGTCCCGTCGTCTCTCCATCCCTTGAGCGCGACCGATCTCTACTCGGTGCTCGACACCTCGGATGTTCCTGCAGGCGTCGTCAATATCGTGACCGGGGAAGCGAACGCGCTCGCAGCGACGCTCGCCGAGCATGATGGCGTCGACGCGCTCTGGTATGTCGGCGACCCCTCGGGCGCGGCGAAGGTCGAAGCCCTTTCGGCTGGCAATCTGAAGGCGACCTGGGCCGCGTCCTCCGCCGTCGACTGGTCTCGGGCCGAAGGCCGCGAGTTCCTCCGCCGCGCGACCCAGGTCAAGAACATCTGGACGCCCTACGGCGAGTGACGTTCACCATTCCTTCGCGACGGTGTAGCCCAGCGCGCGGAAGCGCTCGATGAGGCCGTCCTTGCCCGGAAGATGCAGCGCCCCGACGGCGATGAAGGCGCCGCCCTTCTCCAGCAGCGGCGCCGCGCGTTCGGCCATCGTGGCGTTGCGGTCCGCAAGCAGCAGGCGGACGAATTCGTCCTCGGCCGCGCGCTCGTCCTCGCTCATGCCGCCGATCGCATCGGTGACCGGCAGGATCTCCGCCGGGCGGCTGTCGTGGTAGAGTCGCAACATGGTCGCATAGACGTCGTCGCTGAGATCGGGCTCGCGCGCGGCGACAGTCAGCAGCGTCACGGCGATCTCCGGCCGCATCGCCGAGATCGCATCGATCTGCTCCGCAGCCGTTTCGAGCCCGATCACCTTGACGCCGGAAGTCCTTGCGGTTTCAGCCAGAAACTGGTCGACCTCCGGCAGACCTTTCGCCTGCCGCTGCGCCTCGCACGGCGGCGTCGCGGTCAGGATCGCGAGAAACCAAAGCTTCAGGTGATGGGCGAAGTTCGCTCGGGTAGCCCGAGGCGGCCACAAACTTTTCGACGTCCTCGCGGTCCTTCGCCGGCACGCCCTCGAACGTGTCGTGATCGCGATCGAGCGCCTTGGCGATCGCCGACGCGCCGGCATTGGCCTTCTCGACCGCGTCCAGTCGATCCAAGCTCCGTCGCGACGACTTTCGCGCCCCCGATTCGCTCTGCCGCCCGTCCCGCCATGGCGAGAGCGGCGGCGTCGGTCGAATGGATCGTGCCGTAGAGATAGGACGGCGCGAGACCCGGCCTGTCGATCCGCCACAAGAGGCCGTCAGCGTTGACGAGATCGTCCGCGCGCTTCGCCCTCGCCTCAGCAAGTCCAGCCGGAGCAGCCAGGTCCTTGCCCGCGCAAGCCGGCGGGGCTTCGGCTCCGGCCGGCGCGACAGCCAGAAGGGCGAGAGCGAGCCCGACGGCGGCCGAGGTCCAAGGTCGCATCGTCCTCCTCACAGCTTGCGCAGCGCCACTTCCTCGATGCGGTGGCTCGCGCCCTTGGTCAGCAGGAGGTCGGCGCGCGGGCGCGTCGGCAGGATGTTCTCGTGCAGGTTGACGAGGTTGATGCGCCGCCAGATCGTGCGCGCGGTCGCCTCCGCCTCCGCGTCGTCGAGATCGGCGTATTGGCGGAAATAGCTGCGCGGATCGCGGAAGGCCGTGTCGCGCAGCCGCATGAAGCGCTCGATGTACCATTGCTCCAGCAAGGCTTCGTCCGCGTCAAGGAACACCGAGAAGTCGAAGAAATCGGAAACGAACGGGAATCTCCTTGCCGTCGCGCGGCAGGCGGTTCGGCAGCAGCACGTTGACGCCCTCGACGATGAGGATGTCGGGCCGGTCGACGATGATCGTCTCGCCCGGCACGATGTCGTAGGTGAGGTGCGAATAGACCGGCGCCGCCACATTGCGCTGTCCCGCCTTCACCGCAGAGAGAAAGCGGATCAGCGCCGTCCCGTCGTAGCTCTCGGGAAAGCCCTTGCGGTCCATGATGCCGTGCCGGATCAGCTCGGCGTTGGGATGCAGGAAGCCGTCGGTGGTGACGAGCTGCACCTTCGGCGTGTTCGGCCAGCGCGTCAGCAGCGCCTGCAGCACGCGCGCGGTCGTCGACTTGCCGACCGCGACCGAGCCGGCGACGCCGATGATGTAGGGCACCTTGCCGTCGGTCGCGCCGAGGAACCGCTGCGTCGCCTTGAACAGCCCCTGCGTCGCCGCGACATAGAGCGCGAGCAGCCGCGACAGCGGCAGATAGATCGCGACGACCTCGTCGAGCGAGATCGGGTCGTGAGTTCGACTGCAGCTTGCGCAGATCGTCGATGGTGAGCGTGAGCTGCGTGTCGGCGCGCAGTTGCGCCCATTCGTCGCGCGTGAAGCGTCGAAAAGGCGATTCGAGCAGGCGGCCGGCGACTTCACGATCCATGACAACCTCTTGGCGCTCGGCCGTCCGTCAGGCCTTGCGGGACGCCTTCTCCGCGTGTCCGCTCTGCCGGGTGCGGCCTTCGAGTTCGCTCATGACGGACGCGAACGGCACGCCGCGCGCGCGCAGCACGACGAGCAGATGATAGAGCACGTCGGCCGCCTCCGCGCGGACGGCGTCTCGTCCTCGGCCGCGGCGGCGATCGTCAGTTCGATCGCCTCTTCGCCGAACTTGCGGGCGCAATGCGCCGCGCCCTTGTCGAGAAGGCTCCGGGTGTAGGAGGCCTGCGCGCTCGCGCCCGCTCGCTGGGCGATGGTTTCGGCAAGCTCGTCGAGGGTGAACATATTGGATCCGTATCGTTCTTTCGGATTGCCGGATAGCAGGACAAAAGAGGGGGGCATGGTCACCCGCCGTAGCCGACCACCGCCTTGAGCTCGAGATAGTCGTCGATGCCGAAGTCGGCGTATTCGCGCCCGTTGCCCGACTGCTTGAAGCCGCCGAACGGGGCGCGGATGTCCCAGGCGGGATAGTTGATATTGACCGTGCCGGCCCGCAGCCGCGCCGCGACCGCCCGCGCGTGGTCGATGTTGGACGACGACACATAGGCTGCAAGGCCGTAGACGGTGTCGTTGGCGATCCGCACGGCCTCGTCCTCGTCTTCGTAGCTCATCACCGCGAGCACCGGCCCGAACACCTCTTCGCGCTCGATCGTCATGCCGGGCCTGACGCCGCCGAACACGGTCGGGCGAACATAGTAGCCCCGATTGAGCCCGGGCGGACGTCCCGGACCGCCGGCGACGAGCCGGGCGCCATCCCGGATGCCGGCTTCGATCAGGCGCTGGATCTTGTCGAACTGGGTCTGGCTCACGACCGGGCCAAGATCGACGCCCGGATCTCGCGGATCGCCGACCTTAAGTCCGTCGGCGACTTCGGCGGCGATGCGGAGGGCCTCCTCATGCCGCTCGGCTGGCGCGAGCATCCGTGTCGGCGCGTCGCAGGACTGACCGCTGTTGGAGAAACAGGCCGCGACCCCGGCTCGAACCGCGGCCTCGAAGTCCGCGTCGCGCAGAATGATGTTCGGAGACTTGCCGCCGAGCTCCTGCGCAACCCGCTTGACCGTGTCGGCGGCCGTCTTGGCGACCATGATTCCCGCGCGGGTCGAACCGGTGAAAGAAACCATGTCGACGTCCGGGTGGCCGGCCATCGCCTGCCCGACAGCGGCCCCTGTCCCGTTGAGGAGATTGAAAACGCCGCCCGGCGCGCCCGCCGCGTCGACGATTTCGGCGAAGACGATCCCGCTGATCGGCGCGATCTCGCTCGGCTTCAGCACCACGGTGCAGCCGGCCGCCAATGCCGGCGCGACTTTGCAGACGATCTGGTTGAGCGGCCAGTTCCAGGGGGTAATGAGCGCCGCGACCCCGATCGGCTCCTTGACGATAAGGCTGGTTCCCTTGAGCCGGCTGAATTCATAGGCCTCGAGCGCCTCGATCGTCGCTTCGAGATGCACCCGCCCGGCCCAGACCTGCGCCTCGCGGGCGAAGGTCAGGGGCGCGCCCATCTCCTGCGAGACGGCCTGCGCCAGATCCTCCGACCGCTCATTGTAGCAGTCGAGAATCCGGCGCAGCAGACCGAGGCGGCTCTCCCGCGACGTCCGCGAGAAATCGGCGAAGGCTGCCCTTGCGGCGCCGACTGCGCGATCGACGTCGGCTTTCGAGCCGAGCGAGATGGCCGTAAAGGGCTGCTCCGTCGACGGATCGATGACCTCGAGCGCGGCAGGCTCCGCCGGATCGACCCAGCGGCCGCCGATATAGAACTGCGCATGATGGTTCATTGGCGCTTTCTCCGGGGTCAGGCCGTCATGGTATCTCCCGACCGCCGACGCGCCGCAACCGGCGCCCGCGTCAACGCGCCGCATCGGGGTCCGGCTGAAGATCCAGCCCAATCTATTGGCAAAGACGCTCGGGAGCTTTAGGTTTTTCGCTCATGTCCACCGTTAAGACTGCGGTCGCGAGCGCGCAACCCGCCGAGGCGGAGGTCGCTCGGCTCATCGCCCGCTACGACGGCCGGGTTCCGCGATACACGAGCTACCCGACGGCGCCGCATTTTTCTCCGGCGATCGGCCCGAGCGTCTATGCGCGCTGGCTTGCGGACCTGCCCGCCGAAACAACCCTGTCGCTCTATCTGCATGTGCCGTTCTGCGACCGGCTCTGCCTCTACTGCGGCTGCAACACTGCGGTCGTCAGGCTGGAATCCTCGCATCGCGCCTACGCGGCGATGCTGCTGCGCGAGATCGATCATGTGGCGGCGCTGATCGGGCGCCGGGCGGCCGTCTCGCATGTCCACTGGGGCGGCGGCACGCCGACCTCGCTGCCCGGCGATTGCCTGGTCGCGATCATGGACAGGCTGAAGGAGCGCTTCGCCTTCGCGAAGGACGCGGAGATCGCCATCGAGATCGATCCGACCTCCCTGCCGCCCGACCGCCGCGAGGCGCTGGGCGCGATGGGCGTGACCCGGATCAGTCTCGGCGTTCAGGACCTGGAGCCGGCAGTCCAGCGGGCGATCGGCCGCGAGCAGTCCTACGAGGAGACTGAGGCCTGCGCCGATGCGGCGCGGGCGCTCGGCGTCGGCTCGCTCAATCTCGACCTCATTTACGGCTTGCCGCTGCAAACGGCCGAGGGCGTCGCCCGGACCGCGCGGCGCTCACTCGACCTCAAGGCCGACCGGGTCGCCGTCTTCGGCTACGCCCATGTGCCCTGGATGAAACGCCACCAGACGCTGATCCCGGAGGACACGTTGCCGGGGCCGGTCGAGCGGTTCGCCCAGCTCAACGCCATTCACCGCGTCCTGACGCAGGAAGGCGGTTATGTCGCGGTCGGCCTCGATCACTATGCGTTGCCGGGCGACGCCATGGCCAAGGCGGCGGCCGCGCGCCGGCTGAAGCGGAGTTTTCAGGGCTATACGACCGACGCCGCGCCGGCGCTGATCGGGTTTGGCGCGAGCTCCATCGGCTCCTTGCCGCAGGGCTACGTGCAGAACGCGCCGACCGCCGCGGCCTACGCCAAGGAGATCGCCGCCGATCGCCTCGCCACCGTGCGGGGCGTCGCCCTGACGCCGGACGACCGGCTGCGGCGCGACGTGATCGAGCGGGTGATGTGCGACCTCGAAGTCGATCTCGACGCAATCGCGGGCGAACATGACGCGGATCCTCAAGCTTTGAAGGCCGCGGCGTCGGCAGGAATCGCTCGATTTGTTGAAGACGGCCTTGCGGACTGGGATGGCCGCCGAATCGCGGTCACCGAGGCCGGGCGGCCGTTCGTCCGCTCAATCGCGGCCCTGTTCGACGCCTATCTGAGCCAGGACGCCGGGAAGCCGCGCCATTCCCGCGCGGTGTGACCTTCGGCCGGTCAATCCTCGGATCGGAGCCTTGTCTGGCGCGCCGCGAATGCTTGACCCAGCGGCGCCCGCCGCCTACCCAAGACGGCCTGTTCTGGCCGGAGACAAACCGCCCGCAATGAATTCGGTCTTCGCTGAGATCTGCGCCAGCCTGTTCGAGGCCATGCCTGCCGCGGGTCTGCGCCCTGCTGAACCGGCGAAGACGCCGGCGCCATGTTGACCGCGCTCTTCGCCGCCGCAGCGGTCGCGCTCGGCCCCGTCGCGCTCAACTCCGCGGCGTCGCCGTTCGCGCCGCCTCCCGCGCCCGCGCCGAAGATCGTGCGCCTGCTCGCGCCGTCGGGCGCCTTCACGGCGAAAACGCTGCGGGAGTTCGAGCGGGAGAGCGGGCGTCGCGGTCGCCTACGACGCCTACGGCGATCCGGCCGATGCCCGCGGATGCTGAAGGACGGTCCCTATGACGTCGTCATCCTGCCCGGGCCCGGAGCTCAGCGTCGCGCCTCGCGCGGAAAGCTCCGCAAGATCGACCGAGGCGCGGTGCCCGAACGCCAGGGCATCGCGCCGCGGTCGCCGCCAAGCTCGCGGCCTACGATCCCGGCGGCTTTGCGCTCGCCTGGGGCTGGTCGCCGACCGGACTCCTCTACGATGCCGGCAAGGCTCCCGCGCTGCTCGGCGCGGCGCCGAACTCCTGGGCCGCCGCGCTCGCGCCGAATGTCGCCGGCAAGCTCGCGCCCTGCGGCGTCGCGCTGCCCGATTCGCGCGACGATCTGTTCATCGCCGCCTGGCGGCTGATGGGCGTCGATCCGGCGCGCCTGCCGAGCGCGAGGTGACGGCGGCGGCCGACCTCATCATCGCGCCCGCGCGGCAGTGCGGCAGCCGGCCTCGCGCGATCCGATCGGGGCGCTCGCCGGCGGCTCGGCCTGCCTCACCTTCGGCGGCCCGGCTGCAGGCCGGCATCGCGGCGCGGCGCAGCCGCGAGGGCGGCGCAAGGTCTCGACATCCGCTACGCCGCGCCCCGCGAGGGCGGCCCGGTCGCGATCGACGCGCTCGCCGAACCGCGCGACGCGCCGCATCCGATAGAGGCGACGGCGCTGATCGACTTCCTGCTGCGGCCCGCCGTCGCCGCCGAGGCGACGGCCGCGGCCGGCCTCGCCGAGCGCCGAGGCCGCGGCGCCGACGCAATTTCCGCGCGCTCTGGCCGGTCGGTCGTCTACGACCCGCGCTCGCGCCGCTGGTCGAGAAGGAATGGGCGCGATCCTGCACCCGGTCCGCGCGGAGAGCTAGCCGGCAAGGCGTCCGGAAGACGTCCGGAAAAGCCCGGCAGCCGCAAGCGTGGCGAAGCGGCCTGTCGGCAAGCCGCGAGAACGGAGCGATGACCGGCCAGAGCAGCCCAACATCCTCATCGTCATGGCCGACCAGATGGCGCCGGCGCTTCCTGCCGATCTACGGCCATGGGCTCGACCCGGGCGCCGCACATGGAGGCGCTGGCGCGAGCGGCGTCGTGTTCGACAGCGCCTATTGCAACAGCCCGCTCTGCGCGCCCTCGCGCGCTTCGTTCATGGCCGGGCTCGCTGCCGTCGCGCACCGGCGTCTACGACAACGCCGCGGAGTTCGCCGCCGACATTCCGACCTTCGCCCATCACCTGCGCCTGCGCGGCTATCGCACCATCCTCTCCGGCAAGATGCATTTCTGCGGCCCCGACCAGCTGCACGGCTTCGAGGAGCGGCTGACCACCGACATCTATCCGGCCGACTTCGGCTGGACGCCCGACTGGGACCATCCGCGACGAGCGGCCGAGCTGGTATCACAACATGAGCTCGGTCGCGCAGGCCGGCCCTGCGTGCGCACCAACCAGCTCGACTTCGACGACGAGGTCGCCTTCGCCGCCGAGCGCGCGATCTTCGACATGGCGCGCGGCGACGACCGGCGGCCGTTCCTGCCTGGTCGCCTCGTTGACCCATCCGCACGATCCCTTCGCCGATCCCGCAGCGCTACTGGGACCTCTATCGCGACGACGAGATCGACATGCCGCGGCTCGCGCACCCGCCAGGACGCTCGACCCGCATTCGCGGCGGCTGCGCCATGTCTGCGGATGGACCTGCAGCCGGTCACCGAGGAGCAGGTCCGCGCCGCGCGCCGCGCCTATTACGGCGCGATCTCCTATGTCGACGACCAGCTCGGCCGCCTGATGCAGGCGCTCGAGCGAGCGGGCTCGCCGAAGACACGATCGTCATGCTCACCGCGACCACGGCGACATGCTGGGCGAGCGCGGCCTCTGGTACAAGATGAGCTTCTTCGAGGGCGCCGCCGCGTGCCGCTGATCGTCGCGAGCCCCGGCCGCTTCGCGCCGCGCCGCGTGGCGCGAGTCGGTGTCGCTGGTCGACCTGCTGCCGACGCTGGTCGAGCTCGCGGGCGGCGACGCGGCCGCGCTCGGGCGCCACGATCGACGGGCGGAGCCTCGCTGCCGCACCTCGCCGGCGCGCGGCGGCCACGACGAAGTGATCGGCGAATATCTCGCGGAGGGCGCCATCGCGCCGCTGGTGATGATCCGGCGCGGCGCCGTCAAATTCATCCATTCGCCCGGCCGATCCGGACCAGCTCTACGACCTTCGCGCGCGATCCGGGCGAGCGCGACAATCTCGCCGGCGGCCCATGCCGACGAGGTCGCCGCGTTCCGCGACGAGGTCGCGCGTCGCTGGGATCTGGCGGCGCTCGATGCGGAGGTGCGGGCGAGCCAGCGCCGCCGGCGGCTGGTCGACGCCGCCCTGACCAAGGGCGCCGCTCCGTCCGTGGGACTTCCAGCCGTTCCGCGACGCCTCCAAACCAGTACATGCGCAACACCATGGACCTCGACGATCTCGAGGC